>DATAEE010000080.1:0-49338 GCA_036258175.1 Vicinamibacterales bacterium
CCGCCATTCAGCCTCAGTTCACCGCGCTGGTCCGGCGCATCGGCGATCGCAACGAGTGGGACGACGCCTTCGTCGACGCGCTCTGCACGCCGCCGGTCAGCTTCACCTTCGGCAGCGTGATCGCGCACATCCTGACGGCGTCGATGGTTCGCCGTCAGACGGTGATCGACGTGCTGCGCGAGCTCGGCGTGCGCGATGTCGAAGCCCGAGATCCTATTGAGTGGGAGCGGACGCTCTCGTGAAATCCAGGTTCCCGGTGATGCGCGTTCCGTCCCTCCGGAACGCGTCCGCCAGCATCCGGATTCGCCGCCTGGACTCGTTCAAGTCGGTGTTGTTCAGATTGATGTTCAGCAAGTCGATGTACCACGGCAGCTTCACATCGTCTGTGACGTAGGCCTGCACGATCTCGCGGGCGATGGGCAGCGTCGTGCGCTTCGAGACGTCGTACACGTCGCGATTGCCGGCGCGCTGCAGCTTGTCGTACTCCTGCGCGAGCAGCGTCTCGAACAACTCCTTCGTGAACGTGTCGCCCGCTTTCACGCCGACCTCGTCATCTGCGGTCAGCGACGCGCCTTTGTGGAGCCATTCCCACAGGATGCTCAAACGGATCTCGCCGGTGGCCATGTCCTCCATTAGATACAGCACATCGTCGTTGCCGAAGAAGGCGGCGGGCTTCAGCGCTGCGGCCTGCAACCCCTGCAGGAACGCGTTGCCGTACTGGAGCGCGACGCTGAGCAGGTCGCGGGCGCCGCGGATCGTACGCGGCGCGTCCTCGAGGAGTATCAGGGCATCCGCGTCTGCGCCGCCGTAGGTGAGCGGCGGGAACTGCCGACCGAGCTGATTCTCGTCGCCAGCCTTCTCCCATACCGGCCTGACGATGTGGACCATTTTCCAGTGGGCAACCCACTTGCCGCTGGCGCCTTCGCGCTGTTCGCGCTCGCCGCCGGCGACCGCGCGCTTCATCGCACTGGTGACGCCGGCTTCCGAGCCGACCGGGATGTTGGGCTCCATGCCGCCTTGCCACAGCGCATACTGACCCTTCGCGTCCGTCGTGTTCACGGCGCGGCGCACTCGGTCCTCGTAAATCCGCATGTAGCCGTAGGTCATCGTGATGGCGTCGATGTTCGGATTGACGAACGACGGATCCCAGGCCATCGCGTCCGACACGCTGTTGATGTAGTCCCAGCGGCCGGTATTGAAGCCTACGAAGTGCGGACCGAGCGCGGCGCGAATCTCCATCAGCTGGAAGCATGCTTCGATCTGTTCGACCAGCACGTAGACCTTGATCGTGCCGACCGCCAGACCCAGATGCCGTTCGAGCGTTGAGAGCATGTCGTTCCACAGCGCCGCCTCTTCCGCGGTCTGAATCTTCGGCAGGTAGACGACGATCGACGACCCCGCGTGTCGAAGCTGCTGGTAGTTGTTCACCACGTACAGCGTGAGATCGACGATCGACGCGGAGAAGCTCTCGCCGGTGGTGTGCCGCACGTGCCGGTCGTCGAGGTGCAGTCCGCGGACCCGGAACATCTTCGTGGTGAAGTCGAGCTGCGTCCGCCAGTCGGCGATGGTCTCGCGCCCGAAGAACCCCTTCGCCCAGGTGTTCACCTCTCCGGCAATCTGCTCGGTGACCTTGAGGAAGACGGGGTCGCGGTGGATGGCCAGTTTCAGGTTGCGCTGGTTGTCGAGCGACATCGAGGAGACCTGGCCGAGCGCATCCTCGCCATCGAACATCCAGCCGTCGGCGCCCGAGAGCAGCGCGTAGGCGATGTTGCGCAGAGCCGTTTCGACCGTCGCGCCTGGCCGGGCTGCCGGGCCGGTACCCTGAATCCACTGTCGGCGGAGATCGCCGGGGATCTCGCTGCCGATGAACTTGCCCTCCCTGGCGTCCTGCACTTTGATCTGCGTGCGCGGGATGACCGACTGCGGATCGAGGAACGCCATGCGCTGTCGATCGCGCACGCGCGCTGCACGCCGGGCGATGCGCGCCTTCATCACCGCCTTGCGTTCGGCGTCGAGTGGCGCCAGCGCCGCGAGTGCGGAGAGCGCCTCGGACGTGAGGACGTCGGGATAGCTGGTCTCGAGCGTGCCTCTGATCTGGAGAGGTTGCGATGGCATAGCTATCGATGATGTCACAAGCCATGCGCCGCGCGCGTGCGATGGAATCCCCACCGCGTGGCAGCGTCAGACGAGCATCAGTGTCAAGGTGGACAGATCGATGCCCTCGGCCGATGCGGTCCATGTCGCGCCTGGCTGAATCGGCGTCGATTCGGTCAGCGTGCCGGAGCTGACCAGATCGCCCGCGGCCAGCGGCTCAGCGCCATCCTGCTTCGCCATGGCCGACGCGAGCTCGGCGAGACACAGCGCGGGACTGCGAAGCGAGTTGCGGCCCGAGCCTTCCTCGACCAGCTGTCCGTCCTTTGAGAGCCGGACCTTGAAGTTCGGCAGCTGTTCGACGAGCTCGGAGATGCTCGCCGCCGCGACCGGACGGGGCTCGCCGACGATGAGCGCAGCGTGCAGGCCATAAGCGGCGACGAAGTCGGCGGGCTGATACTTCCAGTCGGCGTAAGGACAGTCGATGATCTCGAATCCGAGCGCGAGCCACTCGACGGCCTCGAGCGCGGCGGCCGCCTCCGTGATGCCCGCGCCGGGCGGCGCCTTCATCTTGAACACGATCTCCGGCTCGATCTTGGGCGAGATCGTGTGCGCGAGCGAGAGCGTGGCCACGTTCGCGTCGGCGTAACGCACCGTGTGGTCGTACATGTGTGCCCAAACGAGCGTATCGAGCTTGAGCACGCGCCACATCGCCTTGTTGGCGTAGCCAACCTTGACGCCGACGGTCTCGTGACCTTCCGAGCGCCGCATTTGCACGAGCTCGCGCTCGACCGCATACGCCGTCGACAGATCGAGTCCGTCGCGAGAGGGTGGAGTGGAAAGTGTTCGACGCTCGGCGTACGCAGCCGTCAGCTCCAACCCGAGCGCGTGGATATCGATCACGCAGGTACCGGAATCTTGGCGGCCTTGGCCCTCGCCGTCGCCTGCGAGGTGCGAAGCCCGTAGGCGAGCACGGCCGCAACCAGCGCCATCACGGCGCTCCCGTAGAAGCCCATCGCCCAGCTGCCTGACTGCTCGTAGAGCAGGGCAGCCGCATACCCGCCGATGATCGAGGCGACGCCCTTTGCCGTGTACAGCACCGCGTAGTTCGAGGTCGCGTGCTTGGCACCGAAGTAGTCGGCGGAGGTGGACGGGAACAACGAATAGATCTGGCCCCAAGTGAAGTAGACGGCGACCAGGGTCGCCGCGAACCACGCGCTGGAGAGTTGCCCAAGCGTGGCGACGGCTACGAGACAGAGCGCCTGCAGCACGAACGTGACGATCATCGTGTTCTCGCGTCCAAGCCGATCGGAGGCCCAGCCCCAGAGGATGCGCGCCGCGCCGTTGGCCAGTGGGCTCAACGTTGCCGCGAGCGTGATCGAAAAGCCCCACGACTTGGCCATCGGTCCGGCGTTGGCCGTCACCAGCAGCCCGCCGGTGGCCATCAACACGAATGCGACGTACAGCACGTAGAACTGCGGCGTCCGCAGCACGTCCATCGTGGTGAACTGTTTCTTCTCGACGGTCGCCGCGGCCTTGCTCTCAGTCTTGGCGGGAGCCGGCGCCGCGGGCGGGTGCCTCAGGAACTGCGCAGCGACAGCGATGACGACCCCCTGCAGAATGCCGGTCGCGACGAACGTAGACCGGTAGCCCTTGTCGCTGATCATCGACTGGATGAAGGGAATGAACAGCGCTGTGCCGCCGCCGAAGCCCGCCGCCATGATGCCGGAGGCGAGCCCGCGCCGCTCCTTGAACCACTTCAACGCCGCTCCGATCGAGCCGCTGTAGACGAACGCCGCGCCGGTGCCGGCCAGGCAGTAGAGCACGTAGAGCATCGGGAGGGAGTCCGCATAGCCCAGTCCCGCCCAGCCGAGGCCGCATAGGACGCCCGCCACGGTGATGAACCCGCGTGGGCCGAGACGATCGATCAGCCAGCCATCGAGCGGCTGCACCCAGGTCTGGAAGAGGATGAACAGCGTGAACGCGAACTGGATGTCGGAGAGCTTCCAGCCCGTGCCTTTCTGCAGGGGACCGACGAAGAGCGTCCACGCGTACTGCAGGTTCGCGATCATGATCATCGCGATGAGCGACGCACCGAGCTGGAACCACCGGTTGTTGATGCTCATACCGCTTGAGCCTTGAGTTTCGAGTCTTGCCTGAGACGCTGTCTTTTCTCGTCCGACATCTTCGCGCACGCATACACGGCGCGCGTCGCCGGCATCGGCACGCCGAGCCGATCGCCCAGCTCGATGATGGCGCCGACGACCGCTTCGAGCTCCAGTGGCCGGCCGGCCTCGAGATCCTGCAGCATCGACGTCTTGTGCGCGCCGACCCTTTCCGCCCCGGCCATGCGCTGGTCGATCGAGATCGGCATCTCGATGCCCAGCTTTCCGGCGACCGCCTCGGTTTCGGTCATGATCTCGCGCACGACCGTCGCCGTATCTGGGTGGCGGGCCAGCTCCTCGAGCGTACCGCCGGTCAGTGCGCTGATCGGATTGAACGCGACGTTGCCGAGCAGCTTCACCCAGATCTCGTGGCGGAACCGCGCGGTGACCGGACAGCGGAAACCAGCCGCGATCAGGGTCTCGGCAATCGCCCTGGCCCGGCTCGACTTGCTGCCGTCGGGCTCGCCGAAGCTGATGCGATTGCCCTCAGTGTGATGGATCACGCCTGGCTCGGCGACGTCGGTCGCAAAGTAGGCGAGCGATCCGATCACGCGCCGCGGCTCGATCGAGGCCGCGATGACACCACCCGGATCGACGCGCTCGAGACGCAGCCCGTCCAGCTCACCGCCGTAGTTCTGAAAGTACCACCACGGGATTCCGTTCTGTGTGCTGACGACGGACGTGTCGGGACCGAATAGAGGCCGCAGCGTCGGCGCCAGTGCAGTCAGACCGTGCGCCTTGACGCCCAGGAAGACGACGTCGGCCTTGCCGATCGTCGTCAGATCGCCGGTGACCTGCGGCCGGACCTCGAAGTCGCCTTCGTCGCTGGTGACGCGCAGTCCGCGCGTCTGCATCGCCTGCAGGTGCGGACCCCGCGCGAACAGCACGACCTCGGCGCCGGCCCTGGCCAGGCGGGCCCCGATGTATCCGCCGACCGCGCCCGCCCCCGCGATGACGATTCTCATGACGTCTGGGGCGCGAATGCCTGCGCGACGATGCGGCGCTGAATCTTGCCGGTCGCGGTGCGCGGGATGGCGGTCGTGATGTGGATCTGTTTGGGACGCTTGAAGTCGGCTAGACGCTCCTTGCAGTAGGCGAGCAGCTCGGCCTCGGTGGCATCACCGTTCAGAGTGACCGCCGCCGCGACCTCTTCACCCCATGCCGTGTGCGGCACGCCGAAGGCGACCGCCTCGGCCACCTTGGGGTGCGCGAGCAGCACCTCGTCGATCTCGCGCGGAGAGATCTTCTCGCCACCGCGATTGATCATCTCCTTCAGGCGTCCGGTCAGCGTGAGGTAGCCGTTCTCGTCGAGGACTCCCTGATCGCCGGTCCGGAACCAGCCATCGACGAAGGACGAGGCGTTGGCCTCGGGGTTGTTCTCGTATCCGCGGACCACGTTGGGTCCCTTGATGACCACCTCGCCTCGCTCGCCGCTCGGAAGATGCCTGGCCTCGGCATCCATGATGCTGATCTGCACGTCCGTTCCGCGGCCGACCGAGCCAGGAATGCGTGCGGCCGGTGGCAGCGGATTCGACGCCATCTGATGCGCGGCCTCGGTCATGCCGTAGGCTTCAAGCACCGGCGCGCCGAACGCCGCCTCGAGGTCGTGCATGACCTGCGGCGGGAGCGATGCGCTGCACGAGCGGATGAAGCGAAGCTTCTCGGCGCCCGCCGGCCGCGGCGCATCCTTCTTCACGCGCGCGAGGAGCAGCTGGTGAATCGTTGGCACAGCGGAGTACCACGTGGCGCTGTGTTCCTTTGCGATTTGCCAGAACGAGAGTGGGCTGAACTTCGTCGGCACGACGACGGTCCCACCCGTCGCCAGTGTGGCCAGCGTCGACGCCACGAGCCCGTGCACGTGAAAGAGCGGCATCACGCAGAGCGACACATCGCTCGACGACAACATATAGCTGCGCGCCACGTTGGCGGCCGAGATCGACAGGTTTGCATGGCTCAACGGGACGCGCTTCGGCCGGCCGGTGCTCCCACTCGTGTGCAGGATCAGCGCGACGTCGTCTGAATTTGGGGAGGCGACGGGCTTTCGCCCGGTGACGCCGCGCAGGCTCACCGTGCCCGTGGCGTCCATGTCCACAGTCAGGATTGGAATGTCGCCAGCCGCCGCGCGCGCCTCGTCGAGGCCTTCGGACGGAAGGAGCAGCACCTTGGCGTTGGTGTCGTCAAGATAGAAGCGGAACTCGTCTTCCTTGTACGCGGGGTTAAGTGGCGCCGCCGTTCCGGCGAGCGACGCGGCGAGAAATGTCACGATGTTAGGCAGGCCGTTGGGGAGCGCCATGCCGACGCGGTCGCCACGGGTCACGCCGGACGCCGCCAGCGCTTCCGCCACGGCCTGGATCTGCTTGCGCAATCCGCCGTACGTGATTCGAACGTTCTGGTCCGGCGCGATCACCGCCGTCTGGTCGGCGGGAATCGCCTGGATCAAACCGAGCAGCGTCTTCGAAGCGATCGATGCGCCATCCGAGGGTGTCATTGATGTTCCCCTAGTCCGTTCACGGCGCAGCCAGATGTCCAGCCCGACGCCGATCTGGTACGAGTCCATCAGGCGCCGCCGCAACGGAAATTCTTATGTGTGACCCGATTCCGTTGCAACTCCCAATTTCCAACTGCCTAGGCCCAAACCTTGGGGCACCACTCACGGTGCAGGAACTTGACCCTGTCCAACTCGCAATTAGTAAAGGCGGCAGTGGTCCGACGATTTCCGCAACTGGTTAACCTGGGCCTGCGGCCCGCGAAACACCATGAAAATCAGCGCGTCAGAATAGCGCCGAGAGCGGCGAGATCGAAGTGAGCCTGTGGAGAGCACGAAGGAGGAGACCGCGATCTCGCGCAAGTAGCGGAGGGCGAATCGCTTGTGCCAAAAGTCGCGCGCCATCACTAGCTTGCAAGAAAGTGCTTATTAGGGTTCGACTCCCGCCGCCTCCAGATTTGCTTGCGGCTGGCGCCGCAAGCTTCACCCAGGCAGGCTTTGCCTGCCGAACTTACTTTTCACGACTCTCGCCGCCTCCACTAATCCCATTGCGCTTAAAGTATCGTCGTCCTAATGAAGAGACGCCTTCCGATCGCCGCCGCCCTAGCCGCTGTGCTGGGGGTTTGCTACCTCGCGATCACGGTCGTCAACCAGCGGCTGTCGTTGACTCATACCTTCAATCGTATCTATGCGGAAGGAGTCTGGGGCAAGGATGTCACAGGCAAGGGAGTCAGCGGCTCGGGATCGACCCTGGAGATTACGCGGGAGTATCGCGGCTACGTCGAAGACTTCATAAAGAAGCATGCCGTCAAGTCGGTCGTCGATGCCGGCTGCGGGGACTGGACCTTCTCGAGCGCGATGGACTGGGGCCACGCGAGCTACGTCGGGATCGACATTGCGTCAGATGTCATCGAGGCCGTCCGCAAGAAACACGAGAAAGGCAACATCAAGTTTCAGGTGGGCGACATTACGGAGGAACTCCCCGCCGCGGACCTGCTCATATCCAAGGACGTGCTGCAGCATCTCTCCAACGAGTTGGTTCACAAGTTCATCAAGAACAACCTAAGGAAGGGTAAGTACAAATGGGTCATTCTCACGAATGACCGCGGCAGCGGAAACCAGGATGTCCGGAGCGGCGGATATCGAGCAATTGATCTCGCCGCCCCTCCGTTCGAGGTCAGAGGGCTCGTCGATCTTCCGATCAAGTTCGGGATCGGGCTTCCCAAGATCACCTCGCTCCTCGACCTCACGCAGCCTTAAACCAAGAAATTAGCCGCCGCTGATTTCCAGCGATGGAAGCGTCTTGGCTCGACCGTTTGCCCTGCCGGGCCAGACTGATACTTATCTATGGACAAAGTCGAAGACGTTTGAGCGCTGCTTTCGAGCGAAACGAGGTCTGGAACGTGAGCAGGAACGCGCGCCGAGGATGCACGCGAGAAAAATTGTCACACGACAGTCGAATGTGACAATCAGATGCCTCCGACGTTCACCGGGTCAAAACTCGCTGGAAGTCGTAAAGGACTAGCTACTTGCGAGTGTGGCTGGGTGTTAGGGACGATTTCCGCAACTGGTTCATCCGCGCCGCGGCGTGAACGTCGGTCCCCGTGGCTGCGGCGGCATGTGTCCTGTGGAGCGACCCCGAAACCAGCTATTCGCTCCGCAAGGTTGCCGCCGGATCGGCTCGTAGTACGCGCGTCGCTGCCAGCACAGCAGCCAGCATCCCGATCGCACCCAGGAGGACTGGCGCGATCGTGAGCGTGAACCAATCGGCGGGGCCCACGCCATGCAGCAGCGACGTCAGTGCTGGCCCCACGCTCACGGCTCCAAGGAAGCCGAGTGCGGATCCAGCTCCGAGGATGGCAGCGCACGGCCGCATCACTGTCCACACCGCCTCTCGCCGGGAGGCCCCCAAGGCCAGTCTGACCGCGAGCTCGCGCCACCGCGTGGACACGTCAGCTGACGTGAGGCCATAGACGCCAATCATCGAGAGCAGCAACGCCAACCCCGCAAACGTCGCCGCAACCTGCGTGCTGAAGCGAGTCACCGCCCGGCTTTCTTCCAACTCCTCCGCCACGCGACGCATCCGGTCCACGGCCAAGCCCGGCACTGCCGTGCGAAGGCGAGTCGTCAGCGCCGGAATGATCGAGCGCGGATCATGCTGGGCGCGAACGATCAAGTATCCGCTCCCTATGGAGAGTTGATCGACCGGCACATACAACGCGGGACGATCGGGTTCGCCGCGCGGCGTGACATCGCCCACAACGCCGACAATAGACACTGCGTCATTAATGAGAGGCGTCGTAAGACGCGCGCCCAGGGGCTGACGTCCACCGAGCAGGTCTCGCACGAAAGTCCTGTTGACGATGCCCACACGGGGCGCGCGCTCGGTATCCGTGTTGCTGAACCGACGGCCAGCGGTTATCGGAATCCCTGCAGTGTCGAAGTAGGTGGGACTGACAGGCCGTAAGGTGGCAGGTGAATTGAGCTCGCGTTCACCCAGCACGCGCACCGGCGCACGCAGCCCAGTCACCTGCGTGGGCAGTCGCATCGACACGGCGACGGTCTGGACGCCCGGAATAGCCTCGCTCGTCGCAACCAGCTCGCGAAACAACTGTCGTGCGTCCCCGTTGAATGCTCCGCGCAAGTACAAGTCGACGGCGACGAGTTGATCCGCAGCGAATCCATTGTCGAGCGTGACGAGGTGTTTCAAGCTGCGGGTGAGCAGTACCGCGCCGGTAGTCAGGACGACGGCGATCGCGATCTGCCCAAGAACCAGAGCGCGGCGGCCGTTCGGCCGTCGGGTCGTGCGATGCCACCCGACGCGGTTCAGTGCCGAGGCTTCGGCGAGACGCGAGAGCCGGAGGGCAGGTGCGAGGCCGACCGCCAGGCCGGTCAGCAAGGTAGCGCCCATCCCGACGCCGAGGATCCGACTGTCCAAGGAAATCTCTGCCAACCGCGGGATACTCACGGGCGCCATGGCAACGAGGACCGTCAGTGCCCACCGTCCAAACAACAATCCCAGCGCGCCACCCGCCAGCGCGAGAACCAGGCTCTCACTAATCAGCTGTCCGAGCACGCGCGCGCGGGTCGCACCGAGCGCGCCACGGACCGCGATCTCTCCGGCACGGTCCACGCCGCGCGCTCCCACCAGCGCGGCAACGTTCGCACAGGCGATGAGCAGCGTCAGCATCGCTGCAGCGAAGAGCGCCTGAAGCGCTGCGCTCACGTTGGCGATATCCGTTCGCTGTGCGTCGTCGGCCCACGCGGTCCGGGCGCCATGTGCAGCGACTTGCGCTAACGTCGCGAACTCCCTGCCCGCGCGCTCGACCGTCGTCTCGCTTCGAAGCCGCCCGATCATGCTCAGCTCGCGGTCGTTGTCTTCGCGTTCGCTCGCCATCAACGGCCGCCACACCTCGGCTTCGCTCGGGTAGCCACGATGCGAAGGCATGACACCGACCACCGTGTGCGGCGCGCCGTCGATTAAAACCGAGCGGCCGGCAATCGAGCGGTCTCCTGAGAACCGTCGCTGCCACAGATCATGTCCAAGAACGATGACGGGTGCGCTCGCTGCCATCTCCGCCGGAGTGAACCCTCTGCCGACGTCCGGGGAGACGCCGAGCGTTGCGAACAAGTCGCCGGCGACACGGGCGACCGCGACGTGGGCGGGATCGATGCCCGCGCCGGCTATCACTCGCGTGGCGACCGTGAATGCCGCGGCCTCACGAATTGCCGTCGCGTGTCGAAAGGTCGTGAACTCGTCGTACGTCAGCGCACTCGGGCCGGTGACGGGCGCCGTGCCGGCGGTGAAGACGCGAATCAGTTCGTGGGGGGCGGGATATGGCAGCGGGCGAAGCAGCACCCAATCGAAAACGGAAAACACCGCGGCGTTGATTCCGATTCCGATCGCGAGCGACAGCCCGGCCGTTACCGTAACCACCGGATGATGTCGTAGCAAACGTACCGCATAAGTTGCATCGCGTCGCGCATCGTCGAGCCAACGAAACGCTCGGGCATCCCGATGCAGCTCCTTTGTCTGCTCGATACCGCCGAGCGCGAGCCTGGCGGAGCGGCGGGCCTCGGCAGCGGACAGGCCGCGACGCCGGTAGTCGTCTTCGAGCAACAAGACATGTGAGGCGACCTCGCGTTCAAGGGCGGCTTCGTCGCGGCCCGGACGCATGACGTTGACGAGTCTCCGGAGGAATCGCCTCAGACTTCCCATCACTAGGCCTCGTCCGCCAAGAGTCGATTCACCAACCCGGCCGACCGCTGCCAGCGATCGATCTGGTCGGCCAGCGCGCGCGCGCCAGCTTTCGTGATCACGTAGTACCTCGCTTCGCGGTTGTTCTCTGTGGTCTGCCAGCTTCCCTTGATCCAACCCCTCTGCTCGAGGCGGACCAACGCTGGATACAACGTGCCCTGATTCAGCCGGAAAGACTGTTCGGCGATCTGTGCAAGCCGTGCAGCGATCCCGTAGGCGTGTTGTGGTCCCATGGTGGTCAGCGTGCGCAGCACGATGAGATCGAGCGTGCCCGGCAGCAGCTCGACGCGCGGAGCATCTCCACTAGAAGGCATAGTGGAGAGACTGCCTGAACTCCACTTGGTGGTCAAGTGGAATCATGTGGGACAAAGACCTGTCCGGGATTCGAACTCGGATCGGAACCGGCTATTTCATTGAAAACTCGGGTGTTAGCCGGATTGTGGAACCCCGTTCGCCCATCGATCCGCCTTCGTCACGACAAGAGTAGAACCGGCAAGCAGCTGCCGTGTTGAAACTTTGGGACTTGGAGTCAATTGGCTGGGAGGCAGGGATTCGAACCCCGATAACGTGGTCCAGAGAGCGGATCATGGATTTCGGTGCGCTTCGTTCCGTTTCGGTGCGCTCTCGTGCAGCGTGTCTCATTGTCTCAAGCCGATTCCGCCAGCTTGGGATCGTCCGTCAGCTCGCAGCCGCCGCGCTCGAACGGCCGTGGGATACCGCTCGCTAATCGTTTTGCCAGTCGAGCCTCAGAAACTGCCCGTCACGCCACGAAAACCGTTGCGCGCCTGGCGCCCGAGCCAGCGCGCCAAATGCCCCGCGTCGTACGCGTATCCCAGGGTGTGTTGGCACGTGGACAGACAGTGCGCAGTACACGTCTTCTTGAGCGTCGTCAGTTGCGCGGTGTCGAATCGCGGATTCTTGATCGCGCCCCAGTCGGTGGCCACGGAGTAGTACGTGAAACATGGCGCCAGCGTACCGTCGGTGCGGATGATCAACGAGCTTTGCCCCGCGCGGCACACCCAGGGCGCCACTTCTCCGCGCATGAACCGCTTCATGTCAGCGAAGTGCTGGCGCGAGTTGACCATGCGGTAGCCCCGCTGGCTCAGTTCCGCGAGAGAATCGAGCAGATCGTCCACCGCCGGCCAGTCTTCGGGCCGGATGTAGGTCCCGTTGTCGTCCGCGCGCGCGAAGTGCTGCTGATCCGTCATCGGCGCCTCGTTCAGGTGGTAGTCGGTCGCGACGTTCGCGTCGTGCGCGATCTCGGTCAGGACCTTCACGTCCGTCAGGTTCTGCCGCGTAACGTTGATGTTGAGGAAGACGGTGTATCCGTACTTGTATTGCATCTTCACCAGGTAGTCGAAGTGCGCGCGAACGGGATTCAGCGCTTTCGGCAATCCCGGCCGCTCATCGAGACAGTCCACCGCAAGGTTCACCGTGGACACGCCGGCGACGCCGATCCTGTCGATCACCCACGGCCACATCAGACGTCCGTTCGTCGGCAGGTACACGAAGAAGCCGCGGCCCGTCGCGTAGGCGACGACCTTCTGAATGAACTTCGGCCGGAGCAGCGGCTCGCCGCCCATGATGGCGAGCACCCTGCAGCCGGTTTCGTGCAGCCAGTCAATCGCGTTCCGCGCCACGTCCTCCGTCATGCCGCGCGTCTGATTGTGGTGCGCCCAGCAGTAGTGGCAATCGAGATTGCACTTCCACTCGGTGAACAGGTATGCGAGCAGCGGGTGGAACTGCTGTGCGTGTAATCGCGATCGCAGGTACGGCAGGAGCCAGCAGCGAATCGCGCGCCGGCGATTGAACGCTCGGTACTCCTTCGTCGACATCCAGCCGTTCTCGTGAATCGGGGGCCAAACGGGTTCAGGAAGTGTAGTCATGACACGGCCTCGAGCTGCTCCTCGATCTCCCGGAGCGTCCGCCACGTCGGGGTCGACTCCTCGCGGTATCGGCGGAGGAAGTAGTCAATCGTTTCCACACGCAGCTTGATCGCGCCCGCTGCCCGGTTCTCGTCCAGATCCTTGAACGCCAAATATGGCCGGCCGGCCGACTCGACGATCTCCTCGATCACCGCGTAGACCGGCGCATCGTGGCCGCACTTGAAGCTGGAAAATTCGAGCGCCACCAGGTTCGGGTGCCTCGCCACGAACTTCGCCGCCCAGATCTTCTGGTTGGTGTTCTCGGACGTCGTGTGCTTCCACACGTCGGAGATATCGAGCGGATGCGAAATGACGCCGTCGCGGATATCGTCGCCGAACAGGCGTTCAAGCAGATCCTCATCGCGCGGCAGGATCATCTGCGAGAACACGGGATAGCCGCGCTTCTGTAGCTCCTGCAGGATCCCGTGATTGACGCCGGGATCGTGATGGTACGGGCGGCCGAGGACCACAATGCCGATCCGATCCTCGCGCGTGATGCGATCGAGCACGGCGCGGGCGCGCCGGCGCAGATCTGACCAGAATGCGTCGAGCGCGCGGAATCCCTCGGCGACCGCCCGTTCGTTCTCGGCGCGCGACAGTCCAAGCATCGGTTCCCACGTGTCGAACATCTGCAGCGCGAACAGCCGGCGGTTCGCCAGATTGACGAGCGGGTCCAGATACTCGACGCCCGCCTCCGCAAAGAGATCCGACTCTTTGGTGAAGGCCGCCCATACGGTCCGCGGCGTGGCGGCAACGGTCGGACAGGCGTTCTGTCCGCACGTCGCGACGAGCGGCGAGTCGAGGACGTCGAACATGGGAAAGAAGATGCAGTCGAGCTTCGCGCGCGCATGCTTCACGCCGAGCAGATTGTGCACGTGCGCGATCGCGACCTTCGACGGGTAGCACGGGTCGATGCTGCCGCGGCTCGATCCGCTGCGATACAGCTCCGCGCTCGTGAAGTCCGAATAGACGATGTGATCGGCGCGGACGCCGAGGCTCTCCAGGTACGCGCTGAAGAGCGGCGCGTACGAGTACATGTTCAGAACGCGCGGGATGCCCACGCGGAGCGATGCGCGTCGCTGGCGAGGGCGGCCGCGGAATGCGCCGCGGCACCCGGGCGAGGCGGCATCGGCGACGAGCGCCGGACGCCGCGGCTTCCACACCTCCCGTCCCACCGTGTGGACGAAATCCGGATTGTCGGCCGCCACGCGGTCGAGATCCGACTTGACGGCGCGCAGCGACCGGACGTCCTCGACTGCCCCTTTCTCGCACGTCGCGACGATCACGCGGCGCGCGTGCCCGTCGCCGGTCGAGACGTCGATAAACACCCGCAGGCACTCGTTCGTGCAGAAGCGGCAGCGCGTTTCCTCGCCGCGGGTGGTCGTGTAGGTAATGCGCCTCACCGCATCCAGGCCGATGAACGTCGTCCTGCCACTCGGGCGGGCGGCGAGCACGCGCATCGCTTCGAGGGCCGCGCCGATGCCCCCGGCCTCGCCTGCGTGCCTGTGAACGAGAATCTCGGGCTCGACGCCCGCACGCGCAAAGCTCGCGCGGATGAAGTCCACCTGCGCCTTGACGGCCGCCAGATTCCGCTGTGTGCCCCCCTGCAGAATGAACCGCGTCCCCAGGCGCGTCAGGTCGGGAACGCGCGCGACGTAGAGAAAGACGTTCTTCGGGAGCACCGCCGCAAGCCCGGCAAGGATCTCCTGGCGCGTCCACCCGAGCCGCTGAAACCCGACGATGTCGGACTGCAGAAACACGGCGCAGCCGTATCCGAAGAGCGGCATCGCGCGTGCGCCAAAAGCCAGGGCGGCAAAATCTTCGACGCGAATGCCGAACGACTCGGCCGTGGCCTGCAGGAAGTAGCCGTTGCCCGCCGAGCACTGGGTGTTCAGGCGGAAATCCTTGACGCGCCCGTCCTTCAGGAAGATCAGCTTGATGTCCTGTCCGCCGACATCGACGATCACGTGCGGATCGTGGTACTCCCGCTTCGCCGATTCCGTGTGCGCGACCGTCTCTGCGATGGCGACGTCGGCGCCGAGCACGTCGCGAAGGATGTCCTTCGCGTAGCCCGTCGTCCCCGCGCCGGCAATCTCGAGAATGGCCCCGTCATGCTCGACCTGCGTGCGGAGGCGAGCGATGATCTCGATCGCGTCTTCGATCGGATTGCCGAGCGAGAGGCGATAGGCCTTCGCGAGCACCGCGCCGTCGTTTCCGAGCAGCACGCCTTTCGTCGACGTGGACCCGGCGTCGAGACCCAGAAACGCCGGTACGCGCTTGCCTGCCTCAAAATGAGGCGGCACGTACGGCGGCGGCGCGTAACGCTGGATGAAGTCGTCGCGCTCGCGCTCCGAGGACACGAGGCCCGGCAGCGCCGAGCGGCCGCGGTTCTGCTCGCGCTCGCTGTGGATCGCCGACACCAGCAGGTCTGAGCCGGCGTAGCGTCCGACGTCGAGCGATTCGAGACGGCCGAATTCAACGGCGCCCATCGCCCCGTAGTACTCCGCCAGCGGCGGCGCGGCGACCAGATCGTCCGGAGACAGCGCCGCGGGGAGGGCGACGCCGCGGTCCTTCCACATGTCGCAGATGCGCTGCCGCCATGCCTGGCGCAGGCCCGTGATGAACGCATTTGGACCGCCGAGGAGCAACACGCGCGGCATGAGCGTGTAGCCGCGCGTGAGCACTGAGAGATTCTGCAGCACGATCGCGTCGAAGAGCGAAGCGATCAGCTCCCGCGCTGGGATTCCCTGTTTGAGAAGGCCGGTGATGTCGGTTTCCGCGAACACGCCGCACTTGCCGGCGATCGAATGGACCTTGATGCCGTCGTACGTCTGATTCCCAAGATCGTCCGGGGCGATTCCGACCTTCGCCGCGATCTTGTCGATGACCGCGCCGGTCCCGCCGGCGCACTTCTCGTTCATCGACGGCACCTTCTTCCGTCTTCCTGTGCCGTCGTCTTTGAAGAGGACGATCTTGGCATCCTGGCCGCCGAGCTCGATGACGGTCTCGGCCTCGGGATGCTTCTGCTCGACGACAAGCGAGATGGCGTGCACCTCCTGGACGAACCGCGCGCCTATCGCCGGCGCCAGCGCGCCGGCAGCCGCGCCGGTCGCGAACACGCGGCAGTTCGCCGGAGCGATACCGTGGTCCTGCTCGAGCGCGCGAAGCCAGGCCAGCAGCTTTTCGCCGAAGAGCGACTCGTGCCGCTCGTAGCGCCGCCACGCGATCGAATCGGTCGTGGTGTCCACGAGCACCGCCTTCAACGCCGTGGATCCGAAGTCGACGCCGAGCAGCCAGCGCGCGCTCATGACCGCGGTCCCATGAGTTCCGCGACGTGCAGCACGAAGTTCGCCGCCGTGCCCGCAACGCCATCGTGGCGGGGAACCCGGTACAGCGCGCGGCGCAGCTCGGGATGGTCCGCGACATACCCCCGAATGTCGTCGAGGCTCCGCCCCGTCAGCGACAGTGCCTCATCGAACTCGCGGCGCGCTGCGACCTTGGCTTCGCCGAGTGCCATCTGGACTCGGCTGTGCGCGTTGAGCTGTCCTTCACCCGACGTCTCGATCGACAGAAAGATGAGATCCTTCAATCGTCCGGCCACAGCCGACTGCGCGCCGTCGGACTGGGTCGACGGAAGACATCCGAACGGTTTGAGGCTCAGCACCATGTGACAGCGGCGATGGATGGTGTAGTAAATGGTCTTCCCCACCTCCAGATGCCCTTCGCCGCCGCGCGTCATCGGGTGGTAGTAAGGCTGCGCGAGACGCGCCAGTTCGTCCTGCGGCGGCAGATCGCCGGCGACACCGCCCAGCGCGCCAGCCACACGACGGTACTCGCGCCTCCAGAGCCACTCGCCAAGCGAGAACAGCAGCTGCCTGCGCGCGAACTTCAACTCGTTCGCGATGGCCGCACGGGAAAACATCCGCTCCGGCCGTGCGACGCGCCGTTCCAGCGAGGCGCGCGCCTTTGCCTGATACAGCAGGTACATCACCCACCCACCGACCGGATCTACTCGGACCTCCGCCCCTTCGTGCTCGAGGAACCTGAACATGTCGAAGTTGCCGGCGCCGTCGGTCGTCGCTGCCCAGAACTCTCCGGTGACTTTCACGACCGGCTTCACGCGCAGGCGATCGACCTCTATCCGATCGAGGCGGTCGCGCGCTGCCTCGAGCGCGTCGCGGTACTCGCGGCCGCGAAGGTGCTGCCAGATCTTGACGAGCGCATTCACCGTGTCCTTCACTCTGGTGTGCGCGGCGAGCCGGCGTCCAATCGATCCGGGGGTGTGCTCGAGGACGTCGAAGGGCCGCCGCGCGCGCAGCCGCGCGCCCAGGAGCGCCACCGCTTCGTCCAACGCGTGATCGCTCTCGCCGGCCCGGACTTCGAACGGTCGAATGCGGTGAATCGCGTCATGCAGCACGTCGCTGCAATTGAACGCGTTCCACGCGGTCATCCCGAAGTGCACGGAAAACCGCAGCCCGGGCTCGCCCGACGAGGCGGTCACGCCGTCGTTCTGCTTGAAGGTGAGCACCCGGAAGCCGTCGAACCCGGCGTTCCTCAGCGCCAGGCGGTACTCCGCTTCGTACATCCCGAACCGGCACGGACCGCAGGTACCGGAGGTGAAGAACACATAGCGATCGCGGATCTCTTCGCGCGACAGGCCGCGTGCTTCGAGACACCGGAGGTACTTGATGAGATTCCCGACCGTGAAGTAGGCGGGATTGCACTGGCCGACGTTGCAGTACTGACGTCCGAGCTGAAAGCTCTCGAGGTCCGGCGGATCGAGATTCGCCGATCGGTATCCGCAGGTCTCGAAGACCGCCGTCAGCAGGCGATCGTGAATGGACGTGAGGCCGCCGATGAGGATCGTGACGCGGTCGCGTTCAGCGGCGGTGAACGGGCGCTCAGCCGGACGACGGTAGTGGTGGACCCGCAGTGGAAGACCAGCGCGTCTGCGGAGCCGTGCACGCTCCGCTGCCAACCGATCGGGGAGCTCGGGCTCCTGCTGCACGACGGCGGCCGCAGCACTTCGCATACCAATGCGTGGAGGGCCTGAATGCGCGGTGGATCGGCCGCTGGATTCAGTCGTGCCCGCAGAGTGCCGGATAACCGTCAGTGCAATGGCTCAGCTGGGTTATCGGTTGAGGAGTACTTACTGCTGTGCTCGCTGGAGGGAGATTACTTTGAGTGTGTGTTTGTGCGGCGAGTGCAGAAGGCCGCGCGACTGTCGAGATCTTGGATTGCCGACTTTTTCTTCAGCCTCGCCGAGGCGGTGGCACCGGCGAGAAGCCGGGACCGACGCACCTGCAGGGCGCCGCGAGACGAGATCACTGAACCCGGCCGCGATGGACGGGAGCCCACGGTAACACTGGAGACGCAGGTGCGATCAGCGAGTGGCACCAGGCTGCGGACCTGATCGATCGGCATAGGATCCCGAACTTCTAGAACCCTGCGTTCTTCTGGCAGCGTCGCGCGTGGCATGCGGCCGACCGGTGTCAGCACGGCCTTCCAGTCGCGCTCGGGATGTGGGCGCGATTCAGCCGGCCGGTGGTCGCCGCACGTTCGCAGCGTTATATGAGGGCAGTCGGCTTGAGCGGGATTGTGCCGCTGATCGTGTTGATTGTCGCGAGTGAACCCCGCCGGTTTCGTGGACGGCCTGGCAGGTACGGTGCCGCTCGCCGCGACATTCGTGGCCACATCATTTCTCGCTGGCTGGTTCGTGGGTGGCGTGACGGGCGCATCACGGCCGGACCGGTTCACGCTGGCGACGGAGTTCGCGACCCGGAACATCGCCGTGGCGCCGGCCATCGCGGTGACGCTTGCCGGCCGTATCGAGTTCGCGTTGTTCGCGACGACCTACTTCCTGACCGAGGCTCCGCTGATGCTATGCGCGATCGTCCTCTTTCGCCGGTTTCCGCGACCGGCGTGATTGGCAGGCGGCGCCGAATGAACGACTGAGTTCGATACTGGAAATCACCCGACGCTGCAAGTCGCTGAAAACACAGGCGATTTTTTGTGGCTGGGAGGCAGGGATTCGAACCCCGATAACGTGGTCCAGAGCCACGTGTCCTACCGTTGAACGACCTCCCAGTATTTCAGGACTTCCACCCGCGAGCGGGCATGCGGCCCGGCGAGCACCTAGAAATGCAAGCAGGGCTTCCCTAGAACTTTCAATTATAGCCGCGGCCAGCTGGAACCGGGCCAGAGGGTTGCTGGTTCGGAGTCCAGCCTTGAGGAGCCACTCCCTCCTGGCCTATTCCGGTCACATGGGTGACAGTTTATTTCGACCACATAGATAACACCGTCGGGCCGAACGGACTGGCGATCGGCTCCAGCCGGCGGTCGGCCTCATTCATAATCGACGGCATGCGAGGTTGGGCCTTTCGCGGTACGTCGTTAACTCACTGGATCGGAGTACGAGTTCTGTGAGCGAGTACAGCGCCCATATGTTTCTTCACGTGAGGCGCACTCGTGACGGCGTGCGGCTGGTCGGTGAGCACAAGGGCGAGCGCGGTCATCGGATACAGAACCCACATCGCCCAGACGTTGACGGGGTATTCGTCGAGTGGAGCTGGGACGGGGCGTCCCTCAGACTTCGGAACGATCGATACGGCTTCTATCCGATCTTTTACTTTGCGAACGACGCCGAGATCGCAGTGTCGGACTCGATCGACTCGCTGTTGGCGGCCGGGGCACTCCGCGACCTGGATGATGCGGGCCTTGCAGCATTTCTTCGCCTCGGTCATTTCCTCGGCGACGACACGGCATTTCGAGCCATTCGTGTGCTTCCGCCGGGCGTCGTGCTCGAATGGAGCATCGCGGGATTGAAGATAGCACCGTCGCTTGTGATTGCGCGACGCTGCGAGATGAGCAGGCGCGCTGCGATGGACGCGTATATCGATCTCTTTCGCGCGGCAATAGCCCGCAGAGGTGCGCCAGCCAGATCGCTGGTTGTCCCGCTCAGCGGTGGTCGTGATTCCCGGCACATCGTCCTCGAACTCTGCCGCCAGGGCATGGCTCCTGACGAATGCGTGACGGCACCGTATCGGCCCGGCGCGAAGCGCAAGACGGACGTGGAGGTCGCCGCGCAATTGTGCGCAGCTCTCGGCATCCGCCACCACGTGCCGCCGGCGAGGGCCTCGCAAAAGAATGCGGAGCAGGAAAAGAACCGACGCACGAATTACACAACCCTCGAGCACGGGTGGCTGATGCCGGTCGTCGAGCGCCTGTGTTCCAAGGCGGCCGTCAGCTACGACGGCATGGCGGGTGACGTGCTATCCGCCGGTCATTTCCTGACGCGAGAGCGGCACGAATGGTTTGAACGGAGGCAGTTTCGCAAGCTCTTCCAGGACATGCGATCGGCGTTGGCTGAACCAAGCATTCAGCAGTTGCTTCCAGCTGAAACGAGCAAACGCTTCTGTCTCGACCTGGCGCTCGAACGATTCGAGACGGAATGCCTTCCGCATCTCGAGGCCCCGAACCCGGTCGGATCGTTCTCTATCTTCAACCGCACGCGTCGAGTGGCATGCCTTAGTGCCTATGCGCTGCAGCCTTCGGTGAGATATGTATTCAGTCCATTCCTCGATAACGATCTTTTCGATTTTCTTTCTTCGCTGCCCGCGGAACTTCTCGTCGATCACAACTTCCACACGGAGACGATCCAATACGCGTATCCCGAATATGCGCGGATCCCGTTCGCCGTAACGACGCCAGGAACGGGCTATCCGGCGACCTATCAGCAGTACGCATTAGAGGTCGCTGCCGAGTTGCTGTTTACCAGGACTCCAGGATTACTCCGAAAGCGCTACGTGCTGCCAAGGCTCGCGAGATGTCTCATCGACTTGAACTACTCGACGGCGGCCAAGTGGTTGGGAACGCTCTCGATCTATCTCATGCAGCTCGAACGCCTTTCGGCCCCGGACTGAGGCTCGCGCACGTTAGCATCAAGCCGCGCGTCGACTGGCAAGAGCGCCGAGCAGATTGGCTACGAGGCAATTATAGACGCTCAGACCGGGAACCGCGTCATCCCGCCATTCGTCAGACCTTAAGCCAGCCTGTCGCGTCCAATCGAGGCAGTGTGAAAAACCCGATGAGCCAGCAGCCGGGCAGCCCGACAGGGCTGCGCTACGCTTCCCTTCTGCTCTGCCTCCCCGCGATCCTCCTCGCCCAGAGCCCGTCTGACTCAGGCGCGGCGAAGGCGCCACAGAACGATCTCGACGCGCTGATGCTGCGGGCCCTCGCCCGCCGCGAGGCAAGCTGGAAGCTGCTGCGGCAGTACGTACTTGATGAGCGCGAGCAGTTCGATTTCAAAGATCCCAGCGGCAACCCGATCTTCGGCGAGCGCCGCGAATACACCTGGTACATCCGCGATGGCTTCTTCGTGCGCAGCCCGACGCGCGCGAACGGCGTCTCGATCAGCGAGGAGGAGCGCCGCAAGTACGAGGACGAATGGATCGCGGGCGAGCGCCGCAAGGAGTACCGCCGCTCCGCGAAGGATGGTCCGCCGCCGCCGGTCGAGACACCTCCAGCCGACGCCGAACGCGTCGGCGACTTCCTCCGCCAGACGATCGAGCCGCAGTTCATCTCCGCCGCGTACTTCATGGACTTCAAGTTCGAGCCGGGCAACTACGCCCTCGTAGGACGTGAATCCCTGGAAGGACGCGACGTCCTCCGGGTCGAGTACTACCCGACGAAGCTCTTCACAGACGATCACGAGCACCGGGAGCAGGCGGACCACGCGACCGAGCGCAGCGGCGACAAGGACGGGAAGGGTAAGAAGAACAAGAACAAGAAAGACGACGAGGACATGGACGCGGCCATCGAGCGCCGGATGAACAAGGTCGCGCTCATTACCTTGTGGGTCGAACCGACGTCGGCCCAGATCATCCGCTACACGTTCGACAACGTTGGTCTCGACTTCCTGCCCGGGCGCTGGCTCGTGCGCATCGACGAGCTGAAGGCCAGAATGGAGATGGGCTTGCCGTTCCCGGACGTCTGGCTGCCACGCAAAATCCAGTTCCGCGTCGCGGTGACGCTCGCCACCGGCACCTACCCGGCAACGTTCGACATCGAGTATCGCGACTACCGCCTCGCGGACGTGACGACGAAGATCAAGAAGGTCGGCCCATGATCGGGCTGGCGCTCGCGCTGGCCCTCGGTACGCTCCAGCCTGCAGCCGACGGCCCCAAGGTCGCGGCCATCCGCATCCACGGCAACCACACGACGCCGGACGCGGACGTCACTTCGCTCATTGGTGTTGCGACCGGCGATCCGGCGCCGCCGGGTCTCGAGGAAGCGGTCCGCGCCCGGCTCGAGAAGAGCCGCCGCTTCTCGGACGTGGACGTCAAGCGCCGCTACGCGTCGCTCGACACGAACGGCGACATCCTTCTCGTCATCGTCGTCACCGAGCGTCCCGGCATCGTCGAAGATCCCACGCTGCCCGGCGGTGTCAGGCAGATGAACCGCCTGACCCGCGGTGGCATGTTCCTGCCCGTGCTCGACTACGAGGACGGCTACGGCTTCACCTACGGCGCCCTGATGACCCTCACGGACGTCGCGGGCGACAAGAGCCGCCTCGCGTTTCCGGCGACCTGGGGTGGCACGAGACAAGTCACGGCGAAGTTCGACAAGCAATTCGCGCGCGGACCGTTCACGCGCGTGGAAGCGGTGGGCTCGTACTCGCGCCGCGAGAACCCTTTCTACGAAGTCGGGGACGTGCGTGGATCTTTGAAAGGCCGCGGCGAGCGCATCATCGCAGGACCGCTGCGGGCAGGCATCGCAGGCGGCTGGTCGGACGTCGAGTTCGATCCGCTACACGAGCAGCTCTCGACGGTCGGCGCCGATCTGACGTTCGACACGCGCCACGATCCCGGTCTCCCGCGGGGCGCGGTGTTCCTGCGCGGCGCCTACGAGCGCGCCTGGTTCGAGACCGGCCAGCCAGTGAACCGCTTCCGCGGCGACGCGCGCGGCTTCGTGCCCCTCATCAAACAGTCGGTCCTCGCGCTCCGGGTCTACAGTGAAACCGCCGACGCCACGCTCCCGCCGTACGAGCAATCGCTGCTCGGCGGTGCCACCGATCAGCGTGGGACGCTCCGCGGCTTCCCCGCCGGATTTGCCGCGACCGACAACCTCTTCGCCACATCGGCGGAGATTCGCATCCCGATTTCGTCTCCGCTGAGCGTCGGCCGCCTCGGCGTCAACGCCTTCTTTGACGCCGGCGCCGCGTACGATCGCGGTCAGAAGCTGAAGGACGCGAAGTTCTACCGCGGCGTCGGCGCCGGCGTCTGGTTCAGCGTCGCGATCGTCAAGCTGAATCTCGACATTGCGCATGGGCTGGGAGAGGGAACGCGCGCACATCTCTCAACCGGGTTCACGTTCTGACAATATGCGATGATTGCGGACGCCGCCGCCAATGCCTGTTCCTCAGGGAACACGACTGGGCCGCTATGAGATCCGTACGCTACTCGGTGCGGGCGGAATGGGCGAAGTGTATCTCGCTCACGACACGACATTGCGTCGCGCGGTCGCGATCAAACTCCTGCCCAGTGACCTCGCCGCAAACATAGAGCGCCTGCGGCGCATCCAGCAAGAGGCTTACGCCGCCTCGAGTCTGAACCACCCGAACATCCTGACCGTTCACGAAATCGGGGCGCAGGAAGGCACGCACTTCGTCGCCACCGAGTTCATCGACGGCGAAACTCTTCGCCAGAGAATGGCTCGGGGTCGGCTCGAGCTGCGTGAAATTCTCGATGTCGGCGAGCAGGTGGCGTCCGCTCTTGGGGCGGCGCATGCCGCGGGAATCGTGCACCGCGACATCAAGCCCGAAAACATCATGATCCGGAAAGACGGGATCGTGAAGGTTCTCGATTTCGGGCTGGCAAAGGTGGTCGACGCTCAGGGGAAGATCTCAGACCTGGAAACCAGGACGGTGCCGTCGACGGATACGGCACCTGGAATGGTGTTGGGAACAGTCCAGTACATGTCGCCGGAGCAGGCGAGGGGTCTGGCGACGGACGCGCGCACCGATGTCTGGAGCCTTGGTGTTGTTCTATACGAACTGCTCACGGGTCGAGCGACGTTCGAAGGGCGAACGACCAGCGACGTCATCGCGGCGATCCTCAAGACCGAACCTACGCCGTTAACCAAGTGTGCGGACGATGTGCCGGCTGAGCTCGAGCGCATCGTGACACGGGCGCTACAAAAGGACCGTGAAGAGCGATATCAGACGGTCAAGGACCTGGGGCTCGATTTGAAAGCCCTGAAACGCCGGCTCGACTTCGACGCGGAGCGCGCGCGGGCCGACGCGGCCAGCGCGGTCACGCCGGACCGAGCGCGCGTCGACGCCGCTCAGTGGCGGAGGCCCACGAGCCGCCGCGTCCTGTTCGCGTTGCTGGCTGTAGTTATCGCAATCGTGGCGCTCGCCGTCGCTGCGAACCGGGGCCTTCTTCGCAGCGCCTCCGGAGACAGTGTCGATTCGATTGCGGTGATGCCGTTCACCAACGAGAGCGGCGATCCAGACCACGAATATCTGTCCGATGGCATCAGCGTGTCCGTCATCAATGCTCTTTCGCAGTTGTCCGGTGTAAAGGTGATCGCCCGAACTTCTTCCTTCAAGTACAAGAACAAGGAGATCGATCCCCAGGAGGTCGCGCGGGCGTTAGGAGTCGAAGCGATCGTGACTGGGCGGGTCGCGCAGCGCGGTGACAGCTTGCTCATCGGCGTCGAGCTGGTTGACGGCAAGGATCGCACGCAGATGTGGGGCGATCAGTACAACCGCAAGGTGACCGATCTGCTTCAGATGCAAGCGGACATCTCTGCTGACATCGCCGACAAGCTCCGCCGGCGCCTCAGCACGGGGGAGCGGGACCGACTCACAAAGCGTGAAACGACCAGCCTGCAGGCGTACGATCTGCTGCTCAGGGGCCGCTACTACTTTGACAAGGGCGGAACGCAGAATCGGAAGCACGCGATCGAACTGTACCAACAGGCGATCGGCATCGACCCAGGCTACGCGCTCGTCTACGTCGCCTTGTCGAATGCCTATCGCACGCTCGTCTACAGCAGTGTGCTCGCTCCACAGGAGTTCATGCCGAAGTCCGAGGCCGCGGCGCGCAAGGCACTGGAGCTGGACGACAGCCTCGCGGAAGCGCACGCCGCGCTGGGAAACTTCAACCGAGCCTCTTTGGATTGGGCCGGTGCGGAGCGCGAGTTTCAGCGTGCGATTGTGTTGAACCAAAATCTGGCGGCTGCCCACGACAGCTATTCGGCGTTCCTCAGCTTCATGGGACGCCACGATCAATCGATCGCCGAGAGCACGCGCGCAAAAGAGCTCGACCCCCTTTCCGCCAGCATCAGTACGGGTGTGGGTTCCAGCTTTTTGTTTGCTCGCCGGTACGACGAGGCCGTTCAGGCGCTGAGGCAGGCCGTCGACGTGGACCCGGTCAATTCGGTGACTCGTCTTTATCTCGGCTACACCTATGCGGCCAAGGGGATGCACCGGGCGGCCATCGGTGAGTATCAGGAGGCACTCAGGCTTGGCGACGAAACACCGAGCACGCAGATCTATCTCGGTGCAGCGTACGCGAACGCCGGGGAGCGCGAACGAGCCCAGGTGATCCTCAAGCAGCTACGAACGGGCACGACGTACGTCTCTCCCGCCGAGCTCGCTATTCTCTATGGCGCTTTGGGTCAACACGAGGAGGCGTTCTCGTCTTTGGAGAAGGCGGTCGCCCTGCGGGACGTTCAATTGGTCTTTCTGGGAGTGGACCCGGCGTTCGACACTCTCCGAGGTGATCCGCGCTTCGCAGATCTGATGCGACGGGCCGGGCTTCCGCCGATTGCGAGCGCGACCTCGAAGCCGCGCTAGTGCGACACACACTCGCCGCGTCGGTCCTCCTGCTCGGCCTGCTCACCGTCGAGACCGAACCTCCCATCGATCGACGGGCGCTCGTCACGCGCCACATCCCGGTGCTCAGGCACTTCGATCGCGAGTCGCCGCTCAGCGTCGGAAACGGCGAGCTCGCGTTCACGGCGGACGTCACCGGCCTTCAGACCTTCGCCGACGCCTACGACGAGACGATACCGCTCGGGACGCTGGCCCAGTGGGGGTGGCACACCGCGCCAAACCCGAAGCAATGGACGATTGAGACGTTCGGGTTCACGCCGTTCGAGAGCCACGGCCGGAAGGTGGGCTACGCCGACATACCCGGCGATCGCCGCACGCCAGAGATCGAGTGGCTGCGGACGAATCCTCACCGCCTTCATCTGGGACGCATCGGCTTCAGGCTCACGCGGCGCGACGGCCGGTCCGCCGCGCCTGAGGATCTGACAGAGATCGAGCAGGCGCTCGACCTGTGGAATGGCTCGCTCGTGAGCCGATTCACGTTCGACGGCAAGCGGGTAGAGGTCGAAACGCTCTCTCATCCTCGCGACGATCAGATCGGCGTACGCGTTCGGTCGCCGCTCGTCGGCTCGGAACAGCTCGGCGTCGAGATCAGGTTCCCGTATGGAACGGGTCAGGCGACGGCTGCGGACTGGAGCCAACCGGGCGCGCATTCGACGGTCGTCCGCCGTCCGGCTACCAACGCCGCCTCGTTCGCCCGTCGCCTCGATGGCGACAGCTACCTCGTTCGAGCCGTGTGGAGCTCGGGCGCTACGCTGACCGAAACCGGCGTGCACACGTTCCGGCTGACGCCCGAACGTGGCTCACGCGTCCTCGAGCTCGTCGCCGCCTTCACGCCAGACGATCGAGCGCCCGCGCCACACTCGTTCGAGGACGCGCAGAGTGCAGCGAAGGACCACTGGAATCGTTTCTGGTCAACCGGCGGTGCCATCGATCTCTCTGGCAGCACCGATCCACGATGGCGCGAGCTTGAACGACGGATCGTTCTGTCACAGTACTTGACGGCCATTCAGTGCGCCGGACGTTATCCGCCACAGGAGACCGGCCTCACCTTCAACAGCTGGGAGGGCAAGTTTCATCTGGAGATGCACTGGTGGCACGCGGCGCAGTTCGCGCTCTGGGATCGTCTGCCATTGCTCGACCGAAGCCTGGATTATTACGGTTCGATTCTGCCGCGCGCTCGCGAGACCGCGCACCGTCAGGGTTACCGCGGCGCGCGCTGGCCGAAGATGACGTCGCCGTCGGGAGTCGAGTCGCCGTCGAGCGTCGGACCGTTCCTCGTGTGGCAGCAGCCGCATCCGATCTTCTATGCAGAGCTGGTCTATCGAGAGCGCGCCGACCCCGCAACGCTTGACCGTTTCCGCGATGTCGTCTTCGACAGCGCTGAGTTCATGGCCTCGTACGCGACGTTCGATCCGGCGACGGCGCGCTACGTGCTGGGTCCGCCGCTTCAGTGCGCGCAGGAAATCTTCCCGAAGGACCGGACCTCCAACTGCACGTTCGAGCTGGCGTACTGGCGCTGGGGACTGGAAACGGCGCAGGTCTGGCGCGGACGCCTCGGACTCGCGCGGCATCCGGAGTGGGACAAGGTCCTCGCCGGTCTCGCTCCAATTCCGGTCCGCGACGGCAAATATCTTTTCGCGGGCAGCGCGCCCGGCTCATTCGACGATCCTCGCTGGGCGAAGGATCACCCTGCGGTGACGGCCGCGTTCGGCATCCTGCCTGGACCCGGCGTCGATCGCGAAACCATGCGCAGGACGCTCGATTGGATCTGGGAGCGATGGAGCCGGCCCGACACGTGGGGATGGGACTATCCGATGATCGCGATGACCGCCGCGCGCCTCGGTGATCCATCTCGCGCGATCGACGCGCTTCTCCTCGACACACCCAAAAACCACTACCGCACTAACGGCCACAACCATCAGCGCCCCGGTCTGACGATCTATCTTCCGGGCAATGGCGGCCTCTTGTACGCCGCCGCGTTCATGGCCGCCGGGTGGGATGGCGCACCCGACCGTCCCGCCCCGGGGTTTCCGGCTGACGGCCGATGGATCGTGCGATCCGAGCGCTTGCGGGGTGCGCCGTAATGCGCAATGCGGCCGACCGAGTTAACCGGCGCGAAACAGTGCTGTAACAAACCGGACACATTCGCTCAATAGGCTTCGTTACCGCTCCAGCGATTCGGTGCCTTTTCTAGGCGTCCACGAACACGCTCTTAATTCCATGCGCTCAGCTCGAGGAGGATTGAATGCGGGAGAAGTCGCTGAAGGGGGTCATGACATGGTTGGCGACACTGTTCATGGTCTTGATCGCGGCGTCGCTGGTCCAGGCGCAGGGGTTCTATTACAAGGAAATTCAGAAAGACGGCCGCATCTACGTCTTCAACATCGCTGAGGAAGCCGACCGGTTCGAAAAATCAGGTGAGATCGGGCGCGCGATTACGCGTCCGGGCGCAGGACCCAACGGCGAGACCGTCGTCGCCGATAGCGAGCGCGCGCTTCAGCTTTTCTTCTTCAAGCACGGGATTTCGGAGCCGGTTCCCGAGCCGCCGGTTCCCATTCAGCGCGTCGAGTGGCGCGACGGCAAGACCCGTGTCACGACCGATCTTGCATATCTCGAGATGTCGAATCGTGTTCAGGTCCGCTACACGCACGAGTTCCCAAACGACCAGATCACGTTCCCCGGTCAGGATCCCGGCGATTCGCGCGGCTCGTTCCGGATCCGCCGCGCCAAGTTCAAACTCGAAGGCTGGTTCTGGAAGCAGAACAACCTCGCCTACGAACTTCAGCTGAACTGGCCGGCCGCGACGGGCGCGAACATCGGTGCGTTTCTAGAGGACGCCAACATCGCGTGGGATCCAAAGGGCCGCGGCTCGTTCCGCATGGTCCTCGGGCAGTTCAAGGTCCCGGCGTTCCTCCAGCAGCTGACCTCTTCCGGCAATCAAAGTTTCGTCGATCGCTCCCTCGTCTCGGACGAATTTGCGCGCGGCCGCGACACGGGCTTTGCGGTCCAAGGTGTCCTCTTCAGCAACAAGCTCGAGTACCGCGCGGGCTTCTTCAACGGCAACGGGCTCACCAGAACGGTCAACGACAACGCCTCGTTCCAAACAAACGCGCGGATCATGTGGCAACCGAACGGCAATCAGAACCTGGTCCAGCGCGCGTGGGTGAGCGGCGCCCTGTACTCAGAAGCCGACTTCGAGTCGACCACGGTGCCGCTCTACGCGGTGGCGCTGAACTACGAGCACAACAATTTCCACGGGACGACCACAGGCACCGATCTGAAGTCGGACGTCGTGGGGCTCGACGGCATCTTCAAGTTCAAGGGCGTGTGCGCGACCGGCGCGTACCTCTGGCGCGAGCGCACGCCGGAAACCGGCCAGAAGTTCAACGCGGATGGCTGGTTCTTCCAGACCGGCGTCATGCTCAACCGTCGCCGCACGTGGGAAGGAGCCGTCCGTTACGGCGACCGCGAAGTGAACAACAGGCTCGCCAACGACGACATCACCGAGCTGCGCGGCGGCATCAGCTACTACTACCGCCGCCACACGCTCAAGTTTCAAATGGACGTCGGCCAGATCGAAACCGGCCTCGGCGCGACGAACAACAACAAGAGCAAGCTCACCGAAGTACGACTGCAGACTCAGTTCATTTTCTGAGATTGGAAGGAAGGGACCCATGAACCGCGTGCTCTCGACCGTTGCGATTCTTTTCGCGGCGATGCTGACGGCGGCGCCGGAAGGCCGGCAGGTGCTCAAGGTTGATCCCGCGATTCCCGGCTACCAGAAAGCGAGCGGAATCTCGGGAAATCTAAGCAGCATCGGGTCGGACTCGATGAACAACCTGATGACCCTCTGGGCCGAGACGTTCCGCAAGTACTACCCGAACGTCAAGGTGCAGGTGGAAGGCAAAGGCTCCTCGACCGCGCCGCCGGCGCTCATCGCGGGGACGGCGCAGTTCGGCCCCATGTCGCGGACCATGCGCTCGACGGAGATCGATCAGTTCGAGCAGCGCTACGGCCACCGCCCGACCGAGGTTCGCACGAGCTACGACGCGCTCGCGGTGTACGTCCACAAGGACAATCCGATCAAGCAGCTCTCGCTCGCCCAGGTCGAGGCGATCTTCGGGAAGAGCCGGAAGCGTGGGTACAAGGAGAACATCACGACGTGGGGACAGCTTGGGTTGACCGGCGATTGGGCCAAGAGGCCGATCGGCTTGTACGGCCGCAACTCGGCCAGCGGCACGTATGGATTCTTCCGGGAACACGTGATGCGGAACGGCGATTACAAGGACACGGTCAAGGAGCAGCCCGGCTCGGCCTCCGTCGTCCAGGGCATCACCGAAGATCCGTATGCGATCGGATATAGCGGCGCCGGCTACCGAACCTCCGGAGTCAAGGCGGTACCACTGTCCGAGCAGCCCAACGGTCCCTACTTCGAGGGCACGTACGACGAGGTCATTTCGGGGAAGTATCCGTTGAGCCGCTTCCTTTATATGTACGTGAACAAGGCGCCCGGCAAGCCCCTCGATCCTCTGCCGTTGGAATTCCTGAAGCTCGTATTGAGCAAGGAGGGCCAGGAGGTCGTCATCAAGGACGGTTACATGCCGCTGACAGCGGTGCTGGTGAAAGAGGAGCTCGCCAAGATCGCTGGCGCGTCCGGGACGATGTAGGTCGCCGAGATGGCTGGGGTGCCCGCCAGCGCAGCCGACAATCGTGTGCTCGCTCCCATGGGGAGCGGCGAGTCCGAAGTCCGCCGACAAATGGCGGCGGCTTCGGGGCGCATCAAGCGGCTGAAACGCATCGACCGCGTGGCCGTTGCCGTCATCACGCTCGGCGGCATCGGCGTCATCTTGAGCGTCATCGGCATCCTCGTGTTCATTGGCGCCGAAGCCGTGCCGCTGTTCCGGCCGGCGTCGGCAACGCTCAAGGGAACCCTCCGCGCGCCCGACGACGTTGCTCGAGCGTCGATGGATCGCTGGGCGCTCGGAAGTGACGACTTCGACCGTTACGTCTACACGCTCGGGTCCGACGGCCGCGTGATCTTCCTCAATCGCGAGACTGGGGCTCCGCAACTCACGTTCAGCCCGCCGTCGCTTGCGGGAGCAACGGTTCTCGCCTCTTCGCGATCTCTGCTCGGAAACTTCGTCGCGGCCAGTACGACCGACGGACGGATTGCGCTGTTGCAGATCCGGTTCCTGCCGGTCCATGGGGACGCCGGGTTGACGGGTGTCAAGGTCGATGTGCGCGAGCGCGGGACCGTGGAGATCGACGCTCAGCGGCGACGGGCCGAGCGGGTGTCGTACCTCGAGGAGAACGGGCGGAAGTTCGTGGCGGGACAGGTCTCGCCGTTCGAGCTCGCTCTGCTCTGGGTGGACGAAACCGAGACGGAGCGCCGGGCCCTCGTCACCGTCGCGAGCGGCCGAACGATCACGGCCGTGCGCGTCGGCGGCACGGGCACGGCTATCGCCGGCACCGACCGCGGGGAGGTCTATCACTGGCGGTTGCAGGAAGAGGCGACGCTTACCGACGTGTCGCCCGTGAGCGACTCAGCCGTCACCGCACTGGAGTACATGATCGGCAACAACACGTTCATCGCCGGCATGGCCGACGGGCGGCTCAGCGCGTGGTTCCGCGCGCCGGCGAATGTGGAGGGCGATTACGGCATGGTGCGCTCGGCGGATTTCGAGCCGCAGGGCGCCCGGATCACCGCGATTGCTGCATCAACCCGGGACCGGACGTTTGCGACGGGGGATGCCAGCGGTCATGTCGTCCTCCGGCACCAGACGTCCAATCGCACCCTGACCCGCATCGCCGGTACGACGCCGGTGCAGAACGTCGTGATGACGCCGAAAAGCGACGGGCTGCTCGTCGCCCGTGCCGGCGGCGAGATCGATCGCGTCGCGGTCGGGAACGCGCACCCCGAAGCGAGCCTGCACACGCTGTTCGGGAAGGTGTGGTACGAGGGGTATGCCAGTCCCGAGTACGTCTGGCAGTCGACCGGCGCGACCGATGACTTCGAGCCGAAGATGAGCCTTGTGCCGCTCGTGTTCGGCACGATCAAAGGCACGTTCTACGCGCTGGTGTTCGCGATCCCGCTCGCGGTGCTGGGCGCGCTCTACACGTCGCAGTTCGTTCACCCGTCCATTCGGTCCCGCATAAAGCCGACGATCGAGATCATGGCGGCATTGCCGAGCGTCGTGATCGGGTTCGTCGCGGGGCTCTACCTGGCGCCGGTCGTCGAGCGCAACCTCGTCGCGATAACGCTGCTCGTCCTCGCCTTCCCGATCTTCGGGACGTCCGGATTCCTGATCTGGAACATCCTGCCGTATGCGCTCCGGCGGTGGGTGCGAGTAGGGGCCGAGCTGCTCGTCATCGTCCCGATGCTGGTCATTGCCGGATGGCTCGCGTTCGCGCTCGCGCCGTCCGTGGAGAACTGGCTGTTCGCCGGCGACGCGCGGCAATGGCTGTCAAATACTCTGGGCATCACTTACGATCAGCGCAACAGCCTCGTCGTCGGCCTGTCGATGGGATTCGCGGTGATCCCCATCATCTTTACGATCTGCGAGGACGCATTCAGCAGCGTCCCGTCGAATCTGGTCGCGGCGTCGCTGGCCATGGGCGCCAGCCGGTGGCAGACGGCGATTCGCGTGGTGCTGCCGACGGCAAGTCCCGGTGTCTTCTCGGCGGTCATGGTCGGCTTCGGCCGGGCCGTCGGCGAAACGATGATCGTCCTGATGGCGACGGGCAACACGCCGATCATGGACTGGTCGATGTTCAATGGATTCCGCACGCTGTCGGCGAACATCGCCGTCGAAATCCCTGAAGCGCCGCAGGGCGCGACCCTCTACCGGATTCTCTTCCTCTCGGGCGCGCTGCTCTTCGTTCTGACCTTCACGTTGAACACGTTGGCCGAAATCGTACGGCAGCGCCTCCGCGAGCGCTACAGGGCCCTCTGATGCCAATGCGGGAGATGGTTCGACAAGGCGATCCGGCGATCTGGTTTACGGGTACGGCGCTCGGCATCTGCCTTCTGATGATCACGGGGATGATCGTGCTCATCCTCGTCAACGGTCTCGGGTTCTTTTGGCCCAAGCCCCTGACGCGTTTGACTCTGGCCGACGGCACGATCGTCATCGGCGAGGTCGTCGCTCACGAAGCCGGAAAGCGCGACGGCGCCGAGGCCGGTCGGCCGGATCGCGTTCAGCTCAAGGTCGGAAATCGCGACCTGGTCGGGGCGGATTTCCGATGGATCGACGAAACGCAGATCACCGCTCGTGCGCTGCCGCCCGAGGCGATCTACGTAGAACGCCGCGAGTACGGGCCTTTCATCGGCACACCCGTTCGGCTCACCGAAGGCGAGAAGGAGCTGGCGAAGGGACCTGACGCGGTCTGGGTTGCACTCCAGCCGCTCATCGACAAGGCGGATGACGACCGCGAGGGGATTCGCCAAATCGAGCGTGATGAGGTCGGCGCCATCAACGCCGCGATCGAGGAGGAACGGCTGGCAATGCGATCGGCCGAGCTGCAGGCGGCGGGCGCGGACATCACGGCGGTCCGCGCCGCGTCAGAACGCCGCCTGGCGGAGCTCCAGGAGGAATACGCCGGCGTCGAGGCGCGCCTTGCCACGCTGGTCGAGCAGGCGTCGCGCACGCACGTTACGCTCGCCGCCGCCGATGGAACGGAGAAGGAGCTCGCGACGCTCGACATCTTCCGCGCCTACATGGCCAATCAGCTGTCGTTCGCGGGCCGGACGCGCGTGTACGCCGGACGCCTCTGGGAATTTCTGTCGGGCGACCCGCGGGAATCGAACACCGAAGGAGGAATTTTTCCGGCGATCTTCGGCACGGTCATGATGGTGATTCTCATGAGCCTGCTGGCGGTGCCGTTCGGTGTGCTGGCGGCCTTGTACATACGGGAGTACGCGAGGCAGGGCGTGCTCGTGCGCCTGGTCCGCATCGGCGTCAACAACCTGGCGGGGGTGCCGTCGATCGTGTTCGGCGTCTTCGGGCTCGGGTTCTTCGTGTATTTCGTCGGCGGGACCATCGACCGAACGTTCTTTCCGGAACGGCTGCCGACGCCGACGTTCGGCACAGGTGGCATCCTCTGGGCGTCGCTGACGCTCGGGCTCCTGACCGTGCCGGTCGTCATCGTCGCGTCGGAGGAGGCGCTGGCGGCCGTGCCGCGGTCGATGCGGGAAGCGTCGCTGGCCACAGGCGCGACGAAGTTTCAAACGATCATGCGCGTCGTGCTGCCGGCCGCGGCGCCGGGCATTCTGACCGGACTCATCCTCGCGATGGCCCGCGGCGCGGGGGAAGTCGCGCCGCTCATGATCACGGGCGTCGTGAAACTGGCGCCGGACATGCCGGTCGACGGCGTCGCGCCGTTCGTGCACCTCGAACGCAAGTTCATGCACCTCGGCTATCACATCTACGACGTCGGCTTCCAGAGCCCGAACGTGGAGGCGGCCAAACCGATGGTCTACGCCACGACGATTCTGCTGCTCGTCATCGTCGTGGCGCTGAACCTGACGGCGATCATCGTGCGCAGTCATCTCCGCAGGCGGTATCACACCGGAGCTTTCTAGGAGCCGCTCACTCCCATGACCGAGCCCACAGCGCCGGCCCAGGCCGCTCCGCTCATCAGAACCGACGTGCAGTTCGCGTCTGCCGGAACCAGGACGGCCGGCCAGCCGCCGGCCATCGTCATCGACAAGGCAAACCTGTTTTATGGCCAGACCCAGGCGCTGCACGAGATCACCATGGAGATTCCGGCGAAGCAGGTCACGGCGTTCATCGGCCCGTCGGGGTGCGGGAAGTCGACGCTGCTGCGGTGTCTCAACCGGATGAACGATCTCATCGACAACGTGCGCATCACGGGAAAGTTCATCGTGCACGGACAGGATCTCTATGCCGACACGACCGATGTCATCGAAGTCCGGCGCCGGATCGGCATGGTGTTCCAGAAGTCGAACCCGCTGCCCAAGTCGATCTACGAAAACGTCGTGTATGGGCTCAGGATTGCCGGCATCAGGAACAAGGCCATGCTCGACGAGGCATGCGAGCGGAGCCTGAAAGGGGCGGCGCTCTGGGACGAGGTGAAGGATCGGCTGAACGAGAGTGGTCTGTCGCTGTCGGGTGGTCAGATGCAGCGCTTGTGCATCGCGCGCGCCATCGCCATCGAGCCGGACATCATTTTGATGGATGAGCCCTGCTCGGCGCTCGATCCTATTGCGACTCTGAAGGTCGAGGAACTGATCTTCGCACTCAAGACGAAGTTCACCATCGCCATCGTCACGCACAACCTGCAGCAGGCGGCGCGAGTTTCCGACAAGACGGCCTTCTTCTGGCTGGGCCGTCTCGTCGAGTACACCGACACGCAGGAGCTCTTTACCAACCCGAAGCAGCAACACACGAACGATTACATCACCGGGAGATTCGGTTGATGGAGCGCCATTCTCACGAGGAGCTTCGCGCGCTGACGACTCGGGTGGCCGATCTGGGCGCCCTCGTCGAGTCCCGCACCCGCGATGCCCTGACCGCTCTATTCGAGCGGCGATCGGATCTCGCCGTGCAGGTCGCGTCGGGCGACGCGGCCGTCAATCAGCTCGAGCTCGAGATCGACGACCGGTGCATCAGGTTTCTCGCGACCCAGAGTCCGGTCGCGTCCGACCTCCGGCTCGTCCGATCCGTGCTCAAGGTCATCACCGACCTCGAGCGTGTCGGTGATCAGGCAGTCAACATGGCGCACACGATCATCGGGTTGCTCGCCATGCCGCCTCTGCGGCCCATCCTGGACGTCAGCCTGCTCGGCGAAACCGCGCTGCAGATGCTCCACGATGGCGTCACGTCCTTCGTAACCGAAGACGTGGCGCTCGGGCAGTCCGTGCTCGAGCGCGACGACCGGGCCGATGCCCTCCGCGATTCGATCTTCCGGGTCCTGCTGACCCACATGATGGCCGACCCCGGCGTCATCGAGCGGGCGCTCGGCCTCATCCTCGTCAGTCGCTGCCTCGAACGCATCGCGGATCACGCGACGAATATCGCCGAGGAGACGACGTTCGCCGTGGAGGGACGAGTGATCCGCCATCACGGGGGCGCGCTGCCCTAGGAGGTGGCCCATGCCGTTCAACGTGCTCTTTCTGTGCACCGGTAATTCCGCGCGCTCCATCATCGCGGAAGCCGTCATCAACCATCCCGCCATCGGCGGCGGGAAGTTCAAAGGCTACAGCGCCGGCAGCCACCCCAAAGGCACGATCCACCCCCTGGCGCTCGAGACGCTGCAGCGGAATCGTATTCCTACCGACGGGCTGCGGAGCAAGAGCTGGAACGAGTTCGCCGGTCCGGACGCACCGCCGCTCGATTTCGTCTTCACCGTATGTGATCAGGCGGCAGCGGAGGAGTGCCCGCTGTGGCCGGGCCAGCCCATGACCGCGCATTGGGGGATTCCGGATCCGGCAGTGATCCATGGCAGTCCGGACGAGCAAGAGCGCGCGTTCCGCGACACGTTCCTGATCGTTCGCCGTCGGATCGAGCTGTTCGCCAGCCTGCCTTTCGACAAGCTGCAGGGCCTGGCACTGCAGGAACATCTCAACCGAATCGGTCGCGAACAGACCAGCGAGTCGGTGAAGCGGTAAGTCGCCGGCGTCGGGCGGCTATTTCCGGCCGCGAGTCGCCGACGTGGCCGTCGGGGTTTCCTTCCGCTCTTGCTCCCAGTAGAACGGCTTCCGCTTCCTGGGATGATTCCCGATCTCGTCCATCGTCGCCGCATCGTAGAGGCGGCCGTTCAGCATCACCATGTTCACGGCGTCCGTGTTGCGGATGTTCTCGAGCGGATTCCGGTCGAGGACGACGAGGTCCGCCAGCTTTCCTTTCTCGAGCGAGCCGACTTCCGCGTCGAGTCCGAGGTACTTCGCGCCGTTGATCGTCGCGGCGCGCAGCGCTTCCATCGGCGTCATGCCGCCCTGCGCGAGCATCCAGGTCTCCCAGTGCGCACCGAGGCCCTGGAGCTGGCCGTGCGCACCCATCTGAACCGATCCGCCGGCGTCGGCGATCTGCTTCGCCCCTTTCGCGATCAGGATGTGGTTGAAGTCATCCTCGTCCGCCATCGTCCGGCGTCGTGACCGTGGAAAGACGACGTCCGCGGGAACGTAGGTGAGCAGCCGCTGGTTCTTCCAGACGTCGCTGTGCTGATACCAGTAATACTCGCCGGACAATCCGCCGTAGCCGACGATGAGGGTGGGCGTGTATCCCGATTTGCTCTTCGCGAAGAGCGTGACCACATCCTTATATATACGTGGCACCGGCAGCGAGTGCTCGACGCCGGTGTGGCCGTCGACGACGTGCGTTAGGTTCATGTAGAGCAGCGAGCCCCCTTCGGGCACGACCAGCATCTGGAGCTCCCGCGCCGCCTTGATGATCATCTGCCGGGCGTCACGCCGTTGCTGGTTGTAGCTCTTGACGCTGAAGGCGCCCACCGCCTTGAGCCGGCGCAGGTGCGACAGCGCGTCCTCGTAGGTATCGACGACGGCTTTGAACGGCGTCTCGGCGCCGTAGAGGATCGTGCCGGTCGAGAACAGGCGCGGGCCGAGCTTGCGGCCGGTTCGAATGAGCTCGGAGTTGGTGAATACCGTCTCGGTGTCGTTCGACGGATCGTGGGACGTGGTGACGCCGTACGCCAGGTTGGCGACGAGCGGCCAGGAGGCTTCGGCGAGCAGACCGTCGTTCTCGCCGCCGACATGCGCGTGGACGTCGACGAGACCGGGCATGATCGTCTTCCCGCGACCCTCGATCCGCTTCGCGCCGGCCGGAACGCTGACTGATCCCGACGGTCCAACCGCTACAATCCGGTTGCCTTCGACGACGACGGTGCCGTTCTCGATGACGCCGTTCCTGGACCCTGATCCCTGGCCTCCGGCGTCCGACATCGTGATGATCCGCGCGCCGACGATCGCAAGCGATCCAGTCGGCACGTCGCTCTTGACCGAGAATCCGATGGGAACGCCCTTGGCCTCCGGCTCAACCGGCTTAGCGGCATCACCCTGCGCGGCGCCATCTGCAAGAAACGCGAACGTTTGTGACAGGTCGCGCGTGAAGTACTCGGGCCCAAGTGCCCAGTGGACCGTCCGGCCGTCGCCGGACCAGTGGATCGCGAATCCGGCATCGCGAGAGATCTGCGCGACCGGGAAGCTCGTCCCTTTCGGCCCGAGATCGATCGGGCGGCCCGAGCGCGGAAATGCCGCGACGTAGGCGTGCCAGCGTTCCGCGAAGGCGACGTACTTGCCGTCGCGGGACGGCTCGATCTGCGTCGCGTTCTCGGATTGCAGATGAACGACCTCGTCGCTTCCATCGGGTTCAAGGCTGGCGAGCACGAACTTCTCGCCGCGCCGCTCGCGGAAGTAGATGCGCTTGCCCGTGTGATCGAACTGCGGCCGGAATCCGGCCTCGCGCACGAGCGACGGCTGAGCGGTCCCGTCGGCGCTCGTCACATAGATGCCCGGATCGCCCGCATGCGTGATCCCGCGGATGCCGTCCGGCATCGTCCGCCGGTAGACGACCTGCTTCCCGTCAGGAGAGAACGACGGCTCGACGTAGTGCCCGGGCTGGGCCACGACATCGCGCGCCCCGGACCCGTCGACGCGAACCGCGCGGATGCGGCCCAGCTCGGCGTCGCTCCAGGCGGCAAAGATGATCGCCTGGCCGTCGGGCGAAAAGCTGGGATCCGATTCCATCCAGGAGCCGCTCGTTCCCGTGAGCGGTCGCGGTTCGCCGGTGGGCATCCCCTTTACGTAGATCCGCCCAAGCGCGCTGTAGGCAATCAGCTTCCCGTCGGGCGACGTCGTGACGTCGCGCAGCATCCGGACGGCGAAATCGTCGGAGTGAATCTTCTGCGGGAAGCGGACGGCGTCGGTCACCGCCTGCTCGACGCGTGCGGTAAATGGAATCTGCGTGCCCGGCTGAAGGCCGGCCCCACCAGTCAGATCGACTTTCCAGATCTTCCCTTCGCCCCAGATCACGATCGCGCGGCTGTCCGGCGTCCACGCGTACTGGGCATATACGCCGTGGATCGCCCAGGCCTCCTGCAGGTCCTTGTCGAGGTGGTCGAACACCGGCCATTCGCGGCCGGTGGCGAGCTCGCGCAGGAAGAGCAAGCTCTTCGTGTCCACGCGGCGGACGAAGGCCAGGTGCTTGCCGTCCGGCGATGGCCGCGGTGCGATCGATCCACCAGGCCGGTTCACGAGCGTGCGTTCCTTGCCCGTGGTGAGGTCTCGCCGGATGGTCGCGTAGATCACGCCGTAAGGGTCCTTGTTGTATTCGAAGTTCTGGCCCGGGGTGACGTCCTTGCTGTAGTAGAGGTAGCGCCCGTCGGGCGAGACGGCCGGCTCGCCCGCGTCCTTCTGGAAGCTCACCTTCTCGGTGACCTGCACGCCATCCGAACCGCTCGAGTGGTACAGCCAGATCTCGCCGGCTCCGAGCGAGCGCTCTTTCACGAAATGGCGCCGCGCAAAGATGTACTGCCCGTCCGGCGACCACGCCGGGCTGTTCACGAACCAGCGCGTGTCCTTGGAGATCTGCTTCGGATCTTTTCCGCTGGCGTCGGTCGTCCAGATGTTCCAGAGGCCGGCTCGATCGCTCGAGAACGCGATCCGTTTGCCGTCGGGGCTGAACCGCGGCTGCATGTCGTAAGCCGGCCCGCTCGTGAGCCGCGTCGCGGGCTGGCCGCCGCTGCCGGCGAGCGGCATTACGTATAGATCCCCTAGCAGGTCAAAGACGATTTGCTTGCCGTCGGGACTGACGTCGACATTCATCCACGTCCCCTCGGACGTTTCGAATTCAATCTTCGTCGTGGGGCCGAACGGCTCGGCGATGTCCCATTTCTTGTCGTCTTTCTTTTCCTGCGCACGGGCCCCGAGCCCCAGACCCAGCGGCACCATGAGCACCATGAGCACCCTGAGCACCCTAAAGCGGTTCATTCTCGAGACTCCTCCACAAATACCAGCACGCCACGGATCGATACGGCCGCCAGGCCTCGCCGATCTTGAGCATGCGCTCGGGCGTCGGCGGCTTCCTCAGCCCGTAACATCGCTGCATGGCTTTGACGATCCCGAGGTCGCCGACCGGCAGGACGTCGGGACGATTCAGACGGAACATGAGAAACATTTCAGCCGACCATTGGCCGAGACCCTTGACCTGCGTTATCTCTCGAACGACTTCGTCGTCCGGCAGCTGCTCGAGATCCGCCAGCCGCAGCGTGCCCTCGCCGACCTTTACGACGAGATCACGCATGTAAGCGATCTTCTGCCGGCTCAGGCCGGCCACGCGAAGTTGCTCATCGGTGATTGCGGCAAACCCCGAAGGCGTCGGCACGCCATCCGGAAAGCAGGCGGCCACGCGATTGAAGATTGTCTGCGCGGCCTTGGTCGAAAGCTGCTGACCGGCGATGACTCGCACCAGCGCCGTGAAATGCTCGATGCGCCTGGGGGAATCAGGGCTCTTGCAGCGCTGGATCAATGCGCCCAGCCGCGGGTCACGGCGCGCAAGCAGGCGGCGGACTCGGGCGTGATCGTCGAACATTCGCAGGTTTGCCCATTATCTCATCTGTGCGGTCGCGCACCGGCGAGCTGAGCCGTTAACAACAATCGAGGAAATTTGGGATACGCGGTAGTGCGACGGACCGAACAGCGTTGCGGCGACCGAGGAAAACTCGGCGTCGCCCCGCAACGCTGCTGGTGATTTGTGATCGGAGCGGTTACGGCCGAGACTGCACTGCTGTCACACGGGGACGGACGGTGGGAAACGGTTCCGGAGAGTGGAAGCCGAGGTTACGAGTTGGTTTCCCGCGGTTCCTCTTCGGTCGCATTCGGTTCGTACCCACCCGACTCGTCGTCGCCCTGCGTCATGCGCTCACGACGCCGCTGATGGCTCGCGATGCCGCCCTTGCGGCCAGCCTCTCGCGCTTCCTCGCTCGTCCACTCGTGCGCAGTCCCCTTTTGATGTGCGGCCTTGCCGCCCTTGCTCGCGATCTCTTTCTGCTTCGATCGATCCATTGACGCGAAGCCTCGATCCTCTTTCGCCACGGCGCGCCTCCTGCCTCTGCAGGCTGCAACGCATGTGCCACGAAAATTGTCAGTGGCTCAGCCGTTTCAAGAGGGTGCCTGAGCGTCACGTACGCGACGCTCCGCGGCCGCGAGGCGCTCGAGCACGCGATCACGGCCCGCCAGCGCGAGCACTTCGAACACGCCCGGGCTTACCGACTGGCCGGTCACCGCGACTCGAGACGCGTGGATCAGCGAGGCGGCTTTGACGCCCTCGGCGGCAGCCACCTCGCGCAGCGCGGCCTCGATCGGGTTCGGCTCGAACGGCTCCACACGCGCGAGCCGCTCGCGGAGTGCCGCAAGGGGCCCGGCCAGCTCCGACGCGCCGAGATACTTCGCCGCCGCAGCCGGGTCTGGTTCCACCGCGTCTGCGAGAAAGGGCCGGGTGTGATCGACGATCTCCCCGAGCTTCCTCAACCGGGGCTTCACGAGATCCACGACCGCCAGGAGCCACGCGCGCCGGACCGACTGGAACTCGTCGTTCCACAATCCTGCCGCTTTGAGATCCGGTTCGACCCGCCGGACGATTTCTTCCGCCGGCATGCGCGCGATGTGCTGCGCGTTGAACCAATCGAGCTTCTCGACGTTGAAGATCGCGTTGCCGCCGTTGATGCCTTCGATCGCAAAGGCCGCAATCAGCTCGTCTCGCGTCATCACTTCGCGATCGCCGCCAGGGGACCAGCCGAGGAGCGCGAGGAAGTTCACCATGGCTTCGGAGAGATACCCGGCGCGCTCGTACTCGCCCACGGCGGTCGCGCCGTGGCGCTTGCTCAACCGCTTTTTGTCGGGGCCAAGAATGAGCGGGACATGGGCGAACGCCGGCACCGCCCGTCCGAGCGCGTTGTAGAGCAGCACCTGCTTCGGCGTATTCGAGATGTGATCGTCGCCCCGGACCACGTGGGTAATCTCCATGTCGATGTCGTCGACGACGACCGACAGGTGGTAGGTGGGATGACCATCCGAGCGGAGGATGACGAACTTCTCGATGTGCTCGTTGTCGAACTCGATCGGACTGTGCACGAGGTCCGTGAACGAGGTCCGCCCCTCGGGCACATTGAAGCGGATGGCCCCATCATCTATATATGCGTGGCCGGAGGCGACCAGCCCCTCGGCCGCCGCTCGGTATTTGTCGAGCCGCCGCGATTGGAAGTAGGGGGCGTGCGGCCCGCCGACGTCCGGCCCCTCGTCCCAGTCGAGCCCCAGCCATCGCAGCCCGTCGACGATCCCGGACACCATGTCCCACGACGAGCGCTCGGCGTCGGTGTCTTCGATCCGCAGAACGAACGCGCCGCCGTGCCGGCGGGCGTAGAGCCAGTTGAAGAGCGCGGTGCGCGCTCCCCCAACGTGCAGGTATCCGGTCGGAGACGGCGCGAAACGGACGCGGACCATCAGCCCGCTTAGAATACCTCGCCGAACATCGACCAGAACTTCTCGCGCGCCTTCTCGGGCGGCGATCGCCGGCGCTACTCGTCCAGACTCAGCCGAAGGTCCGACTCGAAATCGCTGGTGAAGCGCGTGGCCACGGGGGCACCGGCGACGGCGGCGTTGAGCCCGTGGGAGGACCAGCTGCGCCAAGTCTTTCTGCCGAGCTCGAGCAATGCTGCGAGACGCTGGAGGGGGACAATCGCGAGGAGGGGATCGAGAGATCGGTAGCCGCCCTGCTTCATGTCGTCCGGCTTGGCCAGCAGCCGACGGTAGCATTGCAACCGCGATGGGCCACGGCGATCGCCCTCGCTGAAATAGCACCGCATCCCATCACCGTCGCTCAACCATCGCGCTTCTTCGTGTAACGGACCCATCTCACACCCCCAAATTCCACTTACAGGTCATCCATCGGACTGCGCGGAGCAGCCACGATCACCTCTGAGTGATTTTCGCGCGCATCCTGCAACTCCCACGCCGCGCGCAGCAACGCTCCCATCGCCCGCGTGCTCAGAAGCATCGACTCGCAATGGTTGCAGTCGAGCTCGACCAGCCCAACTTGGATGAGGTCGATGGACCGGGGCTGACTGCCGGCCGGATTATATATGCGGGGTGAGGAGGACGTTGGGCGTAGAGTTAGAACACTTCGCCGAACATCGACCAGAACTTCTCCCGCGCCTTCTCGAGCCGCGAACGGCGGCGCCACTCGTCGAGGTTCAGCCGCGTTGCGCGGCGGAGATCCACCTCGAAATCGCTCGTGAACCGGACGGCCAGCGGATGGTCGGCGGCAGCCGCGTTCAGCTCGTCGTTCAACTCGAACGACCGGTTGTCGAAGTTCGCGGATCCGAACACGCTCCAGATACCGTCCACCACCATCACCTTTGCGTGCATCATCGTGGGGCGATACTCGTGGATCTCGACGCCGCGCGACATCAGATGCTCGTACGCGGCGCGGCTGGCGTATTTGACCGGCTTCGCGTCGGTAATGTCTCCCTCCACCAGGATTCGGACGCGGACGCCGCGATCCACCGCGCGCTCGATGGCCCAGGCGGTCGATTCGTCGGTCAGAAAGTAGGGACTGCAAATATCGAGCGTCTTGCGCGCCGCGGCGATCGACACGAGATATAGCAGCTTCATGCCGCTGCTGCCGCCCACCGGTGAGCTCCAGATCACCAGCGTCCGCTCTTCCACGTTCGGCGCGAACGGCACCAGCGGCGGCTCGAAGAGCGGAGTGACCGGGCGGATCGTCTCGGCGAAGTTCTCGTAGAAGCCCGCCTCGAGGTACGTGACCGACGGTCCTTCCATCCGCACCTGTGTGTCGCGCCAGTGATCGGGATCCTGCGCGTCGCCTGCCCAGTAGTCGGCAACGCCAACGCCGCCGATGAAGCCGACGACGCCGTCGACGACGAGTACTTTGCGGTGGGTGCGGTAGTTCAGCTCCTCGAAGTTGTACCAAGCGGGCTCGTTGAAGGTGCCGACGGTACAGCCGACGCGACGCAGGCGCTCGAGATGATCGCCCCGGAGATCTTTCGACCCGATGGCATCGAGCACCATCTGGCACCGGACGCCGCGGCGGACCGCCGCTTCAATCGCGCCGGTGAACTGGTCCGCAATCATGCCCGAAGAATAGATGTAGGTTTCGAAGCTGATCTGTCGCTTCGCGCTCCGAATGGCCTCCAGCATGGAGGGAAAGATTCGATCGCCGTTGACGAGGACCTGAAAGCTGTTGCCGGTCGTCAGCGCCGTGCCGGTAAGAGCGGCAGCATAGGCGGGAAACTCCGGGTCGCCCGCGGCGCGAGCGCTTTCGATGTGAAGGACCTCCTGATCCTGGGCAATTCCGAGCGCGACGGCCAGAATAAGCGCGGTGATGAGGAGCGCCCGGAGCCAGAACTTCCACACGCGGCCGAGCTGTGCAATTAGTGAGCCCGGCCGGTGTGGGTCGTAGCGACTGTCGAGGTTACTTCGAGTTCCCCCTTTGGGGAGATCCCAACACGACGACCACGTCGGCGGTGAACTCCAGCTGCCACGCGGCGGCGACGTTGAGGCCGATCAGGCAGACACCCGGCGCGCATGCGACGGCGTTCGCGTCGGCATCGACGAACGTCGTAAACACGCGGCTGTCGAGCCGCACCGCGAGCCGGCGCTGGATCGGCAGCTTCACACCCGCGCCGGCGCCGACCGCGAACCGGATTTCGTCGTCGCCTTCCGCCCCATAACGGGTCAGCCCGAGGAGGCCCGAAAGAAACGGCACGACACGCCCGTTTCCGAATTCCTGGCGGCCGCCGGCGAGCCAGTGATCCACGACAACGGTCCACCGCACCGGCGGACCGAATGCGTCGCCGGGTACGCTGACGTTCGTCTGTTGATGCGAGAACAGCGCTTCGAACGACAGCCCGTCGCCCATGTCGACGTTGACCGCACCGCCAACGACCGGTGCGCCGTCGACGTCGACGCGCCGGTTCGTCGCCAGCTCGAAGAGGTCGCCGCCGAAGCGATAGCCGGCGAGCGGGGCGAATTCAACAGTCTGCGCTGATGCCAGTTCTGTCAGGCAGACGAGCAGCGCCACCGCGAGCGCAGCAGGCGCGGACAGTCTCGCGCGCATGGGGTGGGCATTCTACCCGGAAATTGACGATTGCGTGATATCATTGCGATCGGATCTTTCTCCACGCTCTGCCGTCTGTAGGCGTAACGAGCCTTTCCTGTCTCGCTCCTCCTCAAGTCCAGCTTAGCCACGAGACGATATCGGTCCAGGCAATTCAGGAGCTTTCTCAATGCCGTTTTCGAAACTCGGGCTCGCGCTATCTCTGTGTACTCCGCTCGCCCGAATGGGCTATGGGCAACCGACGCCCGTCCAGTCTGAATCCATCCCCTTTGTACTGAGCGGATCCGACCTGTTGGCCCGTGCCCAGACGGGCACCGGGAAGACAGCGGCGTTCGGCCTGCCGATGATCGAGCGCCTCTTCATGCGCGGCCGTACCGGCAGGATCCGCAGCCCGCGGGGTCTCGTACTCGTGCCGACACGTGAGCTGGCGCTCCAGGTCCGCCGTGCACTCACCACCTACGGGGCGCCCGTGCAGCTCCGCGTGTTGCCCATCTTCGGCGGGGTCCCGATGGGGCCACAGGTCCAGGCGCTGAAGCAGGGAACTGACATCGTCGTCGCCACTCCGGGCCGGCTCATCGATCATATCCAGCGGCGGACGCTCGATCTGTCGGCGATCGAAATCCTCACACTGGACGAAGCCGACCGGATGCTGGATATGGGCTTCCTGCCGTCGCTTCGTCGCGTGATCCCGGCGTTGCCGCGCGCCCGTCAGACGCTCTTGTTCTCAGCCACGCTCTCGACGGAGGTCGTACGCCTCTCGGCCGAATTCACGCGCGACCCGGTGCGCGTGGACGTCTCGGAAGGACAGGTCGTGGCGCCGACGGTGACGCATCGCGTCCATCCGGTTGCAAGCGACCGGAAGCGCGACTTGCTCAAGCACATCCTGACGCAAGCGCCTGCGGGCCAGACGCTCGTCTTCTGCAAGACAAAGCGTGGCTCGGATCGCGTCGGCGAGTATCTCGAGCACGCCCGCATCAATGTGGCGGTCATACACAGCAACAAGAGTCAGGGCGCACGCAACCGCGCTCTGGGCGACTTCAAGGCAGGCCGGGTGATGGTGCTAGTGGCTACCGACATCGCCGCACGCGGCCTCGACATCGCGCAACTTCCGCTCGTGGTCAACTACGACCTGCCGCTCGTCGCCGAAGACTACATCCATCGCGTCGGACGGACGGGGCGGGCCGGTCTTGCCGGGCGCGCGATCTCGCTCGTGACAGCGGCGGAACGGTCGCTGTTGCACGACATCCAGCGGCTGCTGCCGACACCGATCGAGCAGGTCGTTGTCGAGGGATTCGCATCGACGAGCACGACGGCCGACGCAGGTCCTCCGCGGCAGAACCGCCATCGCCGTGGCAGGTTCCAGACGTCGTCGCCGCCGGTGTTGCATCGCCGGCCGCGCGGCCGCATCCAGTAGAGTTCACGCTTTGACTGTGCCGACGGCGACGTGCGGATTCCGCATGACCTTTCGTTCGGCGACTTCCATTTGAGCGGTCACCGCGATCTTGTCAGAGGATTTGACGCGCGGAGTGCACCCTCGGGCGAGCTGGCCGGCGCGAAGACCCGCCAGGACGGCGAACTCGAATGCGCTGAGATCAATTGGACGCGGTATCACAGAGGCTGCCTTTCTGAAGCACGTGCCCGACGAAGGCTTTGGTGAGGGCTGGGCCGGAATGGCCTAGGGCTCAAGAAAGCAGGAGACCAAGTATACCGCTGGTCCGGTCAACGACCGCGGCGCTTCCGCCTGACGCAGAGCGCCCGCGCGCCGCTCACCGGATCGTCGAGCCGCTCGAAGGTGACCGCATCGCCGACGTCGAAGTCGTTAATCGACGTGCCTTCCTGCACGTCGGCCCGGTGGAAGAAGATCTCGCGATCGTTCGCCAGGCGGATGAAACCGTAGCCCTGACCCACGAATAGCCTCACAATCCGACCGGAATCCGGCACGCCGCGGCGTTCGATCGGTCGCGTCAACTTGCCCGAGCGCTTAGCCGAGGTTTTCCGTGTCCGGCCAAAGACGTATTCGCTGCTCATGGTTTTGGAGTGGCTGCTGGTCTGTGGGCCGAGAATGCTTGGCGGTGAGGCAGGGATTCGAACTCTAAGAACGCAATTTCTTAAGCTAATGATGGCGAAGGACTTCTGGCAACAAGTCTTTGCCAACAATCACGTTCCAGCCGAATCGCTGTCCACCAACGTCTCCGCGAGTCTACCCGAATCGACCCCGGTCTTGGCAACATTGTGGCAACGCTCCTCGCTTGCGGCATCGGCCTTAGAATGGAGCCCGTTTCAGCCCGCTGCCGCGCGTGACGCGTAGCTGTTCAGCGGCAACCAGGACCAAGGCTTTCTCAATAGACTCCTTTGGCCACGAAAGCACTCGACCCGCGCTCCCCGTCGTTGCGTTTCGACATTGTCGCCGGCCTGGTCGCCGCGGCCGTCGTCCTGCCCAAGGCCATGGCGTACGCAACGGTGGCCGGTCTGCCGGTGGCGGTTGGGCTCTACACCGCCTTTACTCCGATGGTGATCTACGCGCTGCTCGGCTCGTCGCGGGTGCTCAGCGTCAGTTCCACCACCACCCTGGCGATCCTGACCGGCACGCAACTCGGCCTGGTCGTCCCCGACGGCGATCCGGCGAAGCTCGTGACGGCGACTGCGGCGCTCACCGCGCTGGTCGGCGCGATGCTGGTGGTGGCGCGGCTGATGCGCCTGGGATTCGTCGCCAACTTCATTTCCACGCCCGTGCTGACGGGCTTCAAGGCAGGCATCGGCCTCGTGATCGTCCTGGACCAGGTGCCGAAGCTCCTCGGGATTCACATCACGAAGGAAGGATTCGTCCGCGATCTGTTCGACATCGCGCAGCACCTGCCCGCCACTTCGCTGATCACGCTAGCCGTCGCTGCAGCGACCTTCGCGATCCTGATCGGCATGGAGCGACTGAAGCCGCATTCCCCTGCACCCCTGGTCGCCGTGGGGGGCGCCATCGCGGCGTCGTGGTTCTTCGGTCTGCAGGCCCGTGGCGTCTCAACGGTCGGCCTGATACCGCGGGGCTTTCCCGCGATCACGGTGCCGGACATCTCGTTGCTCTACCGGTTGCTGCCGGGCGCGCTCGGAATTGCGCTCATGAGCTTTACCGAGACCATCGCGGCGAGCCGCGCCTTTGCCCGGCCGGCCGACCCGCCGGTCAATGCGAACCGGGAGCTGGTCGCCACTGGCGCCGCCAATCTTGGGGGCGCCCTGCTCGGTGCGATGCCGGCGGGTGGCGGCACGTCGCAGACCGCGGTCGTGCGCTCTGCGGGCGGCCAGTCGCAGAAGGCATCGCTGGTGACCGCGGGCACGGCGGTCGCCACCATGCTTCTCTTCGCACCGATCCTGGGCCTGATGCCGAACGCCACGCTCGCGGCAGTAGTGATCGTGTATTCGGTCGGGTTGATCCAGCCGGCCGAGTTCCGCGCCATCCGCAGCGTGCGCTCGATGGAGTTCCGCTGGGCGGTGTTCGCCTGTGCCGGCGTGCTGGCGTTCGGCACGCTCAAGGGGATCGTTGTCGCGATCATCGCGTCGATGATCGGCCTGGCCAGCCAGAGCGCGAATCCGCGGGTGTCCGTCATCGGCCGCAAGCGCGGGGCGGACGTGCTGCGACCGCTGTCGCCCGAACACCCGGACGACGAGACATTCGAAGGCCTGCTGCTCCTGCGGCCGGAGGGGCGCCTGTTCTTCCTGAATGCGCAGGCAGTGGCCGACCGGATCTCCGCCCTGGTCGCTCAGTACAAGCCGCGCGTGCTCGCTCTGGACATGAGCCGGGTCCCAGATCTCGAATACTCGGCCCTGCAGGTCCTGATCCAGCGCGAGAAGAGCACGACGGAAAGCGGCGTCGTGTGTTGGCTGGTCGGCCTGAACCCCGAGGTCCTGGCGACGGTACGGAACACCGACCTGGACGAGCGGCTCGGTCGCGAACGGATGCTGTTCAACGCGCGCGAGGCGATTCAGCGCTACCAGGCGCTGCGGGCCGCCGAGGCGGCGGCGCCCACCGTTCCCTGACGGCGGGGAATCCAAGAGAACGGCAGATGGGCAAGAACGCTAGGGAAATTTCAGGAAAACTGGCGGTGAGGCAGGGATTCGAACCCTGGATACAGCTTTTGGGCCGTATAACGGTTTAGCAAACCGCCGCCTTCAGCCTCTCGGCCACCTCACCGTGTCGATACCGCTGGCCGCGACGCCAGCACGTGCGGCGAATGACCATTATAGACGCTTTTCGATCCGTGCTCCTTGCGCACGATGGTCCAGATAGCCAGCGACAGGACGAGCACATCGCGACACATGCTGAAGACCACAATGGGGACGACTGTCTGAAGCGGTATGTTGTTCTCGAGCACGGTCGACAGCATGATGCCAGCCAGAATCAACGCCGCGCCG
>DATAEE010000081.1:0-3478 GCA_036258175.1 Vicinamibacterales bacterium
TTGCCCAGTCACGTACCAGGGCGGGGTTTCTGGAAAGACTCGACTCCGTCGGGGGCAGCGGTGATTGGGACAGTGCGACCGCTTGGCTGAGGCCAGCAGCAAACATTATTGCGAGAGCATGTTTCTTTATGAATGGCATCACAGGGCGCCCGACCGCAGTGCTTCCCGCACATCGTCTAAAGCGAGCCAGTCATGATGCCGGCGAATGTCACAACGATCAAACAGGGCCCACATCCAGTCCGGAGTCGATCGCCGCAGCGCGGGAGTCACGAGTGCCCATCCGAAGGCTACCGTCTGAATGACGGCGAGCACCAGCCCATGCGCCATCGGCGCACGCCGTGCCAGCCGAGCAGCAACCAATCCACCGACAATCGCCGCCGCTGTGTTGTACACCAGCTTGGTCGCGAGAAAGGCAGGTGCGTTTCGCGCGCGAAAGTAGATGTCCGGATCGGTGGTCACCTCGCCGTTAACAAGGGCTACCAGGCCGACTCGAGAGGCTCGACGATCACGGAGATGAGCACGAGCCCGGCGAACACGGCAACTATGCTGCGCAGCATTTGCACTGTGGCCCCTTGATTCAAAGAGCGCCGTCGTTTGGCTCGACTGGCTAACACCGGGGATGAGCTGCGAAACTCCGAAGTTGACCAGGCTTCGTCAGCTCCATCCGCCTGTTCGACGGCGTGCTCGGACCTACCTCGAAATCATCCCGATCGTCCCGAGCCACGTCTCTACCAGCTGCGGCCATCCCGTGATTGGAGACTCCGTGCGGCGCAGCCCAAACGCATGCCCGCCCTTCACATACACATGTAGTTCTGCGAGAACTCCAGCCTTCCTGAGCGCCGCATAGTAGACGAGCGAGTTCTCGACCGGATCCGTCGGATCGTCCTCCGCATGGAGCAAGAAGGTCGGCGGCGTCTGGCGGCTGACGTGAATATCTGGATTCAGCTCGAAATTTCTCTCGGGGACTGCCAAATGCCCCGGATAGAGCGCCACGGCAAAATCCGGGCGGCAGCTTTCTTTGTCGGCCGCGTCCACGGCCGGATAGAGACGCTTCTCAAAATGCGTGCTCATCGCGGCGACCATATGGCCGCCTGCCGAAAAGCCGAGCACGCCGATCCTGTGCAGATCGATATGCCAGTCCGCGGCGTGGAAGCGCACCAGCCCCACCGTCCTCTGCGCGTCTTCCAACGCCGTCAGACAATCCCGGTACGGGCCCGATTTCACGCACGGCACGCGGTATTTCAGTAGCACACACGTCATGCCCTTGGACGTCAGCCAGTCACAGGCCTCCGTGCCCTCGAGATCCATGGCCAGCACGTTGTAGCCCCCGCCCGGGAACACGACCACCGCCGCGCCCGTGTTGCTTCCCTTTGGCGAATGGACGGTCATCGTCGGTTGCGAGACTCTGGCGACATAGACCCACGGCCTGCCGGCAACGAGCTGGTTGCTACCCACGGCGTCCACAACCGTCCCGGCCACCTCGGGCCCCTCGACTGGCTGTGCGTCAGGGACAACCCCCGGCCATATCGGCACTTGCGTATGGGCCTGCGATGGCTGCCAGGCAGTTTGCGCAGCGCAGGGCTTTGCAAACGAGAACAGCAGCAAGAGAGCCACACCTGCCCACGCGTCACGTCGCATCACGCCACTCATGTCTGGTAGTCCGTCGAACGACCGGCGTGAGCCGCGCGCCCCGGCGACAGGAAGTAGAACAGCTGCTTCGAAACGGGCGGGGCGAAGCCGATTATCACAACCACCCGCTCCTTCTGCTCAAACTCAAGAAACGCAATCGCCGCATAGGGTATCGCGACGGATCCTCTCTTGCCCGCACTGAACGCAAGTTCAGTCTCCGGCTGCGTGTTGAATCTGCCTTCGGTCCTCTCTTTGATGGCACTCAGGGCTCCGCGGACATACAGGCCTTGTCGCGACCGACGGCAAGGACGGCGCCGCTGAGGAATGTTGCCAGCGCAACAGAGACAACGATGCTCGACAGGACCCAACGGTTGCGCAGTGGGTTCAGTGGCATCTCGTCCTTTCCCTTCCGATCGGTGCCCTTACCGCTATTCCTCGTTCGCACCGAAGGCGAGTAGGCGGCCGTCACAGTCCTTCACGACGAATTCGCGCGCGTGCCAGGGCGTGTTGGCAAGACCTCGCGTGAATTCAACACCGCGAGTGGCATACTCGGCGTAGAGCGCGTCCGCATCTTCAATGAACAGGTAGGCGTCGAGGAGCTCGTCGGCGTATTTGTCCGGGCTCGGCGCAGGCGATTCGGCGCAGCGGAAGTGGATTCTGTGCTGATCGCGCGCAACGATGGCGTAGACCGGTGGGTCCTGCCAGGTGCCGAGACACTCGAAGCCAAGCTTGTCCCTGTAGTAGGTGAGGGTCGCAGGCATGTCGGTGGTGAAGAATTGGGGCGCAATCTGGCGGATCATGTCGCTCAACATACCATCGGTCATTGCCGTGGGTTCCTGACGCCAGGCCGTTCGCGTCTTAATTCTCTGCTCTAGCGAACGTCTGGCGTTTTGCCCAAGCTGGCTTTCGTTGGCGGACCGGTTTCCCAATTAATATCCCAAGCGGAATCGACCGTGATGAACACCAGGGCATCGTCTGAAGCCCATGCCTGGTGGCGCATCTTTGCCGGGATGTAGTTGAAGCCGCCTGGCCCGAGCTGATGGCGGATGCCCTCGTGCTCGAACGTCCAGGTGCCGCGTATGACCGTGTGAGTTTCATTGGCGCTGTGCCAATGCACCGGGACGTGTATTTGCTTGGGCACGCGAATCAGAAGCTGCGTGGCCTGGGTCACCGGGTCGACGCGCAGAATCGAGACCTGGGGCGAGTCGGCACCAAGTTCGGGGACGATGGCCTGCCACTGCCGGTCGTCGTATCTGGCGTCCGTCGCCTGCCCGGGTTTCGCTTGCGTGCTTGACTGCGCGACCAGAGCCGCACTGGCAATTAAGTTCAACAGCAGCGTGAAAAGTGGTCTTCGTATCATGGGACTCCTTTCAGCATCCGAACTTGTGTCTGTTCTCGACCGACCCTGCGCAGGCATCGGGATATTCGCCGATAAGTCGATATCGCGATACGTCGATAACGCGATTAGCCGATAGGTCGATCCAGTACCCCGATAAACCGATGTCCGATGTCCCGATAAGATGAGCCGATGCCGCGATCAGCCATCGCCAGATTGAGAGATCGCCGCCATCTTCATCGCGCGAACGACTAATCCGGCCACCGGCGCCCCTGACTCCGTCCGCAGATCGGCGTGGGTGATCTCCGCCTTCAGTCCGGCAAGAGTGAGGAGCCGTTCGACGTACGAGCTGGTGTGGCTGTAGCGGCCGTGCCACTCGAGGCGGTAGTCGACGTTCGCACCGGCCGTGACGGCGTGTTCGAGCGTGAAAATGAAGAGCCCGTTCGGGCGCAGCGCTCCTGCGACGGCGAAGACGACGCGTTCCAGGTCGCCGAAATACACGAGCGCGTCGGC
>DATAEE010000082.1:0-2579 GCA_036258175.1 Vicinamibacterales bacterium
CCCTCGAGGGTCAGGTCGAACGGCTCACCGCGCCGTCCGGTCAGCTCGAACTGGGTCGCCCGCGGGAACAGCTTGATGTCCATGTTCAAGCCGATATTCCGCAGGTTCGCCTGGACGACCTGGCAGGCCGCCGGGGCCGGAGCCCGGTTCGCGCAGTAGAACACGCCGTCACCGCCGCGGGTCTGGCCCGAAGCGAGGCTGCGTGCCTGGCTCAGGTTCGGCCGCCGCGGGTAGATGGCGACGTTCCGGAAGCCGCGCATCGTCGGCGGCATGTACTGGTCGTTCGTGACGCCGGCGTACGCGCCATACTGACCGTTGATCGCCGTGCGGTCGATGGCGAAGTTCACGGCCTTCTTCAGCCGGACGTTGCCGGCCGTGGTGTGCCGACCGCCGTTCGGGGCTCCGAAGAGCCGCCGCTCGTGGTTCATCGCCAGGTAGCGGATCGTCGGGGACGCATTGACGAAGTAGCGACCCGGCGAGCTCTTCTTTGCACCGTAACGGCGACCCAGGTCCGCGTGCGCTGAGGGCGGAAGGTCACCCGTGTCCGTCGCGCCGCGGTCGATGTTCAGCTTGATCGTCTCGAGCGGGAGCCCGATGTCGATCTCGAAGCCGTTCACGTTGTGCGGTGCAGGACCGCGGTAGAAGCGGTTCCGAGCCAGCACGATGCGCCGGTTCTTCGTCCACTCCTTGATGAAGTACGGGCCCGACCCAACGACCGGGGCCGAGACACCGTCCGCGTTGACCGGCAGGTTCGCCGGGATGCCGCAGAAGAACGGCATCGCGAGACGCGCAAGCAGGTCAGGAGCCCGCTTGGACATCCGAATCCGAAGCGTGTACGCATTCGGAGTGGTGACGCCCGAGGCCCGCGTGGCGTTGCCGTCGATCACGGCCTTGGCGCCGGCGATGTCCTCGATGAACGGCTGTGCCGGCGAGGACATACGCTTCTGGAGCGCACGGTTGATCGCCCAGGCGAAGTTCTGCGCCCGGAGCGGCTGCCCGTTGCTGAGGCGGTACGTCCTCTTCAGCGTGAAGGTGTAAACGAGACCGTTACCCGAGATGCGCGGGAACCCCTGAGCGACCTCTGGCACGAGCCGCGACCCACGGGGGGCCGGCGCGTGCGGGTAGTTCAGGAGCATCGAGCACGTCGAGTACGCGATCGTCCACGACGGCACGTAGTACCAAAGCGACGGATCGACATAGTCGATGTCGACGCTCAGGCTGTGCTTGAACGTGCCGCCGACTCTTGCGTCTCCGGTCTGCTTGCCCTGGGGAGCAGCGCTGCTCGTGGGGCCCGCAACAGCGGACGCCGCAAGCAGCCCGGCACCAACCAGGAGCATCGCGACCGAAAGCATGAGTCGTCTGTGCATGAGACTCCTTTCCGCGTTTCGAGTCGACACAGGCGGTTGCATCGACTCAGGACACATTCGTGTCCCGTCTCATCAGACGAGGGTGATCAGAGTTAGTTAGCGGGTGATTAAGAGAGCTTCTTGGCCCGCATCAGTGGGCCGATCCCCGCGGATCGAACGCGTCCCGCAACCCATCGCCGAGCAGGTTGAACGCGAGGGTCGTGATCAGCACGGCAGCGCCCGGCCAGACCATCAGCCACGGCTGCTGGAGGTAGAAGTCGGGGGCCGTCGAGAGCAGCGATCCCCAGCTCGCCGTCGGCAGCTCGATGCCCACGCCGAGGAACGAGAGACCGGCCTCGAAGAGCACGAACTGGGCGACGATGAGCGTCGAGTAGACGATGATCGGCGCGACCAGGTGCGGTAGCAGATGCGACCGGATGATGCGCCAGTCGCTCGAGCCGACCATCTGCGCCGCCTCGATGAACTCCTTCTCCCGGAGCGACAGCACCTGCGCACGGATGATCCGGGCCGGATAGAACCAGCCGAAGACGCCGCCCACGAGGACGAGCATCAGCACCCCGGGCGATAAGAGCCCGCCCAGGGTGATGTCCTGCATGCGATCGCCGACGGTCGCAGCGAGTGCGATGACGAACAGGAGCAGAGGGAACGCCATGACGATCTCCGTCAAGCGAGAGATCAACGAGTCGATCGCGCCCCTGAAATAGCCGGCTGTGGCGCCGAGGAGCACCCCGATGAACATCGATAGCAGCGTCGCCCCGATTGCGACCTCCAGCGAGACCCGCGCGCCGTACATCAGGCGCAGCAGCTCGTCGCGGCCGAGCGTGTCCGCGGTCCCGAGCGGGAAGTACACGGCCTCCTCCTGCCCTGTCTCCGGGTTGAAGTTCGTGGCGTGCGTGTTGGGGCCGACGGGGACGAGGTTCATATCGACGCCGACGCCGGGCGTCGGGAAGATGTCGTTCGGCCCGTGCTCGAGCCACTTCTCGGCAAGCGGGGCGCCGGGGAAGGCGGCCAGGATTAGCAGGATGATGACGAAGCCGCTCGCGATCGCGACCTTGTCCTTCTTGAAGCGGATCCAGACCTGCTCCCAGTAGCCACGAGCGCGAACCGAGGTGATCTCGCCGAGCTCGCTTCCGCTCTCGAGGGCAACCTCGGCCGCGAGGCCGGCGCCTGCCGAGAGAACTTCTCTACGGGATTCTTTTTGCGCCATCGGGA
>DATAEE010000083.1:0-97207 GCA_036258175.1 Vicinamibacterales bacterium
GGGCCGCGTGTCCCGGTCGATCCGCGTCACCGCGCGGATGGCGCCGAACAGCTCCACGCGATCGCGGAGTCCGTAGCCGAAGGTTATCGGCCACACCGAGACGTCGGTGAAGCCCTGTTCGAAGTCGAAGTTCGTGCGATAGAGGCTGAACGACCACCGCCGGTCCGGCAGCACCTCCCCTGTGGGAACGAACCACAGCCCGGTATCCCCCCAGTAGGTTGTGGTTGCAGGCCGCGTTTCGGCGGGCGCCGGTGTGGCCGGCGGCTCCTGAGTTGCCGGGGCCGGCGTCTGCGCCAGCGCGGGGATTCCAGACAACGTCGCCAAAAGTGTAATCGCGAGAATTCGAAGACTCATCAGCGGATGATGGTAAGGCCGGTTGAGGTAATAGTCAAAGGCGTACGACGGGTCCTAGGACCAAAGCCCTAGGCTGGCCGCCGTTTCCCGAAAACCCAGGCGATAACGATACTTAGAGCATAAAGGCCCAGCATGGGGCCGGCCATGAGCGCTTGCGAAACGACGTCGCCCCCCGGACTGAGCACGGCGCCGAGAATAAAAATGATGAGCACGGCGTATTTGGTATTCCGAATAAGCATTCGCGCCGTGACGGCCCCCACTCGCGCGAGGAAGAAGACCAGCGTCGGCATCTGGAAAACGGCGCCGAACGCCAGCAGCATCTTCACGTAAATCGAGAACGTCGCCGAGATGGTCGGCATGAACGTCATGTAATCCGTTGCGTAGCTTGCGAAGAATTTCCACGCCCACGGGAACGCGAGATAGTGCGAGAACATCCCGCCCGCCACGAAGAAAAGCGTACTGAACACCACGAACGGAATCGCGAACTTCTTTTCGTGCGCGTACAGCCCGGGCGCGATGAACTTCCAGAGCTGCCACAGCACGATCGGCGCGGCCAGAAACAGCCCGGCCAGCGCCGCCATCTTGAGCTGCAGCATGAATGCTTCGGTCGGCTGGGTGTAGATGAACCGCCCGCCGGGCGGGAGCGTCGCGTACAGCGGCCGCATGATGAACGCCTGGATTTGTCCCGCGAAAAACAGGCAGATCACGAAACCGGCTGAGAGAGAGACGGTCGAGACGATCAGTCGCGTCCGGAGCTCATCCAGGTGCTCCAGAAACGACATCTTTGCCGTGCGGTCGTCTTCTTCCGGCTCGTAATCGGGGTCCGGCGCAGCGACGGACGCGCCGGGAAACTTCACGAGGGCCATAAGGGGAACGGCTAGGAGCCGTCCGCCTGCCGCGGGACGGACGGATCGTCGGAGGACGGGACCGGTCGCGGCGCATCGGTCTTCCGGTCGTTCCGGGTTTCTTCCATCCGTATTTCTTCGTCGAGGGTGTTCCGGAGCTCGTTCGAGGCGCGGCGGAACTCCCCGAGGCTTCGGCCGAGCGAGCGGCCGAGTTCAGGGAGCTTGCGGGGCCCGAAAATAATAAGCGCGATCGTCAGAATGATCAGCAGCTCGGGCATGCCAATGGAACCAAACATGGGACTTTCTCCTGACGGGGATTATACTCGAAGTCTTTGCTCCGCTTGAGGTTGTCTGTTACGATCTGGTCATGCGCCGTTTTCGCTTTCTACCCGTAGCGGTTCTTGCGGTCGTGCTCTCCGCGATAGCTGGCGGCCTCGTAGGCGGCAGCGTGCTCGCGCGGCAGGACGAGGTTGCACAGAACTACCGCCTTTATACCGCGACGCTCGCCGCCATCGAAAGCGAGTACGTCGACAAGGTCGAACCAGATCGGCTGGTCTACAGCTCAATAGACGGCATGCTCCGCACCTTGGATCCACATTCGAGCTTCCTGGATCCTCGCTCGTATGCGCAGATGCGGGAGCGCCAGGAGGGCCGGTACTACGGTCTCGGCATCAGCATCCTGACCGTCGAAGGAGACATCACGGTGATGTCGATCTTCGAAGGTTCCCCTGCCTACAAGAAGGGGCTTCGCCGCGGCGACATCATCGCCAAGATCGAAGGGCAGGATGCGAAGGGCTGGACTCAGGATCAGGCGGTCCGCAAGCTTCGCGGACCGAAAGGAACGACCGTCAATATCTCGATCAAGCGTCGCGGCTATGACGGCCTCGTCGACCTTTCAATCGAGCGCGACGAAATCAACATCCTGACGGTGCTCGGCGCGTTCATGATCGACGCCGAGCGCGGCTACGTCCGCGTTCGCGAGTTCTCCGAGACGACGGACGACGAGCTTGGCCGCGCGCTCGAGGCGCTCCAGGCGAAGGGGCTCAAGAAGCTGGTCCTCGATCTTCGCGACAACCCGGGAGGGCCGCTGGATCAGGCGATCCGCGTAGCCAACCGGTTCCTGCCGCGCGGCGAGCTGATTGTCTACACTCGCGGGCGCGCGCAGAACTCAGAGCAGGATTTCTACGCCACCGAGCGCAGCCAGTACACCGACCTGCCGGTCGTCGTTCTCGTCAATCGCAACAGTGCCAGCGCTTCCGAGATCGTAGCCGGCGCGCTGCAGGACCATGACCGCGCCTTGATCGTCGGCGAGACGACATTTGGAAAGGCGCTCGTGCAGTCGATCTACCGCATCAGTGGCGGCGCCGGTCTGGCGCTGACGACGGGCCGGTACTACACGCCGAGCGGCCGGCTGATTCAGCGGCCGTGGGATGGATCGTTCGACGAGTACCTGACCTACACGCTGCGCGATCAGAACGGCGACCGCGCGCGCAACGCAGTCGATCTGCGTTACACCGACGCGCGCCGGAAAGTGTACGGCGGCGGTGGTATCGAGCCCGACCGCCACATCGCCGGTCCCGTCGAGGGTTTCAACCCGACGCGCTTCGGCCGCACGCTTTACGCGCGTCAGATGTTCGAGAACTACGCGGAGAAGTACTCCGCCGAGGGCGACACGCGCTTCTCAGCGAACTCGGCCACTCGCCGTACCGTGAAGCGCGGGTTCACGGTCACCGACGAGATGGTGAACGACTTCAAGGAGTTCCTCGTGAAGCAGCGCGTCCGCGTCGACGAGGCGGCGTTCGCGAAGGACGTCGGGTTCATCAAGGCGATGATCCATCTGCAGGTCAACAGCGCGCTCTTTGGCATCGAGGAAGCGCGCCGCAATCTGATCGCGCAGGATCCGATGGCGCAGCAGGCGCTCAGCCTCTTCCCCGAAGCGGAGAAGCTGATGTCCGCGCCGCGCTCGAAGACGACCCAGGCACGTCCCAAGCAGTAACTCACTTCGGAGCGCCAGCAACACTCCGACTGTGGCACATACCCTATCTGGGGGTGAGACATTAGTCTTGCCCCTAGGTAATGGGCTTGCTACACTCACCGCTCGTGCTGCCCGGCACGCAAACGCGCCGGGGAGCTTGACGCCGGCCGCCGGGGCCGCTCCGCAGGGAGCGAAGGGGCCGCGCACACTTCTTAACCGCGGTTCAGAACGACTGCGTCCGTTGAAGCGATCCCAGCCGCTTCCCGGATGAAGGTGTGTACCGAATGCATCTCAATCGTCTCGAGATTTCCGGGTTCAAGAGTTTTCCCGATCGCTCCGAGCTGACCTTCGACGCCGGCGTCACTGCCATCGTCGGGCCGAACGGCTGCGGCAAGAGCAATGTCGTCGACGCTATTACGTGGGTGCTAGGCGAGCAGAGCGCGAAGAGCCTTCGCGGCGATCGGATGGAAGACGTGATCTTCGCCGGCAGCGACGCCCGGAAGCCGACCGGCGCGGCCGAAGTCAAACTCAGGCTCGCCGGCGTCGCAACGACCCTACCCGCGGGCATGAAGCCGCACGCGATCGAGGAGAACGGCAACGGCAACGGTCACTCGGAAAGCAACGGTCACTCCGCGCCGACCGTCCCGTCTCGAGGCGACGCTGTCGCTGCGAGCGGATCGAGCCAATTCTTCGAGCAGGAACACGAAAGCGTGGGGGTTGCGCTCGCCGAGCCCGAGTCGCGCGAGAAGTTCGTTCGTGATGTGGAAATCGGCCGCCGTCTGTACCGCTCTGGCGAAAGCGAGTATCTGATCGACGGCGAAGTCTGCCGCCTGCGCGACGTCCACGATCTGCTGATGGACGCCGGTGTAGGCGTCAAGGCCTACGCCGTCATCGAGCAGGGAAAGATCGGCCAGATTCTGAGCGCGAGGCCGACGGATCGCCGGCAGCTCATCGAAGAGGCGGCGGGCGTCACGAAATACAAGAACCGCCGCCGCGCCGCGGAGCTGAAGCTCGAAGCGGCGCAGCAGAACCTCACGCGCATTGAAGACATCATCTACGAAGTCGAGAAGCAGCGCGGCGCGTTGAAGCGGCAGGCGGCGAAGGCGCGACGCTACAAGCGGCTGCGCGACGAGCTGCGGCGATGGGAGAAGGTCCAGTTTGCCGCCCGCTATCGCACGCTCGCCGCGTCGATCGAATTCGCGCGCGCGAAGCTCGCGGCCGCGCGCGAGCGGGAAGCGGCAGCGGCGGCGCGGCTGGCCGAGGTCGAGTCGACGCTCGAACGCGTGCGCATTGAGTTGGCCGAGGCCGACACTCAGGCCACCGGTGCGCGCGAAGCGGCGCACGCGCGCGAGCTCGAGATGCGGCGCCTCCAGCAGCAGGCGGAGTTCGATCGCCAGCAGATCGAGGCGCTGAGCGTCGCGGCGGCGGAGCTCGAGACGGAACTGCGCGGGCTCGACATCCGGCGAGCGCCGGCCCGCGCCGAGCTCGAAGAGCGGCGCACGGCGCTCGCCGAAGCCGAGCAGGCGCGTGACCGGGCGACCGCCGCGCTCCGGCACGAGGAAAGCGCGTGGGAAGCGTCGCATGCCGAGATCGACGGCCTCGAAGGCGACGTCGAGGCCGCGCGCAGCGAGATCTTTTCGGCGATGAACGCCGCGACGGCTCTTCGCCACGCCGTAGAGCACGCCGGCACCGCACGAGAAAAAACGCTTACCGAACTCGCCCGCCTCGATGTCGAGCAGAAAGATCTCGCTGTGGAGGAACAACGTGCGCGCTCGGAGCGCGAGGAAGCAGAGCTGGCGCTCGCACGCGCTCAGTCCGCGCTCGAGGAGACCCGCATCCGCCGCGCCTCACAGGAAGCGGCCCTGGCGGCGTCTCGGACCGAGCGGGAACAGCTGGACGACGCCTGCCGTGCGCGAGAGCAAGAAATCGCTGCGATCGCGGCGAGACTCGCGTCCCTCGAGGAACAGGATGCCGCGCACGCCGAGTACGGCGAGGCCGCGCGGCTCGTCCTGTCGCCATCCAGCGGCATTCCGCACGCCGGCTCGGTTGCTGACCATCTTGAAGTCGAGCGCGGCTACGAGCGCGCCGCTGAAGCCTGTCTCGGGGACCTGCTCCAGCACGTCCTGGTCGAGTCGCACGCACAGGCAGCCGCCGGCCTTCGCGCCGCGTCAGGCGCCGGCCGCTGCGGCTTCGTCGTGCTCGCGGAGGCGGCTGCGGCGCCTCTCATTTCGCAGCGGCAGCCGAGCGGCGTTCAAGCGCTTTCCTCGGTTGTGCGGCCCGTTGGACCGCATTACGAGGCCATCGCGGCCGCTATCGGCACCGCGTGGGTGGCCGACAGCTTCGAGGCGGCGGCCGTCGCCGCGCGGTCGACGTCATTTCCCGTCGTGACGCCTGCCGGCGAAGTGTTTCGTGGACCACATCTGCTCGCGGGCGGCGCGCGTGCCCAGGCGCGCGGCATTCTCGCAACGAAGAACGAAATAAAGGATCTCCGGGAGCGGATCGGCACCGGGCGTAGCGAGTTGGCGCGCGACCGCGCCGCCGTCGATGCGGCCGCGCTGGCGGTCGCGGCGACCGACGCGGCCATCGCGAGCCTCGTCGAGGAGCAGCATCGCGAGGAAAAGGCCATCGTCGAATTCGAGTTGCGGCTCGCGCAGGCGAGCGAAGAGAACGCGCGGTTGGGCCGCAAGCGGGACCAGATTGACCTGGAGCGGCGGCGTGCGGACGAGGAACGGCTGGGGCTCGAGGCCCGAGAAGGTGAAGCGCGCGAGTCGATCCGCCGGCTCGAAAACGAGCAGCGAATCGCTGACGAGCGATTCACCGCGGCGCAACGCCGGTTGTTCGACGCGCGCGACGCGATGGAAACGCGTGGCCGGACCGTGGCCGAGCGGAAGGCCGAGTTTGCCGCGCTCGCGGAACGCGCCACCGCCCTTACCGTCGAGGTGCGGCGCATCGAAGAGGCGTCAGCGGAGCTCGAAACGCGCTACGGTGCGCGAAAGGAAGAGCTCGCGCGAAACGCTGGACGGCGCGCGGAGCTGGAAGCCGCCATCTCCGACGCGACTCGGCTCCTCGACGAGGCGGTCCGTGCCTTCGACGCGCTCAAGGAGGAGGTCGTTCGAGCGGATAACCGATCCGCGACGCTCCGCGCCGAGCATGACGTGCACGACGGGGAGATCCGCGACGCGCGGCGCGGCCTGGAAGATGTGCGATCCGACGTCGGCCGGCTGGAAATCGCCAGAGCTACCGCCGAATCGGATCTCTCACACCTCGCAAGCGTGTGTCTGGAGGCGGTTGAAGTCGACCTCGATCAGGTCGCGGCCGAAGTCGCGGCGATGGACGAACGGGGCGAGCTCGGCTCCGTGAAGCTCCCCGATGAGGGGGACGCGGAGGATGTCGAGGGGTTGGACGGACGTGCCCCGGAGGCGGAGCGCGCCGCGTCGACGCCCGAAGAGGCGGTGTCTCAGCTCAAGGACAAAATCGATCGCCTCGGGCCAGTGAACATGATTGCGATCGATCAGTTCGACGAGCTCGAGGGCCGTCACACGTTCCTGACCACGCAGCGCAAGGATCTGGTGGACTCGATCGCCCAGACCACTGAAGCCATCCGTCGCATCGACAAAACGACGAAGGAACGGTTCAAGGATGCCTTCGAGGTCATCAACCAACACTTCCAGCTGACGTTCTCGACGCTGTTCGGCGGCGGCCGGGCGACGCTCGTCCTGCTCGACGAAACCGACCAGCTCGAGAGCGGCATTGACGTCATCGCCCAGCCACCGGGCAAGCGGCTCCAGAGCGTCCAACTGCTGTCGGGCGGCGAGAAGGCGCTGACGGCCATGGCCCTGATGTTCGCGATATTCAAGTACCGACCCAGCCCATTCTGCCTCCTGGACGAAATAGACGCGCCGCTCGACGATGCCAACATCGGGCGCTTCGTCGAGATGCTGCAGGGCATGCAGTCGCATACGCAGTTCATCCTCATCACCCATAACCGCAAGACGATGGAGATCGCCGACCGCCTGTACGGCGTTACGATGGAGGACCCGGGCGTTTCGAAGCTCATCTCACTGCAGCTCAATTGAACGAGGACAAGGCCACCCGCTATAACCGACTAAAACGCCGCGCGGCGATTGCCTCGCTCGCGCTGACCGTGGCGTTCCTCGCTGGCGTTCTTTTGACGGGCGTGTCGGTCCGCCTTCGCGACGCGACGGGCAGCCTCGGGCTCTACGTGATTGCGCTGGCCCTGGCGCACGAAGCCTTGACGCTTCCGCTGTCGTTCTACGCCGGCTGGCTGCTGGAGCGACGGTACGGGCTGTCGACTGTTCCGATCTCGACCTGGGTTCGCGACCACGCCAAGGCGCTCGCCGTCGGACTCGTGTTCAGTCTGCTGGGCGCGGCGGTTCTCTACGTGTCCGCGCGGTTGCTTGGTCCGTTCTGGTGGGCCGGCGTTGCGGCGATTTTCTCGCTGGTCGCGATCGCGATCACCAACCTCGCCCCGGTGCTGCTGCTGCCACTCTTCTACCGCTTTAAGCCGCTCGATCGTCCACGGCTGACGGAGCGTCTGCTCGCGCTCGCCCGCGCGCAGGGCATTGAGGCGCTCGGCGTCTTCGAATGGGGGCTCGGCGCGAAGACGACGAAAGCCAACGCCGCGCTCGTCGGGCTCGGTGCGACCCGGCGGATTATCCTCGCCGACACGCTGCTCGCCGACTATTCAGATGACGAGATCGAGGTGATTCTCGCGCACGAGGTGGGACATCACGTGCATCGCGATCTCTGGCGGGCGATCGCGTTCGAATCGGGGCTCGCATTTGCAGGCGCGTTCGCGGCCGACCGGCTTTTTCAGACGATCGGCCCGCGGCTGGGGATACCGAATGTCGCCGATCCGGCCGGCATTCCACTCCTCCTGCTGGGCGCGGGCGCGGTCTCGCTGGCGCTCGTGCCGCTCGCGAACGCGTTGTCGCGCCACGCCGAACGGCGGGCAGATCGCTTCGCGCTCACGCTGACAAAGCGGCCCGACGCCTTTATTTCGGCGATGCGGCGTCTCGGTGCGCAGAATCTTGCGGAGGAGCATCCATCACGTCTCGTCCGCGCGCTCTTCTATACCCATCCGCCGATCCCTGAACGCGTCTCCACTGCTCGCGCTTTCTCTGGCGGGTGAGCGTGCGGTACTACCATCTGGCGCAGGTCAACATCGCGCGAGCGCGCGAACCGCTCGGCGCGCCGCTGATGGCGTCGTTCGTCGCGCAGCTCGACGACATTAATGCCCTCGCCGAGGCGAGCCTGGGATTCGTCTGGCGGCTCGCCGCCCAAAGCGAGACGACGACGTCCTACGTGACGACAGGCGATCCCCAACTGATCGTGAACATGTCGGTCTGGGAATCCCTGGATGCGCTTCGGGAGTTTGCCTTTGGAGGTGGCCATGCCGACGTCATGCGGCGGCGTGCCGAGTGGTTCGAGCCGATGGCGAAGGCTCATCTCGCGCTGTGGTGGATTCCCGCGGGGCATGAGCCGACCCTGAGCGAAGCGCGGGAGCGGCTCGGGCATCTGCGCGCACGAGGGGAGGGCCCGGCCGCCTTCACATTCCGAGGTCCGCATCCGATGCCGGATCAGCCGCAGGATCCGCCGTCGGACGGGTCGGCGGCGACTGTATCGTACGACCGTCTTGCATTCCGCTCGCTCGAAAACCCCGACGGTGAGGTCGATGGCGAGACGCGTTTCTTCTACCGTCAAAGGGGTAGCCGCGTGTGGGCGACGTATCGCGGCGGGGCGATCGCCTTCGGCACGCTCGTCGCGGCGGCAGCTGGCGACGGCCGGCTCGACATGCGCTATCAGCACGTCAATCGACACGGCGCGTGGCGCGAGGGACAGTGTCTCTCGATGCCGGAGCGGCTTCCGGATGGTCGACTGCGATTGCACGAGTCCTGGCAGTGGACCGCCGGTGCCGTCGGGCAGGGACAGTCAACCGTGGAGCAGGTAGCTTTGCGCGTTCCGACCGCGATTACCGAATGATCCTGCCCACTCCCGGAGGAACGCGCTTCCTCGCTTCACGCGCCCACTCGAGCGCGACCACGAGTCTGTCCGGTCCTGACAGCACGAGCGTCCCCGACCCGGACACCGCAAACTGATCGACGTCCGCGACCAGTGGCGCGGGCGCGCTGGCGAGTGCGCGAAGCCGGTCGTCCCAGGCAACCCCTACGAGCTCCTTCCCACGCGCGAATACCAGGAGCCCACCCACCGCGACACGGGCGCCGCTCGCATCGTCGACGAGCGTCCGAATGGTGCCGTCAGCCTCCACGATCGCCGCGCGTCGCTCCGACCGGTCGCCCGTCGCGGATGTGGTGAACACGACCGCCTGAGTGCCGGGCACGTGAAACGGCGCGACGTGGATCTCTCGTGCCGACGGATCCGGTCTGGTCAGTGGCTCGACCCGGCCTCCGTTTTCTCCGACCATCGATAGACCGCCGCCCGCTCCGCCGGCAAAAACGATCTGGCCGTCCTCCCGCCACGTCGCGCCGAGCGCGTCGGCATCCGCGATCGCGAGGGGCGTTCCACCGGCCAGCGAAATCGTCCGCAGCTTTCCGGCGGCGAAGAAACCAATCCGTCGCGCGTCAGGCGCGAAGAACGGGGCCCGTCCGCCCTCGCTCCCGTCCACGAACGCGGCGTCCAGATCGTCGAGCGCACGTGTCCGGATGCCGCATCGGCCCGTTTCGCACGCCGACCAGGCCAGCCGGGAGCCGTCCTGCGCGATCGCGATCGCCGGCCGCGCGTCGTCGAGCCGCGTGCCGGCAGGAAAGCTGACGGTGAACCGGGCGGCGGAGGGTCCGGGGCGCGGGTTGGCGTACTCGATCTTCCAGATGGCGGCGATGACCACGGCGCCAAGGATCGCGACGAGACTCCAGGGTAGAAGCTGAAACGCGATCGACGGGACGACCGGCGCATGAGCTGGGCTGAGCGTTGGCGCGCCCGGCGTTGCAGCGTCCGGTTCCAGCAGTTGCGGCGCCGGGGCGAGCGGCGCGACGAACCGATACCCGCGCCGGTGAAGCGTCTGAATGTAGACCGGCTGTTGCGGGTCGTCGCCAAGGGCCTGGCGCAGTGAGCTGACGGCCTCGGCGAGCGACGTGTCGGTGACGAACGCATCCTTCCAAATCGCGTCGATGAGGTCCTGGCGCGCGACGACCTGACCCGGCCGTGCGAGCAGATAGGCGAGCACGCCGAGCACCCGCGGCGGCAGCGGGATCTCGCTGTCGGCGCGGCGCAGAAGGCCGTTGGCGGGGTCGAATGTGAAAGGACCGAAGGCCAGCATCCGCGCAATCCGTGAAATCCGTGGCTCCATTTTAAGAGAAAGTTCAAGAGTTCTTCGCCGTACTTTCACTCCGCATTCATGACGCACGTCCCGGGCACGAGGGAGACTACGCGCATGTCTCTCTTCGCCACCAAGTCGATCGAGCAAATCGAGCGCGAGCAGCTGGGAACCGGAACTCGGGCGCTCAAGCGCGTTCTGGGTCCGGCGCAGCTCGTCATGCTCGGTGTCGGCGCCGTCATCGGCACGGGCATCTTCGTCCTGACCGGTCAGGCGGCCGCCGCGAACGCCGGGCCGGCGATCGTCATCTCGATGGTCATTGCCGGGCTCGTCAGCGCTCTGGCCGGGCTGTGCTATTCAGAGTTCGCGTCGAGCGTGCCCGTCGCAGGATCCGCGTATATCTATGCCTACGCGACGCTCGGGGAGTTCATCGCGTGGGTAATCGGATGGGATCTCATCCTCGAATACGCGCTCGGTGCAGCGACGGTGGCGGTCGGATGGTCGGGGAACTTCGTCACGCTGCTCACCCAGCTCGGCCTGACGTTTCCTGCGGCGCTGTCAGCGGCGCCGGGCGTCCCGGTCGTGCTCGCTGACGGCAGCACGGTCACCGCGGTCTTCAACCTGCCGGCAGTGCTCATCACGATCGCAGTGACGGCGCTCCTCGTCGTCGGAGTGAGCGAATCGGCTACGGTCAACGCGGTGGTCGTCGTGATCAAGGTCGCCGTGGTTCTGATCGTGATCGCAGCGGGTGCGTTCTTCATTAACCCTGAGAACTGGACGCCGTTCATCCCGCCCAACACCGGTCGGTTCGGCGAGTACGGCATCAGCGGAATCCTTCGCGGCGCGGCGGTGATCTTCTTCGCCTACATCGGATTCGATGCCGTATCCACGTCGGCGCAGGAGGCGACCAATCCACAGCGGGATATGCCGCGCGGGATCCTCGGGTCGCTCGCCGTGTGCACGATTCTGTACATTCTGATCTCGGCGGTGATGGTCGGCCTGGTGCCATACAAGCGGATGCTCGGCGAGGCGGCGCCGTTTGTGATCGCGATCGACGCTGCCGTGCAGCAGGCCGCTGGTACGCCCTGGCACACGCCGATGACGATCACGAAGGTGCTCATTACCGTGGGCGTGCTGGCAGGCCTCAGCTCAGTCATGGTTGTCATGATGCTGGCGCAGCCGCGCATCTTCCTGGCAATGGGGAACGACGGTCTCCTGCCCGGCTGGACGCGCCGGATTCACCCGCGCTTCCGGACGCCGCACGTTTCGACGCTTGTTACAGGCGCGGTCGTGGCGGTGGCCGCCGGCTTCACCGGGATCGCTACGCTCGGCAACCTGGTGAGTATCGGCACGCTGATGGCGTTCGTCATCGTGTCGATCGGAATCATCGTGCTGCGGACGACGCGACCGGATCTGCCGCGGCCGTTTCGAACGCCGCTGTCACCGTACGTTCCAGCGGCCTCCGCGATCGTGTCGTTCGGGTTGATGTTGAGCCTGCCCTGGGCGACCTGGGAGCGGTTGATCCTATGGATGGTAGTCGGGGTGGTCTTCTACTTCGCGTACGGGTACCGGAAGAGCAAGATCAGGTCGGAGATGGTCGCGAGCCCGAGTTAGCGGACGACCAGTTCGCCGCGCATTTTCCGGCAGCCGTCGTCCTCGGCGATGTTGCAGTAGATCGGGAAGCTGCCCGGCTGGTCGGCGCGGAACTCGAACGTCACGCCGTGGCCAGGTGTCGCGCGCTTCGCGATCCGGTACGCGTCGATCGTGAAGCTGTGAGGAATGTCGGCCGTTTCGAACCTGACTTTCACGAGCTCGTCTCGGCCCACCTCGATCCGCGACGGCTCGTAGCTGTATTTCCGCGCCGTGACAGTGAGCTCCCGGGCGTGAAGCCCCACCGCCTTCGCCGCCACCGTTCCAAGGCCGACGAGCCACGCCAGCAGTCGCCTGCGGTTCATGGTCATCCCCTAAGTGGTAAGACGCCGAAACGAGCCCAACGGTTTGCCTCGAAACCCTAAAAGGCTCCGTGTCAACACGTTAGGAGGACGCTACTTGCGCGCGTGCTCTCTTCTGCCGCCGCCTCCGCCGCGATGCCCACCGCCACCTTCCTGGGGCTGGGGTTCACCCTCGGGCTGGGGCAGCAGCGCCTTCCGGCTCAAACGGATCTTGCCGGAGGGATCGATGTTGATCACCTTGACCATCACCTGCTCGCCCTCCTTCAGCTCGTCGCGCACGTCTTTGACGCGGTAGTGCGCGATCTCGCTCACGTGCAGCAATCCGTCCACGCCCGGCATCACCTCGACGAAGGCGCCGAACTCCGTGATTCGCTGCACCTTGCCCAGATACGTCTTGTTCAGTTCCGGTGTGGCGGTCAGCTCCTGGATGATCGCGATCGCCTTCTGAGCGGACGCTTCGTCCACCGACGCCACGTTGACGCGGCCGTCGTCCTCGACGTCGATCTTCACGCCAGTGCGCTCGATGATGCTTCGAATCATCTTGCCGCCCGGGCCGATGACGTCGCGAATCTTGTCGACCGGAATCTTGATGGTGACGATGCGGGGTGCGTATGTGGAAATGTTGGTGCGTGGAGCCGACAGCGCCTCGCGCATTTTCTCGAGGATGAACATGCGCCCCTGCCGCGCCTGCTCGAGCGCCTTGCGCATAATCTCCGTGGTGATACCGGTGACCTTGATGTCCATTTGGAGGGCTGTGATGCCCTCCTGGGTTCCCGCCACCTTGAAGTCCATGTCGCCGTAGTGGTCTTCGGCGCCAGCAATGTCGGACAGGACGGCGTAGTTGCCGGACTTCTCGTCCATCACGAGTCCCATCGCGACGCCCGCCACGGCGGACTTGAGCGGCACACCGGCATCCATCATCGCGAGCGATCCGCCGCAGACCGACGCCATCGACGACGATCCATTCGACTCGAGAATGTCCGAGACAACCCGGATGGTGTACGGAAAATTCTCTTCCGCCGGCACGAGCGGCGTGAGCGCGCGCTCGGCGAGCGCGCCGTGGCCGACTTCGCGCCGTCCAGGCCCGCGCAGGAAGGCCACTTCTCCCACCGAGAACGGCGGGAAGTTGTAATGGAGCATGAAGCGCTTGTAGATCTCGCCGTCGACCATCTCGATCTTCTGCTGGTCCTCGGCCGTGCCGAGCGTCGACGTCACGAGCGCCTGCGTCTCGCCCCGCGTAAAGACAGTGGAGCCGTGCGCGCGTGGTAGTACGCCGACTTCGATCGTGATTGGACGGATCTCGTCGAACCGGCGGCCATCGAGCCGCTGTCCCCGCTCGAGGATTTCGTCGCGAAGGACCTTTTCCTTCAGCTCCTTGAAGATCGCCTTCGCCTCGACTCGCCGTTCGACTTCTCCCTCGGGGAGGCTCGCAATCAGCTCCTCGAGCACCTGATCGACGCGGTCGTAGTTCTCGAGCTTCCCGCGAATGCGCATTGCCTCGCTGAGCGGGACATACACGCGCTCTTCCACTTCGCGGTAGAAGTCGTGCCCGATCTCCTTTTTCTGAATCTGCAGCTTCGGGCGGGCGGCTTCGCGCGCCATGGCGTCGATGCCGTCGACGATGTCGCGGATGGCAGCATGCGCAGCTTCGAGCGCGCGGACCATCTCGTCCTCGGTCGCTTCCTTGGCGCCCGCTTCGACCATCACGATTGCCTGGCGGCTGCCGGCGACGATCAGGTCGATCTTGCTCCGCTTCCGCTGCTCGTACGTCGGGTTGATGATGTATTCTTCGTCGATCAGACCGACGCGCACACCAGCGATCGTCGCGTGGAAGGGTATCTCAGAGAGAGCGATCGCCGCCGATGCGCCCGTGATCGCGAGCACGTCGGAGTCGTTCTCCGTGTCCGCCGACAGAACGAGCGCAATCACCTGCGTCTCGTATCGCCAGCCGGAAGTGAAGAGTGGCCTGATCGGCCGATCGATGAGCCGGCTGGTCAGGACTTCTTTTTCGGTCGGCTTGCCTTCGCGCTTGAAGAAGCCGCCCGGAATCCGGCCGGACGCGTACGTGTATTCGCGGTAGTCAACCGTCAGCGGCAGGAAATCGATGCCTTCCCGCGGGCTCGCGGCGTGGCACGCCGTAACGAGCACCATCGTGTCGCCGAGCCGGACGACGACGGCGCCGTCCGCCTGCTTGGCGAGCCTTCCGGTTTCGATGGAAAGAGTTTGTGAACCGATGGAGAAGTCGCGTTTACGCATGAGTCGTCTTTCTTAGCTGTATCGGTGGGCTCCCGCCGCCTTGCGGCGTGCCGGGAGTCCGCCCGACTTGAAGGTCGGGCCTACTTGCGGATCCCGAGTCGGCGGATCAGCTCGCCGTAGCGCTCGCTGTCTTTACGCTTCAGGTAGTCCAGCAGCCTCCGGCGCTGGCCGACCAGTTTCAACAGCCCGCGCCGTGAGTGATGGTCCTTCGCGTGTGTTTTGAAGTGCTCAGTGAGGTAATTGATGCGCTCGCTGAGGAGAGCGACCTGGACTTCCGGAGATCCCGTGTCCGACTCGTGAGTGCGATAACTGCCTATGACTTCGGTCTTTCGTTCCTTGTTTAGAGCCACGTGCTCACCTCCACGAACGGCCCAGAGGGCGCGCCGCCGCGCCTGACCAAAGCCGCCGTTGTTTGCGAAGTCCCGTTAATGTGCGAGGACTCAACATTTTAAATCAAGACCACTACCGGATGCAAAAACGCCCCGGGCCCGGGCCGGGCAATCGCCAGCAGGCTCCCGGCGTCGTCGAGCAGACGCACCGGCGCGTCGTCTGGCACGGCGGGCCCCTCCAGCCCAGGCAAGCGCTGCACGATGTCTGTGCCCATGACGGTATTGCCGTGGGCGGCCCGCTCACTTCCCCGTGAGGACAGGACGGCTGCCGGAAGATGCGTCAGCAGGTGATCCATCTGGACGAACGCATCCAGCCCGCGCGCCGGATCGGCTTCGAGGGTCGACAGCGGAATCGCGTCCGCCAGGTCGAAGCCACCGCTGGCGGTGCGCCGTAGCGACTCCAGGTAAGCGCCGCAGCCCAGCCTGACTCCCAAGTCGTGCGCGAGCGAGCGAACGTAGAAGCCCGCCGAACAGACGATCCGCAGCCGCAAGGCGCCTGCCGCGCAACTCTCCAGCGTGAGGCGATGAACCGTGACCTCAGCCGGCTTGGGCTCGGCCGGCTTGGCCGCACGTGCCAGCTCGTAGGCGCGCACGCCGCCGATTTTCTTTGCGGAGAAAGGTGGAGGCGTCTGCCAGAGCGTGCCGCGGAAGTTCTCGAGCGCGCGGTCGACATCCTCGTGGGTCACGTCGTCGACAGGCGTCGTGGTCTCGGCAAACGTTCCGAGCGCGTCGAAGGTGTTCGTCGTGCGACCCAGTCTGACGACTGCGTCGTAACACTTCTCGCCGCCCGAGAAAAACCGCGCGAGCCGTGTAGCGCGTCCGACGACGAGCGGCAGCACGCCGCTCGCCAGCGGATCGAGCGTGCCGGTGTGGCCCACGCGCTTGACCCCGAGCAGCCGTCGGCCGCGTGCCACGACGTCGTGCGACGTCGGACCCGACGGTTTGTCGATGACGAGAACCCCGTTCACGGCCGCTGCCCGGCGTCGATCGCGCGGACGACATCGTCGATGATGCGCTCACGCACTTCGTCTTCGGATCCGTGCACGTTGAAGCCGGCGGCATTCGTGTGCCCGCCGCCACCGTACTTCACGGCAACCGCGCGCACGTCGACGTCGTATTTGGACCGCAGGCTGACGCGGACCAGGCCGGGCTCGAGCGCCTTGAAGAACGCAACCGCCTGAATCTCTCGCGCCGTCAACGGCAGGTTGATGATGCCCTCGGTGTCGTTCAAGGTGCTGTCTGCCGCTTCGAGCATCCGCTGATCGAGCCGCAGCACGGCGAGCCGCCCGCCGTCCACGAGCTGCATGGCGTTGAGCATCGAGCCGATCAGCTTCAGCTTCCCGTAGCTGTTGCTGTCGAAGACCCGGCGGGCCATCGCCGCCGGATTGACGCCAGCTTCGACGAGCCGGCGGCAGATCTCGAAGGTCCGGGGCGTGATGTTCGAGTGGTGAAAGGAGCCCGTGTCGGTCAGGATGGCGAGATAGACGTGGGTGGCGATTTCTTCGGACAAGGGGACGCCGAGCGCGACGATGAGCTCGTAGACCAGCTCGCCGCACGCGGACGCGGTTTCGTCGAACCAATTCAGCGCGCCGAACATCGAATTGCCTATGTGATGGTCGATGTTGATCGCGAAGAACCGCTCGAGGTCCGCGACACCCGTTCGTGCGAGATCTCCGCACTCCATGACGATGAGCGCGTCAAACTCTCCAAGCGCCGGATCTACACGATCGGCGATGACGATGTCTGCGACGCCGGGAAAGTCGAAATAGTGAGCCGGCGGGACGTCCTTGTTGACGATGGTCGCTGCTTTGCCTAGCGCCTTGAGCGCGTAGGCCATGGCCAGCTGCGATCCGATGGAATCGCCGTCAGGCCGGGCGTGCGACGTCAGGAGAAAGCGACGCCGGCGGTTGATCTCGTCACGAATGCGGTCGCGCGCGGGCGCGCCGTGTGTCTGGAGGCTCTCGGGTAGCGCGGAGCTCCCGGGCCCGCGGGATCCGTCAGTCATCCTGCTCCGGTGGCCGGTCGGCCTTGAGTTCCTGCAGGATCCGCTCGACGCGGTCCTGATGCTCGACCGACCGATCGTACTTGAACTCCAGCACCGGCACCCGCCGAAGGCTCAGCCGGTCGCCGAGCTGGCGGCGGAGAAACGGTGTCGCGCGGCCGAGCGCCCGTTCGGTCTCGCGCCGCGCCTTGTCGTCGCCGAGCGCCGTGTAGAAGACGCGGGCGAGCTGCAGATCCGGTGAGACCTTGACCTGCGTGATTGTCACGAAACCAACACCTGGATCTTTCACCCCGCGGGACAACAGCTCGGCCAGCTCCACGCGGATTTGATCGCCGATGCGCGCGGGTCTGGACCCTTGCATGACTAGGTAAGAAACTCGACGGCCGTGCGAATAATGAGCCCGGGCTCGGTGCGTTCGATCTCATCCGCAACAGATCCGAGCGCGCGGTCGACGAACTCGGTGGAGTCGCCCACGGTGACGACCGCAAGACTGGCGCGCTGCCAGAGATCCTGATGCTCGACCTCTGCGACGGCGACGTTGAACTTCTTCAGCCGGTCCTTCACGCCCCGCAGAACCATGCGCTTGTCTTTCAGCGAGCGGGCCCCCGGGATGTGCAGCTCGACGGTCAGCAGTCCGACGATCACACTGTCGCCGCGACCCGCTCCACGACGAACGCTTCGATGACGTCTCCCACCTTGATGTCGTTGTACCGCTCGAACGCGATGCCGCACTCGAATCCGACCTTGACCTCGGAGACGTCGTCCTTGAACCGGCGCAGGGAGCCGATCTTGCCTTCGTAGACGACGACGTGGTCGCGGATGAGGCGCGCGTGTGCATCTCCGGCGCGCGTGATCCGGCCATCGGTCACCATGCAACCTGCGACCGTGCCGAACTTCGGGACCTTGAACGTCTGACGCACTTCGGCGATTCCAATGCGCGTCTCCTTGAGCGTCGGCTCCAGGAGTCCGGCCATCGCCTTCTTCATCTCGTCGGTGACGTTGTAGATGACCGAGTGGAGACGAATCTCGACCCGTTCCCGCTCGGCAACCGCTTCGGCGTTGCGGTCGGGCCGAACGTTGAACCCGATGATGATCGCGTTAGACGCAGATGCCAGCAGCACGTCCGACTCGTTGATGGCGCCGACACCGCTGTGGATGACGCGAATCTTCGCGCGCTCGTCGGTGAGCTTCGACAGCGTGTCGGCGAGCACCTCGGCCGAACCCTGGACGTCCGCCTTGATGATGATCGCCAGCTCCTTGACGCCGCCTTCGGCGAGCTGCTGCTGCAACGACTCTAGCGTCAGCCGGCCGCCCTTCGCGCCGAGCGCGCGTTCCTTCTGCTGCGCCTGACGGAACGTCGCGATCTGGCGAGCCTTCGCGGCATCTATGATTCCCTGGAACGTATCGCCGGGCTGCGGGAGACCCGAGAGTCCGAGCACCTCGACCGGCGTGGCCGGCCCGGCGTTCTTCACCGGCCGGCCGCGGTCGTCGATGAGCGCGCGCACTTTGCCGACGATCGTGCCGGCGATGAAGGTGTCGCCCACGTTCAACGTTCCGTCCTGCACGAGGACGGTCGCCACGGGACCACGTCCCCTGTCGAGCTTCGCCTCGAGAACGGTCCCGGTCGCCGCGCGCTTCGGATTGGCCTTGAGCTCCGACAGCTCGGTCACGAGCAGCACCATCTCGAGGAGCAACTCGAGGTTCTGCTTTTTCTTGGCCGACACGGCGACGGTCACGGTCTGACCGCCCCACTCTTCGGGCACGAGGCCAAGGTCTGCGAGCTCTTTCTTAACGCGATCCTGATTGGCTTCGGGCTTGTCGATCTTGTTGATCGCCACGAGGATCGGCACGTTCGCCGCCTTCGCGTGATCGATCGCCTCCTTCGTCTGCGGCATCACCCCGTCATCGGCCGCAACGACGAGGATGACGACGTCGGTGACGCGCGCGCCGCGCGCGCGCATCATCGTGAACGCTTCGTGGCCCGGCGTGTCGAGGAAGACAACCTGCCGCTCACCGACCTGCACCCGGTAAGCGCCGATGTGCTGCGTGATACCGCCCGCCTCGCGCTCCGCTACTCGTGTTTCGCGGATCGCGTCGAGCAGCGTCGTCTTGCCATGGTCGACGTGCCCCATGACCGTCACGACGGGGGCGCGTGTAATTCGATCCTCCGGGTTCGTATCCTCCGACTCGACCTCGAGGAGCTCCTCCTCGAACGTCCGCATCTGGATGTCTGCGCCGAAATCGCGCGCGATCTCCGTCGCGGTGTCCGGATCGATCGTCGAGTTGATCGTCATCATCATCCGCCGCTCGAGCAGCTTCTTCAGGACGTCCTTGGCCTTGACGTCCAGCTTCGCCGCGAGATCGGCGACGGTCATGCCCTCGGCGAGCGTGATGGTGCGCGTAATAGGCGGCGGCGCCGCGGGCGCCATCGGAGGCGCCGGAACCGGCCGGGGCGGTTCCCGTCTGGGCGCAGCCGGGCGCGGCGGCGGAGGCTGCCGCATTGGCGGACGCGGCGGGGGCATGCCGGGGCGCGCCCCAACGGGGCCCGGCCGCGCCGGCGCGGCCGGGCGGATGGGCTGCGACGGCAGCGGGCGCGGTCCTCCGAGTGGTGCCTGCGAAAGGGGCCGAGGCCCCGCCGGCCGCGCGGTGGCAGGCCGCGCTGTTCCTCCTGGTGGAGTTGTGGCAGGAGGCGCCGCGGGTCGTGCCGGCGGCGCAGGCGCCTTCACGATAGGCCGAACGATCGGCCGCGCGGGGGGCGCCTGACCCGTACTTGGATCTTCGATGCGCAGACGAAGCGTCGGCGGCACGATACGGCCAGTCGGTGATGGAATCCCGGCCGGGGCTGCCGGTGCGGCTGTCGATGCAGCCGCGGCTGCAGGGGCTTCACGAACTGCCGGCTCCGACACTGGCGGCCGGGCCGCGGGCACCGCGGGCTCTGACGCCGCGACCGCCTCCGGGTGACGCTCCTCGACGACGGGTTCCGGTTGAACGACTGGCGGCGGTGCGTCGAGGGTCGCTGCTCGCGGCGGCGATGGCGGCTCGATCGCGACCGGAGCAGGCGGAGGTAGAGGCGGCTCCGGCGCCGGCGGCGCGACCGGCTTCACCGTCTTGACTAGCCGCGGCGGCGGGAGCGCAGGACCGGCCGGACGCGCGGGCTCCGGGGGCTTGCCGGTCGGCTTCTTGCCCTTCACCGGCGCCGCGGTTTCGTCGAACATCTTCGACGCGGGCGGCAGAGTGACGCCGCGCTCGCGGGCGAGCCGCTCGACGAACTGCCGCGCGACGACTTCCTCGATCGTGCTTGAGGCGCTCTTGACCTCGATGCCGGCACGCTGCTTCAGCAGCGCCATGACCTCCTGACTGGAGGTGGCGAGGAGCTCCGCGACCTTGTAGATCCGGACAGTTGCCAACGTTTCCCTCTTCTACTCTTTGACTTCCGCTTCGGTCGTCTCTTTGACTTCCGCTTCTGTCGTCGTTTCTGGATCTCCGACGGCGACCTCATCGGCCGACGCTTCCACGGTCGTTTCTGTAGCTTCGAGGGCGACCTCATCGACCGACGGCGTCGGTTCCTGCGCCGGCGCCGCCTGCTCGCTCTCCTCCGTCGACACGCCAGTCACGGCCGTCAGTCTGGCGGCCGCGATCGTGAGCTCCGCCTTGTCCTGATCCATCCCGGGAAGCACGGCGAGGTCCGCTATCTCGGCGTCCGCCACCTTCGCCGGCGAGTCGTAGCCCGCATGGAGCAGCGTGGCAATGATCGACGGCTCGATGCCCGGCAGGGCGAAGCCGCCCGCCGCCTCGAGGCCGGCGAACTGCGCTTCGACCTCGCGCCGCTTCTCCTCCTCGCTCTTGATGTCGATCTTCCAGCCCGTGAGCTTGGCCGCGAGCCGGACGTTCTGGCCCTTCTTGCCGATCGCCAGCGACAGCTGCTTGTCCTCGACGATGACCTCCATGACGCGCTCGGCTTCGTTGACGATGGAGACGCGCTGGACCTTGGCCGGGCTGATCGCGTTGGTGACGAACTGGACGGAGTCCTCGGACCACTCGACGATGTCGATTTTCTCCCCGCGCAGCTCGCGGATGATCGCCTGGACGCGCGTGCCCTTCATGCCGACGCAGGCGCCCACCGGATCGACGTCACGCTCGCGCGAGTACACGGCGACCTTCGCGCGGTCGCCCGCTTCGCGGACAGCCCCGCGGATCATCACTGTGCCGTCGTAAATCTCCGGCACCTCCTGCTCGAACAACTTGATCAGGAGCGCCGGGTCCGTGCGCGAGAGCATGACCTGCGGGCCCTTCGCGCTCTTGTTCACCGCCTTGATGACCGCGCGGACGCGATCGCCGGTCGTGTAGTTCTCGGCCCGCGACTGCTCCTTGCGGGGAAGGACCGATTCGACGCGTCCCATCTCGACGATGATGTCGCCGTTCTCGAAGCGCTTGACGGTGCCGCCGACAACCTCGCCGACGCGCTGGCTGAACTCCGCGTGGACGTTCTCGCGCTCCGCCTCACGCACTTTCTGGAAAATGACCTGCTTAGCGGTCTGAGCGGCGATGCGGCCGAGCACATCCGTGGGCTTGGGGAACTCGATCTCGTCGCCGATCTCAATCCCGGCGGCGGCTTCCTCACCGTACTCCTTGTAGAGAGCGCGCGCTTCGTCCAGAGACAGTTCGGTGGCCGGGTTCTCAACGGTCTCGACGACGGTCTTGACCGCGAAGAGCTCGATCTGGCCGGTGTCCAGGTTGAACCGCGTCTTCAGGTTCTCATTCGTCTTGTAGTACTTCCGCGAGGCGGTCGCGACCGCTTCCTCGATCGCCGTGATGACGACCTGAGGATCGATGCCCTTTTCTTTCGCGAGCGCTTCGATCGTCTGCTGGAGAGGGTTTGTAGTTGTTGCCATTGTTCGTTCCGCTTAGAACTCAACTTCCAAATGCGCGCGCCGCACGAGCGCGAGCCGTATGCGGTGCGTCCGCCGGCCTTGCGACAGCAGCACTGTATCGCCGTCGAGCCCCTCGATCCGACCCTCGAAGTGCATCTGTCCGCCAACCGCCTCCGAAACGACGACCTTTGCGAGCCGCCCCGTGAAACGTCGGTAGTCGCCGGCGTGCCTCAGCGGCCGATCGAGCCCCGGCGACGAGACTTCCAACATGTAGCCCTCGGGAAGGTCGAGGCCGAGCGCTTCTTCTTCGATGTCGAGGATGGCGCTCAGGTCCTGGCTCACCCGCTGGCAGTCTTCTATCCCGACCGCCTCTTCGCCGATCGCTCCGGCAGGCCGTGTTCGGGCCGAAGTGCCGGGCGCCGACTGTCCGGGATCGGGGCGATCGAGGATGACGCGCACGACCCAACCGCTCGACTCGCGGCGCATCTGCACGTCGAAGATGTCGAGGCCGTAACCGCGCGCGACCCGCTCGGCGACGGCACGAAGCCGCGCGCGTGGTTCCTCGGCTGCCACCGTCATCGTGCCCCCCTAAAAACAAAAAAGTGGGCACGAGCCCACTCGGTGTTTCTACCTTAGAGGCGCACCCTAAACTATAGCACGCGGGTGGAGTTAGCAACAACGGACGGCCGCAGGCAGCCGCGGTGTTTGGTGTGCCCGACGGCTCAAGCGGGCAGCAGCGGACGCACCGCGAGGTCGTAGCCGGTCGCGCCGGTGATTTCGGCGTCGATCAGCCGTCCGGGAGCGTACGCCGCAGGGTCGCAGTCCGTGAGATAGACAACGGGATCGATCTCGGGCGCCTGGCCGGCCAGCCGTCCCTGCATGACGAGCGGATGTTCCGGCGACGGCCCGTCGACGAGGACCCGCACGTGCTGACCAACACGCGCGCGCTGCCGGCGCTCGACGCGATCTCCCTGTAAGCTCATCAGAACGTCCCGGCGCTGCCGCTTGACCCGCGGCGAGACATCGTCCGCGTAGGCATGCGCCCGCGTGCCCTCCTCGTGCGAGTATGTGAACACGCCGACGTGATCGAAGTCGACCTCGCGAACGAAATCACAGAGCTCCTCGTACTCCACGTCGGTCTCACCGGGGAAACCCACGATGAAGGTCGTGCGAAGCGTGACGGCCGGCATCCGGTGCCGAATCTTGTTCAGCAGCGCGGTGTACACGTCGCGATTCCCCGGTCGTCGCATCCGGCGCAGCACATCAGCCGATGCATGCTGAAGCGGCAGGTCGATGTACTTGCAGACCTTCTCGCAATCAGCCATCGCATCGAGCGTCTCGGCCGTGATCGTCGTCGGGTAGAGATAGAGCAGACGAATCCACTCGAGGCCGTCTACCGCATTGAGGTCGCGCAGCAGTCGGGCAAGCGCGCCGCGCTCCCCGCGGTCGATGCCGTAGAACGTCGTGTCCTGCGAGATGAGGATCAGCTCTTTGACGCCGCGGGCTGCGAGGCCGCGTGCCTCCTCGACGATCGACTCGGCCGGCCGGCTTCGATACGCGCCGCGAAGCGTCGGGATGATGCAGAACGAACAGGTGTAGTCGCAGCCTTCGGCGACCTTGACGTACGCAAAATGCTTCGGCGTCGTCAGCCTCCGCGGTGTATTCGCATCGTAGATGTAGGTCGGCCTGGGTGTGCCACCAGACTCGAGGCTGGTTGATCTTGTGGAACCGGCCTTCAGGCTGGTCCCAAAGAAAGTCACCGGCGCGACCGGCGCGCTCGTGCGGTTCTCGATTGCCGCAACAATCCCGGGCACTTCTCCGGTCCCGAGCACAGCGTCAATCTCAGGAATTTCCCTCTTCAACTCGTCGCGGTAGCGTTCGGCGAGGCAACCGGTGACGACAAGGCGCATGCAGCGCCCGTCGCGCTTGTGCTGTGCCATCTCCAGGATCGCGTCGACCGACTCCTGCTTCGCGGCGTCGATGAAAGCGCAGGTGTTGACGACGAGAACATCCGCCGACGAGCTGTCGGCGGTGATCTCGTGGCCGGCCTGTTCGGCCAGACCCAGCATGACCTCGCCGTCGACGAGGTTCTTGGGGCACCCGAGGGAAAGGAAACCGACCTTCATTGCTGAATGTGGATTGCTGATTGCTGATTGAAGATCATTGCTGATTGACGATCACGGATAGACCCGATAGATCATCCGCGGATACGGAATCGCCTCGCGCAAGTGCTCGAGGGTGCAGATCCAGCTCACGACGCGCTCGACGCCCATGCCGAAGCCGCCATGGGGAACGCTGCCAAAGCGGCGCAAGTCGAGATACCACTCGAACGCTTCCTGCGGCAGGTTGTGCTCCTTGATGCGCTGGAGCAGCAGATCGTAGTCGTCCAGGCGCTGCCCGCCGCCGATGATCTCCCCGTACCCCTCGGGCGCCAGGAAGTCGACGCACAGTGCCACATCCGGCCGCGCCGGATCCGGCTTCATGTAGAAGGCCTTCACCTTGCTCGGATAGCGATGGACGGCAATGGGTCGATCGAACTGCTCTGACAGCACCGTCTCGTCGGTCCCACCGAAGTCGCCGCCCCATTCGAACGGCTGTCCCTTCTCTTTGAGGATCTTCACCGCGTCGTCGTACGAAATGCGCGGGAAGGGCGGCTTCACGCGCTCGAGCTTCGTCGTGTCGCGCTCGAGTGCCTTGAGTTCCGCCTGACGGCGGTCGAGTACGCGCGCGATCACGTCGCAAACGAGCGCTTCACCCAGGTCGATGACGTCGTCGAGCGACGCGTAGGCGACTTCAGGTTCGACCATCCAGAATTCGGTGAGATGGCGCCGGGTCTTCGACTTCTCGGCGCGAAACGTGGGGCCGAAACAGTAGACGCGGCCGAGCGCCATCGCGTTGGCTTCGTTGTAGAGCTGGCCGCTCTGCGTCAGGTACGCCGTGTTGTCCTCGAAGTACTGCACCGGAAACAAGGTCGTCGTGCCTTCGCACGCGGACGGCGTGAAGATCGGCGTGTCCGCCAGGATGAAGCCGCGGCTGTTGAAGAAATCGCGGATCGCGTCGATGACCTCGTGGCGAATCCGCAGAATCGCCTGCTGTCGCGGCGACCGGATCCAGAGGTGCCGTCGATCGAGGAGGTAGTCGACGCCGTGCTCCTTGGGGGTGATCGGAAACTCCTGCGACGGCCCGACGATGTCGAGACCGGTGACGTCGATTTCGTAGCCGCCCGGTGCGCGTGAGTCGGCACGCACCGTCCCTTCGACGGCGATCGCTGTCTCCTGCGACAAGTGATCGGCGCGCGAGAACACTTCTTCCGGCACCGCCTTCTTCGAGATGACCGCCTGGATGAAACCGCTGCCGTCGCGAACCGTGAGGAAGTGGATCTTTCCGCTCGAACGCCGGTTATGGAGCCAGCCGCGGATCGTGACGGGTTTGCCGTCGTGCCGGGCAATGTCTTCGATGTACACCACCATGATTAGTGTTCTGTCGCCGGCGGCCAGCCGATGACCACCTCCTCGAACCGGTCGCGCGCACTGCGCGTCTTCTCGAGGACGTCCCGCGGCGTCGAGACGTTCGCGACCTCGAATACGAACGTCCCCTCGTATCCCACTTTCTGCACGGCCATCAGCGCCGCCGGCCAATCGATCGTTCCGTCGAACGGCGGAAGGTGATCGTCGCTCTTGCGCTTGTTGTCATGCACGTGGGTCGACACGATATGGCCCGACGCCTGTTCGACTGCATCCACCACGTCTCCCATCAGAAACGCATGACCGAAGTCGAGACAGATGCCCAGGTGGTTCTCGGCGAAATCGTCTTCGAGCAGCCGTACCAGCGCTTCCGGAGTCGACAGGGCGTTCGGGATGACCTCGATCGCCAGCCTGACGCCCGCGATCGCCGTCAGCTCACCGATTTCGGCGACGCTGCGGCGCATGGCCTCGCGGTTGTTGTCTGCAGCCGCCGAGGACTTGGCATCCGGCACCCCGAGATGCAGAACGACGACCTCCGATCGAATCCGCCGGACGATGTCGAGCGCGATGTTGACTTCGCGGATGGCTTCCTCGCGGCGCGCCGGATCGCTCGAGGCGATCGAGTACGTCCGGCCCCAGACATCTCCCTTGTCGAGCCTGTCGGTAATCGGCGCGTGGATCCCGTGCAGGCGCAGGCCGGTCCGATCCAGCCAGCCGGCAAGCGACTCGATGGCCTGGACGTCGTAGTAGTCGATGTGCGAGCGCGTTGCGAAGACCTCGACCGCGTCGAACCCGTACGCCTTCACCTCCTCGAGGTGCCGGCGCTCGAGGCGCTGGTCGTGATACAGGTGCGTCGAAACGGCGAACTTCATCGCGGCGGCTGTAAACCAGTGATTTTAGCAGGGAGTCGGGGCGGTTCGCGAACCGCCCCTACCGCAGCTCGTCGACGTGCGCGGCCAGGATCTCGTGCAGCCGGCCGAAGCGGGACTGGCGGTGGAGATTGTCCCGCACGTGGCGCAATGTTCTCGGCATGTACTGAATGTAGACCGGATTCCCGCGGGTCGTCGTCTGGTAGCCGAACGTGCCAAGCGCTTTCAGGTTGCGCTGAAGGGCCATCACATCGAAGCGATCGCGGAACGCGCGAGCCTCATTGGTGCGTTCGCCGAGCGACAGAAAGTGCGTGACGAGATCGTCCGCCGTCTGCTCGGGAATGTCGACGTACGAGTCCCGCAAGAGCGACACGAGATCGTAGGTATCGGGACCCATGCGCGCGTCCTGGAAATCGATCGCGTACAGGCGCCCCTGGTGCAGCATCAAATTCCGACTGTGATAGTCGCGGTGACAGAGCACGTGCGGTTCGGTGGCCAGCTCTTCGACGATCGTGCGAAATTCCGTGGCGAGTGCGGCCCGCGCCGCCGCTGGCAGATCGATGCCGCGGTACGCCTTGAGAAAATGCTTCGCAAAAAAATCGAGCTCCCATCCGAGCTTCTCGACGTCGAAGGCGATGCCGTACGGGAGGAAGGCCGGTGACGCCAACTCCGCGCCGCGACGTTGCAGCACCTCGAGGATCGCAACCGCCTGGCGGTAATGCGCGATGTGCTCGCTGACGGAGGCCGCGCCGACGTGCGCCTGCAGCGTCACGTCACCCAAATCCTCGAGGACCAACACGCCCAGGTCGTCCGCATGATCGAGTATCGCGGGAATCGGTACGGGCATTCGTGCAAGCAACTCTGCGACGTTGACGAACGGCAGCGTCGCGTAGTCGATCGGCCCTGCGTGCAGCGCCAACACGGTAGTGGGGCCGTCCGGGACGAGAATGCGGAAGTACCGCCGATCCGAGGCGTCGCCGGTGAGCGGCACGACGCGCGCCGCGCGCGCGGTAAGGCCACTGCGGTCCAGATAAGCCCGGACTCGCGTCTGTGCCGCCTCAGCGTCGATGGTCAGCCTGGTGGTCATGTCGAACCCCTGGTCATAGTGGCGCGGTGATCACGCCCTGCTCGCCGCGGACGACCGCTTGCCGCTCGAACCGCGCGCCCGGCGGGACCGCGACGTCGTCTGCCACGACGCACTCGACGAGCGAGGCGCCGTCGCCAACGTCAACACGATCCCACAGCACCGAACGGGTCACGTGCGCGCCTGAATGAATCGTGCAGTCCGCCCCACGAAGGCTATGAGCAGCGTGTTCCTGTGCCGCCACGCGCAGCGACGTCTCGAGATAGTCGGACGGCGTACCGATGTCGTCGAACGAGGCGTCGCAAATGAATGCGCGGATGGCATCCGGCCGCGCTTTTATGAGCGACGGATACAGCGCTCCGATCGAACTGGACGGGCGATCGTCCGGCACGCCGGCGAAGACGGTTGCTTCCACGACCTGCACGCCGATGAAGTGAAAGTTGGGTCCTGTATTCGTGAACCCGCACACGACATCGTCTCGCACGACGACCCCTCCATAGTACTCGGGACGCGGGTTCGGTATGAGCGCCATCGTAACGAGCGCGCCCGAACGCTCGTGCGCTTCGACGACCGCGGAGAGGGGTACATCAGTCAGCGTGTCACCGTTGATGACCAGAAACCGATCGGTCTCCAGGATCGACAGAGCCTTGCGCGGGCCACCGGCGGATCCGAGCAAGGGCTGTTCCCAGGAGTAGCGCACACGCAGACCGGTTCCGCCGCCGTCGCCGATCTCGCGCGCAATCGTTTCGGGACGATAGTGCAGATTGAGGACAGCCTCGGTGACACCGCTCGCGGCCAGCCACCGCAGGATACGAACGGCAAGCGGAACACCCGCCACGGGCAGCGCTGCCTTTGCGCGCGCGAGGCTGAGGGGACGTAGGCGGGTACCGAGACCGGCCGTGAGGACCAGGGCGCGATCGACGCCGGTCAAATGTCCTCGAAGATCATGTCCCGGCCCGTCAGGCCGAACGCCACGCGCTCGGTGAGGAAGAGCGCGCGATACGAATCGAGGATGTAATCCGATGGCCCGCGTCCCACCGCTTCCGCCATTGCCGCGATGCCACGTTCGCTGCCTTCGATCTCGACGTACGTTCCAACGGGAGTCTCGTCGATCGCGACGATCACATCCTCGTGCGAGTACTCCTCCCGGTACTTCTGATAGCGGAACCAGACGTGGAAGCCTGATTCTTCGAGCACTCTCAGCAGGACCTCGCCGTCGGCGACAACCGTTTCTAACTCTTCGCGCACTTTCATCGCGGAGGGTTCGACCGGCCCTTTGAAGGTGAGGCGGCTCTTGCCGTTCTCGAGCCGCACACGCAATACGCAGCGCCGCCGACGCAACGACTCGTCGTCGGTGTCCAGGAGATGGTCGTCCTGCAAACGGCGGCCGCGAAGAGGTGTGGCGCCTGCCGCCTCGATCGCCGCTCGTGCCTCGTCGGGGGAGCCGAACCGGAGCTTGATCTCCCGTTCGATGCTCGTGCTCAGCATGGGAGCCTCCGTGTCGACGCGACGAAAGCGCGCATTATATGCCGGCGATTTCCGGAGATGCACGCTGATTCAAACAGCTTCAACCGTAGATCGCGGCAGATACACGCTGACGAGCGGGCGCGGCGACTCGGCGAGTCGGCCACGCCAGAGCCAGTGGCGAACGAACACATACATCGTGAAGTACTCGAGGGCAAATGCCGGAAAACCCAGATAGCCAAGCACAGGCATCTCGAAAATCTTGACGTCGGGCAGAATGGGCACATTGTAGACCCATCGGGCACGCGCCCAATAATTCCAGAACTCCCACAGAAACCCACAGATGAGCCCGGAGAGCATGAGCGAACCGGCGCGCGTCGGCCATAAGCCTGCTCGCCCTGCAAAAAGCCAGTCGGCGCCGAGCCGCGCGTTGATCGGATCGAGCAGAAAGATGAAGCCGGGCCAGACAGGCGCGGCCAACCATGGACTTGGCCAGATAAACGGGAGGATGAGCATGACCAGGCCGACCGCTATCGATGCCATCTGGGCCGAAGACATCCGTGGCGCCGGCAGCTGGCGGCGGTCCGTCTCCGGCGCACGGAGGGTCGCAGCGAGATCGGCGGTCTCGAAGATGGCCGGCGAGATCGTCGCGAACGCCGCCCACGCGTCCCCGAAGTACCTCAGAGGCGGGTCGGGCAGGTTCAGGTAGTCCCAGCTGTCGATGAAGGGGTTGTAGCACTCGAACACGAGCCAGAGCGGAATCGACAGGATCGCGAGGAACGCGAACTCGGCGGGGGCGCTGCGGATCCACGACGAACCACAGCGATTCCAGACGATGGCGTCGACGAGCAGAATGTAGGCGGTCCAGGCGACTGCCGTGTGCCACGTCCAGAACGGCTCGATGCGCGCGAGCGTCCCCGCCTCCGATACGAGAAGTACAGCGAGTCCGACCCAGCCGTAGAGTGGCATCACGTGACGCGCACGCGGTAGGAGAGACCCTTGAGCGAAGGCTGCCCGACGCCCTTGCTGAAGATCATCACTTTGTGCGTGCTGCCGAGACCGCCGGGAAGCATGAGGGTCTTCGCCTGGTTGGTCCTCTCTACTCCTGCACGCTCCAGCAAGCCGAGACCGAGAAGGAAGTAGGTTTGATCGGTTATGCCGAGAGTAGTGAAGCCGGCGCGCTCGGCTGAGAGCCTTACGGCCGTCAGGTCGACGTGGGACGTGATATCGCGCTCGCCCGGGTCGCGCAGCCAATCAGAAGTCTGAGACGCGGCTCGATGGCTGGCAAACGTCGTCAACGTTCCGGTCGCGTGGCTGCCTGAATAAAGCTCGCGCGCCTCATGCCCGTAGTCGATGAGCACGAGAAACCCGCGCTCGATTCTCCGACCGGCCGTCGCTATCCAATCATCCGCGGCCAGATTGATCTCAGCGCGGCCGCCTGCTTGGAGAGCGATGCCTCCGCGATCGAGATGGGCCTGAAGGGCCGGTGTCGACGGCGCGGCTTCGATCTCGACCAGGGTTCCGTTCTGATCGGCAACAAAGATTTCTTTCAATCCCTCCTGGCGCATGACGACGACGTGGACAGGGAAGGCGTCGAGCAGCTCGTTGGCATAGACGACCCCTACTGTGCAGTCCGGCAGTTCAGCGAGGGTCGATGATTCGGAGCGCGCGTCCTCGCGAAGTTGTCGCGCGTGATGCTGGAGGGTCTCCGCTTGCGTGCCGGTCGCCGTGCCACTGCGGTCGACGAGCGTCATCCGCGTCCGCTCGTAGAGATCGGGCCGCTCGCGCTGGAGTGCGTCCAGTACGTCGCGCGCGAGGCGGCCGTCACCCGCTGCCGCCTCGACGAGATCCAGCGGGGCCTGGGGCTTAGGGCCTGGGGCTTGGCAATCGCCGCTCAGACTGTCGAAGCACTCTGCAATCTGGACCGCCAGCAATTCTCCGAAGAGCGAGCCCACGTCGACGCTCGTGTAGAAATCGCCGCCTCGGCCGGACCGCCGGCCGGCACGCGTGTAGTAGCCATATTCAGGGTGATACAGGGCGAGTTCGATGAACGCAGCGGCGGTGATTGGGCCGTCCGTGCGAATGCGATCGCGGACGAGAGAGAGGAGCGAGTTGCACCTCAGTGCTGAATGCTGAGCGCTGAATGCTGAGTGAACGGCCACTCAGCATTCAGCATCTCAGATTCAGCAGTGATTTACGGCTTGGTGATCGTCAGGAACACTTCCTGACCGTCGCCGGTCCGCCCACGGCGCCAGACGAGCAACGACGCCGTATCACCCGAGCGAATGCTCTGCAGCTCGCGGCGAACATCGGTCGCGCTGGACACTGGCCGAGTGTTCACCTGAAGGATGATGTCCCCCTCGACCACGTTCCCGGCTTCCGCCGCGCTGCCGCGATCGACCGATGTAACGAGCGCGCCGGAGAGGTCCGACGGCAGTCTAAACCGCCGGATGGCCTCGGCGCTGAGCGGCGTCAGCTCCATCCCGAAGCCGGTCTCGATCGTTTCTTCGGTGCTTTCGGGCTCCTCGGTCGTTCGAGCGCCCTGCTCCTCGTCGAGATCCAGTTCCTCAACGGTGACGTTAAGCGATTGCGTCTGGCCTTTCCGCACAACCTTTAGGGGCACCGTCGTGCCCGGCTTCGTCCGCACGACCTGATTGACGAGGTCGGAACTGTCCTTCACCGGCTTACCGTTGTATTCCATGATCACGTCGCCCGGCTTGAGACCGGCCGAGTCCGCAGGACCCGCCTTGGTGACGGTCGTGATGAGCGCGCCCTCGCGCCGCGGGAGGCCGAGCGCCCGAGCCTGGCTCTCGGTGAACTGCCGCGAGTTGACCTGCACGCCGATGCGGCCGCGCGTGATCTTCCCGGTACGAAGCTGCGGCAGCAGCTCGCGCACGAGGTTAATCGGCGTGGCGAACCCAATCCCGATGTTCGCAGACCGCTGATCCGTAAAGATAGCCGTGTTGATGCCGACGACCTCGCCGCGGACGTTGAGCAGCGGGCCGCCAGAATTGCCAGGGTTGATCGCCGCGTCCGTCTGGATCATCGGCTGTTCGCGCTGTGCGACGCCGCTGCCAGGTACCTGGCGCCCTAGAGCGCTGACGACGCCTACCGTGACGGTGTGGGACAGGTTGAACGGGTTCCCGATGGCCATGACCCAGTCACCCGGCTGCAGCTGGTCCGAGTCGCCGAACTTGACGACTGGCAGTGCCTCGCTCGGCTTTTCCGAGAGCTGAATCAGCGCGCTGTCAGTAATCGGGTCTCGCCCGACTACCTTGGCGTCATAGATGTCGCCGTTCGAGTTGAAGAGCGCGACCCGGATCCGATCCGCGCCTTCCACGACGTGGTTATTCGTCAGGATGAATCCATCCTTGTCGACAATGAACCCCGTGCCGGCGCCCTCGCTGAACTGTTCGGGTGGCTGACGCCGGCGGGTGTCCGGGCCCGGCTGCGCGCGGCCGCCGCCAAAGAAGCGCTCCATGAAGTCGTCGCCGCCGAAGAACTCGGTCAGCTCGCGCGTGCGCCGGCGCGCCTCGGTCCGGATGTTCACGACGGCCGGACTCTGCGCCTTCGCGATGTTCCGGAACGTCGCGGCATCGACCGGCCCGGCCAGCGGCGCGCTGTTCGCCGGCGGAAGCGAGACCGTCTGCGCCGAGGAGGACGACGACATGTCGAGGCGGGACGCGATGACCATCCCGACCGCGATCGATGCGATGACTATGAGAACTGTGTAGAAGAGAGTTGTTTTCTTCGTTGACATACCGTTGTTCTTCCTTAAAGCGCTTGACGCGTTTGTCTGCTCATTCGTTCCTAAACGGTCACGATCTCGGTTTGAGCCGGTCCGGTGACGGTGGCCTCGCCATCGCCGTAATAGATATTGACTTCAGTCCGTACGCCGAAGCGATCGAAATACACTCCGGGTTCTATCGTGAAACCGGTGCCCGGAAGCAATCGACGGTCGTCGTGGGTTTCGTAATCGTCCATGTGGACGCCGTTGCCGTGGACGGTCCCGCCGAGGCTGTGTCCGGTCCGATGGATGAACGCTTTTCCGTAGCCGGCGCGCTCGATGACCTCTCGCGCCGCCCGATCGACCTGCCATCCGCGCAGGTCCCGCCGCTCGCGAGCCGAGGCCTGGACGAGCTGGATCGCGGCGTCCCGTCCGTCGCGAATCGCGCCGAACGCGCTGCTGAACTCAGCCGGCACAGACGAGCCGGTGAACCCCACCCACGTGATGTCCGCAAAGACCGCGCCATCCGTCGGAAGCTTTCCCCATAGATCGAGCAGCACTAGCTCATTGGCGCGAATGACACGGTGCGCCTCTGGCGACGGCAGGTAATGCGGGCTCCCCGCATTCTCCATCGCCGCGACGACGGGCGGCGAATCGGTTACCAGTTCCTCGTCGGAAAACCACTCCATCATCTTCTGCTGCAGCTCGTATTCGTCCCATGCGCCGCGCTCGCGCATGGTCGACCGGAGGGCTTCGAACGCGCGGTCCTTGATTCGATACAGCCGCTCGGATGCCGCGCGATGCGACGCCAGTGCCTCGGCGCTCCATGACGCCTCGAAACGCTGCACGAGATCGCCCGATGACACGATGTCGACGCCGAGCGACCGCACCGCCTCGAACGTGCCCGCGTCCACCCGCGACACGTACGGGATAGCGCCCTGCGGTGAATACTCCATGGCGACGCGCTGGCAGCCGTCGAGCAGGCGCCGCAGGCCCGCTTCGAGCTCGCGGCGGCCAGCATACGCTTCCTTTGTCCCCGGAAGCCCGTCGAGATTATGACGCTCGATCGCGTGAACCAGTCCGCGCGGCGCCCCGGAAGCTGGGATCAGGTAGTACCAGCGGCGCGTCGTCAACTTGCCCGACGAGCCCGCCAGGCCGGCTAACGTGGCCGCGATGGGGTTCGATCCGTGGAAATCGTAAAGCAGCCAACCGTCCAGTCTGTCGGCCGCGAGCGCGCGCTGGACGGCAGGGACGTCGAACAGCATCCTACGAGTATAAATAAGACGCGGGAGATCGGAGGAAAGTTTGACGCCGCAAGGGTTTACGTTCGTGGACCATACCGCCGACGTGGCCGTCCGCCTGCGTGGCGCGACGCTCGATGATCTCTTCGCGGCCGCCGCCGGCGCGCTGACGGCGGTGATCACGGTGCCGGAGGCCGTGGTGCCGAGACGCTCGTTCACGGTCGCGCTCGAAGCGTCCGACCTCGAGCTCCTGCTCGTCGACTGGGTGGGGGAACTGTTGTATCGGTTCGAGACCGAGCAGCTGCTGGTCGCGACCGCGCAGGCCCGCCTCGCGGAGCAAGGCGGGCGGTGGCGCGTCAATGCCGAGATCTCCGGTGAAACGCGCGATCCGGCACGCCATCCGATCAAAGTCCTCGTGAAGGCGGTGACGTTTCACGGGCTTCGGATCGAGCGTGGCCCGGATGGCTACGAGACGTTGCTCGTGTTTGATATTTGACGTTCGACATGAAGCTCGAGCGCATCGACAAGCATCGCTGGCGGATCCCAAGAAGCGGGGGCATGCTCGTCGACGGCATCGTCTACGCCGACGCGGAAATGATCGCCGACCTGCAGAACGATCAAAGCCTCGAGCAGGTCCGAAACGTTGCGCACCTGCCTGGCATCCTCGGCTCGTCGCTCGCGATGCCGGATATTCACTGGGGATATGGATTCCCGATCGGCGGTGTCGCCGGCATGGACGCCGAGGACGGCGTCGTCTCGCCCGGGGGCGTCGGCTACGACATCAACTGCGGCGTTCGATTGATGGCCTCCACGCTGTGCCGCGAGGAGGTGTCCCCGCAGCTACGCGAGATCGTGACGCATCTGTTCAACAACGTCCCGACCGGCGTGGGAGAAGGACGCCGCGACTTGCGGCTGAGCGACGACGATATGCGTGGCGTGCTTTCACAGGGCGCCGCGTGGGCGATCAAGCGTGGTCTCGGGGAGGCAGATGACCTCGACCGGATCGAGGAGCGTGGCGCGCTGCCAAACGCCGACCCGAATCTCGTTTCGGCCCGCGCGCGACAGCGCGGCGCCACGCAGCTCGGCTCGCTGGGATCGGGAAATCACTTTCTCGAAGTGCAGTACGTCGCCGAGATCTACGACGAGCCGGTCGCCGCGGCGTTCGGCTTGTTCAAGGATCAAATCACAGTGATGATCCACAGCGGCTCGCGCGGGCTCGGGCACCAGGTCTGCCAGGAGCACCTGCGCGTAATGGTCGACGCTGCGCGCTTCTACGGCATCAACCTGCCGGATCGCCAACTGTGCTGCGCGCCGATCCGATCGCCCGAAGGGCGCGCGTACCTCGGGGCGATGGCGGCAGCTGCCAACTTCGCCTTTGCCAACCGCCAGGTGATGAGCCACTGGGCGCGCGAATCGATCGCGGCGGCGCTTGGCGTAGCCCCCGGCCGCACGGGGTTCCGCGTCGTCTACGACGTCTGCCACAACATCGCGAAATTCGAGACGTTTCAGATTGACGGGAAAGAGCGGCGTGTCTGCGTGCACCGCAAAGGCTCGACCCGGGCGTACCCGGCGGGACATCCGCAGACGCCGGCGCCGTACCGTGACGTCGGACAGCCGGTGCTGATTCCTGGCGACATGGGGCGCTATTCCTACGTGCTCGTGGGAACGGAAAAGGCCCACGCGCAGACCTTTGGGTCGACCTGCCATGGCGCCGGACGGAAGATGAGCCGCAGACAGGCCAAACGGGCCGTCCGCGGCCGGGATCTCATCGAGGATCTCGAGCGGCGCGGGATCTACATTCGCGCCGCGGGGATGGCGACGATCGCCGAGGAGATGCCAGAAGCCTACAAGGACGTTGCCGATGTCGTTCGTATCGTGCACGAGGCCGGGCTCAGCACGAGGGTTGCTCAGCTACGGCCTATCGGGGTTATAAAGGGATAGCCAGGCCTGCCTGACAGATCGACACCTATGCGAAACAGACTGGGAGTAGCTCTCGGATTGGCGACGATGACGGCTGCGGCGTTGGTCGCCCAGACGCCGCCGCCCCAAACGCCACCGGCCACGGCGGGCCAGGGCCAGCCTGCGCCAACGTCCCCGGCGACACAAAGTCAGCCGCCGGTCACCTTCAAGGTCGAGATCAACTATGTCGAGATCGACGCGATCGTGACCGACGCCCAGGGCAACTTCGTGCGCGACCTCAAGAAAGAGGACTTCCAGGTCACCGAGGACGGCAAGGCGCAGTCGGTGGCGATCTTCTCGATGGTCGACATTCCCGTCGAGCGCGCTGTCGCGCCGCTCTACACGTCGACGCCGATCGAACCGGACGTTCAGACGAACGAGCGCGAGTTCGCGGGCCGCGTGTACATGATCCTGCTCGACGATCTCCACACGGCGGGCCTGCGCTCACAACTGGTCCGGCGCGCCGCGAAACAATTCATCGAGCGGTTCCTCGGCGCGAACGACATGGCAGCCGTCGTGCATACCAGCGGCCGCGCCGATGCGTCGCAGGATTTCACGAGCAACAAGCGTCTGCTCATGGCTGCGGTCGATAAATTCATGGGCAAGAAACTGCGTTCGGCGACGCTCGAAAAGCAGGCTGAATACAACAACAGGCGTGGAACCCCGATGGAAAGCGATCCGCTGAAAGATCCGGCGGACTTCGAGCGCGGCTATCAGGCGCGCGCCATGCTGAGCACGCTGAAAAACGCCGCGGAGTTTCTGTCCGGCATCCGTGGCCGGCGCAAAGCGCTCCTCTTCCTGAGCGAGGGCATCGACTACGACATCTACGACGTCTTCGGGACGTCATCCGCGACGCAGATCCTTGACGAGACGCGAGACGCCATCGGCACCGCGACGCGTGCGAACGTCGCGATTTATTCCATCGACCCGCGCGGTCTGACGACGATGGGCGACGAAGTGATGGAGTTGACGGCGCCGCCTCAGGATCCGTCTCTGCGGCTCAACGCTCAAGGGCTGCAGGACGAGCTCCGGCTCTCGCAGGACAGCCTGCGCGTGTTCTCGGAGGAGACCGGCGGCTTCGCGTCGGTCAATTCGAACGACTTCGCCAAGGCGTTCGACCGTGTCGTCCGGGACAACAGCTCGTACTACGTGCTGGGTTATTACTCGACGAACGAACGGCGCGACGGCCGCTTCCGCAAGGTCAGCGTGCGCCTGAATCGTCCCGGCCTCGAAGTCCGCGCGCGAAAAGGGTATGTAGCCCCGAGAGGCCGTGCCAATACACCGCCACCGCCAAAGGAGGGGTCCGCGGCATTGCGCGAAGCGATCAACAGCCCGATTCCGATAGCGGGCCTCACGCTCCGCACCTTTGCCGCGCCATTCAAGGGCGTACCGCCTAAGGCGTCGGTTCTGATCGCAGTCGAAATCGACGGCGCCGATCTGAAGTTCGTCGAAAAGGGCGGAGTCTTCCAGAATCAACTCGAAGTCACTGCGCTCGCATACGACGAGAAAGGGAAGCTCGCCGACTCGAAGCCCATGACTCTGAAACTCGACCTGCGTCCCCAGACACGCGACGCGGTCGAGAAGAATGGATTCCGCCTCACGACACGGCTGCAGCTGGCGCCGGGACGCTATCAGCTACGCATCGGCGGCCGTGAAGCCAACGGCGGGCTTGTGGGCAGCGTCCTGAATGACCTCGAAGTGCCCGACTACTGGAAGGTGCCGTTTGCGATGAGCGGCCTGGCGCTCACGTCAGCATCCGCCGCGCGAACGCCGACGGCGGCGCCGGATCCCGAACTCAAGGATCTGCTTCCGGGTCCACCCATCGCGGTCCGTGAGTTCCCGACCGGCGATCGGCTCGTCCTCTATACCGAGGTCTACGACGGCGAGGCAGCCAAGCCGCACGGCGTCGATATCACGACGACGCTGACGGCTGACGAGGGACGCGTGCTGTTCACGACGTCCGAGGAACGCAAGTCGACCGAGCTCGAAGGACCGCGCGGCGGGTACGGCTACCGCGCCGAGGTGCCCCTCGCGAACGTGGCGCCCGGCCTGTACGTGTTGCAGGTCGAAGCGCGTTCGCGGCTCGGCCCCGTCGCGGCACGACAAGTGCTTCTCAAGGTGCGATGAGCACCACGGACGCCACGAATTCCGCGAACCTTGCGGATTTTGTGGAACGCACTTCCACCGGCCTCGCTCCGAACGTGCTCGCGGCGCTGGCGTATCTGGCGTGGTGGGTCACCGGATTCGCGGTTCTCGCGCTCGAGCGCGAGAACCGCTACGTCCGCTTCCACGCGTGGCAGTCGATCCTCGGCCTGGGCGCCATCTGGGCGCTCGGGGTCGCCTTTTACGTCGCGGCGTTTCTCGTGCTGTCACGTTCGGCGGCAGGGTTCACGGCGATGCTCTGGATCGCTGCGATCATCTGGCTCGTCGGGCTGGGCGCGTGGATCGTGTGTCTGGTGAAGGCGTGGAAAGGCCAGCGCTGGATGCTGCCGGTCATCGGAACAGTTGCCGAACGCTACGCCGCTCTCGTCCCTAGTCAGCCCCGGTCTTCGTCGTAAAGTCAGAAGCCTTCAGGGTCTTCGCCTTGCACTGACCGTTGGCGTGCGTGAACTTGTACGTGTTCTGGAAGAAGGCCGGGTTCTTCGGCACGCGCAGCTGGAATTCGATCACCTCGCCGGGCATGAACGGTTTTCGCCACCGCTCCGTGGCGCCGGGGAGCATGTTTCCCTTCTTGTCGTACCAGTACTCGTCGACGCGCAGCAGATGGATCGCACCGAGGGACAGGTTCTTGACCTTGATCTTGGTGACGACTTCGTTGCCCACGACTTTCGTGTCCGGCTTGAGGATGCCGATCTCCGCGACACCCTTGACCGGCGGAACGTACTTGGCCTTCGCGGGTGGGGCGCCGGAGGAAGTTGCTGGCGGGGCCTGCGCGGCGGCGACCGGGACGACCACGACGAAGGCAGCGAGAGCAAGCGCCGAACGGGAACGTGCCATTGGCATCCTCCCCTGAAAGGCCGCAGCGAAACGCGCGAATTATAGACCCGTTACATCTCCCCGTTCCACTCCTCGGCGTCCGGGTTCGCCGAGCGGAACACTTCGAGGTGCCACTTGCCGCCACCCCAGGGCTCGATGACCTCAGCCGCGACGACGTCGACGAGGATCTCCGCGAACGTCCGGCCTTCGGGGTCCCCCTCGAGGTGGTAGGCGGCATCCTCCCAGGCAAATGTCGGGTACAGCACTATCGTCAGGAACAGGTCGTACCCGTCGTCGACAACGATGAGTTGGCCGCAGGGTCGCTTAATCGTCGAGTGATAGATCAGGTACTTCTCGGCGCTATGCGCACGGATGTACCGCTTCAGCGCGAATTCGCGCGCGACGATCTCTTCGACTGCGATCTTCTTGTCCCAACAGTCACGGCAGTACTTCTCCTCGCCGCGCGGCTCGGAGACCTCCTTGGCGCCGCAGAGGGCGCACCGCGATTGGGCGACTGACTTCCGGGGCATTCTGGAATTGTAGATCAGCTGCGCTGGTTCACGGTTTCGCGCGCCGCCGGCGCATACATCTGCTCGGCGTATTCCTTCACCATCCGGCGGGCGCTGAACCGTGGCGCCACGGTTCGGATCGCCTCTTTGACGACGGCGAGCCAGCGGCGCGGGATGTCCTGGCCGTCCCGATCGTAGAACGTCGGCACGACCTGATCTTCGAGAATCCTGTAGAGCGCCTGCGCGTCTGCAGCATCCGGATCGCCGGGCGCGGGATCGCCGGCGATGAGCCAGCCGTTCGTGCCAGTGTAGGCCTCGGCCCACCAGCCATCGCCGATGCTCAGGTGCGGCACGCCGTTCAGCGACGCCTTCATGCCGCTCGTGCCGCTGGCTTCGAGCGGCTTGCGCGGAGTGTTGAGCCAGACGTCGCACCCCTGCACGAGGAAGTGCGCCACATGCAAGTCGTAGTCTTCGACGAACGCGATCCGCCCGCCGAAGGCCGGATCGATCGAGCGCCGGAAGACGCGCTGAAGATGATGTTTGCCGAGATCGTCGGCAGGATGAGCCTTGCCAGCGAAGATCAGCTGCACGGGACGCCGCGGCTGATTGAGGATTCGCGCCAGCCGCTCGCTGTCGTGGAACACGAGCTCTGGGCGCTTATAGCCCGTGAAACGCCGCGCGAACCCGATGGTCAGCGCCGCCGGGTCGAGGAGCGTGCCGGCGGCGACGACGCGTGCGGCTTCTACCTGGTCGCGGGCCCAGCGCTGGCGGGCGCGTTCGCGGATGAACGCGAACAGGAAGGTCCGCAGCGCCTGGCGGGCGGCCCAGAGGTCTTCGTCTGGAATGGACTGCACGGCGTCCCAGAGCGAGGGATCGTCGTGGCGGTCGCGCCAGTCGGCGCCAATAAACCGCTCGAACACCTTCGACATCTCAGACGAGACCCAGGTGTGAATGTGCACGCCATTCGTGAGGGCCCGTACCGGCCGCTCCGTATGCGGAACGTCCAGCCAGATCGGCGCCCACATCTCAGCTGTGACGTCACGGTGCACACGGCTTACCGCGTTGGTTGCCCCTGCGGCTCGAATCGCGAGGGCGGTCATGTTGAACATCGCACCGCCGCCGTTGTCGTAGTTGCCGAGCGCGAGGAACTTGTCCCGATGAGCGCCGAGCGTGCCCCACGCGCCGGCGAGATGCTTCTCGACGAGCTGAAACGGAAACGCATCGTGTCCGGCGGCCACAGGAGTGTGCGTGGTGAATACGGTCGTGCGGCGCACCTCCTCGAGCGCGCGCTCGAACGAGTCTCCCGCTTCGAGGCGCTCGCGGATCCGCTGCAGGACGACGAATGCCGCGTGTCCTTCGTTCAGATGCCAGACGCAAGGATCCAAGCCCAACGCCCGCAGCGCGCGAACGCCGCCGATGCCGAGAACGATCTCTTGCTGGATCCGGGTTTCGCGGTCGCCGCCATACAACCGCGCGGAGAGCTCGCGATCCCACGGCGCGTTTTCTTCCAGATCCGTGTCGAGGAGATAGAGGTTCACGCGTCCGAGCCTGACGCGCCAGACGGATGCGAGCACGCTGCGGTCGCCAAGCGGAACCGCCACAACGCAGGGCTGCCCGTCGGGCGTCAGCGCTGACTCAATCGGCGCGTCGGCCCAGTTCAGCCGCTCGTAGGTCTCCTGCTGCCAGCCCTCGGCCGACAAGCGCTGGTGAAAATATCCCTGCGGATACATGAACCCGATACCCACCAGCGGCAAGCCGAGATCGCTCGCTTCTTTACAGTGATCGCCGGCCAGGACGCCGAGACCGCCAGCGTAAATTGGCAGCGACTGGTGCAGCGCGAACTCCGCGGAGAAATAGGCGATAGGCCGTCCACCTGACCCGCCGAAGCGCTGGTGCCACCACGTGTCAGCGGACGACCGCGCGCCGTCGCGCGCGCGAATGGCTGCGTCGTAAAGGGCCAGGAACGCCTCGTCGCGCGCCTTCCTTTCGAGCATTTCCGGCGCAATCTGCCGGAGCATCAGGACGGGGTTGTGCGCCGTCTGGCGCCACAGCGGGTAGTCGAGCCGACGAAAGACCTCGCGCGCCTGGAACGTCCAGCTCCACCAGAGGTCGTAGGCAAGTTCGACGAGGCGGCCGATGCGTTCCGGCACGGGAACGAATCCGGGGGAGGGCGCCGGCTGGTTCACGACCTGGCGGCCTCGACAATCTCGGCGAAACGGGACAGATCAATGTTCCCGCCGGAAACGACCGCCACGATTTTCGGTGGGGTCCCGCCCGCCGTTCGCGCGCGCTCAGCAACCTTCACGGCGGCGGCGACCGCGCACGCCGCGGCCCCTTCCGCGACGACGCGGGCGCGCTCGGCGACGAGGCGCATGGCGCGTCCTGCTTCGTCGAGCGTGACGACGATCGATCCGTCGACCCACTCAGACAGAAGCGGCCACATCGATGCGAGTACCGATCGTCCGCCGGCGCCATCTACGAACGACGGCTGCCAGTCCGGAAAGTATCCCGGTTTTCCCGCTGCGAGCGACGTCGAGAGCGGCGCCGCCGTCTCCGGCTCCGCCGCGAACACTTTGGCGCCCGGCCGGCGCGCGCGCATGACGCACGCGATGCCCGCAAGCAGCCCCCCGCCGCCGAGCGGCGCGATGACCGTGTCCACGTCCGGCAGATCCTCCAGAATCTCGAGACCGATTGTCCCGTTCCCGCTGATGAACGCATCGTCGTCGAACGGATGCACGAACGTGCCGCGCATTCGGCCCGAACGGTGCTCTTCGACCGTGCGCCAGCATTCGTCGTAGGTCGCCTTGACGATCTCCGCTCCGAGCCGTTCGATCGCACGGAGCTTGGTCTGCGGCGCCGTGTCCATCACCATGACCGAGCAGGCCGCACCCGCCGCCCGCGCCGCGAGCGCGACACCCTGCGCGGCGTTGCCCGCGCTGACGGTCCAGACGCCTGCGCGCAGCGCGGGCGCCGGCAGCTGCCGCACGGCGTTGTACGCGCCGCGAATCTTGAACGAGCCGATCGGCTGAAGCGTCTCGAGTTTGAGATAGAGCTCGCCGGGGCCGGCGTCGATGCGAATCAGCGGGGTCCTGACGGCGACGCGGTAAATGTGCTCGGCCGCGTCGCGGACCGTTTCGAGGGAGATTTGCCGGGTCACGAGCACGAGGGCTCTCATTATAGAATCAATCCGCACTCGGCAACGCAGGAGCTTTCCATATGAAACGCCGTGAGTTCGTTCGAGCAGGCGCCGCCGCCGGCCTCGCCGCGGCCGCGCCGCGCATGCTTTCCGGTCAGACGCCACCGAGGGAAAAGCCTGCTGCCCCCACGATGCTGACGCCGCGCAGCGTCAAGCCGGTCGTCATCGCCTCGTCGAACGGCCACCGCTATAAGAACGGCGGCAACCAGACGACGGTCGAACTCGCCTTCACTCAGATGCTCAAAGGCGGCGATCTGCTGGATGCACTGATCGCCGGCGTGAACATCTGCGAGCTCGATCCGGAAGACACGAGCGTGGGCTACGGCGGCCTGCCGAACGCCGAGGGCATCGTCCAGCTCGATGCGTCGGTCATGCACGGGCCGAAAAAGCGCGCAGGTGCCGTCGGCGGGCTCGAAGGCGTCCGCACGCCTTCGCTCGTGGCGAAGGCGGTGATGGAGCAGACCGATCACCATCTGATCGTCGGGAAGGACGCGCAGCGGTTCGCGCGAACTCTCGGATTCAAGATCGAGGACGATTTGAACACCGAACAATCGCGGAAGGCGTGGCTCGAATGGAAACGCCGGACCGATCCGTCCCACTACCTCGAGCCCGACAAGCGCGAGGCGTTCCGGCGGCGGGTCGAGCTCGAGATGATCGCGGAAGGATGGGTCGACGCGCACCATTTCTACGGCACGATCAATTGCGACGGCGTCAGCCCGAAAGGGGAGATCTGCGGCACGACGACGACGAGCGGGCTGGCGTGGAAGATCCCGGGACGCCTCGGCGACTCACCGATCCTCGGCGCGGGCTTGTACGTCGACGGCGCGGTCGGCGCAGCCGGTTCCACCGGCCGCGGCGAAGCGAATCTCTACGGGTGCTCGTCGTTCCTGGTCGTCGAGCAGATGCGGCGCGGAATGCATCCCAAGGACGCCGGCATGGAGGCGCTCCGCCGCATCCAGGCGAATACGGTCGAGAAACGACTCCTCAACCCCAAGGGTCAGCCGAACTTCAACGTCAACTTCTACGCCGTCAACGCGAAAGGCGAGTACGCCGGCGTTGCGCTGTACGGCGGCGAGAAGTCCCGCTTCGCCGTGTGCACCGAGAGCGGCGGGCGACTGGATCCGATCGAGGCGCTCCTCGAAGGAGCGGCGACAGACGAATAGCCCATTGCTGATTGCTGACTGTGGAATGCTGATTGATCAATCAGCATTCAGCAATCGACAATGGGTTATTGCCCTCGTCCGTACTTCTTCAGTACTTCCCTGACTCGATCGATCGGAATCGCTTCAACCGTGGTTCCATTGCCCGTGACGGTCGTCGCGCGAAGGAGCGAGTTGTACACTGCTTCCTCCGTCGCCTCGAGCGCAGCCTGAAAGAGCGGCGAGAGCGCGTCGGTGGGCAGAGGCGGGCCGGTTCGCGCGGTTGAGAACGCGATCGCGAAGTCGCCGCTGCCGTTCGAGTACGACGAGCCGGTTCGTGCCAGACCGAAAAGCGCCCTTGCCGCCAGCCGCTTGAGATCCCGCGCGGTCAGCGGCGCGTCGGTTGCGACGACGATCATGCACGATCCGTCAGGGCTCGGGGCCTGGGCCTTGGGGCCTCGGGCCTCGGGATTCTGAGCCTGTGGCTCGCGAAACGCGTAGCGTCCGAGCTCCTTTCCGACCGGCGCGCCGTCGATCGTCAACACGCCTCCGTAGTTCGACTGCACCAGCACGCCGAGCGTGTGCCCCTGATATCGTGCCGGCAGGCGGCGCGAGGCAGTGCCGATGCCGCCTTTCCAGCCAAACGCCTGCGTTCCCGCGCCCGCGCCGATGCTGCCTTCGGCGACCGGTCCGTCGGTGGCATCACGAATCGCCGCGAGCACGTGCTCGCGCCGAACGTGAAAGCCACGAATGTCATTCAGGCCGCCATCGTTGGTCTCGCCGACGAGCGCATTCACGCTGCGGACCTCCTCATTCCCCGGTTGACCGATCGTCCACGCGACGACTGACTCGACGGCCGTACCGACACTGAGCGTGTTCGTCAGGATGATTGGCGTTTCAATCGTTCCCAGCTCGTCCACCTGTGTCGAACCGGCGAGTTTGCCGAATGCGTTGCCGACGAAGACCGCGCCCGCGACCTTGTCACGGAAGAGATTCCCGGCATGGGGCAGGATCGCGGTGACGCCCGTGCGCACACGGCTTGCATCGACGATGGTCGCGTGACCGACGCGGACGCCGGCAACATCCGTAATCGCGTCATGGGGGCCCGGCTCGAACACCCCTGGCCGGATTCCGAGATCCCGCGCGCGGGGCCGTTCGGCCTGGCGCGCATGAACCAGGGCTGTACCGACCAGAAACACGCCTGCGACCCGGAAGATTGTTTTCATAGACCGGAGATAGTAGCCTCGCCGCGCGTAGGAGAAAAAAGGAGACTCGCCATGCGCCGCCGCCACCTCCGCTGGTCCATCGCGTTCGTCGCCCTGACGCTGACGTGGACGGCCCCGGCCGCCATGCAGACCGGCGCCAAACGTCCTATCACCCACGACGTCTACGACTCCTGGCGGGCGATACAGGACTCGACACTGTCACGCGACGGCGTGTGGCTGGTTTACGTGCTCGCGCCACAGGACGGCGACGGGGAGCTGGTCATGCGGAACGTTCGCACGGGTGCCGAGCGCCGGCACGCCCGCGGCCGTGAACCCGTCGTCACCGCGGACGGCCGGTTCGTCATCTTCGCGGTGGCACCGCTCGATACGGAGCTGGACAAAGCAAAGAAGGAAAAGAAGAAGCCCGAAGAGCAGCCGAAGGCGGGCGTTGGGATGGTGAACCTGGAGAGCGGCGATGTGTTCACCGCCGACCGAGTGAAGAGCTTCAAGGTCCCCGAGGAATCGTCCCGGTACGTCGCGTGGCTCCACGAACCGCCGGCCGCACCGCGCAAGGACGACCAGAAAGACAGAGCCAGCTCCTCAGAGCAGGAAAAAGACAAAGCTGAGAAGAAAAACGAACCTGGCACCGACCTCGTCATTCGTGACCTCACGACGGGTACGAACAACACGGTGAGCGGTGTCACCGATTACGCCTGGGCCAGAGACGGATCCCTCATCGCCTACACAGTGTCGACGGTGTCGGAGAAGGATGGCGTGTACGTCCAGCCACCCGCCGGGTCGCAGCGTGCGCTGTTGACCGGCAAAGGACGCTACAAGGGATTGGCGATCGATCAGGCGGGCCGGCAGATCGCCTTCGTCAGCGATCGTGACGAGCACAACGGCCCTGCGCCGCGGTTCGATTTGTTTCTCGCGTCCAGTAGTGGCAGCGCGGAGAAAATTGTAGGTTCGACGACGGGCGGGATGCCGCCGGGCTTCTCCGTGAGCGAGCACGGACGTGTCGTGTTTTCGAAGGATGGCTCGCGATTGTTCTTCGGCACCGCCCCTGCGCCGAAACCCGAGCCGTCGAAAGACGCGCCCGAGCCCCTCAAAGTCGACTTGTGGCACTGGAAGGATCCGTTTCTCCAGACAGTGCAGAAGGTTCGTGCGGAATCAGACAAGAAGGAAAACTTTGTAGCCGTTGCGCTCCTCAGCGCGAAGGGCACCACGCCGAGGCTGACAAAGATGATTCAGCTCGGGTCGGAAGAAATCCCCGACGTCACGGTCGGCGAGGGTTCGGAGACACTCTTCGGCAGATCGGACCTGCCATACCGCCAGCTCACCTCGTGGGACGGCGAGTACAACGACTATTACGTCTTCAACCTGCCTGACGGTTCGAAGAAGCGCCTGGTCCAGAAGTCCGGATTTGACGCCCGGCTTTCGCCAGGCGGCGGATATGTCCTCTACTACACCGACGATAACGATGGCTGGCACTCGGTCCGTTTGTCGGACGGCAAAGACGTCAACCTGACTGGACGTCTCGGCGTGCCATTCGTAGAGGAGGACTGGGACACGCCAGCGTCTCCAGCACCGTACGGTGTCGCAGGATGGACGGAAGGCGATCGCAGCGTACTGATTTACGACCGCTACGACGTGTGGGAGCTGAAACCGGACGGCTCCGGCGCACGCATGGTCACCGGCGGAGTCGGCCGCGGACAGAAGATCGTCTTCCGATATCAGCGTCAGGATGCACGCGGCGAGTCCGAGCCGTTCATCAAGACCAGCGAGCCGGTGCTGTTGACGGCCACCGACGATCGAACGAAGGACAGCGGTCTCTATCGCGCATCATGGGACGGACAATTGACCCGGCTGATGATGGTTCCCGCGGCCGTCGCGAACGTGCGCAAGGCGAAGGACGCGGACGTCTACGTCTTTACGCAGTCACGATTCGATGTCTTTCCTGATCTCTGGGTCAGTGACGGCTCCTTCAGCGCGCCGAAAAAGATCTCCGACGCCAATCCGCAGCAGGCGCAGTTCCGCTGGGGCAAGGCCGAGCTGATGAACTATGTCAACGCCGACGGCAAGCCGCTGCGCGCGACGCTGATCAAGCCGGACGACTTCGATCCGACGAAGAAGTACCCGCTGATGGTCTACATTTACGAGCAGCTGACACAGAACCTCCACTCGTACGCTGCACCGGCGCCGAGCCACAGGATCAACCCGACGCGGTACGCCAGTAACGGCTACGTGATCCTGATGCCGGACATCGTGTACGACACGGGCTACCCAGGCGAGAGCGCAGAAAAGTGCGTAGTGCCGGCAGTGCACACCGTTGTCACCATGGGGTTCATCGATCCGGCGCGGATCGGCATTCAGGGCCACAGCTGGGGCGGGTATCAGATCACCCATCTCATCACCCGCACGAACATGTTTCGCGCGGTCGAAGCAGGCGCCTCCGTCTCGAACATGATCAGCGCCTACGGCGGAATCCGATGGGAGACCGGACGGTCGCGCGCCTTCCAGTACGAGAAAACGCAGAGCCGCATCGGCGCGCCGCCCTGGAGCCGGCCGCTGCAGTTCATCGAGAACTCACCAATCTTCTGGGTGGAGAAAGTGCAGACCCCCTACCTCACGATGCACAACGATGAAGACGGCGCGGTGCCCTGGTACCAGGGGATCGAGTTCTTCTCAGCGCTGCGCCGTCTCGGGAAGGAGGCCTATCTCTTCAACTACAACGGCGAGAAACACGGCCTCACGCAGCGCGAGACGCAGAAACACTTCACCGTTCACATGGCCGAATTCTTCGACTACTACCTGCTCGGTCAGCCACGTCCCGAGTGGATGGACAAGGGCGTCCGCTATCTGGATCGGGGCACGCGCGATCTCTCGGCGATCTATCGCACGGCGACGGAAGACAAGGATTAACGCTTAACGAGCGACTCGGAGGGTCTGGGCTCGTTGCGGGATGGGCCGGCGCCGCTGCGCTTCACGCGGTACAGCGCCTCGTCCGCGCGAGCCAGGAGGTCGTCGATCGTGCGCGGTTTGCGCACGGGCTGGCGCGCGGTTCCGACGCTCAGCGATAACGTGTAGGCTGCCTCTTCGCGGGCGTTGCGCGCCTCGATCTGCCGCAGGAGCCTCGCGCGCAGCGCCTCCTCGAGGCTCTCATCCGCGTCCACGACGACGACGGCAAACTCGTCTCCGCCGAGCCGCGCGATGATATCCACATCGCGGAACGTCGCCGTCAGCACCTGCGCGGTCGCGATCAGCGCTCGATCGCCTTCGGCGTGGCCAAACCGGTCATTGATTTGCTTCAGCCCGTCCAGGTCCGCCAGGACGACGACCAACCCCTGGCCGCGGCGGCGCGACAGCTTCAGCTGGCGCTCCGCGAGCGTAAAGAAACCGCGCCGGTTGTTCAGGCCCGTGAGCTCGTCGGTGAGCGACAGATTGACCAGCTCGCGCTGCAGCTGGTGTCGGTCGATTGCGTACCGAATCGATCGCGCCAGCATCCGCGGGTCGATCTCATCTTTGATGAGGTAATCCTGCGCCCCGGACTGCAGTGACTGCGCTGCGAGCCGCTCGTCCGCGGTGCTCGTCACTACGACAATCGGCACGTCCGGTGCTTCGGCTCGCACCGCGTGTACGGTCGCGATCCCCTGACTGTCGGGAAGGGAAAGGTCGAGGAGGACGAGGTCGACACCGCCCTGACCGAGCCGCGCCAGCCCGGCCGAGAGTCGCATCGCCGTGACAACTCTGTAATCGGCTTCGGCGACGCGCGCCGCGTCTGCCAGAACCAGTTCGGCCAGACGCAGATACCCTGCGTCGTCTTCGACGAGCAGAATCGTAAGCGGGGCGGAAGTGATGCTTCTGTCGAGAGGCACGTTCAGCCGCTCCGATCGTCCTGCCCAGCGGGACGGGATCGATTATAACCGGCGGTCACCAGCTGGGCCACGACTGCTCCCATCCGATTGTCAGCGCGGCGCGGCCGTCTCGCAGGCCGCGCGCGACGTCGACCGCAATCGCTCCGCCGTCAGCTGGGCCGCGAAGCCGGACGCCAAATCCGGCGTCAACGTGCAGCCGCTCATCGCCCGACAGCGATCGCCACGCACGCGCGCTGTCCATGAACATCACGCCGTCGAGGCGCATCAGCATGCGCGAGAGGAGTGTTCGACTGACTTCCACGCTCGCATGCGCCAGACGCTGACCGAAGACATCACCGGTGATGACGCCATCCTCGAGCAACGGATGGGCGCGGAGCCGCGGCGAGCGGGCGTGACCCGCACCGGCGCCAGGCCACAGATCGAACGGCGCGCGAGCGGTCGCAGCTTCGAAACCGGCGCGCGCGCGTAACAAGAAGGACTCCGTCCGCCCCGTACGTGATGCGATGAGTACCCGGCCGGCGCCAAATCCTGCGGCCGCCGGCCAGAGCGAACCCTCGACACGCGCGGCAACTGCGTCGTCGAAGAGACGCTGTTCAACGGCGCCGTCGACGAACGCGGACGCCGTCCGGCCCGACCATCGATCCACGCCCGTTCCCGCTTCAACGCGCGTCGCCCCCGTCAGCCAGTCCGCAAATCGGATGCCCACATGGCGCCGCTCGTCGACAACCATCGTCGAATCGCCGAGCGCGTACGGCTGGCGCGACCAGCCGCCTTCGATCGTCCAGAGTCCCGTTACGCCGAACAACGACGGCGCCTCGGCGCTCAACGTGACCGCAGGACGGTTGTCCCAGAATCGCCATGCGGCGTTGAAGCGCTCGCCGCCAGGCGTCAGGCCGGTCACGCTCGCAGCGATCTCGCGTTCCACCGCTGCGCGAGCCGCCTGCCGCAGGACTGCGAGCCTCGACGGTCGAAGCGGCCGCTCGACGATGGCGACGTCGACGTCCGCGAGACCATTGGCCGCGGGTGTGTAGCTCACGCGCGACGCGCTCGCCGAAGGCAGCGCCGCGATCCGCCGGCGCGCACGAGCGAGCGACGCGGGCGTCAGAACGGTGCCGGCTTCGACATCAACGAGGTTCTCGACGACGCGGTGACTCGTATTCTCCAGGCCCGCAACTCGAACAAGATCCAGGCGAGGCTCGTCGAGCCGGTTCCAGGCCTCGAGCGCGCCCGACGCGTCCCCTTCGACGAACCGGCTCGACGCCAGAACACGCCAGGCGTGATCGGACTCCGGCGCCAGTTCCACGGCGCGCGCTGCGAACGTCCCGGCTTCGTCCCATTTCTGATCGAGGAACCGTACCCCGGCGAGCTCGAGGTTCGCGTCAGCCGATGCGGGACAGAGCGCGACGGCCGCTTCGAGCGTCTGCGCAGCGGCAATGCGATCGCCGGCGCGGACAAGCCGGACGCCTTCCGTCACGAGCGATGCGCACGCAGAGTCGGACGGCGACTGCGCACCAGGCTGGGCCTGCGCACCAGGCACCGACCCGGCACCAGGCACCCGTTCCGCACCAGGCACCCGGCACGAGGCACAAGGCACCGGAACGATCGCCCAGCGTCCCGTGCCGGACCACGCGCGATCGAATTCTGTCCGCGCGATCGTCCGTAGCGGTGCGCGCGCAGGATCGTGATAGATAATTCGCTCCGCGGTCGAGCCGACGATCACGACGTAGTGATAGCGGCCCGGCTGGTCTTCGATCATCGCCACTACGGGACGGCCGCGCGCAATCTGGCGCGCGAGCCCGTCGGTGTCAGAGATCTCGAGAGTAATCAGCTGCAGGCCGCGCGTTCGCAACTCGCCGGTGAGCGCCGACTGGCGGATTCCTCCCGCGTCGTCGTCCACGAGACCGGCGAAATCCTCGGCCCTGACGCCACGCGCGCCCCAGTACCGAAGAACCATCGCCGCGGCCGCACCGCCGCAGAGGCGCTCGGACTGCGAGACGAATGGAACGTCGAGCAGGCCAGCCGCGGACACGAGCGAGGGCACGGCGAGCGCAAGTAGCATCGTGCCCATCCGCGTCCCCGCCCGTCGAGCGCTCATTCCCAATCTCCTGTGAACCAGAGGTCAGTCAGCCAGCAGGATGATCACGATGACGATCAAGAGAATGATGATGATCGTCGTTGCGGTGATCACGACGGTGGTTGCACCACCCGCAAGATCCTGTTCGATCTGCGACGCGTACTGGGCTGCCTGTGCGAGCTCGGCGCCGTCGAGCAGGCGCACCGCGGAGTCGGCCCGCGTCAGGTCGACGCCCAGCCTCGCGGCGACGTCTTTCACTTCCTGCCGCGCGAGGACGCGGCGGACCGTCGCGCGATCCGCTTCCGCGCGCGCCGCGGCCGCGGCCACCGCCTGATCGAGCGTGGCGCGATCGGCGACGTGGGTCTGCTGCTGGGCGCCGGCAGATGGTGCAATCAGCCAGAGCGACAGGAACACCGCCAGCGTCTTTCGAACGATCTGCATGTGCAAGCCTCCAGAAACAAGCACCCGGAGGTCGATTCCGGGCGCGGCGGAAATAAGCATATTTCGTGCCCGGCTGATCTATGCTGTGCAGCCGTGCACATTTGTTCACGCCGCACGTTCCTGCGATCGCTGGGCGTCGTGGCTGCCGCGCCGCTGTCCATCCCGCAACGCGATGCGCCGCAACTCGTCCTGCACGGCGGCCGCCTTCTGACGATGAACACGGCGGCACCGGTCGCCGAGGCGATTGCCATTGCGGGTGAACGCATCATCGCCGTTGGCACCTCGAGCGACATGCTGGCGCTCGCCGGGCCGCGGACCACGCGCGTCGACCTCAGTGGCCGCACCGTCGTCCCTGGTTTTATCGACGCGCATTCACATCCGGCGAGCGCGGGACGGCTGCATCTCAGGGAAGTCGACTGCGATCTGCGATCGATTGCCGACATCCAGGCGGCGATTCGCAAGCGGGCCGCGGAAACGCCGAAAGGGAAGTGGGTCCTCGGCTTCAAGTACGACGACACGAAGACGAAGGAAGGACGAACGCTGAGCCGCGCCGATCTCGACGCCGCGGCGCCCGACCATCCTGTTCGGATCAGTCATCGCGGCGGCCACACGGCCTACGTCAACTCCGCGGCATTCGACCGGGCGCGGATCGACGGGCGGACGCCGGATCCGCCCGGCGGAAAAATCGATCGTGACGCGGCGGGCCAGCCATCGGGCCGGCTCGCGGAGACTGCGACCGATCTCATCGACAAACTCACCACCACGCCGCTGACGAGGAACGACTACCGCGCCGGCGTCAAGCTCATCTCGAACATGCTGTCGCGCGCCGGCATCACGTCGGTCCACGACGCGGCTGGGTCGCCGGACGATCTTCGCGCGTATCGCGACGCGCGCGCCGCCGGCGAGCTCTCCGTGCGCGTCTACTGCCTGATGGCCCACCGGCATGTGCCGGATCTCATCGCCAAAGGCATCCAGACGGGCGAGGGTGACGAATGGGTCCGCGTGGGCGCGATGAAGATGACCTGTGACGGCTCGATCTCCGAGCGCACCGCCAGGCTCTCGGAGCCGTACGTCGGCAGACCGGACGACCGGGGCATCCTCGTGATGGACGAGGCGGCGCTCACCGAGCGCGCGCTGCCCGCGCACAAAGCGGGCTGGCAACTCGGCATCCACGCCAACGGCGACGTCGCGATAGATATCGTCCTCCGTCTCTACGAGCGTCTGCAGCGCGAAGCCCCGCGGAAGGATCCTCGCTTCCGCATCGAGCACTGCACCCTCGTGACTCCGGCGCTCATCGACCGGATGCGCGCGCTGGGCGTGATTCCCAATCCGTTCTCCACGTACGTGTACTTCCACGGCGAGAAGATGCGCGAGTACGGTGCCGCCAGGCTCGAGCGGATGTTTGCCGTGCGGAGTTTCCTCGACGCGGGCTTGCGGGTGACGCAGACCTCCGACTATCCACCCGGCCCGTTCGAGCCGATGATGGCCCTCCAGTCGAGCGTCACGCGCACGGACATGCGGGGAACCGTCTGGGGCTCGTCCCAGCGCGTAACCGTGGAGGAAGCGCTCCGCGTCGGGACGCTGCATGGTGCGTTCGCGTCTTACGAGGAATCGCTGAAGGGTTCACTCGAACCGGGCAAGCTCGCCGATCTCGTCGTCCTCGGCCGCGACCCGCTGACAGCGGATCCCGGTACGCTCGTCGACATTCCGATCGAGCGCACGATGGCCGGAGGGAGATGGGTCTACGAGAGCTGACTAGCCGACTTTCTGCCAGCCGCGTGCTTGAAGCCGGACTCGCAGCCGGTCGGCGTGCGCGCGCGCCGCGTCGGCGTCCGGCAGCCGCTCCATGATGGCAAGCGTGCCGTCCTGAAAGACCTGCAGCTCCGCGAAGCCCGCCTCGTGCAGCAGCACGCAGCGCATGACGCTGTCGCTGGCTCTAATCGTCCACAGAAATTCCTGCTTCGCTTCGGCCATCCAGACACCCGGCCAGTACTTCCGCGCTGCGGAGTCGACGGTTGTGTGGGAGGAGATTTGAGACTAACACCGGCTCATGAGCCGGTCAAGACATACGACGCACCCGATTGTCCCTGGTGGTGAGTCCGAGCGCGTGACACGTGACGCAATATCCGGAAAGACTGCTCGCGAGTGCCATCAGCCCCACGATGCCGAGGCCAATGCGCGCAACCCGGGGCACTTCCGGCGCGACAATCGTGATGACGATGGTCGCGCCGCCGATCACCAGGTAGGCCAGGCGATGCAGCCCGCCCATGTTTCGCGGCAGCACGGGATCACTATAACAAGGTGCTCAGGGTGCCAAGCGGGCTTCCACCGCCTTCAGCCAATTCCAGCGGATGATCCAGCTGCCGGGATAAATCACGCACCAGTAGCGCGCGAAGCGGCGCTGCGTTTCAGGATCGACCGCGTGAACGCGGGTCTCGGTCGTCACTTTCGTCCAGCCGTTCCCCTCGCCGACGATGCGGAAGTTCATCGCAGCGCGCGCAAAGCCGGGGCGGTCCAGCGTGCGAAAGATACCGGGATCGAGCGCGGGCACATCGCCGCGCGTTGCGGCGCGTCTGACGTCGGGCGGAGCGATGACGACCGTGCCGAGGAGCAGCTCGCGGTCCACCTCTTCTCCCAGGAGCACGAATCCGCCCGCCAGCGCGACGTCGATGATTGGTCGCTCGTCGGGCGGATTGAGGATGTGCTCACTCTGACTCTGGCGCCGCGGATTGCGGATGAACGTGAGCGTGCGGAATAGAAAAATGTCCGAGGCGGTTACCCGGCGGATCGCCGCGGCCACCTGCTGTGGCGTCGCCTGGACGCGCCGCTCGTGGTACTCGCCGAACTGCCACTCTGGAAGCCACTGATCGAGTAGCGTGTCGCGGGCGGTCGCCGTGTGTGTCGGGTGGGGAAGCGCTGCGGCAACGAGCACGATGCCCAGGCCGGCGGCTGCGATGAGGACTGCGCGCCGCCGCGTGCGAATGCCTACGAGACGGACCGGCCAGATGAGGCTGACGAGGCCGGCGACCATCGTCACGGCCCCGACGTAAAAGAGCGCGGAAGCCGCCACGTCGCTATTATCTACTCATGGAAAGCGATCACCCGCAGCTGACCTACGCCGATTACCTCCGCGTGCCGGATCTCATCGCGCTGCAGCATCCGCAATCGTCGCCGGTCCATCACGACGAGCTGTTGTTCATCATCACGCATCAGACCTACGAGCTCTGGTTCCGGCTGATCCTCCACGAGCTCGATGCCGTCGTCGCGTGCCTAGCGACTTCCGCGTCCGTCCCTGGGTCGCGGGACGCGGTCTATGAAGCGGCCAGGCTCCTCCGGCGCTGCACGGAAATTGCCCGGGTCCTCGTCGATCAGTTCACGATTCTCGAGACGATGCTGCCGACGCACTTTCTGGCGTTCCGCGGCAGGTTGAGGCCGGCGAGCGGTTTTCAATCGGAGCAGTTCCGCGAGATCGAGTTTCTGTGCGGGCTGAAGGACGAGAAGATGCTGCGGTACCACGAGCCGGCCTCACCGATGCGCGCCGCGCTCGAACGCCGGTTCACGGCGCCGTCGCTGCGGGACGTTTTCTTCGAGGCGCTGTCGGGCCTGGGCGTTATCCCGCCGGTGGATCCGACGGCATCCGAGGAGCAGCGTTTCGAAGCAAGGGCCCGTGGGATCCTCGCGCTCTATCGTGACGAACGGCACTACCGGGACTGGATCGATCTGTGCGAACGACTAACTGAATTCGACGAGCTGATCGTGAGCTGGCGGCTGCGCCACGTACAGCTCGTCGAGCGGACGATCGGCCTGCGAATGGGCACCGGCGGAAGCGCCGGATCTTCGTACCTGAAGATGACGATCGACAAAAAGTTCTTCCCGGAGCTGTGGGAAGCGCGGACGTGGTTGATCGAGAAGCAGCCCTAAAGGGCTGCGCTACGAGGGCTGCGCTACGAGGGCTGCGCTACGAGGGCTGCGCTACGAGGGCTGCGCTACTCCGTCCTCAGTGCCGTCAGCGGCATGATGTGCGTCGCGCGGCGTGCCGGTAGATAGCAGGCTGCGACTGCTGCGGCCGCCAGTACCGCGGGCGCTATCGCATAGACGACTGGATCCAGCGGACTGACCTGATACAGCAGGCCGCTCAGCGCGCTTCCGGCGAGCGCGGCCAGGGGCAAGCCGACAGCCACGCCGACCGCCGTCAGCCACACACCTTCGCGTAGCACGAGCCACAGGACGCTCATCGGGCGCGCTCCCAGCGCCATTCGTATGCCGATTTCTCTCGTCCGCTGCGAGACGACGTAGGATTTCACGCCGTAGACACCGACGACCGCGAGGAGGAGCGCGAGGGCGCCGAACGTCGTCAACAGCCGGCCGCCCATCCGGACTCCCCAGAGGCCGAGGCTCCGGTCGTGGAAGCCCTGCATCGCCGTCAGCTCCAGGACCGGCAGACGATCGTCCGCGCTCCTGAGCTCGGTTCGCAGTGCTGCGAGCGCGGCCGCTTCGGCCTGTGGACCGGCGCGTGCGACGCGCACGTGAAGGTGCATGCCGGAACGGAAGTGATTGCCGTAGGGAACGTACAGGTGTGGTGTCGGCGCCTGATCGAACAATGTCTGGCGCAGCCCCGGGGCGACGCCGACGACCTGCATCGGCTCGAAGTCGACGCCCGCCGGCTCGTCCTCGTGCCGCGTGATGCGGATCATCTGCCCAATTGGATCCTCGTTCGGGAACAGTTGGCGCGCCAGCGGCTCGTTGATGATCGCGACGCGCGGCGCGTCCGCGGATTCCTCTTCGGCAATGGTGAATTCGCGGCCGCGCAGCATCGTCAAACCGAGCGCCTTGAAATAGTCGGTGCCGACGATCATGTAGCTCGGCGATCGGCCCGCCACCGTCGCGGATGCGCCCCCGATTCGCTCGACTGGCCGTCCTTCCTGGAATTCGCCAAACGGGACGATGGACGTCATCGCCGCCGCCTCGATGCCGGGGATGTTTCTGACCCGCTCGAGCACGCTGCGATACAACGCGCGAGTTCGCGCCTCACCAAACCCCACCAGAGCCGGATCCATGCTGGCGAGGAGGATGCGCTCGTACTTGAAGCCAGGGTCTGCCGCAGCGGCGTTCATCGCGCCGCGGGCGAAGAGCCCACCCGTTACGAGCAGCGCCAGTGACAATCCAATCTGACCGACCACGAGCAGATTGCGCGCACCGAACCACCCGAAGCGCCCGGCGCGTCGGGCCAGCGCATCGAGATTCTTCAGATCGGAGACCACATCGACGCGTGACAGCTTTAGAGCCGGGCCGAGCCCGAATGTCAGGGTACTGAGCACCGCAAAGGCCATGGTGACGGCGAGCACCGCGGCGTCCGGCCGGGGCGTGAATTCGAGCGACAGCGGCAGCAGCGGGACGAGCGTCGCGACGAGCAGCTTCATGGCCCAGAATGACAGGACGAGGCCGACGACACCGCCGGCGATAGCGAGCGTGAGGCTCTCGGTGAGCAGCTGCCGCACGATCCGCGTCGGGTGGCCGCCGAGCGCGAGCCGCACGGCAATCTCACGGCGCCTCGCCGTGCCGCGGGCCAGAAGCATGTTCGCGATGTTGAGGCACGCGATGAGCAGGACGACAGCCGACATGCCCATCAGAAGGCCTGTCGCCGCCGCGACCGGGCCGTCGCTCTGCGGCTGCGTGCTCGTGGACATCCGCGGCAGCGGGTTGACCGTCAGCGCCTGATCCTTGTTTTCAGCGGGGAACGCCGCAGCCATCTGGCGTGCGAGAGTGTCGAGCGCAGGCGCTGCCGATTCCACGGTCATGCCGTCCTTCAATCGCCCCGCGAGGATGAGCGCGTGATTCATGCGGTCACCCAGCCCGGCACCTTTGTTCTTGAAGATGTCGTTCACCACGGTGTCGAAGGTCCCGAGCGGCAGCCAGAACTCCGGCGCAACCAGCGCCATCGTCCCCGTGAAGCCGCGCGGCGCTACGCCGACGACCGTGAAGTCTCGAGTGTTGATCTTCACCGTTCCGCCGATGAAGTCGGCGCTGAACCCTGCGTCGCGCCAGCGCTCGTAGTTGACGATGACGACGGGAATGTTCGCGCCCGGGCGCTCCTCCGCGGCGTTGAACTCACGCCCCGCAGCGAGCGGGACGGCGAGCGTCGCGAAGTAGTTGGACGACACCATCTCGACAAAGGAACGCCGGGTCGTATCTCCCGCAGGGACGCCGACCATCGCGAAGGTATGGGCCATCAGACCGTCGAAGACGGTGTTCTTCTCGCGGATGTCGGCGTAGTTGGCGTACGAGAACGCCCGGTAGGAATCCGGCTTGGTGCGATCGTGACTGAAGAGGCCGACCAGTTCCCCCGCCCGGCCGGCCAGAGGCCGAAAGAGCATCGCGTTGACGAGCGTGAACATCGCGCTGTTCGCGCCAATGCCGAGCGCGAGCACCAGGACCGCCACGATTGAAAAGCCCGGGGTCCTCAAGAACGCACGAAGACCGTAGCGAAAGTCCTGGATCAGCTGTCCCATGACCGAACAGGACGGACGGCCGCGCCGGGAAGTTCCCAGAAACCCGGCTAAGCCCTCGCTTCCCGGTCGAACACCCGCGACCAGTCCACGCGAGCCGTCGCCTGCATGAGGACGACGAGCGTCCCGATGGCTCCAATCGTCACCGTCAATCCGGTGTAGCCCTTGAAGAAGAACGCATAGCTGAAAGCACGAGGAAGACGAGCTCCGCAAAGCCGGCGCGGCGAATCGCGAAGCGGGTGCCCGCCACGATGCGAAGGTAGGTGACGACCAGGAAGATGCTCGTCGCCGATGCCAGCACGAACGACAAATGGATATTGACGTGATCGACGAGATACGCGAGAAGCAGGTGAAACGCGAAAAAGACCGCAGACAGGAACGCGTAATTCATGGGGTGAAGGATCTCATCGTTCAGGATGCCGAGGATGACCAGCACGGTCGTGAAGAACAACAGTGAGACCAGCGAAGAACGTGATGCGGGCAGCGAGCGGGCCGGGGTTGGTCTTCTCCGGAGGATCCAGCCCGATCGCCTGGCCTGGTCACCAGGCTTTCAAACCGCCATTCGAGCTTCCGCCCTGTCGTCGTCGCCCGCGCCGTCGTGGGTGACATCGTGCCGGGAGGGAAGTCCACGTCGGGAAAGTCGGTCTCCATCGTGAGAGCCAGGTCGTGGACCTGGGGCACGCCGGATTCGGTAAATGCATAAACCCACTGATCGATCGAGGCCACGGGATGAGTAACGGATCTCCAGCGGCGCTTCGCCGGCCAGGTCCCGCTCCTTCGATCGCCCGAGCCTGCGCGCGCCATCGCCGCCCTCATCTCGCTGCGCCTTGGGCGCGCCGCCCGGCAAGCGGCGGATCGGGTGCTGGCCGCAGCGGCCGGCGGGGCGCTCGCCGGCGCTGCCGCCGGAGCCGTCGCCGGCGTCGCTCCCATCGGCGCGCCCTCCTCCCAGGCCGGCTCGGGGCCTGTGATCGCGCTGGCTGTCGTCGGCACAACGGCCGGCGGATTCGGCGCCCGCCGGGAACGTCCCAGCGTGCATCGCGAAGGATGGCTCTTGCGACGGCGTGCCCGGGCCGGACTCCGAACCGGGCGAGTGCTTCGGCGGTGCCCAGGGCGTGCAGCTTCGAAGCGTGGGGGGCTATGCGAGGTCGGTGCCAGCCGAGGCGGCATATACCCGTCGCCGTCAACGATAAATCGGAAGCTCTTGTACCGTTTTTTAAGCCAATTATCCGGGCAGGAATGGTTTGTCGCCAAGCGTCCGAAAGAAGCTGAGGGACAAAACTGTCTGAAACCAGCCGTCGGTGATCGCCTGTACCTCGGAATCGGGCAGAACCGTGAAAAAAACTGGCAGGGGCCCAGGCGGCACGCGGTCGAGATCTGTGATTCCTGCGCTTATTATGGATAAGCTTCAGCGTATTCGTGAGATTCGTCGCGCGCGGCCCGTTGGCAACCCTTGACTGGCAGGCGGCCGCGAGCAGCGAGTTGAGATCACTTTTCTTGCGAGGAAACGTGACGGCGAACCAAACTGCGATCTGTGGCTGATGACCCACGCAATTCAGCAGCGCGAGATCTCCCCGTGGGTGTCTCCGGCGCGCGCCGTGATGCGGCGATCCCGGCGCTGACGCATCTGCAGCGCCTCGAGGCGGAGAGCATTCACATCATCCGTGAGGTGGTTGCCGAATGCGAGCGGCCGGTAATGCTCTATTCGATCGGCAAAGACAGCTCTGTGATGCTGCATCTGGCGCTGAAGGCGTTCTACCCTGCCAAGCCTTCCTTCCCGCTTCTGCATGTCGACACGACCTGGAAATTTCGCGAGATGATCACGTTCCGCGACGAGACCGCGAAGCGACTGGGACTCGAGCTGCTCGTCTATATCAATCAGGCCGGTGTCGAGATGGGCATCAACCCGTTCCACCACGGCTCAGCGCTTCACACCGACATCATGAAGACGCAGGCGCTCAAACAAGCGCTCGACAAGTATGGTTTCGACGCGGCGTTCGGGGGTGGCCGGCGCGACGAGGAAAAATCTCGCGCGAAGGAGCGCGTCTTCTCAATCCGTTCAGCCCATCACCGCTGGGACCCGAAGCAGCAGCGGCCGGAGCTCTGGCGTGTGTACAACGCGCGCCGTCACACAGGCGAAAGCATCCGCGTCTTCCCCCTGTCGAATTGGACGGAGTTCGATATCTGGCAGTACATCTACCTCGAGAGCATTCCCATCGTGCTCTTGTACTTGGCGCGCGAGCGGCCGGTCGTGCGTCGCGACGGCACCTGGATCCTGGTCGACGACGATCGGATGCCGCTGGAGCCTGACGAGAGGCCGGAAATGAGGAAGGTCCGGTTCCGCACGCTGGGCTGCTATCCGTTGACTGGCGCGATTGAGAGCGACGCCGACACGCTGCCGGCAATCGTCCGCGAGATGCTGTTGACCCGTCATTCCGAACGTCAGGGACGTGTCATCGATCGCGATCAGTCCGCCTCGATGGAAAAGAAAAAGGTGGAAGGTTACTTCTGATGTCGCGCGCGCTGGAGCCCGTTGGCAGCGACATCGAAGCGTACTTGCGTGCCCAGGAACGCAAGGACCTGCTCCGCTTCATCACCTGCGGCAGCGTCGATGACGGCAAGTCGACTCTCATCGGCCGGCTGTTGTACGAGTCCAAGCTCATCTTCGAAGATCAGCTGGCGGCGCTCGCTGTTGACTCGAGAAAGCTCGGCACGCGTGGCGGCGAGCTCGATTTCGCGCTGCTCGTCGATGGCTTGTCGGCCGAGCGCGAGCAGGGCATCACGATCGATGTCGCGTATCGGTTCTTCTCGACCGACAAGCGCAAGTTCATCGTTGCGGACACGCCCGGCCATGAGCAGTACACGCGCAACATGATTACCGGTGCATCGACGGCGGATCTCGCCGTGATTCTGATTGATGCCCGCAAAGGGGTGCTCACGCAGACGCGACGCCACAGCTACCTCGTGTCGCTCCTCGGGATCCGGCGAATCGTGCTGGCTGTGAACAAGATGGATCTCGTCGACTATTCGCAGGACGTTGTCGCGCGAATTGAGTCGGATTACCGCTCGTTCGCCGGTCGTATTGACCTCACCGACATCACCTGCATCCCCGTCTCGGCCACCTTAGGCGACAACATCGTGGCGCGCTCCGAGACGATGGTTTGGTACAAGGGCCCGACCTTGATGGAACACCTCGAGCACGTTCCGGTCGGCGACGACGTCGCGAGGAGGCCATTTCGACTGCCCGTTCAAAGCGTGAACCGGTCGAACGCCGGCTTCCGTGGGTTTGCCGGCATGATTGTCAGCGGCACCGTTGAAGTGGGCGCCTCGATCCGCGTGCTGTCCTCGGGCCGGCAGACATGCGTCGCGCGCATCCTCGTCGGGGATCGTGACGTGGACGTCGCGGTCGCGGGGCAGTCTGTCACGGTCATGCTGTCCGACGAGCTCGACGCGAGTCGGGGCGCCGTCCTCGCCGCGTCCGACGCGCCGCCCGGTGTGGCCGACCAGTTCGAAGCCACGATTGTGTGGATGCACGACCGGCCCATGCTTCAGGGGCGGTCGTATCTAATGAAGCTGGGAACCCAAGTCGTTACCGCCACGGTGGCGCCGCTCAAGTACAAGATCAACGTCAACACGCTCGAGCACGTCGCCGCGCGTGCACTGGCTCTCAACGAGATCGGCGTCTGCGCGCTTGAAGTCAGCCAACCGATCGTCTTCGAACCATACAGTGCAAACCGGGACCTGGGCGGCTTCATTCTGATCGATCGCATCTCCAACACCACCGTCGGCGCGGGTCTGCTGCACTTCGCGCTGCGCCGGTCCGACAACGTTCATTGGCAGGCGCTTGACGTCAGCAAGTCCGCCCGGGCCGAGTTGCACGGACACAAACCGTGCGTCGTGTGGTTCACGGGCCTTTCGGGCGCCGGCAAGTCGACCATCGCGAACCTGCTCGAGAAGCGGCTGCACGCGATGGGACGGCACACGTACCTGCTTGACGGCGACAACGTGCGGCATGGACTGAACAAGGATCTTGGCTTTACCGACGCGGATCGCGTCGAGAACATTCGCCGTGTCGCCGAGGTCTCGCGGCTCATGGTGGATGCCGGGCTGATTGTGCTCGTTTCGTTCATCTCTCCGTTCCGCGCCGAGCGGCGCATGGCACGCGCGCTGCTGGAGAAAGGCGAGTTCTTCGAGGTGTTTGTCGATGCGCCGCTGCCGGTCGCCGAGAGCCGCGACCCGAAGGGCCTCTACAGAAAGGCACGACGCGGCGAGCTCAAGAACTTCACCGGCATCGACTCGCCATATGAAGAACCGGAGAGTCCGGAAGTGCGCCTCGATACAAGCCGTCTGACACCCGAGCGTGCGGTTGAAACCATTTTTTCCGAGCTTCGCCGCGCGGGCGTCATCGATGTTGAATAGGTGTGCAGCGCTCGGGCGTACTGCACGCGGTAAAAGCTCCCCTACATCGGTTGGCCATCGCACCTCTCGAGGCTGCGGCCCGCGCGCTCGAGCAGATGCGAGAAATCGGCGGCGGGCAATCCGACTCGGCCGAAGAACTCCGCACGTCTGACGTCCAGGCCGTGGAAGTCGGACCCGCCCGTAACCGCGAGTCCGTGCTCGGACGCAACTGCCAGGTAACGCGATCGCGTCTGCTCGTCGTGCGCGCTGTGATAGGCCTCCACGGCCGCAAGGCCAACGGCCACGAGCTCGGGGATGAGCTCGTCTCGATTCAGCGGACCTGGATGCGCCAGCGATGCAATTCCCCCCGCCTGAACGATGGCGCAGACAACCTCAATAGGCGACGGGCCGCGATGGGGAACATACGCAGGCTTCCCCTCGCTCAGAAACCGATCGAACGCCTCGGACACGGTTCCGACATGCCCGCATCGGATGAGCGCCCGCGCGATCGCAGGCCGCGCGATCGAGCGGCCCGTTGCGGCGGCGCCGTCCACCAACTCACTGATGTCAATCGGCGCGCCTTCTCGAGACAGTCGATGAACGATTTCGCACGCCCGCTCCAGACGCGCGGTCCGAAGCGCGTGCAGGAGCGCGGCGAGAGCCGAGGAGTCGCCATCGACCCAGTACCCGAGAACGTGGACATCGTGCCCGTCGCACACGGCGGTGATCTCGATGCCCGGGACGAACCCAAGTTGGAGCCGTCCCGCGTGCGCCGTCGCCTCCGACACGGCATCCATGGTGTCGTGATCGGTGACGGCGAGCACCGTGATACCCGCGTCCCGCGCCCGCGCGACGAGTTCAGCCGGCGCGCACTGGCCGTCGGAGCTGCTCGAACGGCTCGAGACCGAGCCCGGGCCGTGGTGTGCAGGTGCAGGTCGATCATGGTGCCAGGGCCAATGACCACAACATCAGCCTGTTGTCAGTTTCGATGAATACTATGCAAACACACTGTGGGGAAGGTGTTGGCGCTGTGTCTTGAAATCGTTGAAGGCTTGCCACATTTCTTCTGTGGTGAACTCGTCCTTGTCCTCCCCTTTATAACGAAACGGTTTACACAAAGACGCTTCGATCGGCAGTGGCTTGAGAAAATTGAGGTAGATTTCGAGAGTGCAATGCGGCCCGTACTCGAATGGGTCTCCACCTATTTGTTTGTAAGTTTCGAACTGCTGGATATAACGCTCCTGCAGACGCGGAATTGAAATATAGGTCTCGCCTGCGAAATGCTTTTCAGAAGAAGCGATGCAGCCAGCCGGCTGTCGAAAACAAAAGATGATCCGCTCGGGCCTTCCCCACATCTGGAGGAGCCTCTCATATTCAGGGTATTCGAGCTGGCACTGTTTAAATGCTAAATCGAGGTCTCTGTGAGGCCCTCTCGCCGCATGGTCCAGAATATTGTCAGAGATATCTTTTAGAGCCCTTTCTTGGTCGAAACGAACGTAACGATAGGGTGGCGTCAATCGGAGCATATTGCCCAAACACCAATCGGAAACCTTGAACTGCGAACGTTGCGCCACCAGATCCACCATATACGTCGTGCCTGTCCTTGCAGCGCCATAAATAAGCCACCAACGAAGCGTCCGTTTCTTTTTTGTCCGATCACGGGCTGCACGATCGCTCCAATGGGAACGCGCTTTTCTGAACCGTTCTTTTGCCCAATTCTCTAAACCAAAGTGGCTCATCGAAAAACCTTTCGGCGAACGCACGTCAGGCGCATGGACGAGCTAGAGAAGCAAGCCGTGTGCCAAACGGCAGAGCCATAACACGTGAATTCAGAGAGGTGCAGAATCTTGGCCTGTAATCGACGACCGATTCCATGAAAATCTTTGCCGTCAATCTAGAGGTCAGGCCCGAGTCGCCGATCTGCGCCCGCCCAATACCAGGCGGGATGGTGTCGTCGGTTTTGGTCCGTAAGGCCCGTCTGCGATTCCAGAATCCGACGCGGAATCCGACATTGATGTTCCTGCCCTCGAGCGGTGCCCATGCATCGACCGTCCATCGACCGTCAGCCGCCCGAGTCGTTCGAAGGAGTGGGTCCCAGTTGCTCGGCGGCGTCCCGGCGATCCTCATCCGATCCATTGGCAATGAGGCGCTGGATCAGACCGTCGGAATCGTCATCAGCTCGCGGCGGTACTGGGATGGGAACATCAACCGCCGGGCGCTGGCTGACCGATCCGTCCAGTTCAACGATGACCGCGTCGAAGACGAATCGATATCCGTGCCTCGATACCGTTCGGATGTAGCGAGAATCGCGAGGGTCGTCTCCGATCGCACGCCTGAGCGTGCGGATCGCCTGCGTCAGCGCGCCGTCGGAAACGACGACATCCGCCCAGACGCGGTCGAAGATCTCGCGTCGATCGATCGCTTCGTCGCGGCGGTCGAGAAGGAGGAGAAGCAGATCGAAGTAGCGCGGTATCAGCGGGACGGGCGTTCCGTCGCGCAGGAGCTGCCGGCGGCGAGGATAGACGACGAACTCGCCGAACCGGTAGCGGCTACTCGCCACCTATCTTGTATAGCTTTTTCTCAGTCCGCAGATAAATGGCCTTGCCCGCGACGGCTGGAGAGGCGAGCGACATTTCGCCGAGATCGTTGCGGAACAGCTCCGTATACGTATCCGCGGCGTCGAGCACGAACGTCACGCCATCTTCGCTCAGAAAATAGATGCGTCGGCCCACCGCGGTGGGCGAGGCAGAGAACGTGTTGCCAGCGCCTCCCAGGCGCGCTTTGTAGATCTGCTTGCCGGTCTTCGCGTCGAGGACGAGCAGGATGCCCGTGTCGTGCACGAGATACAGGCGGTTGTCGTGCGCAAGTGCTGACGGCGTGTACCCGGACGCGCGCGGGTGCGACCAGAGAATGAAATCGTTGCTCGTCGCCTCGCCGGCGAGCGTGATATCGCCCGACGCGCCAGGCTTGATCGCGAGGAACGGCCGGTTCGCGTCGCCCTGTGAGCCGGTTCCGACATACAGCATGCCGTTTGCGGCGATGGGCGACGCTGTCGGCATCGCCATCCCTCCCGCGCGCCAGAGCTCCTGGCCCTGCAGGTCGTATGAGATGACGAACCCGTGTCCGGTGCTGACGATCTCCGTGCGGAGATCGTTTTTCCAGACGAGCGGCGTCATCCAGGACGAGCGCGGCAGGCCGGTTGAGGGACGCTCCGTCCGCCAGATTTCTTCGCCCGAGGCGGCGTCGAGCGCCGTGATGTAGGACGTCTGCTCGCTGTCGTGCAGCAGGTAGACGCGCCCGTCATGGACGACCGGCGAAGAGGCGGTGCCGAAGTCCAGATAGATCTTTTGCGGCGGCCACTGCTTCTTCCAGACGAGCGTGCCATCCAGCGTGTAACAGAACAGGCCGACGTTCTGGCCGAACGACACATACAGCCGCTGCCCGTCGGTAAAGGGCGTCTCGGACGCGTATGTGTTCTTGCGGTGCCGGCCGCCAGACGGCACGGCCTTGTGTGCTTCGCGCTCCCAGACGATCTTTCCCGAGCGCGCGTCGAGCGCGTAGACCATGTAGCGGAGGTCTTCGGACTCCTCGGGCGATTCCATGTCGCGCGCGCGGAGCTTCTTCATCAGCTTTTCGCCGGAGAGACCCGACGCGCTCAACTCGGCGATGTAGTCATTGCCGTAAAGCCCTGGGAGCGGTTGCTTGAACGGGCGGCGTCCGACGGCTGCTGTGACGAAGATCTGGTCGCCCCAGACGATCGGAGAGGACCATCCCCGGCCGGGGATCTCCGTCGCCCACTTAATCCCCGCCGTTTTCGACCAGCGCTCCGGGGCACTCGACGAAACGGCGATGCCGCTCTGATCGTGCCCGCGAAATCCCGGCCATGTTTCTTCCTTCGATGGGTCGGCGGTGGCCGCCGCCGCGCTTGATGCGAAAAGGAGCAGGGCCAGGACGGATCGCACGTGCAGCTTCAGCATGGCGGCGAGCGTATCACGGGCGGGTGGGCGGAGGACCGGTCGCGGGACGAAGCGCAGCCTCGCAGGGCTCCGCTCCAGATTATTCAGATGGGCGTGGGAACGGCTGCACGCGGTAGCGGCCGTCACCCGCAAGGGCGCGACCGATTCGCGTGCCCAGCGCGCGGCGCTCGACAGTGCGCGGCGTCTCGCGGTGCGTCCGCGACGAGGCGGGGACAGCGCGCGACCCGATCGCAAAGGTGGCGACCGCTGCGACCGACGTCGCGCCCGCCTTCGGCGCGTGAACGAGCAGCGCGCCGGTCTGAAGATCGCGCGACACGAGCGCCGATGGCTCCTGCGACCGCAGCACGCCGGCGAGAGGAGGCACAAACACGATCGTGGAAATGACGCACACGGCTGCGAGCACGACCATCTCACGCACGGCCTTCCGAGGCAGCCGGCCCGGGCTCACTGCGGCCGGCGGCTCCGGATGAACCGGCATGCCGGTAGTCCACGAAAGATCGCAGCCGTCGAGACACGTCGACGTCGCGTGGGGGTTGTGCATGGGCGCGATCCCTGCGAATCCTGCGCCAGAAAATCGAGGGATTACGAATTTGGGCAACCGCCCTGCCGGCAGGTCGTTGCGACCTTCGCAAACAAGATCGTCGCTCGCTGCGGACGCAGCGGTTTACTTCAATTCCCGTCGTTTTTACATTCCACGAAAATTGATGGTAGCTTCGTTACCCTGGGAGGCTCGATGTTCCGCCGCACTTTCAGCGTGATTTTCGTCGTGATCGCCGCGTTCTCCGCCGGCGTGTACGCCGCGCAGCAGCTCGAACGGATCAATCCGCCAGGTCTCTCGACGCCGCAGACGTACACGCACGTCGTCAAAGCCGGCAAGACGCTTTACATCGCGGGCCAGGTCGGGGCAGGTCCGGACGGCACAGTTGCCGGGCCGGGAATGGCTGAACAACTCGATCGCGTGCTCACGAATCTCGGCCTTGCGCTGAAGTCGCAAGGCGCAGATTTCAGCCACATCGCGAAGATCACGATCTATACGACGAGCATCGCGGAGTTCCGCGAGGCCGCGAAGGTGCGCGAAAAGCACTTCGGCGCCAATCGCCCGGCGAGTACGCTCGTCCAGATCTCGCAGCTCGCGAATCCGGCCTTCAAGGTGGAGATCGAGGCCATAGCCGTCCTGCCCTAGCCGAAATGACGCTGCTTCTCGTTCTTTCACTGATTGCGCAAGCACCGGCGCCGGACTGCGCAGACTGGCGCGAGTGCCGCACGAAGGCGTTCGAGGCGGCGTCTCGCCAGGAGTACGAGGCGTTCCACGATCTCGCATGGCGGGCGGTGCAGAAGGGACCGCCGCGCGATCCCGATCTCATGTATCTCGTGGCGCGCTCGCAGGCGTTGAGCGGCCGCCCGGCAGACGCGCTCGTGATGCTCAGGCGACTTGCCGAGATGAAGATTCCGACCGACGCGGTCTCGAGCGACGAGTTCGAGCGCGTGCGCGCCCTTCCAGGCTGGGCGGACGTTGCAGCGCTTCTCGATAGCCGAAAGCCGGCCCTTGCGGCCGCCGAGGCCGCACCTCCGGTGCCGCCCGCCGCTCCGAACACCGTGGAGGACGCGCTGCGGTTCGACGCCATCTCGTTCGTCGCCGCCGGGCTCGGCTACGACGCAGTTTCGCGGCGGTTCGTCGTCGGAAACCGCGACGCCCGCAAGCTGTTCGTCGTGGACGAAGGATCGCGGCGCGCCAACGATCTGGTCGGGGCCGCCTCGGCAGGTTTCTACGCTATCGCCGGCCTCGACATCGATCCGCGGCGGGGCGATCTCTGGGTCGTCAGCGTGGAGGAAGGGCAGCCCGGAGCCGCGGCCGCTCACCGGCTCCAGCTCGTCTCCGGGCGGCTGCTCGAAACGCTCGCCGTCCCTGCGGCCCTTCTTCCCGTACGGTTCGCCGACGTCGCCGTCACCGACGACGGGGCGGTCCTGGCGCTCGACACCGCCGGCCGCCGGATTTTCCGCGCACGGTTCGGCGGTCACGCACTCGAAGTTGCCGCGACGCTTGATGTGCGCGATCCAACCAGCCTCGCGCCGAGCACTGCGACGGCGGTTTACGTCTCGCATGCAGGCGGTCTGGTAAGCGTCGATCTGGCGTCGAAGCGCGTTTCTGAGATCACCGCTCAGGACTCGATCGATCTCTCCGGCCTCGACCGCATCCGCATGAGCGGCGACTCGCTCGTAGCCGTACAACGCGGTACCGGCGACAGCCGGCGCATCGTCCGACTTGGCGTCAACTCGCGCGGGACCCGTGTTGTATCGTCGAAAATCCTGGACGCCGCTGCGCCGGCGTCTGCCGCGACGGCCGCTACGGTGGCAGGAGACGCCTTCTACTACCTGTCGGCCGGTGCGTCGGGCGAAAAGGTGGTCAAGCGCGTCCCGCTGCGGTGAAGGGAAGAAGGAACGTGATCGCGCGGCCGAGGCGCCGCGACCAGTCGTGTTCGGTGTGCCGGCCGCCCGGCTCCTCGACCCAAAGAAGAGACTCTCCCCAGCCCGCCCGCTCGAGCCCATCGGCCATCGCACGCGCGTCGCGCAGCGCCACCGCTCCCTCTTCGGTTCCCATGTCGAGATAAATGCGCGAGGCGGGTGTTCTGCGCGGGGACCTGAGATCGCCGATGACGTTGAAGATGCCGCGATCGCCGTGCCAGAACGCCGGGCTCATTGCCCCGGCGGCCCCGAATACGCGCGGCTGCTTGATGAGCGCGTACAGGCTGATGAGGCCTCCCATCGACGACCCGAGAATCGCGGTTGCGTCCCTTGCGCGGGACGTCCGGAAGCGACGGTCGATCTGCGGCTTGAGCGTCGACGCCAGGAACTTCACGTACCGGTCTCCCTTGCCTGGCCCGTAGCGACGATCCGCAAACGGGCTGTACTCGGTGATGCGGTCGCGTCCCCGGTGATGGATGCCGACGACGATCACTTCCAGCCCGTCGTCGGCGAGGTCGGCCAACACCTCCAAAAGACCCCAGGTGCCGCCAGCGAAGGCGGTCGCCGGGTCGCTGAGGTTCTGGCCGTCGTGCATGTACAGCACGGGATAGCGATCGCGACTCTCGTCGTACGAGGAGGGCAGGTAGACGTCGACGGCCCGCCGGTTCCGCAGCTGCGGCGACCAGACAGCCGGCAGCGTGACTTTTGTGATTTGCGAGGCTCGGTTCATTCAGTAGGACGTTCGGGCGCCGGCGCTGACGCGAAGAAATCGGCGTAGAACCGTTTGGCGTAGTCGTTGAGCAGGTGCTCGACTCGGCCTGCGTCTGGCGACGCGACGATCAGGCCTGCGTGGTAAGGCTTCTTCAGCCGCCGCACGATTTCCGGATCGGCAAACCTGGACAGGTCGGGCTCCTCCTGGCGTGCGAGCGTCAGGACGATGCCGGCCGACCCGGTTGCAACCGGCGGCGCGTCGTACCGCCCGTCTTCGCCCGCGATCTCGAGCCGCGCCCACTCGCGCCAGAGGTTGGCACCGGTTGCCGCCTCGATCACGTCGACGATGAAAGCGCCGCCGACGCGGGCCGACGTTTCGAGGAAGAACCACGCGCCGTCCGTGCCCCGGATGAACTCAGTGTGCGAGACTCCACGCTGCAGGCCGAGCCGCGACAGCACCTGTTGATTCACCGTCAGCAGCCCGCGCGCCTCGTCACCGTCGGACGGCAGGCGCCGCGTGATGAAAATCCCGCCCTCGTGGGCGACCTCCATCGGCGGTCGGCCATACTTCATCGCGACGGCGAAACGGATCTCGCCGCCGAACACGATGGAATCGACGTGATACACGTCGCCCTTGACGAATCGCTCCAACAGGTAGTCCGCGCGCCCCTCGCCCGCGGCCTCGAGCGCCCGCCAGAGTTCCTCCGCGTTATTCACCTTCTTGATGCCGATTGCCGCGGCTGACGACCGCGGCTTCATGACCCACGGAGCGGGCACGGTTCCCGTCCACGACCGGATCTCCTCGTCGTTGACGAGCGCCACGAAGTCCGGCACGAGGATGCCGCCGTTCCGAGCGCGCACGCGCATCGCGAGCTTGTCGCGGAAATGGCGGGCGGTCGTTTCTCCCATCCCCGGCGTGCGCAGGTACTCGCGGAGCATGGCCGCGGTCTCGACGTCGAAATCGTCGAGCGCGACGATGCGATCGAGCCGTTCGGCGCGGGCGATGCCGGCAACCCTGCGGCGGAGTGCGTCGGGGGTGATATCGCGCGGTACCGTGTGGATGGCGTCGATCGACTCGCGCGGCCAGGCCGCATCCGCAAGCGAGTCGGCGGTCAGGAGCAGCACGCGGCACCCCTGGCGCCGGCACTCGCGGAGAAACTCTTCGCCCTTGAGGTACGTTGCGACCGCCAGCACGGTGAGCGGTCGTCCCGCCTCGGTCATCATTCTTTTATACTCCGGATTCTGCGTTGATCTGAGCTAATCTGCGCTTCCACCATGAGGGACTATCACCGCTGGTACAGCCATCGCCTTGGCCGCGAGATGGGCGTGAACGTGTACGGCCACTGGGGGCCGCCGATGATCGTCTTTCCCACGACCGGCGGCGACGAGTGGGAGTACGAACGGCAGGGCGTCATCGCGTCGATCTGGCCGGCGATCGAGGACGGGCGCGTCAAGGTGTTCTGCATCAACACGAATCACGGCGATTCGTTCGGCAACGGCGGCGCGCATCCCCTCCACCGAAGCTGGATGCAGAAGCAGTACGACGAGTACGTCCGGGCCGAAATCGTCCCGTTCGTGCACTCGCACTGCCGCACGGCGGATGTGCCCATCTGGACGATGGGCGCGTCGCTCGGCGCGTACCATGCGGCGAACACGCTGTTCAAGTATCCGGACCTGGTGAAGCGCTGCTACGCGCTCTCCGGCGTGTTCGACATGAAGCGATCGATGAACGGCCACTACGACGACAACTTCTATTTCAATAACCCGGTCGACTATCTGCAGAATCTCTCCGACTCCTGGGCGCTCGGGAATCTTGCCAGCTGCGAGATCCACATCGCGACCGGAACGGGTCCGTGGGAGAACAGCGGCGAGTCGTATCGGCTCTCAGGAATTCTCGCGAGCCGCGGCGTCAGACATCACCTCGACGACTGGGGGCCGCTCGGGGGCCACGACTGGCCCTTCTGGAAACACCAGCTGCGCGTGTATCTGGGAATTGAAGGGGCCTGATCCTACAGCCCAAACCGATCGAGGCGGTACTTTCCCTTGTCGATGACCTGCTCGTCATCGATCCAGACGTCGCACTCCCGCGTCAGCACGTCTACATGGGTTGTCGATTTCCAGTCGGCACCGGTCTGGCTGCCGTACGGATCGCCGAACGCGATGTGCACGCCTGGGACCTTTTCGTCCTGGAGCAGGATGCCGATCATGCGATCGACACCGAGGTTGGTGCCGAAGGCGAGCTCGCCGACACGGTCGCTGTGCTCGTCGGCGTGGCAGTAATCCCAGAACTCGCGCTCGAGATCGTGGCGGGGTGAGTCCGCCGCGACCAGGCGTCCGCCTTCGATGTGCAGCGTGAGCGGCGTGTCGTGGAGGTCGCCGTATTTCGGGCCGAAGTAGTCGCCTGCAGGTCCGTCGCAGACGAAGACGCCGTCGACCGATGCCGGCGTGGTAAAGACCTCGCCGGCGGGAAGATTCGACCAGTACCGCGTGCTGATGAGGCCGCTCGTCTTGATCCAGTCCCATTCGGGATTGAAGGTGGCGGTGAACGCCGTGCCACGCGACGTGGAGACCCGCAGGCGCGACGCCCGCCGCATTCGCTCGCGCAGCCGTTCGCTCAAGCGATCGACGAGCCGGTAGTCGGCGCGCATGCCCTCCATCATGATTTGCGGCGTGACGCCGACCATGTGCGCGTAGCGCATCATCCGGCGCTCGACGAGGCCGACGATCGCCATCCGGGCCTTGAGCTCTCCCTCGAGCGGCTGCACGCACAGGATGCCGGCATCTGCCTGGCCGAGCGCGTCGAGAACCGCCGGCGGCGCGTCAGTCAAAGGTCGTCGGGCGACAGCCTCGAGAAGGAGCCGGTCCGGGTGCGCGCCGGCGGAGTCGAGCGCGGCGCTCAGGCTCGCCGCGACCTCACGGCTCGCAGCGTCGGCCATGAGCGCGACGCGCTCGCCTGGTTGAACCGCGAGGCACACGTTAACGGCGTTGCGGGCACCTTCGAGCAGCTCGGGGAGGACAGGGCCGAAATCGGTCATTGCGATTAATTGTACGACACCTACCCAAGAACAAAAGCCGGCACCTGGCCGCCGCCCGATGTGACATTGGCGAGGCCCGAGGCGCTCAGCCGGGTCAGGTAGCCGCCGAGCCGTCCGCGAAACAGATACGGCGCGAAGTCGACGAGCATTTCGCGCTCGACGACCGCGCCCTCCTCGCACATCGCGAACCGCTCGCGGCGGACGGGGATGCGTGCCTGCACGATCCAGGCGCGCTCCGGTTCGCGAACCGCCCGTTCGAGTGCGCGATCCCACGTGCTAGCGTCGGTCTCCCAGCCCAGCGTGACGCCGCTGCCGCCGTATTCGTCGCTGGGCTTGACGACCATTTCTTCGCGGTGAGCGCGGACGTACGAGAGCAAGTCGATCTTTTGGCCGTCGCGAGTCGTTTCTGATTGAGTGAGCCGGCGCGTCCAGGGCACGTGACGGCGGATCAGTTCACGCTCCGTACGGTCGAACAACCCCTGGTGCCGATCGTCGGTGAGCACCGCGAAAAACGTCTTTTTGTGAGGAAGCTTGCACCGGAACGTATTGGCGACGCATGCAAGACGCTGCCTGTAAGCCTCCACGAGAAGCCGGCAATCGTCGTGGCGGGCGACGATGTCATTGATGAGGACGCGGCGATAGACGAGATCGACCGCGCGTCCAGCCGCGATCAGCCGGCCGTTCGCGATTTCCAGCTCCCGCGGATCGGCGACGACGGTCGGTGTCCCGAGAACGGAGAATGCGGCGGCGAGCAGCTCGAACTCGCTCCATGTCGGCACGTCGCGCCAATCCACAATGGCGATGACCGGCGCGGACGCGGTGCCGCCCCATTCCCGGAAGCTGGTGAGGAGCGCGACGTGCAGCCGCTCGATCGACTTGTGCATCGAAACCGCGAACTGCTCGCGGAACGGCGTCATCGCCGGCAGCGACTCGAACACCTCGCCCAGCCGCTGGGCGTAGCCGGGACCGGCGGGAGATTCGGCGTTGTACTCGGCGAACCAGAGCGAGTCCGGCAGGATGAACGCGTCGGCGCGCGAGGCTGTGCTCGCGGTCTGGTATCCGGGATCGAGGGCTGCGAGCCGCAGCTCGGCCTCGGACAGTCCCAGTTCCGCGGTGAGGGCAGGCGTCTCGAGCGCCAGCCGCGCGACCCGCTCACCAATCGCGGCGAGCCCCTCAGCGGCAGTGCGCACGCGCGCTTCGTCCGAGGCGGGGAGAAAGAACGGCCGGAGGAATGGGCAGAGGAGCCGGCCGCCGAACGTCAGCCGCTCGTCGCGCATGCGCACCGCGAGCTCTGCGCACGCGCGCTCGCCTGAAGCGGCCGCGAACAGGTCCTGCCAGATGCGTCCCGGATCGGCGGTCACAGGCCGACGACGCTTTGGGCCGGTCCGATCCCGAGCATCTCGGCCCATCGCGGCCACGATTGTTCCGGGCGCCCGCGGAGCGCGCGATCGATCACCAGATCGGACATCTTCTCGACGGCCATCTCGAAATAGAACGGCGTAATCCGATCCCGCTCGAAGTCGGGCGCGGGGTTCAGAAAATCGATCGCGTAGGGGATGTCCCCCTTGATCGCGAATTCGATCGTGTTCATCTCGTACCCGAGCGCCGTGTTGATCGTCTGCGCGTCACGCACGACCCGCGCGCCGAGCTCCGGCGGCAGGTAGTTGTGATCCACGATGTAGCGCCGCTCGCGAGGGTCATACGCGACCGGGACGATGTCGGACTTGCCGAACGTGAAACAGCGAACGTACCGATCGAAGTCGACGAACTCCTGGAGCGTCATGCAGTACGGCCCGGTGCCGTCGTAGGCGCGCAGCAGCTCGTCGCGGTTCTGGACCTTGTACACATGCTTCCAGCCGCCGCCGGAGTACGGCTTGAGGATTGCGGGCCGCCCAACGTAGTCGAGGATCGCGTCCCAGTCCACCGGATACCCAAGGTTGCGCAGCGATTCAGACGTGAGATCGAATTCGGCTGGATACGATTTCTGGGGCAGCACGACCGTTTTCGGGATTGCGATTCCCATCCGCGCGGCGACCGCGTAGTTGAAGAACTTGTCGTCCGCCGTCCACCAGAACGGGTTGTTGATGACGTAGGTTCCCGCGAGCATCGCGTGCTTCAGGTACGCGCGGTAGTACTCGACCTCGTGCGAGATCCTGTCGACGATCACGCGATAGGCAGGAGGCTCGCCCATGCGCGTGCCGGTCAGCGTCACGAACTCGGCAGTGATCCCGTCGCGCCGGCCCTTCTGGTTGACACGTTCGAGAAAGGCAGGTGGGAACGCGTATTCCCGCCCGCACATCAGGCCAATCTTCATCCCTCAGGCTCCCTACGTTGCGATCGGCGATGAATCGTTCTGTTCGACCCCGCGCCGCGTCTCGTCCACGATGAAGCGCACGACCGAACGGAGGTCGCCGGTTTCGCGGAAGACCTGGAGCTGACGATCGGCGCTGGTTCCGTCGCGAAGAATCGTCCGGACGTAGCCGACTTCCTCCCGGCATCCCAAGTCGTCCAGCACGTCGTCGACGAACTCGAGCAGTTCGAGCGCGAGATCGCGCATCGGAACCTCGACTCGGCGCCCGAAGTCGATGAGCTTGCCGTCGATGCCCCAACGTGCGGCGCGCCACTTGTTCTCCTCGATCAGCGTGCGACGGTACAGGCGGAAGCCCTGATTGCGCTGATAGAGCCGGTGGAGCTTCACGATGATCGCCTGCGCGAGCGCGGCGATCGCGAGCGATGCGCGAGGATCCGTCGGCACGTCGCAAATGCGGAACTCCAGCGTGCCGAAGCTGGGATGGGGCCGCAAATCCCACCAGATCTTCTTCGGATTGTCGATGCAGTTCAGCTGCACGAGCAGCGCCGCGTAGCTCTCGTACTCGCCCCACGATCCGAAATGATCGGGAATCCCGGTTCGAGGGAACCTCCGGAAGACCGCGGTGCGATACGACTTGAGACCCGTGTCGCGGCCGGCCCAGAACGGCGAGCTGGTCGAGAGCGCGAGCAGGTGAGGTAGGAAGTACCGCGCAGCGTTCATCAGGTCGATTGCTTCCGACCGATCGGCCACCGCGACGTGGACGTGCAGACCGAAAATCAGCAGCGACCGGGCGAGTTGCTGAAGCTCTTCGACGAGGTGCTCGTAACGCTCCCCCGGCGAGAGGATCTGATCGATCCAGTTCGAAAACGGGTGCGTCCCGGCCGCCGCGACCCGCAGGCCGACGCGATCGGCCGCCGCGACGAGCTCCCGCCGCATGCGCAGAATCTCCGACCGGAGCTGGTAGACGTCCTCGCAGATCCGGGTGCCGACCTCGACGATTGACTGGTGCAGCTCGGGCTTGATCTGATCGCCAAGCGAAGAAGCGCCGGAGGCCAGGAGCTCCGAGACGTGGGATCGGAGCTCCCACGTGTCGGGATCGACGATCTGGAATTCTTCCTCGACGCCGACGGTGAAGGCCTGCGGCATGGCGGCGACGCCTATCATATACTCCGGTCGTCATTGCCTGAGCGGAGGCTTCAATGAGTGGTCGTCATCATTTTTTTATGCTCGCGGGGCCCCACCCCCGCTCGTCCTTCGGCAAGCTCAGGACGACCCTGAGCGAAGTCGAAGGGTCGCGCGCGCTCGCCGGTCCGGCTTCGCCGGACTTCCCTCCGGCGGCTCGCGCGGGCCGCAGGCGCTTGCGTGTCCTCGTCGCTGCGCTGGTCGTCCCTTTGGCTGCAGCTGCGCAGCCGGCGCGTCCGCCCGAACCGGACACGGCCGCCGAGCCACCGAGCTTCCGCTACATGGGTCCGCCGAGCGCGGGCCGGATCGCCGCGATAGCCGGCATTCCAGGCGATCCCGAGACGTACTACGCGGGCGCGGCGTCCGGCGGCGTCTGGAAGACCACTGACGGCGGGAAGACGTTCGAACCGATCTTCGACGCGCAGAGCGTGCAGGCCATCGGCGCGCTTGCCCTCGCACCATCCGATCCAAAAACGATCTGGGCAGGCACGGGTGAAGCGTGGGTGATCCGTCCGAGCGATGTCATGGGCGACGGCATCTACAAGTCCACTGACGCCGGGAAGACCTGGAACAACGTCGGCCTCGCGGAGACCGGTCGTATCGGGCGGATCGTCGTCCATCCGACGAACGCCAACATCGTGTATGCCTGCACCCTCGGCCGCGCGACCGGCCCGCAGCAGGAGCGCGGTGTCTACAAGACGACCGATGGCGGTGTGTCGTGGCGTCGTGTGCTCTTCGTCAATCCCGACACCGGTTGTTCAGGCCTGTCGATGGACGCGAAGAATCCGGATGTGCTCGTGGCTGGCACGTGGCAGGTCGTGATGCGGACCTGGGCAATGCTCAGCGGCGGTCCCGGCAGCGACGTCTACAAATCGACCGATGCGGGCGAGACCTGGAAGCGGGTCGAGCATTCGGGACTGTTCAAGCCGCCGGTCGGGAAGATCGACGTCGCGTTTGCGCCAACCAACTCGAATCGTGTGTACGCCCTCGCGCAGACGTCGAACCAGGGATCGCTCTGGCGCTCGGACGACGGGGGGACGTCGTGGAAAGTCGTGAGCTGGGACCGAACACTGATCGGCCGCGCCGGTTACTACATCCGGCTCGCGATCTCGCCGACCGACGAGAACGAAGTGTTCGTCATGAGCAGCAGCCCGCACCGATCGACCGACGGTGGCATGACGTTCGTCGAGTACCGCGGCGGCTGCGGCGATTGTCACGACATGTGGATCGATCCCACGAACGCGGACCGATGGGTCTCGACCGGCGACAACGAGATGGGGATCACGACCGATCACGGCCGCACGTTTTCGCGCATCGAGCTGCCGATTGGCCAGATGTACCACGTCGCCGTCGATAACCGGATGCCGTACTGGATCTACAGCAATCGTCAGGATGACGGGACGATGCGCGGCCGCAGCGATGCGCCGGTCTCGGTGTCGAACGTGCCGTCGTACGCTCCGCGCCGGGCTGCCGCGGCGAGTGGGCGCGGTGGCGGCGGCGGCGGCGGTTTTGGCGCCGCGGCAGTCCCACCGCCATGGGACCAGGGCATCGGTGGTTGCGAATCCGGCTTCACGATTCCCGATCACGCCGATCCAGAGATCATCTGGTCCAGCTGCTACGGCAATAAGCTGACCCGGTACGATCATCGGCGGCGCGTCGCGCGCTCGGTCAGTCCATGGATGATCTCGCTGGATTCACCGCCGACGGACGTCAAGTATCGATGCCACTGGACTCCGCCGATCGCCATCGACCCGTTTGATTCAAAAACGGTCTACTACGGCTGCCAGGTCATTTTCCGCACATCGAGCGGCGGCCAGTCGTGGGACGTGATCAGTCCCGATCTCTCGACGCAGGACCCCTCGAAGATCGTGTCATCGGGTGGCGTCGTCGGCGACAACCTTGGTCAGTTCTATGGAGAGGTCGTGTTCGCGATCGCTCCATCGCCGATCCAGAAAGGACTCATCTGGGCGGGAACCAACGACGGGAAGATCTGGTACACGAACGACGCGGGCAAGAGCTGGAACGACCTGTCGAAGAACGTCAGCGGCATGCCGCCATGGGGAACGATTACGAAGATCGAGCCGTCGCATTTCGATCCGGCCGTCGCGTACGTGGTCGTGGACTACCACATCATGGACAACCGCGACCCGTTCATCTATAAGACGGCGGATTTCGGACGGACCTGGACGAAAATCAGCGACGGCCTGCCTCAAGGACATCCGCTGTCGTATGCCATCTCGCTCGCTGAGAACCCGAACCGGAAGGGCATGCTGTTCGCGGGCACCGGCAACGGGTTCTTCTATTCGCTCGATGACGGCAAGCGCTGGACGAGATATCAGGAAGGGCTGCCCGCCGCGCCCGTCACCTGGATCGTCGTGCAGAAAGATCATCACGATGTCGTCGTGTCGACGTACGGGCGGGGTCTCCACGTCATGCCGGACATCACGACGCTCGAGCAGAGCGATCGCGTCGAGACGACCGCTGACGCATTCCTGTATCAACCGCGTCCCGGTTTCCGCTTCGCCCGTAACGGCCGCGCGGAGTTCCTGTACACGCTCAAGACGGAGGGTCCGGTGTCGTTCGCGATTACCGACCCGGAGGGGCGGCTGATTCGGTCCCTCGAGACGAAGGGGCGGGTCGGGTTGAACCGCGCGCGATGGGATCTGCGCGGCGAGGCTCCGAAGCAAGTCGAGCTGCGAACGCTGCCGCCGGACAACCCGTTCATCTGGGATGAGCCGCGATTCAAGGGTCGCGACACGCGACCGATCATCCATTGGGGCATTCAACAGGCGATGCGCGTCGGGCCGCTGGCGGCGCCCGGCTCGTACACCGTCCGCATGACGGCGAACGGCAAGTCCGAGACACGAACATTCGATGTGCTGAAGGATCCGTCGATTACGTCGGACACCGATGACCTCCTCGCGTCCATCGCGCTGCAGACCCGCATCCGGGACGCCATGAACGACACCGTCGACATGGTCAACCGGGTCGAGGTGATGCGGAAACAGATCGAAGATCTGCTGAAGACCCACAAAGGGAAGGCCGATATCGAGAAGCCCCTGCGCGCGCTCGACGCCTCGACGATGGATGTCGAGCTGCAAATGGTGTCCAAGTCGGATCTCCACAGCGACGACAAGTGGTACGTGGAGGCCTACAAGATCTACATGAACCTGATCTGGCTGAACGGGGCCGTCGGGACGGGAGCCGGCGACGAGGCGGGTGGAGCGGACAACCGGCCGACCGACGCGCAGATCAAGGTGATGGAAATGCTCGAACAGCAGCTGGCAAAGGCAAAGAAAGACTTCCAGCGGCTGATCGATCAGGATGTTTTGACGTTCAACCGTGCGATGGCGCGCAGGGGCATTTCGATTACAACCGGGACGACGACAACGAGCCAGCCTTGATCGGCCCATAACCGTGCGTGCCGTTCATGACCGTCATAACCCGGACACCCCAAAATCTTTTGGTGGGAGTTTGGGGAGGAGGGGAGGCTGACTTCACTTGTCCCGCCTTTGCGGCGGAGATCGGAAGCCGCTACGGCGCGGCCGGCTGGGTTGACGGCTCCGTTATGGCACGCGAAGTCAACCTCCCAACCTCCAGAACTCCCCCCCAAAAAGATCGTAGTACGTGCAGTCACAAAAGTCAGAGTACGGAGTACGACGAGACTGAAGCCTCGTACCACCGCGAGCGGTCACGTGTAGTCTGTGTTCGCCCTCCGACCATAGAATGCGGGGATGGATCGCATCGATCCCGCGACGACGATCGGAGACGTGCACCTGACGATCTCCGACCTGGATCGATCCAGCGCGTTTTTCACCGAGCGGCTCGGGTTCCGCGTCCATCGTCGCGACAGCAACTCGGCCGTGCTCGGCGCGGGTGGTGTCGACATGCTCGCGGTGATGCAGTCGCCCGGTGCGCCGCGCGTTCGTGGCACGACAGGTCTCTACCATTTCGCGATCCTGGTGCCCTCTCGCGTGGATCTCTCAAAGGCGCTGCGCCGGTTGATCGAGACCAACACCCGCATGCAGGGTGTGGCCGATCACGGGGTGAGCGAGGCCTTGTACCTTGCCGACCCGGACGGGAATGGGATCGAGATCTATCGGGACCGGCCGCGCGCGGAGTGGCCGTTCAGCGACGGTCAGCTCGAGATGACGACTGATCCGCTCGATCTCGATGATCTCCTCGCCGCAGGACCGCCGCAGACCGGAGCGCCCTATCTGCTGCCCGACGGCACCATCATCGGGCACGTGCATCTGCACGTGTCGAATCTCGGGGACGCTGAAACGTTCTACGTCGGGCTGCTCGGGTTCGATCTGATGCAGCGCTTCGGTGCGAGCGCGCTGTTCGTTTCAGCCGGCGGCTATCACCATCACGTCGGCCTCAACACGTGGGCCGGTGTCGGAGCGCCGCCGCCGCCGGCTGACGCGATAGGGCTCCGGCACTTCGTCGTCCGACTTCCCGGCGCCGCTTCGCGAGAGAAAGTCGTCGCTCGGCTCCGTGCAGCCAACGTTCCCGTCCACCCCACCAAGGAAGGAGTACTCGTGCGCGATCCTGCCGGCAACTCCATTCTCCTGAGCTGACGCCATGACCAGGCTGAACATCTCGAGCGGTCGTCCGTGGGAATCGATCGTAGGTTACTCGAGGGCCGTCCGCGTCGGCCGTCACGTGCAGGTGTCGGGCACGACGGCGACCGACGAGAACGGAAAGGTTGTCGGCGCCGGCGATCCGTACTTACAGACTCGCCGCACGCTCGCCAATATCGAGTGGGCGCTCAAGCAGGCCGGTGCGACCCTCGGCGACGTCGTCCGGACGCGCATCTACGTCACGGACATTTCCCAGTGGGAGGCGATCGGCCGAGCCCACGGTGAGGTATTCGGTGAGATCCGGCCCGCGACCGCTATGGTTCAGGTCAGCCGCCTGATTGATCCAACGATGCTGGTGGAGATCGAAGCCGAGGCGTATATTACCGCGTCCGATTGAGGAGTCATTCCAGTGAGACGCTTGACGCTTGTCTGTCTGTTTGTCCTGGCTGCGCTCGGAGGGTCATCTGCTTTTCAGGACTCGCGCGGCGCCGGGCTCAAGGTCGCGCTCCTCAAACAGCCTTTCATCCCGAACGGCACATCCAACGGCCCGACGACGATGGCGAATGGAGGGATCCAGCCGATGCTCGAGAAGCTCGGCGCCGCCGTGAGCGTCGTCGAGATCGGCCTGACGCCGGAAGAGGAGCCGGAGTACGGCGGCTGGAAGCGTCTCGGGTTTGCGCTCGGGCACCTGGGACGCGCGGTCGCGAAGGCGGTGCGTGACGGTTACTTTCCGGTCGGGCTGCTTGGAACATGTCCATCGATGCCGGGCATGGTCGGCGGACTGCAGCACTCCGGCAAGACGCTCGAGCCGCTGCGGATAGGCATGTTCTGGCTGGACGCGCATCCCGATTTCAATACTCCGGAAACGACGCGGAGCGGATCGCTCGGCGGCATGCCGGTGGCGGTCGCCACGGGGCGGTGCCTGACGCGCATGCGGCTCGATGCCGGCCTGGACCCGCCGTTGTCGGAGCGGCATGTCGTGATGGGCGGCGTCCGCCTCACCGATCCGCTCGAGCAGCGGATGCTCGATGACTCGCTCATCGAGCACGTCAGCGTTGACGATCTGCGGAAGAACTCTCCGGCAATCGCCAAGCAGATGGATCGCCTCAGCCAGCTCACGGACAAGATCTACGTGCACATCGACATGGACGTGCTCGATCCGCGCGAGGTCATGGGACATGGCAACAAGGTCCCGGACGGGCCGTCCAGCGAACAGCTTGCCGCGGTATTCGAGACCATCTTCAGCCGGTACTCGAAAGCGGCCGGGATTGGTTTTGCGACGATCCCTACGAAAGACGAGGGTGGACTGTCGCTGGCTGCCGTCAACCGGATGATTGTCGGCGCGGTGACGGGGCTGAAGAAGCGTCAGTCGCCCTGAAGCGCGATGCCCGGTTCGGTGCGCGCCGCGCGCCGCGCCGGGATGAAGCAGGCGAGGAGCGCGACGACCATGAGCAACAGGGCGGTCGCCGTGAACGTGAGCGGATCCGCCGTGCCGACGTCGAACAGCAGCCCCCGCAGGAACTGCGTCAGCGCCGCGGCTCCGGCGAGCCCGATTACGAGACCTGCGACGACCGGCGTCAGGCCCTGCCGTGCGACCAGCCAGAGCACATCGCGCGCGTGCGCCCCGAGCGCGATGCGGACCGCGATCTCGCGCGTCCGGTCCGTCACCTGAAACGCCACGACGCCGTAGATGCCGAGTGCCGCCAGGGCCAGCGCCGCCATGGCGAACGCCGCGAGCACGCGCATCGTCAGCGCCTGCGGCGCGATCGAACGCGCGACCGCATCCTCCATCGTGCGCATGTTCGAGATCGGCTGCTGCGGATCGACGCCGCGCACGGCATCCCGCAGCGTGGCGACGAGCGCGTGCGGATCGTCGTTACCGCGTGTCTTGACGAGCAGCGTGCCCCAACCGGCGGGTGCCTGATAGAACGGCGTATACACCTGGGGCTCCGCGATATCGGTGAGCGAGGTCTGCCGCAGGTCGGCCACCACCCCGACGATTCGCGTCGGCCGGGCGCGCCCCTCCTGAACGATGAGCTCACGTCCCAGCGGATCTTCGCCGGGGAAGTGGCGGGCTGCCATGGCGGCGTTGATCACGACGACGGGAGGGCTCTCGAGCGTGTCTCCTTCCGTGAAGAACCGGCCGCGCACGAGCGGCACCCCGATCGCCCGGAAATAATCGGGCGTGACCCAGCGCAGGTACGCGAAGTCTTCTTCTCCTCCGGGCCCTTTCGGCGGCCGTCCGACGATACTGAAACCGAGCTGGTTGTAGCCGTCGCCGCCGAAAAGCGGGGGATCGCTGACGAGAGCGGCGTACCGGGTACCCGGGAGCGCCGATGCAGCCTCGACGATCCGATGATAGAAGCCCGCCGCATCCTCGTTTTTCGGATACCGCGCATCCGAGAGGCTCAGGTCCACGACCAGGAGTCCCCGAGGATCGAATCCGGGATCGACGCGATGCAGCCGGATGAGCGAACGGACCATCAACCCGGCGCCGACGAGGAGTACGAGGGCGAACGCAACTTGCGCGACTGTCAGCGCGGACTGGAGCCGGCGGCGATCGCGTCCCGCCGACGCACCGCGCGCCACCAGACGATCCGCAACGGCCGAGCGGCCGACGTGAAGAGCTGGTACGAGACCGAACAGCAACCCGGCCGCGCTCGTCATCACGAGCATGACGATCAGGACCCGCGTGTCGAGTGTGAACTCCTCGAGCCTCGGAACGGCGAAGGAATCCAGCCGCCGGATAGCGGCGAGAAGGACGGTGGCGACGCCAACACCTCCCAGACCGCCAAGCAGGGCGACGAGCTGGCTTTCCACGAGGAGCTGCCGCACGAGACGGGTTCGGCTCGCGCCCATCGCCACGCGCACCGCGAACTCGCGCGCCCGGACCGCCGAGCGCGCGACCAGCAGCCCGCCGACGTTCGCGCACGCGATGAGGAGGACGAACGCGACCGCCGCCGCGAGAATCGTCGACATGGCCCGCACGTCGTGCACCATGCTGGACTGCAGCGGTTCGACGAAGACGCCGCAGTGCGTGTTGCTGTCGGGGTACTGCACGGACAGCCGCCGGGCGATGGTTTCCAGCTCCGCCTGCGCGCTTGCAACCGTCACACCCTCCTTCAGGCGGGCGACGACGTTGAGGTTGTGCGACCCGCGCCCGGTGCGGGCGCCCGGATAGAGACCGAGCGGAATCCACGCGTCGGTTTCCAGTTGAAAGCGGAAATCCTCCGGCAGGACACCGATGACGAGATATGGCTCGCCGTCGAAGTCCAGCGTCTTGCCGAGAATGTTCGGATCTGACCCGAGGGCGAACCGCCAGAACCCGTTGGCCAGTACCGTTACAGCCGCGCCATGGCGGTCTTCCTCGATCGTGAAGCCTCGGCCGAGCGCCGGATGCACGCCGAGGACGTCGAAGAACTCGACGGACGCGCGGGCAGCCTTCACGTAGCGTGGCTCGCCGTGCCCCGAGATATTCACATTGCGCCGGCGGTACGCCGCCATGGCAGAAAACACCGTGCTCTGCTGCTTCCAGTCGAGGATGTTCGGCCCGGACGCGGCGTTCCGAAGAAGCCTCGCTTCCACGAGGTGCTCGAACACGCGCACAATCCGATCCGGTTGCGGGTAGTCGAGAGGACGGAGAAGAAGAACGTCGACGACGCTGAAGAGCGCCACGTTGGCGCCGATGCACACGGCCATCGTGAGCGTCGCGACCGTGGTGAAGAGCGGCGTCTTGCGGAGAACCCGCAGGCCGAAGCGGATGTCTTGCGTCAGGTTCGAGAAGGTTCGAAAAGGTTCGAACGGGTTCGAAGGGTTTCGAGGGGGTTCGAATAGGTTCAAGGGGGTTCGGCGCAGATGGTGGAGATCGCAGCCGAGGCGGCGGTTTGCGTCGAGGTCGCGCAGGACCGCCTGCCGCGCGTCGTCGCTCGTCAATCCCTCGGCCCGGAGCTCGCGATAACGATCGTCGAGATGCTGCGACAGTTCCTCGGCGATCTCTTCCTCGGTCGCTGGATCGAGGCCCGCGTCCGCCAGACGTCGGCGGACCTCATCGCGCCAGTCATGCATGTTCCAGCCCCGCGATCCGGTTGATGGCCGTCACGAACGCGCGCCACCCACGGCGTTGATCAGCTAACACTCGTTTGCCTTCAGGCGTAAGCCGATAGTAACGGCGCCGCCGCTGGCCGGCCTTCTCCACCCATCGTCCGTCGATCCAGCCGCGCTTCTCGAGGCGATAGAGCAGCGGATACAGCGACGCGACGCTGAAGCGGACCACGCCGTCGGATCGCGCGTCGATCAGCTTGCCGATCTCGTAGCCATGGCGTGGCCGGGTTTCCACGAGCGACAGGATCAGCAGCTCGGCGCTGCCTTTCTTCAGCTCGCGATCGCCGAGGTCCCGTTTCATATGTCTTATAGCGATATATGCGATAGCGAGGTAATTAGTCAAGTTCCCGGCGAGCACGCAGCATTCGGGTGAGCATCTCGGTGAGCATGGTGAGGGAGAAGGGCTTGGCGATCAGGCGCGTGTTGGGGCGGAACTGCTCGAGTCCCGCCGATTCTCTCGCCGCACCCGAAAAGATGATGACGGGGACCACCGACGGAATAGACGCGACGACCTCGTTGCCCGAACCCTCGCGCAACCGCAGATCGACGACGGCCGCGGTCGGCCGCCGCGCGTGAAAGACGGCGAGCGCCGCGCTCGCGGAATCTGCGCTGCAGGTCTCGAAGCCCCGCAGGCGCAGGAATTTCTCCAGCAAATCGCGGATGCTGAGATCGTCCTCGACGACGAGCACGAGAGGTCTCGCGCCGGTCTTCATCGCCGTCCTTCTGGCGTGAATCGAGAGCGATGCGATTATACGCCAACTCAGCCGTATTGTTAGGTAGGAAACCGCTTCGAGCTGGCCAGGCGCAATTTACACAGCCGGAACACGCACGCCGTCGCGAGGCATCCGAACCCGTAGCGCACGCTCCGACTGAACGTGATCGACGACGCGTCCGGCGCGTACCGCGTCGGGCACGACACTTCGCCGATCGCGTACCCCAGCCAGACGGTCTCAGCGAGGATGTCGTTGTCGAAGACGAAATCATCCGAGTTCTCGTCGAGTGGCAGCCGCTCGAGCAGCGTGCGCGAGAACGCGCGGTAGCCGGTGTGAAACTCCGACACTTTGCTGCCGAGGAGGAGGTTTCCCACGAGCGTCAGCCCGCGGTTCGCGACGTACCGCCAGATTGGCATCCCGCCCTTCAGGGCCCGACCGCCGAGGATGCGCGATCCCAGCACACATTCGTATAAACCGGTCGCCACCAGATCTGCCATCGCCGGGATGAGCTTCGGCGTGTACTGGTAGTCCGGATGGACCATCACGATGATGTCCGCCCCGTGCTGTAACGCCAGGCGATAGCACGTTTTCTGGTTCGCGCCGTATCCGAGATTGTTCGGATGGGAATGGAGGACGACCTTGCCGAGGCTGCGCGCGACCGCCGCCGTGCGGTCACGGCTCCCGTCATCAACCACGATGACGAGGTCGACGACCTCCTGCTCGACGACCTCACGCCAGGTCTGTTCGATCGTCCGCTCGGCGTTGAAGGCGGGCATCACGACGACGACCTTCTTGCCCTTGATCATCGTCTTGAAAGAACGTCCAGAGCGCGTCTGGCATCCTGATGGTTGGCGTCAATCCGCAGCGCTTCCTCGAACCGATTGATGGCGGCTCGAAGATCGCCTTTCCTCACGAACATGACACCGAGATCGTAGTGAACATCGGCATTGGTCGGGTCGAGGCGCAAGGCTTCGAGAAACTGCTGGATCGCCTGATCGATGTCCCCGCGCTCCGCGAGGGCGCGGCCGAACTCGTAGTGGGCCCGCACCAGGTTCTCCTGCGCCTGCGGGTGCTCGGGCTGAAGCCGTGCCGCGATGGAGAAATGGTTGATGGCGTCGGTGTACCGGCCCGTGCCGGCCAGCGCCGCTCCCAGATTGCTGTGGGCTTCGAAGTAATCGGGCAGGAGCCGGAGCGCTTCCGCATAGTGCGGAATCGCTTCCTCGATTCTCCCCTGGCGCGCCAGCGCAAGTCCGAGGTTGTTATGCGCTTCTGCATAGCTCGGACGGATGCGCACAGCCTCAGAGTAATGCTGGATCGCCTCGTCCCGACGCCCCTCGGCCGCAAGCGCATGCCCGAGATTTCCCTGAGCACGGTAATTGTCAGTAGTGACGCTCACAGCGTGCTGCCAGAGCGCGACGCTGCTCCTCCAGTGATCAACCTGCGCTCGCGCCGCGACAACGCATGCGGCCACCACCACGACAGCTGCCGTGGCGAGCACGGTCGTCGTCACACGCCGCCTTGCGAGGATCTCCGGAACTCCCCACGCGACGATGATGAAAAGACCGATGAGCGGGACGTAGGTGTAACGATCGGCGATCGGCTGGCTTCCTACCTGAATCAGACCGATGACCGGGATGAGCGTCACGAGATACCACAACCAGCCGATCAGAACGTAGGGATGATCCCGGCGTACGCGGACCGCCAGCCAAGTGACAATCGCAAGCGCTGCAATCGCGGCGGCGACCTGCCAGCCCGCGATCGAGTCAGGATACGGATAGATGGCTGCCAGGTTGGTCGGCCACAGTGTCTTTCCGGTGTAGCTAACGTACGCAACGAGCGCGTTCGCGACTCGCCGACTTACTGGAAGTGATGCCAGCTCCTTTACGGCGCCCGCCTGCTGCTGGACCATGAAAGTGACAACGCTCGACGCGATGGCGAGCGTGAACAACGGAACCTTCTCGCGAATCAGTCGACGCGTATTCGTTCGCCGCAACGGCCAGACGTCGAGCAACAGCAGCGTGACGGGCAGCGTCACTAGCATCGGCTTCGCCATCAGTCCAAGCGCGAACAGCACGCCGACGAGGCTGTATGGCGCAACGGCAGGCCGGTGGACGTAGCGCACATAGGCCCAGATCGTCAGCATCCAGAACAGCGCGCTGAGAACATCCTTGCGCTCGGCAATCCACGCGACCGACTCCACGTGCAGCGGGTGAACGGCAAAGAGCGCCGCCACGAACCAGCTCCGGCCGATCGCGCTCGTTATGCGGTAGAGAAGCAGGAAAAGCAGCAGCGCACTTGCCGTATGCAGGACGACGTTCATCACGTGGTGCGCGCCCGCACTGAGACCGAACACCTGGACGTCGAGCATGTGGGAGATCCAGGTGAGCGGGTGCCAGTTGCCCGCGTACCCCGTCGTGAATGCCCACGCGATCCCTCGCAGTGTCAAACCATCGGAAATGAACGGGTTTTCGCTGACGTACTGGGGATCGTCGAAGTTCACGAAACCGTGCCGCGCGACGGGCGCGAACACGATGGCCACGGCGGCAACGATCGCGAGCGCGAGCGGAAGGGGATGGCGCGTCACAGGGCGTACCGCGCCGGTATGGTAAGGCGTAAACGAAAAACGCCGCAGGAGAGGGCGGCCTCCCCTGCGGCGGTGGATGAACGAGCGCCGCGCTACCAGTTAACCCGGAAGACGAGCTGCGTCAGCCGGGCGTTCTGCGTGCCCGTGAGCTGCGTCACTTCGTAGCCGTTCGCGAGCGACGCGTTCGGCGCGTTGAGGTTCGTCCCGCTCCCGAGACCGGTCGGAATGAAGTTCACGTTGTTGAACGCGTTGAGAATCTCGACGCGGAACTCGACGTTCACGCCGCTCGTGATCTTCACCTGCTTGAAAACGCCGATGTCAAAGCTCTTGAAGAGCGGCCCGGTCACGATCGTGTTGCTCGGCGCGCAGTCGCCCGGGTTCTCGACGATGTTGTTGTCGCCGTCGGCGTCGATCTCGTAGCAGTCGAGCCTGTTCGCCGGTGCGAAGTAGCGACCCTCGGGCGGTCCGAGCGACCCGTACCCGGTGGGCGACGTCGCGCTGACGCTGAACGCCTTGACCGTGTTGTCGATGACGTCCTGCGGCAGCACCCACACCTTCTGGCCGCTGTCGATGCGCAGCTTGAAGAGGTCGTTGAGGTCGCCCTTGCCGAACCCGACGGGCGTGACGTTGCCCAGATCGACGAGCATGCCGCTCTGGACGCGCGCCGTGCCCGTGACGCTCCACCCGCCGATGAAGCCGTCGACGAAGGCGTTCACGTCGTTGCCGAACTTCCGGTCGCGGCCGAACGGCAGCTGGTAGATCCAGGAGGCCTTCCAGGCCTGGGTCACCTCACCCTCCGTGGCGCCGTGATTCGGTCTCGACGCGGTGTCGCGCCTGAAGTCGAACGGACGCCGGAAGGAAGTGAAGAACGACGCCGAGGCTTTGCCGTACACGTAGTTGGTCTGAAACTGCAGCCCGTTCGACATGCGCCGCCGCATTTCGAGGACCATCGAGTGATACGTGGACGAGTCGCCGCTGTCGGTCACGTTCGCTCCGCCCAGCAGGTTCGGGTTTGCCAGCAGGAAGTTCGCCGGCAGGCCCGCCCGGATCGCGTTGTTGATGCGCGTCTGGTCTGCGTCAAGGGCGTTCGCGGCCACATACGGCTGCGGGTTGAACCTCGCCAGCGGCGTGAGGAACGTGTTGTTGGCGAAGAGCGGCGAGCCGTAATTCGCCGGGTTCTGTGCCTGCGCGGCGTTCAGCCCCGAGAAGTAAGCCAGGAAGATCGGTAGCGGTGACGTGCCCGGTGCTCCGGTATAGCGGAAGTTCGCCCCGCGCCCGGCCGCGATGTTCGCCTGCAGGTTCTGCTGCGCGAGTTTGAACTCGTTCACGAACCCGTTTTCGAGGATGTTCAGCTCGTTGTAGTTGTACTGGAGCCAGCCGTCCTGATGGCGTGTGCCGACGTACCGCGCGGCAACCGACATCGTCGAGCTGACGGCACGTTCCCAGCCGGCCTGCCACGACTGCGTATACGGCACCTTGAGATCCGACGCGAAGATGTTCACGTCCTGCGTCGGCACGTCCTTCAGCGGATACTGCGGAGAATCGGGGAACGCCGGCGGATTGAGACGCGCGGCATCGCGGAACAGAACTGGCACTGTCCCGAGGTTGCCGATCCCCTGGCTGCGGCTCACGTCGATCGTAACGCCGGGGTTGGCGCCGAAGATGGTGGTAAAGTCGTTGAGACCGTTGCGGTTGAACGACGTCGCGAAGCCGCCGCTGATCGAGGTGTCTCCCTCGTTGCCGAGGAACTTACCCCAGAACCCGCCCTCCGCGCTCGGCGACCAGTTGAAGCCGACGCTCGGCGCGAAGTTGTTCAGGTCGGTGTCGTAGACGTGCTCTCCCTCGGCCAGATTCCTGAAGACGGGCAGCCTGCCCGGCATGGTGCCAGGCTGGAACAGGTTGCAGGAGCTCTCCCCAGAGGGACCGGACACGCCGCACACGTCATCGATCTCCGCCGTCGAGTAGCTGTTGTTGAGTGCGTAGAACGGCAGCTGCAGCTCGTAGCGGACGCCGAGGTTGACGCTCAGGTTCGGGCGCATGCGCCACGAGTCCTGAACGAAGAACCCGAAGTCGCGCATCCGGGCCCGCTGCGTCGCCGGGCCAAGGTAGCCATACTGGCCGCTATTTTCATCGATGCGCGCGTCGCCCGTCACTGTAGCCACGCGACCGACGAGGAGGGCATACATGTACTGCGCCCTCGTCAGATCCGTCGCGGCCGCACCTGGGAAGTTCGGTGCCGTGAACATCGAGGCGGCCGGGTCGTTGGGCAGGATCCCGAAGTCGACCTGAGGTGCCATGGTCTGGTTCGTCGCCCAGATGTCGGCCTGCGTGAACGATCCGCCCAGGCTGATGCTGTGGCGTCCCTTCAGCCAGTTCAGCGTGTTCTCGACGAGCAGCGTGTTCGCGTCGCGCGAGCTCGGTGTCGCCGCACCCCCCGCGTTTGTGATCCCGAGTCCCTGGACGCCGAGGCCGGTCGTCGCGTTGTTGACCGTGCTCCCGATGTCGAGGAAATAGCCGCCCTGGTTGGCGACCGATCCGGACCACATGCCGGGGTTCAGTTCGTTGGAGAACAGAACTGGCGCCCCGCTGTAGCCGACCCGCGCCTCGTTGACCATGCTCTGGCCGAACGTGGATCGCAGCGAGCCGCTGAACTGTCTACGCGACGACGTCTGGCTGCCTGTGACCGGGAATCCCGGGAAAAACGGATCCCGGTTGTTGAGCGTGTCGGGCGTCGAGGCGAACGTGTGGTAGTTGCCGACGGCCGAAAGCCGATGGTTCGTCGTCAGGTTGTAGTCGACACGCACCGTCGGGTACCGGTTCTTCGACTCGAACGGAACGTTGTACGAATAGCGCTGTGACCATGGATCCGGGTTGTCGGTAATCGTCCCGGTCGTCCCCGTCGCGGCCCGGATGTCGCCCAGCAGCTTCTGAACGATCGGGTCGAACGTCGAGACATGGCCGTTCGCGGCCGCAAGCGCGAGGAGATTAACTTCGCGCACACCGCCGGCGGCGTTGTACCGGAAGAACCCCGCCTCGGATCGCGGATGGAGGATCGTTCGGTTCCGGGTGACGTCCGCGGGCTGCCGGAACTCCTCGTAGTTGACGAAGAAGAACGCCTTGTCGCGTACGATGGGGCCGCCGACCCGGACCCCGGGCTGGTTCTGCTTCAACGTCGGCTTCGCGATGTTGTCGCGTTCGTTGAACCAGGTGTTCGCGTTCAGCTTGTCGCTTCGATAGTAATTGTAGGCGCTCCCGTGGATGTCGTTCGTCCCGGAGCGTGTCACGAAGCGGATCTGCACCGCGCCCTGGCCGGCGCTGTCCGCGCCCTGCGCCACCGTCGTGACCGTCACCTCTTCGATCGCGTCGAGACGCGGCTGGACGATTGTGAAGAAGCCGTCAGTCGTCTTCAGCGTGTTGTCCTGGACGTTGACGCCGTCCAGCGTGATGTTGATCGCGCTCTGAGGCAGGCCGAGCGCGGTGCTGTCGCGGTTGCCGCCCGGCGTGTTGAACCCGGGCAGAAGCGGAACGATGTCGAGGACGTTCCGGCTCGTGATCGGCAGGTTCTTGATCGACTCGACGTTGAGCGTCGTAGAAACCGCCGAGGCCGTCGTCTGCACGACCGGCGAGGCGCCTTCGACGACGATCGTCTCCTCGAGGGTGCCGAGTTCTAGCGAGGCGCGGATCGATGCTGGCACGCCGACGTTCAACACGACGTCGTTGAGGACGACGGTCTTGAACCCGGACAACGCCACGGTCACGGTGTAGGCGCCGGGACTCAGCGCCGGGATGTTGAATGTTCCGTTGTCCGCGGTCACGGCGGTCGAGACGGTGCCGGTGCCGTTGTGTTTCGCGGTCACGGTAACGCCAGGCAACACGGCGCCCGACGTGTCGGTGACCGTGCCCGCAAGCGAGGAGTTCGCGCCGCCTTGCGCAAACACGGCGGCGCTGGCCGTGGCCGTCAGAACGACTGACAGCACGAGTGTCACGAGCCTGTGCTTCATCTGACTCTCCGTGGTGGTGGAGTTGATCTCGGCCGACGTCGTCGTACCGAGGAGGGCGGGGGGAGGTCTACGGGCGCGCAACCCGAGAAACCGACCTTCCCGAGAGCCCGAGGTACCGACTGCGACGGCCGTGCCTTGTATACCCGCGCGAATACTACGACGGGTAGTGCGCTTCGTCAACGAGATAACGGGGCCTGTCGCGCAGTCCCTGAGCTTGGTAACTGGTCACTGGAAGGTCAGAATCCCGAGGGGGCCAGGACGGACTGCCGAGGCTGTGGTACGAGGCTTTTAGCCTCGTCTTCCTAATCTCCCCGGACCCGGAGCACGTTCAAAAGATTGGAGTAGTCATCGGTCCAGGCCCGGACCGACGTTTTCGTCTCGGGCGTCCGCCATCCCGGCCGGCCTCTTACGACGCTCAGCGGACCCTCCGTCCGGGCGAAGAGGACCCAGTGCGATTGGGATCGGCCCCGCGCCATCTCTTCGGGCGATACGTTCAGGTCCAGATTGGTCAGCGCCAGGAGGCCCTCGTCGCGCGCGTGCGCCGCCAGCATCGGCTCCAGATCAATGTAGCGATTCGAAATGTTGAACGCGACGACGCCGTCCGGCTTCAGCTTCGAGAAGTACATCGAGAGCGCTTCCCGGGTCAGCAGATGGACCGGCACCGAATCGGAGCTGAACGCGTCGAGCACGATCAGGTCGTACGCGCCCGCCGGCGCATGCTGGAGCTTCAGCCGGCCGTCACCAATTGACACGCTCACCGCGCCGCGGCTGTTCGCGAGGAACGTGAACAGCTTCGGATCGCGGGCGACCTGCTCGACCAGGGGATCGATTTCATAGAACGTCCAGGCGCTGCCCTCGTGCGCGTAACACGCCAGCGTCCCCGCGCCCAGTCCCACGATCGCCACGCTGTCGAGCCGTGCGCCCGCTGCCGTCAGAAACTGTCCGAGCGGCCCCGACGGATGGAAATACGTCTTCGGCTCGCAGCGAGACCACGCATCCGTGTCCTGCCGGCCATGGTTGGTCGTGCCGTGCTGCAACACGTGGTACGACCGATCTGGCGCGGCGATGACCTTCATCACGCCGAAAAAGCTGCGCCCGGCAAAGAGCACATCGCCGCGCGCGCCGGTCAACCCGGCCGCGATCGACAGCGCCAGCGCGCCTGCAAGAAAGTTGAACGGCGCGGTCCGCGTCGTCACGCTGGTGGCGATGATCAGCACGACGCCGACGAGGAAGAGCAGCGTGAACAACCCGACGCCTTTGCCAACGAGGCCCAATGCCCACAGCACGATGCAAAGGGCGACGGGGACGACGCCTCCGATGATGAGCCTCGGCCACGGCTCCGGCCGTCCGCCGCGGTAGGCCGGCGACGGCCGAACCACGCAGGCGAGCGCGAGCACGAGCGGATACTCGTAGATCCCGTTGAAGACGTAGGTGGCGACGAGTGTGTTGAACGCGCCACCCAGCATGCCGCCGAGCGACATCCAGAGATAGAACTCCGTCAGGTGATCCGTCGACGGGCGGCCCTTCGCGAGCTGCGTGTGACAGACCATCGCGCAGCAGAAAAACGCCGCGAGATGAATCGGAATGAGCTTCGGCGCGTTGATGCGCATCGCTACCGACGCCATGGCAACGAGCACTAGTAGCGGCAGGAGCCGGACGATGAGTTTCTCCGGAACGATCTGGCGGGTGCCGAAGGCCAGAATGAACGTGCCCAGGTAAATCGCGAGCGGGAGCACCCAGAGCAGCGGCATCGGCGCGAGATCCGTCGAGATGTGCGTCGTGACGCCAAGCATCAGGCTCGACGGAATGAACGCCAGCAGAACCCAGACGGAACGCTGCCGCCAGCTCAATGTGGATTGTGGATTGCTGATTGCTGATTGACTGACGATCGCCGGCTGCGACCCGTGCTTTCGGACCACGAAGACACATGCGGCTGTCAGTGCGACCAGGACGACATAGCCCACAGACCAGACCAGTGTCTGAACCCGCACGCCCCAGGCTGGTTCGAGAACGAATGGATACGCGAGCAGCGAGAGCATGCTTCCGAGGTTGCTCGCCGCATACAGGAAGTAAGGATCCGTGGCCGAGGGGACCGGCAGCGTCGCATACCAGCGCTGCAGCAACGGCGCCATCGTCGAAATGACAAGGAAGGGCAGCCCCACGCGGACGGCCATCATCTTTAAAAGCCACCAGATCGGATTGGCGCCTGAAGGCGGCTCGCCCGTGCCGATCGTGAGCGGCAGGAGCGCCAGCGGCGCGAGCATCAGCGCCACGTGCCATACACCCTGCTTGCGCGTCCCGAGCCATTTCGTCGTCAGGTGCGTGTACAGATAGCCGGCGAGCAGCGTCGTCTGAAAGAAGAGGACGCACGTATTCCAGACCGCCGGGCTGCCGCCCAGCCGGGGCAGCGCCATTTTCGCGAACATCGGTTGGACGAGGAACAGAAGCGCGGATGCCGTGAAGGTGGTCGCGACGAACAGCCAGAGCATCCTGCGGCCGATTACAAGAGAGGTGCCCGGAGGATGAGTGGGCCTGCAGGGGCGGTTCGCGAACCGTCCCTACCCACCCCGTTACAAATCTGTGCAGAGGTTACGATATTGACCGCGGTGCTCAGAGTCGAGCTGCATGCGCATACGTCGGACGATCCCCACGACCGGATTCCACACTCGGCGACCCAGCTGATCGATCGCGCCGTCAGCCTGGGCTACGGTGCGCTGGCCATCACACTGCACGATCGGCAGCTCGATGTCCGTCCGCTCGTGCCCTACGCAGCCGAGCGGGGCCTCACGCTGATTCCTGGCATCGAGCGGACGATCGCCGGCAAGCACGTGCTTCTCATAAACTTTCCGACCGGCGCTGAAGACGTTCGCACGTTCGACGACGTGGCCCGTCTGAAGCAGCGCGCGCAGGGCCTTGTCGTGGCGCCGCATCCTTTCTTTCCGGCGCCGAGCTGTCTGCGCGCGGCGATGGACGCCCACCCCGATCTCTTCGACGCCGTCGAATACAACGCGATGTTCACGTCCACGCTCAACTTCAATCGACGCGCGGTCGAGTGGGCCGAGCGCCACGGTCGGCCGCTCGTCGGCAACAGCGACGTCCATCGCCTCCACCAGCTTGGGACGACATGTTCGTTCGTGGATGCGGAGCCGAACGCGGACGCGATCTGCGAGGCGATCAAGGCAGGACGTGTCCGTATCGACTGCCGGCCGCTCGACTGGTTCGCCGCTATTCAGACGATGGCTGAGTTGTTGTGGTACGACGTCATGAATCGTCCCGGTCGGCATTGATTTCGATTACGTTCCGATCGGGATCGAGGATGTAAATCTGCGGAAACCCAGCGGTCCCGGCCGGATTGAGCCGCATCGTGCGGAAGGGATCCTGATTGGCTACTTTTGGATCGAGTGGCTGATAGCCGTGCGCGGCGAGGTGTTCGATCGCCCCGCGATAGCTCTTCACGCGGATCGCAAGGTGGAGGTCGCGGGAATCGATGCCTTTCCCTTCCCGAAACGTCATGCGTTCGCCGACGATGAGATGCAGGGTTCGGTCACCGACCTGGTACCATGCGCCGGGGAACTTGAACGACGGGCGCGGGATCTCTTTCAAGCCGAGGATCTCGGAGTAGAAGCGTTTCGATCGTTCGATGTCGCTGCTGGGCACGCTGGCGTGATGCAGCGTCTCGATCTCGAGCATACGGTCCTCGTCACACTGACTGTACCTGCGTCAACCAACGCCGGGCAAACGTCGTCCAAGAGCCGTTCGTCAGCCGGAGGCGAGCGTGAACCAGCTGCTGCAGGATGCGCGATTCGGCGTGAGAACACTCGTCAGAGCGCGCGGCTTTGCGGCCGTCGCGATGCTGACGCTCGCGATCAGCATTGGCGGGAACGCCGCCATATTCAGCTTCGTCGACGGTGTTCTGCTCAAGCCGCTGCCATACCCCAATCCGGACGCCATCGTCCGTATCTGGGAGCGGACGCCGACCGGATTCAATAACTGGGTGTCGGCCGAGACCTTTCTCGACTGGAAGCGTCAGGTGACGCGCTTCGAGTCGATCTCCGCCTGGTCGTTCGGATCGGTCACGCTTGCCGGGCGAGAAGAACCGGTCCGGCTGCGCGGGTCGCGCGTGTCGCCCGCCTTCTTCGATGTATATGGCGTCAAGGCGGCCCGGGGCCGGACGTTTTCGCCGGACGAGGATCAACCGGGGACAGAACGCGTCGTCGTGCTGAGCCATCGCCTCTGGGCGACGCAATTCGGCAGCGATCCGGCATCGTGGGACGAACGATCGTCCTTGACGATGTGCCGCACGAGATAATTGGCGTCCTTCCCGAAACCAGTGCGTTCGATCGCGGGTTCTTCGGGCTGCGTCAACCTCGCCAACCTGACGCTCGCGCGCGGCACGTCCCGCGCCCGCGAGGTCGCCGTGCGCGCGGCGCTGGGCGCTGGACGCGGCCGTCTGGTGCGGCAGTTCCTCACCGAGAGCGTCGTGCTCGCGCTCGGCGGCGGCGCGCTCGGGATCGCTTTGGGCAACGGCATGATCGCCGGGCTCGCCCGGCTGCTGCCGCCGTACTTCCTGCCCAGTGAAGCTCGGGTAGCGATGTACTCGCGGGGCGTTGCTCTTCGTGCTCGCCGTTTCGATCGTGACCGGGGTGCTGTTCGGTCTCGCGCCGGCGCTGCAGGCGACGAAGCCGGACCTGACGGGATCATTGAAAGAAGGCGGTCGTGGAACGTCGGGGGATAGCGTGCGGCGCCGCCTCCGCAGCGGACTCGTCGTGATAGAGATCGCGCTCGCGTTCATTCTGCTGACGGGCGCCGGGCTGCTCATCCGGAGCTTTGTCTCGCTCCAGCGGGTTGATCCCGGGTTCGATGCGACAAACGTCCTCACGATGGGCCTGCCTATGCCTGAGCGCCTGTTCGTGAATGGGGAGCGCGCCAACAGGCACATCGAACGCGTGCTGACCCGCCTTGCCGCGGTACCAGGCGTGCGAGAGGCCGCGTTTACGAGCATGCTTCCGCTCCAAGGCTGGGGCTACGCGATGCCGTGCATCATCGCCGGACGTCCTGCCGGCGATCCAAACGCTGGCGGTGTGTGCTTCCACAAGATGGTGACGCCCTCGTACTTCAGCGCGCTCCGCATGCGTATCGAGCGGGGCCGCGGACTCGCGCCGAACGACATCAAGGCGGCGCCACCCGCCCTCGTCGTGAACCGAACGTTCGTCAACAGCTACCTGTCGGGCACCGATCCGATCGGACAGCGCGTCAAGATCAAGGAGATCGTGCCGGCCGGCGCGAGCTCGGCCCGGAAATCGCGTGGGAGATCGTCGGGGTCGTGCGGACGAGGCGGTCAATCCGTTGGATCAGGAGGCGAGCCCCGGCGTGTACGTGTCGATTGCACAGAATCCCAACCGGCGATCAATCCGATCGCCGTCAGCGTCAGGCCTTGCCCCAGGACCATGCCGAGCAGCCGGCCTGTCGATGCGCCAAGCGCGG
>DATAEE010000084.1:0-2334 GCA_036258175.1 Vicinamibacterales bacterium
CGAGCGTGGACAGCCAGCGTGGATCGGTCGGGGACACGAAGCGCACCAGCGGCATGAGCAGGGCGGCGGCGTCGAACGTCGACGCGCCCGGGTACTGGACGAACCCGCCGCGCGCCTGGTCCCAGAAGCGCTCGAAGATGTCACGGTAGATAGTGTCCCGTTCGTCGTACCAGCGCGCGAACGGCGTCGGGAACGATCGCTTGGTCGCGAGGCGCAGCGCGCGATCGATCGCGACCCAGCACATCACGCGCGAGAACAGGAACTCCTGGCGACCGCCGCGCACCTCCCAGATGCTCTCGTCTCTCTCGCGCCAGTGCTCGCACACCCAGTCGATGAGCCGGACGACGTTTAACCATGCGTCGTGGCCGATCGGCGAGCCGTACTTGTCGTAGAGATATACGCAGTCCATCAACTCGCCGTAGATGTCGAGTTGAAGGTGCGTGTGGGCCGCGTTGCCGATGCGGACCGGGCGAGAGCCCATGTAGCCTTCGAGATGGGGCAGCGTCTCCTCGTCCGTCACGCGGCGCCCGTCGACGCGGTACATAATTTGTAGCGAGCCGTCCGGCTCCAGCTCGTCGCAGCGCGCCATCATCCAGCGCATGAACGCCGCGGCCTCGTCCGTGTAGCCAAGGCGCATCATCCCGTAGAGCGAGAACGACGAGTCGCGAATCCACGCGTAGCGGTAATCCCAGTTTCGCACTCCGCCGATTTGTTCGGGCAGCCCGAAGGTCGGGGCCGCGAGGACCGAGCCGTGCTCCCTGGAGGTGAGGAGCTTCAGCGCGAGCGCGGAACGGTTCACCATCTCGCGCCAGCGGCTGGTATACGTGCTCCGGGCGATCCAGCGCCGCCAGAAGTTGACGGTCTCCTTGAACGCGTCGGCCACGTAGTCGCGGTTCAGGCTCGGTGACGGTCCGTCGATGACGACTTCGAGGACGAACGACGCCGACTCGTCGGCGCGGAGCGTAAACTCCGCGACCGCGGCGCCGTCGGCCACCTTCATGGGGACCGACGAGCGCAGCCGCAGCGCGAGCTCTCCCGCGCCGGAGCGGCCGACGAACAGGATTTCCGTGTCGCTCCGCCGGTCCACGGTGTGTGTTGCGCGGGCGTAGTCGAAGCGCGGGTCGCAGCGCATCACGAACCGCAGTTCGCCGCGGACCGTTTTCGCGCGCCGGACGAGGTTGTGCGCGACGCCCGCATCCTCCACCGGCATGAAGTCGGACACCTCGGCGACGCCGGCATCCGACAGAAACCTCGTGAGCAGCACGTTGGTATCCGGCAGGTACAGCTGCTTCAGTACCGCATCGTCCAGCTGCGGTGCGATCTGAAAGCGGCCGCCGCGCTCGGCGTCGAGGAGCGACGCGAACACGGACGGCGAATCGAAGGATGGCAGACAGAGGAAGTCGATCGTTCCGTCCTTGCCGACCAGCGCGACCGTGTGGAGGTCGCCGATGATTCCGTGGTCTTCGATGGGCGGGTAGCGGTTTGCCATCACACCGTTAGCTCTTCTGCGTTTATGGGCCGGTCGGCTTTCAAGTGTGCATCATTGAACAGACACCGCGAGGGCGGCTCCGTTAGGGTTCCGCGATTGGGGACAAGACAAGGGCAGTCAATCAGACGTCGACGGCCGCCTGCCGTAAAGATAGCCTGTATCCTATGCCGTCGATGCCGAGGCGCCTTGCGTGTGCAGAAACATGGACCGGTAACAACCGGACCGCGAGCCTGGTCGAACTGCCAGGTGTAACGGCATGGGTGCATTCGGTGCCCGTGGGACCGGAGCAGGCCGGCGGCGATGTGCACTATGTGTCCGTCTGCCCAAGCTGCATCGTCTCGAGAATCGCGCTTGCCGATGTGAGCGGCCACGGACCGGCGGTGGCGGTGTTCGGCGAGAAGCTCCGAGAGCTCATGCAGCGGTACCTTCGCGACCTGGAACAGGTCGCACTGATGCGGGATCTCAATCAGGCGGTTCGAGAAGAACTGGGCGACGGGCACTACGCGACGATGGTGGCGGTCGGGTGGCACGGCCGCCGGGGTCTGGCGGTCATGACAAACGCGGGGCACCCTCCTCCTCTCTGGTATCGTGCCTCGCGTGACGAGTGGACGTGGCTCGAAACGCAGCGCGCGAGCGAGCGAGAGCGACTGGCCGGTGTGCCGCTTGGCCTGCTTGCCGACGTCACCTACGACCGGCTGGTCGTCAAACCGCAATCGGGCGACCTTGTAGTGCTCTACAGCGACGGCGTCTCCGAATCCATCGGTCCGGGCGGAGATGAACTCGGCCGGGACGGCCTGATGAAGATGGTGCGCGCGCTCGACTCCAGCTCCGCCGAAGCGCTCGGC
>DATAEE010000085.1:0-4517 GCA_036258175.1 Vicinamibacterales bacterium
GTTTCTTGCGTCTCCTAATCTGCGGGTTGAAGGTTCGATTCCTTCGCGGCTCACCACTTTTCGGTCTCGTGAAGTCAACTACTTGCAGCGACGGAATCGCTGGACCCCTGATGGGAATCGAACCGGGTAGTTCGCCTACGACACCCACGTTCCTGATCACATAACCCGCGCAATCTCTCGGCCGCCGATCACGGTGAGTTAGGTACGCTTGATCATTGCTACTCGTCCCTGAGCGCCACGATCGGATCGACGCGCGTGGCGCGAACGGCGGGTAGCAGGCTGGCGGCGGCCGCCACGACCGTGATGAGCGCCGTCACGCCCGCGAGCGTCGCCGGATCGTTCGGGCTGACCTCGAAGAGCAGCGCCTTCATCAGCCGCGTCAACATGAGTGCGGCGGAGAGGCCGGCCACGAGGCCGATGAGCGCGAGCGTCAGACCATGCGCCATGACGCTACCAAGGACGGTCTCGCGACCCGCGCCGAGCGCCATCCGGATTCCAATCTCTCGTCGGCGCTGCGTCACCAGATACGACAGCATGCCGTAGGTGCCGACCGCCGCGAGCAGCAGCGTGAGGCCCGCAAAGCCGCCGAACAGATGCATCAACATCCGCGGTTGCCGCAACGATCCGCTGATCACGTCGTCCATTGGCCGGAGACCGATAACAGGGAGCGAGGGATCGGCCTCACGCACGACGCTCGTAACCGTCGGCTGCAGCGTTGCCATCGGCAGACTGCTCCGCACGACGACGTTCATGGCTCCGTTCTCAGTGGTTGAGCGCAGGATCGAGTTCAGGGCCGGCAAGGCCGGAAAGACCTGCGGAAGATGCTCGAGCAGGAAATACAGCTCGGTGCCGGTTGCTCGATCGACACCGCCCTGCTTGACATCCTTCGCCACGCCAATGACTGTGACCCACGGCGTCGTGTCACCGAACCGCGGCCTCACGCACCGGCCGATCGGGTCGAGGTCTTTCCAGAAGGTGCGCGCAAACGTCTCGTTGACGACCGCCACGGGGGCGCCGGTGCGGTCACCCTCCCGGAATGTGCGGCCTTGCATGATCGGAATTCGCATCGCTTCGAAATAGCCCGCCGTGACCGTCTGGTAGAAGTCCACGACGTCCAACACGTCTGGCCGCGGTGTATAGTCTTCGACATCTGTTCCGAAGGCGTTGGCCTGACGCTGCGGCGGGAGCCCGGACACGATCGATACGTTCTCGACGCCCGGCATCGCGCCCAATCGATCGACCAAACGCTGATAGACCTGCACCTGCCGATCGAATGTCGAGTACGTGGCCGCCGGGAGCGCCACACCGAACGCCACAAGCCGTGATCGGTCGAATCCCGCGTCGACGTTCATCAGGTTCAGAACCGTTCGCATCATCAGCCCGGCACCCACCACCAACACAACCGCGAGCGCCACTTCCCCGGCCACGAGCGCGCTGCGCACGCGCCGGGCGCTCGTGGCGCCGCGCGTCCCGGCATCCTTCAGCAGCCGCCCGAGGCCGGCAGCTGGCACCTGCAGCAGCGGAACAAGCCCGAACGCCACGCCGGTCAGGACGCACATGAGCATCGTGAACCCGAGAACTGCTGGATCCACGGCTACGTCGGCGACACGGGGAAGACCGTCTGGATAGGCGACGCGTAGGGTGCGTACGCCCGCTCGGGCCAGGCCAAGGCCGAGCGCCGCGCCGAGCAGCGACAACACGAGACCTTCCGCGGTGAACTGGCGAAGGAGCCTCCCCGGACTCGCGCCCAGCGCCGTGCGCACCGCGAGCTCTGGCCGTCGGGCGTCGGCGCGCGCCAGCAGGAGGTTGGCGAGATTGGCGCACGCGACGAGCAGCACGAGTCCTACGGCGGCCTGCAGCAGCCAGAGGACGCGTCGCGCGGAGCCTACGATCTCGTCCTGCAGCGGTTCCATCTGCATCATGTGCTCACCAGGGGTGAACACGTGTCCGCTCGCGCCAACGCGCTCCCCCCAGCTCGCGACAAGCGACGCGAGCTCCGCTTCGGCCTGCATCGGTGTCACGCCATCCTTCAAACGTCCCAGGACCGAAAGAAAGTGACTCGCACGATATTGGCGGATGGCAGGAGCGAGCTGGAGGGGCAACCACAACTGAACCTGGCGGTCCATGAGGTCGAAGCCGGCCGGCATGATGCCGATCACTTCCCGCGTCCCGCCGTCGACTTCAATCGTCCGACCCACTAGGTCCTCGCGCGCGCCGAACGCCGACTGCCACAGGTCGTGGGACAGCATGACGAGCGCCGGACCGCCGGCGCGCGTCTCCTCGCGTCGGAACCACCGTCCGTGCTCGGGTTGAACGGCGAGCGCCTCGAGCAACTCGGCATTCACCGCCGCCCGCGTGACACGCCGCGGCTGATCGCGTGCGGCCAGATTCACGTCGCCGATGACGAATGCACCGACAACGGAGAAGGAGTGATTGATTTCCGTGAACTCCCAGTATTCCGCCGGCGACAGGCTGCTCTGGCCGCCGTCTCCGCGCCCGAACTGCGTCGTCAGGAACTGGAGCTGCTCCGGTTCGGGATAGCCGAGTGGCTGCAAGATCACCGCGTTAACGACGGAGAAGATAGCCGTGCTCGGGCCGATGCCGAAGGCGAGCGTCAGTACTCCGACGATTGTGAATCCGGGGCTCTTGCGGATTGTGCGGAAGGCGTAGCGAACGTCCTGGACGATCTCGTCGAGCCAACGCCGCGTCCACACGGCTCGCGCATCCTCTTCTGTGCGCGCCACGTCTCCATCGTCTCGACCCTTCGTCATGCCAGCCTCAATGGCCAGCTGACGCCGGCCTCCTGACCCCCTTCTCACATTGGATCTGCTCCCACTTCGACGTGACGCAGCCGCAAAGGGTTGCGTCGAGTGGCCCGGGAAAACGGTTCGCGATGGACGAGGCACAAGCGTTCAGCTCGACGCGCCGTCTCAGGAAGATCTTAGACCGGTTCGACATGACGCTTGAGTGCATCCGGCGGTACTACGTGGGCCAATCCAGTCCACTCGGTTAGACGTTGGCAAGGTACCGCGACTTCTTCGCGTTGTTCGAGAGCTTCACTGGGTACGCGGACTTCTTCGTGCTGTAGGATCTCGTCACTAACGACTGCTCCGCCGTGACGGTCTTTCCGCCGTTCGATGACTTCAAGACTCCCGCGGTGGCGAACGATGTCGATACGTATAGGGAATACCGACGACGAACTATCGAGTTCGTCGAGGCCAGAAACCGTCGCATCGAATCGCACACGGCCGGTTCGCCGTAGCGCCAGCGCCCACTACAGCAGCACCGCGCTACGGCTTCACGCCACATAGCGCAGCAGGTCAATCTGCCTCAACCACCCGTCCAGCTGGTTCCAACTGGCGTAAATCCGGCTCACCACCTAACAGGCTGCTCGAGGAGTCGGATCGCACGGAGATGCAGGAGGCGACAACTGATCAGTACACCGACAGCTCATCGGGTCACGTCGCGGTGCCTCGCTTGCGTACCGCTGGTTCAAAGCGTTAGCCGAGCCATTCAACTCGCGCCACTCCTTCGACATTCTGCTTGTGAAAGGGCAGTCAGGCGGCGCGGTCGTCAACCTGCAGGGTGAGCTTGTGAGCATCGTGCAGTTCGGATGGGGTCACGGTTACGGCTCCACGCCGAAGCAGCTACGCGAATTTGTAAAGGAGGCGAAATGACGAAGGCAGCGATTGCCGCGTTGTTGGCGGCGTTGAGCATCCTGCTGGGAAACATCCCGAGCACGCAGCAGGAGATCGAGCGGATCGAGGCGATTGTCAAAGCGACGCCGTGGGATCGATCGGGACAAGTCGAGCGTCGACCTCCGGATCGTTCCGCCACGCGCGCAACAGTCGGTCCGCTTGGACCGCTTGACCGCCGAGGATTCTCAGGGACGGTGCAACGAGCGCAACACGATGGCGGTGAGTGCCAGGCACGCGGGGTGACGGTGCAAACCGCACGCCCGAGTTCGAATTCGCTGCTGAAGACCGACGTGGACCCATCCCGCGTTCACAGCCAAGCTGCACTGTGTTTCAAGAGATGACTCGACCATATCAGGGCAATTTGCCGTTTTCCTGAGATTACAACCGTCAGATGTAACTCTTACAAACGCATGAGTTGCATAGTAGTTCGCTGGAACCGTCTGAGCGCGCGACAGCTCAAGAAAGTCCAATATTTTTCCATGTGGCGCACCGCTTGCCTTACGCCGGCCCCGACGGCGGCCGTCTTCCTCGGCCGTCAACCCAGTAACCGACAGTCGCTCCACGTGTAGTGCCGATCTTCGGCCGCGCACGTGGGCCGTGTGCGAGGTCAGGATGGCGGGATCGGTGCGACAGAGAAGGGAAGCGGCCCGGCAGATCGCGGCGATCGCGTTCGCGCTAGGGCTGGCGTCAACCGCAGGGGCCCAGACGCTGACGCTGAGAGATGCAGCTGATACAACCCTTCGAGGTGGGAGCTATGCGAACAAGAACCTGAGTTCAGGCTCGGTCCTCGAGACCAGAGCCAGCGACGACGCCGAGTAC
>DATAEE010000086.1:0-6079 GCA_036258175.1 Vicinamibacterales bacterium
ACACAGCTGCTGGAAGTCCAGGGAGATCGAGTCCAACTGCAGCAGGTGCTTCTTAACCTGATCACGAACGCCATCCATGCCATGGCGACTGAGGATGAACCGAGAGTTCTCTGCGTGAGATCGGACACGCATGAAGGCAACTCCGTAATCGTGTCGGTTGCGGATACGGGGACGGGAATTCACTCGCACGACATCGATCGGATATTCAGCCCGCTCTTCACCACCAAATCAGATGGTATGGGGATGGGTCTGTCTATTTGCCGTGCGATCATCCAGGCGCACGATGGCCGATTGTGGGTCTCGCCGAACACTCCCCGAGGGGCCGTCTTCCAGTTCACTGTGCGCGCCCAGAATACGGCCACCGTGCAGTCCGTCATTCCCGAGGCGTGATTAGGAGTCGTTACGGCATGGACATCGACCTCGTCAGCGTCCCTTAGGACGTCCCGCCCGCGCCGTCGAGCGCTGTCATCGTTAAGTCCCTCTTCCCTCGAGTTCGCGTCGGTCCCGACGACGAAGACGACGAAGCAGCTGGGAATGCGCAACCGATACCAAAGTATCGGGAATACCATCGTCTAATAGATCCGACCTCACGCGCGTGGTGCAATCGCCCGTGTGTAGAGGTCCCGTGAAAGCGCTGATCTTCCTTCGTAGCCTCATACGATCCCCTCTGGCAGATCACAGGGATCCTGCGTCACGGCAGCATCGCGTCGTAATCGTGGGCTGTGGCTTCGGTGGTCTGGTCGCGGCCCGAACGCTGCGGCGCGCTGACGCGACCGTCACCGTCATAGGCGCAAGACCCATCATGGGCTCCAGCCGCTGCAATGCCAGATGGCGACCGGCGTTCTCGCCGAGGTCGAAAGGAGCGAACAATGCTCGCGTACCGACTTGTCGAAGCGAAGGCACCACCAGAGTTTCAGGAGGTGCCCGAGCCGCACGCCGGACCTGGCCAAGTAGTCGTCAGAATCGCCGGCTCCGGCCTATGCCACACCGATTTCACGGTTATATCTCGCGACCGAAGCTATTGGAAGAATGAGCCGCCGCCCTTCACTCTCGGGCATGAGATCGCTGGCTGGATCGAAGAGGTAGGGACCGGTGGGACGAAGTTCCGGCTTGGCGACGCAGTCGCGGTCAACCCGTCGTGGGCAAGCTGCGGCCGCTGTCACTTGTGCCGGTCCGGCGACGAGAACCATTGCCTCCATCAGAACACCATTCGCGCTCCCGGCGTCGGTTACGACGGCGGACATGCGCCATATGTCCTCGTTCCCGACGCGAGGTTTCTCGTTCCGATCGGCGATCTCGACCCGGTCCAGGCCGCGCCGCTGACGGATGCCGGCATCACCACCTACACCGCCATTAAGCCGGCACTTCCTTTGATCTGGCCGGGCAGTACTGCAGTCGTGATCGGCGTCGGCGGTTTGGGGCTCTACGCAGTTCAATTCCTCCGTCAGTTGACGGGCGCTCGTGTCGTCGCCGTCGATTCGAGCGAGGCCAGACTGAAGCTCGCTCGCGAGTTCGGCGCAGACGAGGCCGTCTCGAGTGGTCCTGACGCGGCGGACCACATTCGCGAGCTCACCGGGGGAATCGGGGCGGTATTCGTCCTTGACTGCGTCGGAGTGAACGCGACCCTCGCCACAGCGGTCGCCGCACTGTCGTGGCGGGGTCGTCTCGCCATGGTCGGCGCGGGTGGGGGCTCCATTCCGTTCGACTTCTTCAAAGTACCCCCAGGCGCGCAGCTAGTCACGAGCCTGAACGGCGGCAGCATCGCGTTGATGGAGGTCGTAGAGATGGCAGCTCTGGGTCGGCTCAAGGTCCTCGTCGATCGCTATCCACTCAGCGCGGCGAAGCAGGCGTACGACGATTTCGAGCACGGACGTCTGGTCGGGCGTGCCGTGCTCATGCCCGCGCCAGAAGAAGCACGAGCCGCCCACGCCGACGCAACCAACTCGTCACGCGTCGCGCCGGTCACTGCCGGCGCATGAGCGAAGACCTACGAAACGAGAAGGAGACACCACCATGACCACTCAAACCGCAGCCGGGAGCACATCAGCCGCGCAGCTAGGAGACACCACGGTGGCTACTCAAAGCGCAGCCGGAAGCGAGTCAGGCGGGCAGTCATCGCCGATGCTCCAGCTGCCCCTGCGCGAGCTCGGGCTCAAGGACGTACCGGCGATGCCCGTAGACGTTCGCGGTATGGCGGACACCGTGTCGAGACTCGTGATCCGAGTCAAGCAGCGCGAGCAGGCCCTCCACGGCCTCTCTAAGGTGTTCACCATCGGCGGCTCGACCGCCCGCGCCTATAACTTCCTTTACGGCAGCGGGGCGGGGGACAAGAAGGCGGCCGCTGCGCGCGAGGCGTCGCAGGCCTTCCTGGCCCGTGATCCGTCGGAGATCGTCTCCGGCCTCGTCCGACAACTGAAACAGCCGCAGGATGCACTGGCCCTGGCCGCCGTAGGCGGCGGCGACGAACTCACCAAGCTCGCGCTCGACGATCCCAAGCAGTGGTCGATCGGCTGGACCACGTTTCCCGATGTCTACACGTTGGGCCTGCCGCATCTCGAGGAGTGGGCGGCGAGCGTGGACGTGGCGCAACCTGACAAGGCGACCGCGGCCTTCTTTCCCACCATCGCGCGCAACGCCACGACCTTTAACCAGATTCTGCTCAGGAGAGTTCCAAGCTCCGACGTGGGAACGTGGCGGCCTCTCTTCGGTACTGCCTGGACCGCGGCGCTGGATGCAGCGGCGAACGCCGGCTTGCTGTACGTGATCGATCTACGGATCTACGAGACGCTGCAGCCGCAAACGGTCGCCGGCATTCCTCGGTTCACGCCGAGCACCGTGACCGTGCTGGTGCAGGACCCGGCGACCAAGGCGTTGACTCCCGAACTCGTCCGCGTCGCCGGCGGCAACAACGAACCGAAAATCTTCAGCCGGCAGGGCTCGACCACGGCCTCGGCGTGGGTGTACGCCCTTCAAGCGGCCAAGGTGTCGATCACCGTCTTCGGCATCTGGCTCGGTCACGTCTATCAGTGGCACATCGTCACCGCCGCCATGGTGATGACGATGCTCCAAAACCTTGCGGCGAGCCATCCGGTCCGCAAACTGCTCGAGCCGCAGTCGAACTACCTCATCCCGTTCGACGACGTCTTGCTCTTGAGCTGGAGCTTGGTGGCGCCGCCGACTTCGATCGCCACCGGCTGGCAGTTCCTCGAGCTGATGGATCTCTACGCCAAAGGGCGCCAGTTCTTCGACGACGATCCGACGACCACGCTGGAACAGTTCGGCCTCACCGAGTCGGACTTCACATCCCAGGAACCATGGGACCAATATCCGATCGTCGGCCACCTGTTATCCATCTGGAACGCCACCGGCCGCTACGTGAACACCTGCGTCGATCAAGCCTATCGAACCGATCAGGACGTGCAGCGGGATCAGGAACTCCAGAACTGGATTGTGGAATCCGGCAAAGAGGACGGCGGAAACGTCCGTGGCTTGCCTGCAATGGACTCGAAGGATTCACTCAAGCGGGTCCTCCACAGTCTCATCTACCGCATCACGGCGCACGGCACCGGCCGCCTCTATCGCACCGGGAATCCCGCCGTCGCGTTCGTCGCCAACTTCCCACCCTGCCTGCACGATGCCACCATCCCCGATCCGACCGCCCGCTTCGATACCCAGGCCCTGCTCCGGTTCCTCCCGAGGACCGGCACCATCGGATCAATGCTCCACTTCAGCTTCACCTTCTGGGCTTCCACGCCCTATGTGCCGTTCGTGCCGATCGGGGGACCGGAAACCGAGCTCTTTTTCGACGACGATGCGAGCAATCAGGCCCTGATCGAGCTGCGCCGCTTCATTGCCGGCTTCATCGAGCGCTTCGAGCCGGACATGCCGCAGATCTGGCAGTGGCCGCGCAACATCGAGACGTGAGGTCCTCGCGCCATCGGAGCGGCGCTCCCATTGTTGGAGAGAAAGGAGTGACAACTATGAACCCCGGACAGTTCTACAAGGCAGACCAACTGGTCGCGGGCGTGCACCGGGCCCAGGGCGGGATCTTCGACACGTTTCGCGCCGTGCACGCGTTCGGGCGCATCTACGCCGGCACGTTCACCGCGGCCCCGGCGGCGAAGGCGCTCTCGCGCGCGGCCCACTTCCAGGGGACTCCGGTGCCGGTGACCGCACGGCTCTCCGGCACCAGCGGTGATCCCGAGAAGAAGGCCTTGAACGTCGTCGCGATGGCGACGAAGTTTTATCTGCCGAACGGCACCGTGACGGACTTGATCGCCATCACCGCCCTGCCCGCCTTCTTCGCGCGCACACCGGATGAGTTCCTCGCGGCCACCGAAGCTCTGACCCCGGATCCGGCGACCGGCCAGCGCGATCCCGCCAAAGTCCAGGCGTTCCTCGCCGGCCACCCCAATGCCGCGAGGGTCTTCCAGGCGGTGCGGAGCCAACCGGCCCTGGTGAGCTTCGCGCAGGTCAGCTACCGGCCGCTCCATGCCTACCACTTCGTGAATGCGGCCGGCACGGGGCGCTGGGCGCGCTATCACTGGGAGCCGGAAGCCGGCGTGGCAGGCCAGCCGCTCGAGGATCTGGCGAAGCAGCCGCACGACTATCTCTACGAGGAGCTCGAAGGACGCCTGCGCGCCGGTCCGGTCGCGTTTCGGCTCGAGCTGCAACTCGCCCAGAACGGGGACCCGGTCGATGACCCGTCGGCCATCTGGCCGGACGGTCGCGAGCGCGTCGTCGTGGGGCGGCTCGAATTAATCCGGCCGATCACCGAGGGCGAGATTGGCGACCCGGTGATGATGCACGACCCAACCGCCGTTACGGATGGGATCGAGATCTCGCCTGACGACCAGATCATCGCTGCCCGTCGAGGCGCGTATCTCGTGTCGGTAGCGGAGCGTACCGGCGGATGGCAACAACGCGGAACGTTCGCAGCCAATTTGCCGAGCGTTCCGACGATGGTCACCAAGGAGTAGCGATGTCTACGATCCATCTGCACCAGACCACGACCTCGACGCCCGAGCAGTTCCTCGCCGCGCTCATCGACTTCGGACCGGGCCGTTCGAAGCTCTTTGGCAACAGCGCCGACGAGTACCTCAAGGTGCACCACCGTGGCCCTGCTGACGCCGACGTCACGGAGGGCTCGGGCGGCATCTGGGAACGCCTCCACTACGACTGGTCCGATCCGAACCGCGTCGTCATGACGACCACCGACTCGAACCTATGGGGAGGCCATTCGGGGCACACCTACACCTTCAGGCGGCGGCCCGATGGTACGACGGATGTGGACGCCGTAGTGGTACGCGAGGGCAAGAACCTCAAAGGGCGTGCGCTCGGGTTCGTGCTCGGGACCGTCGGCAAGGGCGTTTTGGAAAAGGCATTTAGAAACACGGTCAAGGCCATCGAAGCGCGAAACGGTACGCCCAGAGCGGCCGCGGTCAAGTAGAGGGACCCATATCGATTGGTGCGTCAATCGGCAGGTGATACCGATGGATTTCGAAACGCTCACGCGGGTAGGCGTTCTGAGAGAACTGCCGCCGCGCAGCACTCACACCAGTATCACTCGCCTCCGCTGAGAGCATGCGCCTCTCGCGATCGCGAATTGCGACGGCCGTTCATCAGGCGACCGTGTGACAAGCGAGTGTGGACGAACACCGAGGAATACAGAGGAAGACGCCCCTAAGTGGACGAGTCAATTGTGATAGAACTGTGATAGGTCAGGCTTGGAACCTCGAAGAACATCGAGGTTTACGGACGCACACCGAGTGATCGTTTTGGAAGGTTAAGTCGCTGATCGCGTATGCGTTGGGGTGCTTCGGAATCGCTTGGTGCTGCTGGCCCGCTTCGCTTTCCAAGCGTGCTCCTTCAACCACTCGGACATCTCTCCGTCTTTAGAATCCATCACTTACGATCGGGACAATGGAAATTGTGTAAGACCTCCTAATGTGCCGCGATCACTTACCGGCTTTTCCAGTATAGCCGCGCCGTTACTGCTCGCTCGGCGAAACGATCGAGGGCGCGTCAAACCTGCGAAACTGAAATCCTGGAAACTTCGAAATCGGTCTATACAACGGTT
>DATAEE010000087.1:0-8765 GCA_036258175.1 Vicinamibacterales bacterium
CCGCTGCCGCCCGTCGGTGACCTGACGACTGCCCAAGTCGTCGCAGCGATGCGGCGAGACAAGAAAATTCTGAACGGACGGTTGAAGTTCGTGATCACGCCGCGCATCGGCGAAGCCGCTGTGATCGACGACGTGGAAGAGAAGGAACTGGGGCGAGCGCTGAAGAGAATCGGGCTGAGATAGATTCAGTCAGAATCGTCAGGCGCGCGCCGAACGCGTCACCGCAGCCAGCCTGGTGGTACTCCGGCGACGCGAGCCTCTTCCTCGATCTCGACTATCTGCTTTTTCAACTTCGCGATGTCCGCACGGACGCGCTCCATTTCGGCGAGCGTCCTCTGGCGGTCCGCCCCGATCTGGGCACGTTGTACCGGGTCGTCGCGGCTGACGAAGTTGGTCGAGAGCGCGTTTACCCGGCTCTGAAGTGCTTCGAGGAACAGCTCGTTGCGCTGCAAGTCGGCCTGGGCCGTGGTGATGCGCTTGCGCCACCAAGCCTCGTCGCGGACCTCGGACTGCTCTGCGGGTTTCGGCGGCGTCGGACGATCGGTATTCTTCTCGGCTTGGGTAGGCGGTGCCGTCGGAGCGGGGGGGGCCGCGGGGGCCGTACCGCCGGGCCCCAGGTCCCGGTTCGTGAAAACCCGCTTCTGGCCCTTCTCCGGCGCCTGGGCCACTGGTTGTTTGCCGTCCTGTCCTTGGCGCGCTATCTCTGCAAGCGACTGAGCGCTCGCCGAGGGCGCAAGCAGCGCCAAGATGGTCAGTGCGACGAATCCCGACAGATACCCGCAGGTCGTCTTCGCCATAGGATGCGCTCCCATTCCCACGAATTACGAATCCACGCGGGTTATTTCATCCTGGAGGACGGGCGCCAAGCTGCGCTATACGCGCGCGCACCTTCTCCAGATCAGGAGCGGCCGGCGACAGCTCTAAATACTTGCTGTACGCGGCGGCCGCCTCTGAAGGCTGCGACATTTTTTCCAGACTGATGCCGAGCGCCAAGTGAAAGGACGCGTCGTTCGGCTGGAGTTCGATTGCGCGACGGTAGGCCTCGACCGCCGCGGGTTCATTGCCTATTTTGTGGTGCGCCAAGCCCAGGTTGAACTCGGTGGCGTAGTCGTCCGGAAACAAGCGCTGCGCAACTTCGTACTCGGCAGCCGCATCTTTCCAATTTCCAAGAAGTCCCTGGGCTCGCGCGAGGTTGAAGTGAACCGCCCACCGGCTCGGGGTCAACTGAACGGCTCGCTGAAACAAGGGTATCGCCTCCTCGACGCGGTTGACGCGAACGAGGACCTGTCCCAGGTTGCTCAGCGTCTCGGCATCGTCTGGATTGCGAGTGAGGGCGGCGCGATAGACCTTGATTGCCTCCTCGTAGTTACCGGCCTCGTAAGCTACGCCGCCCGCGCGGCGCTCGTCGAGGAATGCGATCTTCGAGCCGCCAACGATCGTGCCGGGAGCCTCTCCGGCAGGCGCTGAGGGGATGCTGCGGGCCGATGGCCGCGCGAGCGCTGGCGCGGCTGGTGCAGCCGCGGGCGCTGCCTCCTCGCGTCCCATCCACAGCACAAACAAACCGACCGCCGTGGCCGCGACCAGTCCGGCTGCGGTCACTTTCATCCATCGCTCTCCGCGCGGAGGCGCGTCGGGCTCGAGAGTCACCAATGTACGACAGCGCGGGCACCGCTCCTGTTCGGCCCCAATCGGCCCCGCGCATATGGCGCAGCGGCGGGCAGACCGCGGGAGTCCGCGGGTGTCTGTTCCAGACACCATTACCGGATCTCCCTCCAAGACAAGATGCGGACGCCGATTTGTCCGACGCCGTTGTTGAAGTCTTCGGGGTCGCCAAACCCTTCCACCTGGGCGCCGTCTTTGCCTGCGGTGCCGAAGTACAGATGTTGATCTACGATGAACGGCGCGGTCGCGCGCCCAGCCATCGTCTTGATGACCGGGCTCTCGTTGTTATCCATCCGGGCGTTGTTGTTGGTGTCGTACGCGGCGCCGCCGAGATATGTGAATCCATACAGATTGGCAGAAAAGTCCGCGCACGGCGTCTGGCCGTTCTCGCTGGTGGTGGTGTAGAAGACGATGTCGCCGGCAACCGACGGAGAAGTCGACGGCCGCTCACCGGTTGCCAGACCGTTGACGACCGAGACGGTGGCCAGGTCCCGACTGTACTTCAAGACGGTGGGTCCTGGATAATTGTCTTTGAGCCCGTACAGCTTGAACGTGCCGGTACCTCCAGGCGCAGTCGCCGCAAGCAAGTCGCTGCCGGTCGCGAAGAACGCATACTGATCGCTGCTACCGACGAACATCAGCGCCGATGACGCGTAGATCGGCTGCCCGGTATCGGTGAGTTTTACCTTAGCGATCGTTCCGTTCGCGTCCAGATTCAGGCGCCAATAGTTGCCGTCGAGATCGCCGATGTAGGCCTTGGTCACGGTGTGCGAGTAGGTCAGCCCCGCCGCCGTCGGGTCTGCCTGCACAGCGTTTCTGCGTCCATCCGAGACGTCGCCCAAATCGAGACAGCCTGAGCCTGTGCAGGGACCACCGGCCGCATTGCCAATCGGCGTGCCGTCCTCGACTTTGAGCAGGTAGAACGACCGCCCCGCTCGAGGCGACGCCGGACCGCGAGATGGGATCGAATCTTCAATCGCCGGGAAATATCCGGACCCGACCATGACCGCGTTCACCGTTCGATTGGCGGTCAACGGACCGACGGCGGGATCGGACCATGAGAAACCGACGCTCTTCTCGGCAATCGACGCTGTCGCTCGGAGGTCGCCGAAGATTTTGACCTTGCCGCCCGGGGTCCCGTCCGTCACCGCAAAGGTCGCCGTGTAGGTTGGATCGAAGCTGCTGTAGTTTGGATACGACCAGAGGAACTTGATGTTCTCGCCGGGCGCGTCGAAGGTTCCGAGCAACTCGCCGACGGCCGAGAGATCCCCACGATCCGGCGCCACACCCATGCCGGCTTCGGTGACATCGAACGCCTGGTAGAAGACGCCGCCAGGTCCCTGGCCGATGATGAGCAGGCTGCGCCACTGATGCGAGGCGTCTGGCATGTTCATCTTCACCTCGGCGAGTTTTGGCGAGCTGTCGACGAAGTAGTCGAATTGTTCGATCGGCTGGCCGTCGAGCAGCGTGCGCAGCTTGGGCAGGAGGTTGTACGGGATGAAAGCCCAGACCTCGTAGCCGGTCCGCGCGTCCACGCAGTGGATCATGCCGTCGTTTGCGCCGAAGAAGATCAAGCTTCGGCGATCCTTATGCGAACCGGCAAAGGTCGAGCTGCCATCGGGTCGACCGTAGTCCGAGTCGGGCGGCGGATCCAGCGATGGAGCATCCATCAACGCGGGGGTCGACCCGATGATCGCGCCGATAGGCTGGCTGCGAATCGCCGTAATCAGGCCTGCGGGCGTCAGGTCGGAGTCGCTCGGCAGCGCCAGGTGCGGCGCAATCGAAGCTGTGTTCACGGCGTTGAACGCCACGACGGTGCCTCCGCCCGTGCCATCGGGGATGAACGTATAGATGTTTCGCTGGACGGGGTCGGACGGCGTCCGGGCCAGCCCCGCAAACTGCGGGCGTCCGTCGAGATCGGGCCAGAGCCGTGTGCCGTCTTTCACGAACTTCCATCCCGACGGCTTGGTCGAATCCGCCACCGGCTTGAACACGCGGAACGCGCGAAGACGACCGTCGAACCCTGGGAGCGCGAAGCCAGCGGTGATCATGACGTTGCTTCGCTGCGGGATCGGCTGGCCGCCCGGGTTGCTGTCGATGTCGGTCGCGGGCAGTGACGACCCAGTGGCGTCGTTGGCATTTTTCAAGTTGACGGTGCCGACGATCGGGCTGACTGGAGTGAATTCGCTGCTCGTGCTCGTGTCGAACTCGGCCGGCCGTGCGTAGCCGTTCTGCACGGCGAGATTGACGATCCGCGCGACACTTGCGGCATCCGTCGCGTTGAAATAGCGGCCGCCGCTGTTGGTCGCGATTGCCTGGAGCTCGGCGACGTCGGCCGCGGGCGGATTGAGGCCGATCACGTAGATCGGTACCCGCTTCGTGATCCCGGTCCCTGTCACATTCAGGAACGTGCTCGCAATCGCCGGCGCGTCGTGACCGCTGTCGTAGACCGGATCGCCGCTGTCTTTGCCGCTCGTGATGAGCACGACGATCGTGTTTCGACAGCCGCGGCAGGCCGCGGTGTCAGTCGTCATCGCTGCGACTGCCTGGGCGCGCGCGTCGTCCAGCAGGTGCGCAATCGGCCGGTCGGTATAGGCGTTGGTGCCTCGACCCGCCGGTATCAGGCCGAGCGGATCGAAGACGGGGCGATTCAATGCCGCGAGCATGGGCTCCGAGGTGCTCGCCCCCGTCGCCACGACAACGGGGCTCCCGAGAGAGCCATTTCCTTCGATGCCGTAGTTTGGCGCGTGCACCGAGGGCACGTAAATCACGAACCTATCGGGGGGCGCGCTACACGGGTTGCTGTCGCGCAGGCCGAAAAGGCTCGGGTGGTTCAGCAGCCGCACCGGCTTATCGCAGTTCGGCGAGACGCGCCACTCGGGCGTGTCCTGGCGCAGCTTGACCAGCCCCCAACGGTGCCCCGGGTTGGCGTTCTCGCTGACAGCGAGCGAAACGCCGCGCTTGGCGATCGAGAGTCGGGTCGGATTGAGCCAGGCGACGTCGGCCGGCGCATTAGCCGTCGCGGGATTCGAGGGGTTCCAGAGCATCGGCGACGCGACGATGTTCTCGGCGACGAATTTCGAGTTCGCGTCCTGCGTGCCTTCGTACTGAATATTCCGATATATGCGTCGGTACGATTCGGAGGGCCCCAGCGGGCTGATGCCGAGGGCGTTCGCCACCAACGGGTCATCGTCCGTCAGGTAGAGATTCGGATCGTAGTAGTTGCCGTTGACGTCTGTCTGCATTCCCAACGACGTGTCGAGTGCGATGATGACCGTCGGCGGCACTCGCTTGAGGAAAAGAAGCGGATCAAGCTGCGCCGACGCGGACGCCGTGAACCAGAGCACGCAGGCTGCCACAGCGAGTGTCGCGGCCCCACGCCGAATTAGACTTCTGCACACAAGCGTCATCACTGCACCACCGTGTCGCCGGTGCGGATGTTCATCCGCGTTTCGGTTAGGGACCGCCCTGGCGTTTGGACGGCCGCCTTGCGTGCCCGCTGGTTCAACTCTTCCTGCCCGCGCTGGGCGATCTGGCCGCGCTCGATCTCCGTGCTCGACGTCCGGGCTACCGTAACCTCCACCACCTTGTGCGACCCCATCGGTCCGAAGGCCTCGGCGTGGAGGGTCACGACCCCATTCGAGTCGGCATACGGGTTGCCGTCTTGCTCGGACGGGTCGTCAGCCACCCATACTCCCACGTACAGTGAGCTGTCGACGGTCTGAGTGGGCACCAGTCCGGTGAGGTGACCGCACGCGTATGGGCGCCATACAGGGTTGTTCGCGCCCCAGAGGTTCGCGGCGGCGGTTTCCGCATTGAGCGCGTTGTTCAGGGAGCTCAGGTTCAACGTGCCGCCACCCGACATGCTCACTGTGCCAGTGCAGCCGGTGCCATCGATGAAGCTCGACCGATAAGGCGCCGCCTGGTCAAGAATCCGATTCCAGTCGGGCACGAGCAGAAGATCCTGGACCGCGCGGTCCAAACCGGCGTCGGCCGCGTAGAGCGCCTCGCTCGCGTTTTTGAAGTTGGCGCTGATTGCCGTCTCCGTGTTCGTCACCATGACGAGGCCCATGCCCAAAGCGAGCAGCAGCATCGTGGCCAGAAGGGTGATGATCAACGCCGCCCCGCGCTCGTCGCGTAAAGTTTGATTCGCCATGTTCTATCTCGCCAGATTGAGATTGCGCGGCGTGACGTCGAAGACCATCTCGTAATCGGGCACGTACCGGTCGCCGACGGTCGCAGTTCCCGGATTGCGGAAGAGAAAGGTGCTGCTGCCGCGCATCGACTCAGGCCCGACCTGCACGCGCAGCGCTACGCGCACTTTCCGGATGCGATACAGATCGGGGTCGAACACGTTCGCGTTCGCGCCGCACCAGTTCACGGCGCCCGTGCCACCATCAGTCAGGATCGCGGGATCTAGCTCGACGAGCGACTCGCTGTTCGACGGCAGCACGGCGAGCTTCGGGTTGCCGGCCACATCGATGACACAGTTTTCGACGCCGATCACCGGCTTGGGCTCGGTCGGCGGATCCGGCGTTCCGTAGTAGGTGAAGACGAGTCCGACCACGTTGTCGACGAGCGGCGTGTCGGTCTGCAGCCCGTCATAGTGCCGCAGTTGCCTGTTCGCGGCGTCGAAGTAGTAGGTGTGCCACTCCGCCTGCACGATGTTGGCACCGGGCTCGTAGGCCTTATTAAAGACCTGGCCGCGGTGCTGGAGGTGGAGCGCGTCGCTCTGGACGGTGGTCACCTCGAACGAATCCCACGTGCCGGAATCGTCGAAGATCAGCAGCGACATGCCGTCCGTGAACCCGCACAGTGGATCGCCTATCGGGCAGTTCGGCTGCCCGTTAACCTTGATCTCCGACGAAGGCAGCGGCATGCGATCGCGGATGGTCGCCTGCGCCGCGGTGTTCGGCACGTAGACCAGCGAGATGGCGTCCGGACGGAAGAACACGCCCATTGCCGGATCCGGATTGATCCGCCCGGTTCGGTACGGCTGAATGGGCGCGAAGAACTTATTCAGGCTGCCACTACTCGCGCCCTGATAAACGCCGGCACCGGCCATCACGAGATCCTTGTAAATCATCTCGGTGCCGACCCGCATTCGCTGTTGCATATCTGCGAGCTCGGGCTGAACGCGCGAGGTGTTATGCGCCGGGTTCACGATGGCGAAGATCGTGCCAGTGACGACCATCATGATCGCCGTCGACAGAAGCAGTTCGACGAGCGAATACCCGGCGTCACCGTTTTTGGTCTTCACTGGGCCTTCCTCGTCTTCACGCCGACAATCCAGGCGTCGTCGGCCAGCCGAGCGCGCTGCTGACCGGTCGGGGCGCGCTCGAAGAGCGCCTCCGCCTTCGGAGTCGTCACGAAGACCTGGAGAATCAGCGTGTTGTTGGGGTTGGTCGGGAGCGGCTCGATCGCCCAACGTCGGATGTATACGGCGTTCGCGGGCGCGGTCGGTCCGTTGCCGGCCCAGTTGCCCAATGCGTCCAGATAATCGACGTAGCCAGGCGTATTGGTCTGCAACGTGCCGGACGGCGACGGGTTGAGGCCGTTACCGTTCGTTGTCGGTGTCGTGTTGGAGAGGTTTGTCGTCGTATCAGTCAAGGGCAAACCCAGACCGTGCGTGTCGAATCCCCACGTCAACGCCTTGAGCTGTTCCATCTTCTCCGTCGCGAGGAGCGCCGTCGACGTCTGCAGCTTCGCGTTACGGTTCGCCAACATGGAGAGGGCGAACAACTGCGCGACGCCGAGCGAGATCGCGGTCAGAATGCCTATGGAGACGAGCGTCTCCATGAGCGAGAATCCGGCTTCACTGCGCTTCGACACGAATCTTCCCCATACTGTTGACGCTGATCGTCTTCGACGTCGTGCCCTTCGTCAGCGTGAGGTTCACGGGTGCGCCTATCAGAGCGGCCGTCCGCGTCGTCGGATCGATACGTCGGACCGTACCGTCCGGGCGGAACTCGAACCCGTCCTTCGGCACAGCGACGCCCCGCTGCAGATAGCGCACAGGCCCGTCGTAATTGGGTCGAGTCATCGGATCGCTATCTGGCGCAGGGAACGGAAACGAAATGGTCGAGCACCGATCCGGGCGCGCATCGTCCGCGTTGCCGAGCATCTCCACCATGCGGAACTGGCCCGCCTCCGGGCAATTTGTCAGCACCCGCAGCGGCCGATTGCTGGCGACCGATTTCATCCGCGCGGTCTGCAACTCACGCTCGAGCTCGCGTGTCGACTGACCAAGCCGCTGCGAATCGGCAAAGTTGCCCAGCACTGGCACGGCAATGACGAGGATGGTGCCCAGAATGGCGATCGTCATCAGCAGTTCCGTGAGCGTGAATCCACGATCAGTGCGCATTGACATCAAACCTTCAGCGGCCTGTTGCTGGTTGCCGGTTCAGTTAGGTAGCAACGCAACTGCCACCGGCATCAGGCAAGGCGCGTAAAGTCCGTAATCTATTGAAATAAAAGGTGATAGTTACACAGGGCGTAGCGGGGATGAGGGGACGTGCACCACGCGGCTGTGCCGATCTGGCACGCCCGCTGACGCGATTGAACGTGGGGAATCGGATTCGGCGCGATCGCGCCAAGATCAAGAGCCGCTAGGAGATATTCGGAGCCTTCTGCGACGTAGTCGAGCGAGAGTACTCCCCTACATCCCGTGCTCCTTCATCTTTCCCAGCAGCGCCTTGTAGCTGATTGCAAGCAACTCGGACGCTCTTTCTCTATCGCCGCCCGCCTCGCGCAGCGCCTCTCGCAGCTTACGCGCCTCGATGGCGGCAACCGCCCGGCGAGTCACGTCGGCGAGCGATCCCGCGAGATCGATACGTGCCCACGGATCGTCGTCAGGCGGCTGGTCCGGCGGATTCCTTCTGAACGTCAGGTTGAGGTGGCGCGGGTGAAGGGCATCTTCATCCGCGAGGATGACGGCCCGCTCAATGCAGTTCTGCAGCTCTCGAACGTTGCCTGGCCATGCGTAGCTCTGCAGCGCGTCGAGCACGGCTGGTGAGAGTGGAAGCGTCTTCTTTTTCAGCTCGCGACAGAAGCGCTCGACGAAGAACCGCGCCAGTGTCGCGATGTCCTCGCGCCGCTCGCGA
>DATAEE010000088.1:0-19958 GCA_036258175.1 Vicinamibacterales bacterium
GTGGGAGCGGTGGAGGCCGGCACCGCGCTGACGATTCTCGGAAAAGTCGATGACTATTACTTCGTCAGGGCGCCTCAGAGCGACCCGCCCGCGAGCTGGGAAAACGGCTGGATCCTCGTCGTCGCGTTCGAGGCGGTGAACCGGAAGTCCGCGTCCGAGAGCACCCAGACGCCACGCGACGGAAAGCTGAAGATCCGCGGGTTCGGGAACATCGGCGGCGTGCTCTTTACGGCGAGCGACAGCTTCGAAACGATCCTCGGCGGATCGTTCAATTCGGCCTTCGGCATCGGCGGGCAGGTCGTGTTGCCCATGGGCCTCTACGCGCAGGTGAGCTACGACCGGCTTCGCGACACCGGATCGCGCGCGCTCGTGTCGGGATCGCAGATCTTCACGCTCGAGATACCGAATCGCATCACGGTGACGCCGATTCTGGCGACCGTCGGGTATCAGGGTCAAAAGACGAGCGGAGTGGTTCCCTATTTCGGTGGAGGGGTCGGCTGGTACACGCTCGACGAAGAATCGCCCTCGATACCTGGATCGGAAATGCTCAGCTCACAGCACATGGGCTATCACGTCGTCGGCGGCGCCGAATTTCCGCTGTCGCGCTGGATCTCGCTCGCGGGCGAGGTGCAATGGGCGACGGTGCCTGGCGGGATCGGCGACTCCGGTGTATCGGCGTATTTCGAAGAGAGCGATCTCGGCGGGACGACGTTCCGGTTCAAGGTGCTCTTCGGCCGGTAGGCCCGGAAAAAGGCGGGCGCCACGACTAACGGTACCCGGCGGCCTGCAGTTCAAACAGTTCAGCGTACCGGCCGTCGGCGCTCAGCAGCTCGGCGTGCGTGCCCAGCTCCGTCACGCGGCCGTCGGAGATGACGGCGATCCGATCGGCGATGCGCACCGTGGAAAACCGGTGCGAAATCACAATGCCGATCCGGCCTTTGAGATTCTCTTTCAGCTCGGCGAAGATCGCCGCCTCCGCTTCTGGATCGAGTGACGACGTCGGCTCGTCGAGGATCCAGACGTCGGCATCCCGATACATGATTCGCGCGAGTGCAAGACGCTGCCATTCGCCGCCCGAGAGATCGTGGCCCCCTTCGAACAGCCGCCCGACTTTCGAGTCGAGTCCCTTCGGCATCTTCGTCAGTAGCCACTCGCTTCGCGCGTCCCGCAGCGCCTCCATCACGCGTCCATCGTCCACGACGCCGTCGGGCCGTCCCATGACGACGTTTTCCCTGACCGACAGCTCGTAGCTCGCGTAGTCCTGAAAGAGCACGCCAATCCGGCTGCGAAGCGTTTCGGGATCGAGATCCCGTACGTCGACGCCGCCGATCCGAATCGTGCCCTTGTCCACGTCGTAAAACCGCAGCAGCAGCTTCACGAGCGTGCTCTTCCCCGCCCCGTTCTCGCCGACGAGCGCGATGAGCTCACCGTTCCGGATGCGCAGGCTCAACCCGGCGACGGCCGGCTCCGTGCCGCCGGGATACGTGAACGTCACGTTGTCGAACTCGATCCCGTCGACGACGCGGCCCGGAACGGCACGCGGGTTCGCCGGCACCGGCACGAGCGGCTCGATCGCGAGGAACGAGAAGTAATCGTCCAGAAAGGTCGTGTGCTGATCGACGGCCACGAACGTGCTGGAGATGTTGCTCAACGTGCCCGCGACGGATGTAAACGCGCCAATCACGAGAACGACGCCACCGGGGTCGATGCGACCGGCGAGCCCCTGAATGGCGACGAACAGGTAGGCCAGCGCGAGTGTCGTCCCGCTCACGAACCCGGTGAGCATCGACACGCGCGTCGCCGAGCGATACATCTGCTCGCGGAGCGAGAAGAGATCCTCGGACAGTTTGCGATGACGGCCGAGCAGGTAATCCGCCAGCGTGTAAGCCCTGATTTCCTTCGTCGTGCGCGGCTGGGCGAGTAGATCGCTCATGTAGTTGCGTTCCCGTTCCTCGGGCGTCTCCTTGTAGAAGAACTCGTAGAGGCGGGACGTCACGCGCCGTTCGAGCACCAGGGAGAGAACCGCCGCCCCGAGCGCCAACACCACCAGCACGTAGTGGAGGCTCGCGAGCAGCGTCGCCATCAACACGATCGTGACGACGTTGCCCGAGAGACCGAGAACCGACCAGGTGAGATCACCCGGCCTCCACGATACATCGCGCTTGGCCCGGGCGAGCCGATCGTGCCAGTCGGAGTTGTCGAAGTGGCCAATATCCACCTTCGCCGCCTGCGTGAGCAGCCGCCGCTCCGCTTCCAGCTCGACCCGGCGGATGAACAGGTTCCGGCCGTAGCCCATGTAGCCACCTATGGCGCGTTGAACGCCGGTGACGATCCACAGGCCGGCGACGATCGGCAACAAGTCCGAGAGCTCGAGCGAACGGACGCGGGCTTCTGCGATGCGGTTGACGAGCATCGCGCCCAGGAGCACGTTGATCGGCGGCATCGCGGCGTTGACCATCCCGAGCAGCGAGAACTTGACCAGCGAACGCGGCGACGCCGCCCAGGCGAGCGCCATCCCCAGTCTCAGGTTCTTGCGGACCCTGGCGGCCCGGCCCGTCGCCGTGTTGGGACTGGACTGCACCATAGGGCTATCATGCGGTAAGACCGCCCCTCGTCGTCCAGATGTCTGGCGGGACGGGCAGGATTATTCCGCCCAGGGGAGTGGCACCATGCACCGTCCGAGCGCACAGGAGTTCCTTCTCACGCTCCTCGAGTCGCTCGAGGATCTCCCACCGGATATCGCCCGACGATTTACGGAAATCCTGAAGGAAAAAGACGAGAATCGAGCGCAGGCGATCCGACGGCTCTTCGAGGATGTCGCCGGTGACTGAGAAGGTCCAGCGTCTGGTGATGCACGCGTTTCGTGGCGTCCCGGCCGAGATGACCGTGGACTTTGGCAAAGGCGAGAGCATCGCCATTTATGGAGACAACGGCACCGGGAAAAGCACGATCGCCGACGCGCTGGAGTGGTACTTCACGGGTGAAATCGAGCTGCTGAGCCACGAAGGGCGCCAGCACGCCGTGCGCCACGTCGGCAGCGACGAGGCGGGAGTCACGTCGGTCGAGGTCATGACCAACGGCACGCTCGGCGGCAAGGTCGTCTTTCCGGACGAGCGCCAGCCCGAAGCGTTTCAGGCAATCCGGCGAGAGACGTTCCTGCTGCGCGGACGCACCCTCGCCGATTTCATCAACAAGACGAAGACGGAGAAGTGGAAGGCCCTGGTCCAGATCCTCGGCCTGGACGACATTGAGAGTCTGCGAGAGGACCTTCAACGAGCGCGAAACGAACTTCGGAAGGAGTCCAAGGCGGCGGAAGAGCAAGTCCGGGCATACCGTGGAGCCCTGGCTTCCGCGGGCGAGCAAGTCACGCACGAAACGGTGCTCGCCAGCTTTCAACAGATCTGCGGGATGCTGGGGGTCGACCTGCCCGGTTCCCTGGATCAGGCGGCCGATCCTGCCTGGCTCGCCACTGCCGTCGGCGCGAGCGCCGGCGATTCAGAACCTTCCGATCGCGAAAGCCTCTTGGCCGACCTGAGGACGCTGAGCGCTCCCGCCTTCGACAAGAGCGCTCTCGAAAGCTGGAACGCATTGGTTGGCTCGAAGCGGGCGCGGCTTCTCCCGCGCGCCTCGCTGGTGCGGGAAGCGAAGCGGCTCGTCGACGCTCAACAGATCGACGGACGTTGTCCCGTCTGCGGCCAAACCGTCGATGTAAAGAAACTTGCGCGCAGCATCGAAAGCGCCCTCGTTGACGTCATGGAGGCGGCCCAAGAGTTCGAGCGCGTGCGCGACCCAATCACCCAATGGGCCGCTGAGCTCCGGGCAGGCCACGATAGGCGGTCGGCTCTCCACGATCGCGCGCGCGCCAGCGCTCTCGAGCTGCCACCGCTTCCCTCGCCGCCGTCCGAGGGGCTTCAACGGTGCGTCGGCTCGCTCGCTCCGGTCGACGTCGCGGCCTCAACCGCCTACCTGTCCGAGCTGCGCAAGTGGGACCAGGCTGTCCGCAGAGTGGCTCAAAAGACGTCCGCTCCCGAAGCCACCACGCGCGATTCCCAACTGATGATGCTGGCCGCTCTGTGCCAGCAGGTAAACATGTGGCGATCCGCGGAGAGAAGAGCCGCTCAGGCGCTCAAGGCGATTACGCTCGCCGATCGCGTCTTCGAAGCGTACCAGGCGAAGCAGAAGGACGACCTTGCGGAGCTTTTGAAGCGAATCAGCCGCCGCGTCGCCCACATCTATGGGGCCCTCCACCCGGGCGAGGAGCTCGCCGAGGCGGTGAGCATCGAGCCATGGACGGCGAAGGGCGTCGAGCTGGCCGTCGAGTTCTACGGAACCCGCCAGCGGCCACCGCATGGCGTTCTCAGTGAGTCACACTTGAACTCGCTGGCCATCGCGCTGTTCCTGGCCATGGCCGAAGAATTCAACGCGCAGCTCGGCTTCCTCCTCCTCGACGATGTAATCAACAGCTTCGACGTCGATCACCGGGGACGCCTCGCCGAGCTTCTGGCCGACGGCTTTGCCGATTGGCAGGTCATCGTCCTCACTCATGACCAGCAGTTCTTCGAGCACCTGAGCCGCCGGGCGCCGTCCTGGCGGAAGCTCGAGCTGACGTCGTGGAGCTACGATGCCGGGCCGCGCACGACGCAGTACGACGCATCGGGCATTCTCGCGGCGGCGCGCGAGCGACTCGCGAGCGGTGACGTTCACGGCGCCGCCACGAAGGCCCGGCGTGCGCTGGAGGAGCTGCTGCAGGAGGTCTGCGAGGCGCTGTGGGCGCCGCTCCCGTTCCGCCGCGGCCAGGCGAACGACAGGCGGGAGATCGGCGAGCTTTTCAAAGGAGTCCGCCGCACGCTGAAGGATCGGGCGAAGACCCTCCTCGAGTCCACCGAGCCGCTCCTCAAGAACCTCGAGGCGGATGTCGGGGCGACGTTGAACGTCGAAGTCCATGGGAGCCGCGGCCGGTCCGGTTCGAACGAAGTCGAAGCCGCCCTGAAACGCATCGAGACGCTCGACGCGACGTGGTCGTGCCCGAAGTGCAGAACGCGCGTCTGGCACCGGGGGAACCCGGAAGCTGGGCGCTGCAGATGCGGCCAGAGCGCTTTCCCACCGGCTCCTGTTGCCTAGGGTCGTTCAGGTTTTCGAAGCGTGGAACTGCGCTCGACGTTGATCGGACGGCAGCTCGGTCATTACCGCGTTCTCGAAGAGATCGGGCACGGCGGCATGGGAGTCGTGTATGCCGCGGTGGACAGCAGGCTCGACCGGCGAGTGGCGCTCAAGGTCCTTCGTCCGGAAGTCGCCGACTCGCCCGATCGCCGCGCGCGGTTTCAGCAGGAGGCCAGGGCCGCGGCCGCGCTCAATCATCCCAACATCGTGCACCTCTACTCGGTGGACGAATTCGAGGGACTCTTCTTCATCACGATGGAGCTCGTTCCGGGCCGGAGCCTGCGCGACATATTGCGGACCGAGGGGCCCCTTCCACTGTCGAGAATACTGGCCTTCGCATCTCAGATGGCCGAGGGCCTGGGGTGCGCACATGCGGCGGGAATCCTGCATCGGGATCTGAAGCCCGGGAACGTCGTCGTCACCGACACCGATCGCGCGAAGATTCTCGATTTCGGTCTGGCGAAGATCTTCACGCGTGCCTCGGGTTTGGACCCCGAGGCGGCGACGATGACGCGGGAGCATACAGGCTCGGGCACGACCCTCGGCACGGCGGGCTACATGTCTCCCGAACAGGCGCTCGGCAAACGGCTCGACCCGCGTTCGGACCTGTTCGCCCTTGGGGTCGTCCTCTTCGAGATGGGGACCGGGAGAGCGCCGTTCGAAGGCGCCACGCCGGCGGCGGTGTTCGATCAGCTCTTGAATCGGCGCCACCCATCGCCCCGGATGTTCAACCCTTCCCTGCCCGCGTACCTGGAAACGGTGATCGACAGGATTCTCGACAAGGACCCGGAGCGACGCCACCAGTCGGCGGACGAGCTCCTGCAGGATCTGCGGCGTGTCGAGTCCGCGGATGCTCGGAGCCCGACCTCGATGACCATGCCGGGCGAGGCGAGCATGCCCTCCTCGATCGTCGTTCTTCCTTTCGTGGACATGAGCCCGGGGAAGGACCAGGAATACTTCTGTCACGGGATCACCGAGGAGATCATCAACACGCTGACGAGAGTTCCAGGGTTGCGCGTCATCTCCCGGACGTCGGCGTTCGCCTTTCAGGGCCAGAGCCTCGACGTAACCGAGATCGGCAGGCGATTGAGGGTCGGGACGGCCCTCGAGGGCAGCGTTCGAAAGGCCGGTGATCGCGTGCGCGTCACGGCGCAGCTCGTCAACGCCGACGACGGCTATCAGCTCTGGTCCAGGCGCTTCGACCGGGAACTGTCGGACGTCTTTGCGATTCAGGACGAAATCGCCGCGACGATCGTGGGCGAGCTCCGGACGGGACTCGCCGCTGTCCCTATCGCCGCTGAAGCTTCGGCGGGCACGCCGGTGAGGCGACCGACGCTCGATCTCAATGCCCACGACGCGTACCTCAAGGGGATGTACGCCCGGAATAAATGGACCGACCGTTCGATGCGGGAGGCGATCGCGGATTTCCGCAAAGCCATCGCTCAGGACGCCGGCTTTGCCCCAGCCTATGCCGCTCTGGCCGAGGGTCATATCTGGCTTTACTCCGGCCTCGGCATACTGCCGGCAAGCGAGACGATGCCGCACGCCCGATGGGCCGTCGAGAAGGCTCTGGAGCTGGACCCAACCTTGGCCGACGCGCATAAAGCCCGCGCGCTGATTGCGATGAATCACGACTGGGATCGGCGGGGAGCGGAAGAGGGGCTCGCGCGTGCCCTCGAGCTCGGTCCCGGCTCGGCCGCGGCCCATCTGTGGAATGCGTGGCGCCTCGCGCTCCTCGAGCGACGCCACGATCAAGCCCTCCTCGAACTCGCGGAGGCGGAGCGACTGGATCCTCTCGATCTCCAGTTGAAGACCCAGATCGGCTACGTCCACTATTTCCGTCATGACGTCGATCGCGCAATCGAGCAGTTCGAGAAGGTTCTGGCGCTGGAGCCTTCCTTCGCCTTCGCGCACTATGCGCTGGGTGACGCCTGCACACACAGAGGTCAGTACGATCGAGCTGTCACGGAGTTCGAGAAAGCAATCGAGCTGGGCGGCCGATCGGTGAATCATATCGGCGTGCTCGGCTATGCCCACGGCCGTTCAGGAAATCGCGACAAGGCCAAGGAGCTTCTCCAGGAGCTCACGGCCCGCGCCGCGCAGAATTACGTCTCCGCGATGTTCGTCGCCATGGTTCACCTGGGCCTCTCGGATCTCGAGAGCCTCTTTCACTGTCTGAACCGCGCCTTCGAAGATCGGGACGGCTCGCTGATTCTGATCACGGCCGCGGTCGAGTTCGATCCGGTGCGCGAGGATCCCCGATTCAAGTCGCTCTTGGGACGGATGGGGCTAGAACATCTCGCGTCCCCACCCCCGTAATGACAACCGTCTCCGCCGTCGTCCTGTCGATCGCGTTCTGGGTGTCGGCCGGGTTCGGTCCGGCAGTGCCTCAGGCGCGGCATCCTGTTTCGGGCCGGGAGATTGCGCCGGTCATGGGACACGAGGGCGCCAGCTGGCTGGACAGGCCGGAACGCGAAGCGGAAGAAGCCCCGAGCAAAGCGATTGCGGCGCTCGAGATACGCGCCGGGCAGATCGTGGCCGACGTCGGCGCCGGATCCGGCTACTATTCGGTGCGGCTGGCGCGGGCGGTCGGAGAAAACGGCCGCGTCTACGCCACTGACATCCAGCCCGAGATGCTCGCTCTCCTCAAGAGCAAGATCGCCGCTGAGCGTCTTTCGAACGTCGAGCCCGTCCTCGGCACCGAAGCCGATCCTAAACTGCCGGCTGCGTCGGTCGATCTCGTCCTGATGGTGGACGTGTACCACGAGCTGGCGCGTCCGCAGGAGATGCTGCGCGCTCTCAAGCGCGCGCTGCGTCCGGACGCGCGTCTCGTGCTGATTGAATTCCGCAAGGAAAGCGCCTGGGTGCCGATACGCGAAGAGCACAAGATGAGCGTGCGGGAGGCGCGGCTCGAGCTCGAGGCCGAAGGGTACCGCTTCGACCGGAACATCGACGTGCTGCCCTGGCAGCACATCCTCGTGTTCCGGCCGTAGTGTTCATCGGCGCGAGTGGGTTCACCTGCCTCCGGGCCCCGCGAGGCCCAGAAAGACGAGCATCGCCCGATTGAGCCGGACAATGTCCTCATCCGAGAGGCGGCCGACGCGAGTCGCCAATTTCAGCTTCGAGACCGTCGTGATCTTGTCGACCATCAGCTGACTCGCGACCCGGAGCCCGTTCCGCTCTGAAGGCTCAATTGGCAGACGCACCAGCGGCGCATCCACAGCGTGAGTAGTGAAGGGGCAGATCGTGACCGAAGCCGTGGCGTCGAAGGCGTCGTCCTGAAGGATGACGGCGGGGCGGGGCTTACCCGCGTAGTCGGGCCCACCCGAGACCGTCCAGACCTCGCCGCGCTTCACTCCGCCGGCCACTCCGACACAGCATCGACGAAGTCCTGGTTGTCACGCTCGAACGCGCTCGCTACGAGCAGCGACTGGCGATGTGCCTCGCGCACGAACGCGCGCGAGCGGGTGTCGGGGACCCAGATCTGGATTGGTCGCAAACCACGACGGCGCAGGCGCTCCCGATGAGCGCGAACCTTGTCCCTGGACTTCAGCGATCTGGGTGTCGGCATGGACCGGGCTCCGGACTGGTTACATGTAACCTATCACAAACATCTTATATGATGCCTCTCTCGACCATGCCCATCGTCGTTCAGAAGTACGGCGGCACGAGCGTCGCGGACGTGACCCGCATCCGTCAGGTGGCCGGGCGGATCATGCGGACGAAGGCCGCGGGATACGACGTCGCGGTCGTCGTCAGCGCGATGGGCGACACGACCGACGAGCTCCTCGCCATGGCGCGTCAGGTGTCCACCAACCCGGACCGGCGCGAGCTCGACATGCTGCTCTCGGCCGGCGAGCGCATTTCGATGGCGCTGCTCACGATGGCGATCAAAGAGCTGGGCGGCGACGCGATCAGCTTCACCGGCAGCCAGTCCGGCATCATTACCAATGATCGTCACGTGGACGCGCGGATCGTCGAGGTGCGGCCGTATCGTGTGCAGGATGAGCTGGCGCGCGGCCGCGTCGTCGTGATTGCCGGCTACCAGGGTGTGTCCTATCGCCGCGAAGTCACGACGCTTGGGCGCGGGGGGAGCGATACGACGGCGGTGGCGATGGCTGCGGCGCTGGGCGCGGAATGGTGCGAGATCTGCTCGGACGTGGACGGCGTCTACACGGCCGACCCGCGCGTAGTGACGGCCGCCCGGCGGGTCGACGCGCTCACGTACGAGGAAACGCAGGAGCTCGCCGAAGCGGGCGCCAAAGTGCTGAACGCGCAGGCGGTGGAATTTGCGAAGGAGAAGGGGATCGCGATCTGGGCGCGCGCGACCGCCTCACCGCTTCCCGCACTCCCCGGCACCGATCCCACGTCGGACGGCACTGTCGTCCGCCGGCACGCGCCGCGGATGCCGGGCACCGTGGCGGGCGTCGCGAGCGAACGTGACATCCTCGTCCTCCAGGCGCGCGGCGACGCCACGCGCCTGGTTGCGCTCCTGGACGCCTGCGCCGTCAGCGGCAAGCAGCTGCACGTCGCCTCGCTCGGGGGGAACGCCGACGGCACGACGCTGGTCATCTCGCGCGAGAACCTGCACAACGAAGATCGATTGCGGCGCGACCTGTCGGTCGGGTTCGGCGACGACGCCCGGCTCGTCGATGGTCTTGGCGCCGTCAGCGTGGTCGGCGCCGGGATCAACGCCACGTATGAAAACGTGCGGAAGGGGTCCGCCTGTCTGACCGATCGCAGAATTCCAACGTTCGGCCTTGCAACGTCCTCGTTTCGCGCGACGTGGCTGGTCAAGCGCGATCAGATTGACGATGCGGCGCGCGCGTTGCACGCGACGTTCATCGAGAAGGCGGACTAGCCTCGAGCTTCGGGATTAGATCTCGGCGCGTGCGGGTGTGCCGGCAACGTCTTCGATTGCTAACCGCGGCGGTGATCCGGCGACGACGCCGAAGCGTACCCTCATAGTCTCCGATCGGAGCCACCCATCGGGGTCCTGTTGGAGCGCGACGTATTGCGATCCGGCAAGCCGATGGATCTCCGGCCGCTTGCTGTCCCGGTCGATGACGATGACCTCACGGACACCGAGCGCCGCGTAGAAAGGCAGCTTCTCGAACGTCTCGTCTTCCGGCGACCGAATCTCGATTACGGCGTCGGGCCCGCCGGCGCGCACGCCGTCCTCGTGGAGAAGATGCTCGCGCCCTGCCGCTACAAACGTGAGGTCCGGAATCCGATAGTCCGCCTTCTGGCTGCCTTCCCGGAACACGTTGATGCCGGATCGCAGCGTGCCTCGGGTCGTGGCCGTCAGGTGTCGCGCCAGGAAGATGATCAGCTCGTCGAGGATGCGCTGGTGCTCGACGGTGGGAGCCGGTGTCATGTGCAACACCCCTTCCCACATCTCGTCCCAGCGATCGAGACCTCTCGATCGTCGATACGCCAGCTCCTCGTCGGTGACGCGCACCACGGCCCGCATGTTGACCATTGTACGTGACGGCCAGGCTGCCTAAGGAATCGGCGCGCGGACGTCCACGCTCATCGTGAAACTCTGACAAAACCGTCTGACACTCGCTGCGCGCCAGGCGCTGTGCCGCGCCGACCAGCGCCTTTCGCAGACTCCCCGCCTCGATCGCGTCCGCCAGGCGCACCCTGAAGACGCTCTCCTGACCCATTTGCTGGTCTGGGATGGACGTGGCAACTGGCACACTGCCGCTAGGTTTGCGGTCCGTCTGACCCGACGCGTTTTCCGCAGTGTTGATCCCCACAGCCAGTGCCGCAAAAGTCGCGACGATCGCTCGACGCATCGGCGCCTCCCGGAGGCGCCCAGGCCCGGGACAGGGCCGTTCCGGCCTCCTGGAGCGTGACGCGAGAGGAGTGCGTGGACTTGCTCACGCGCGATAAACGATCGCAATCTTCTCCGGCTGTAAGGCTTGACCGCGTACGTCCGGAGCCGCAGGATGAGGCGGGCAGGCCACATGGATGGCCCTGACATCACGACCCTTCTTCACGCCTGGGCGGGAGGAGACGCCGGCGCGCGCGAGCAGCTCGTGCCGCTCGTGTATCAAGACTTGCGGCGGCGCGCGGCCGCGTATCTGCGCCGCGAGCGGCGCGATCACACGCTGCAGCCCACCGCGCTCGTCCACGAAGCCTACCTGCGGCTCGTGAACCAGGACCGCGCCGCCTGGCAGAACCGCGCGCAGTTCTTCGGCGTGGCGTCGCAGATCATGCGTCGCATCCTCGTGGACCACGCGCGACGCGCAAAGATGGAAAAGCGCTCGGGTCGTTGGGCGAAGGTGACGCTCGACGAACGGATCGCGGGGATGTCGCCGCCCGGTGTCGACGTACTGGATTTGGACGATGCCCTCACTCGGCTCGCGGAAGAGCCGTATCGCTGAACTCAGATTCTTTGCCGGCCTCTCGCTCGAGGAGACCGGTCACGTGCTGGGTATCTCCGTTGCGACGGTCGAGCGTGACTGGCAAGTGGCACGCGCGTGGCTGCATGGGGCGCTGAAGGGGAACCAGCCGCGATGACGCGACGCCGGATCATCGTTCGGAGCGGCACGCGTCTTCGCGACGTCAGAGTCGCTGCGACTGGAGCCCGGCACCGCGCTCGGACCGTATCGCATCGAAGGCCTGCTCGGGGCGGGCGGCATGGGCGAGGTCTATCGCGCCCGCGACACCCGGCTCGGCCGGGACGTCGCCGTCAAGGTCCTGCCGCCCGACGTGGCCAAGGACCCGGAGCGCATCCGGCGCTTCGAGCAGGAAGCGCGCGCCGCGGCGGCGCTCAATCACGCCAACATCTGCACGCTCTACGACGTCGGCGAGCACGACGGCACGCGGTTTCTGCTCATGGAGCTCGTCGACGGCCGGACATTGACGGAGCTGATCCCGCGAGACGGCCTGCCGCTGGATCGGCTGCTGCGGATCGCCGTCCCGCTCGCCGACGCCGTCGGTGCCGCGCACGCCCGCGGGATCGTGCACCGCGATCTCAAACCGGCCAACGTCATGGTGACGTTCGACGGGCGCGTCAAAGTGCTCGACTTCGGTCTCGCCAAGCTGAAGCAGGACCACCGCGCCGCGGATGGGGCCGCCCCTGTCGCCTCCGAGCAGCTCACGGGAGACCACCGCATCATCGGCACCGTCTCCTACATGTCGCCCGAGCAGGCGGAAGGGCTCGCGCTGGATCACCGCTCCGACGTGTTCTCGCTCGGCAGCGTCCTGTTCGAAATGGCGACCGGCACGCGACCGTTCCGAGGGGAGACGGCGGCGTCGATCATCTCATCGATCCTCAAGGACGAACCGGCGCCGATGGCCGTTGCGCCCGAATTGCCGCGCGGGTTGGATCGGATCATCCGGCGGTGCCTGGCGAAAGACCGCGCGCGGCGTTATCAGAGCGCGCTAGACCTCGCGCACGACCTCGAAGACCTTCAACAGCCGGTCGACGCGTGGACCGCTCAAAGCTCGAGCGTTCAGGCGCAGCTCGCGCGCGTGCTGCGCAGCCGGAGCGCCGTGCCGCTGACCGATGGCAGTACGGCGATCAGATCGCTACACAAGGAGCGCCTGGTCTGGATGTCGATAGCGGCGCTGGCCATCTTGTTTGCGGCCGTGCAGAGTGCGCGGGGCTGGTGGCTGGCGTCCCACGTGCCGACGGCGCCTGAGATGAGACTTCAGATTGTGATGCCATCGGCGCCTGAGGCCACGATCGCCGAATTCGAGCTGGAGTCTCTGGCGCTCTCGCCTGATGGGCGCAGGATCGTCTTCGTGTCAGCTTCGCAAGGGCGGTCTCAGTTGTGGCTACGCTCGCTCGACTCTGAGTCAGTGCGCCCGCTGGCGGGCACCGATTTCGCGATCCTGCCTTTCTGGTCGCCGGATAGTCGTTCCGTCGCCTTCTTTGCCGACAGGCAGCTCAAACGGATTGATATTGACGGGGACCGACCCAGATACTCGCGAGGGCACCGTATGGTCTCGGCGGTACATGGAACCACGACGGCACGATTCTGTTTACGCCGATTTTTACGGGACCGATCTACCGCATTCCCGCTACCGGCGGTGAACCGGTCGCCCAGACGCAATTGGCACCTGGACAGACCGTTCATCGCCGCCCACGGTTTCTCCCTGACGGCCGTCACTTCTTCTATTCCGCGATCGGTGCGCCCGTTCCACCAGAGGGAGAAGGCCAACCTCAAAGTGATGTCAGTGGTGTATACGTAGGTCAACTCGACGGGGCCGAGACCCGGCGACTGCTCGACGCCGACTCGGCGCTCATCCACCAGTCCTCGGGACAGGTGCTCTTCGTCAGTGCGGGGACGCTCTATGCGCAAGGCTTCGACCTGACGCGGTTAGCGCTGACCGGGAATCGGTCCACAGTCGCCCAAGATGTCGCATCTGTGTCTGTTTCGGACGCGGGAATCGTGGCCTATCGAACGACCTCGGTCGTGGAGCGTCGGCAATTCGTATGGTTCGATCGCGCTGGCCGGGAGATTGGTAGAGTCGGCGATCCCGACAGCTCCGTTGTGGCTGGAGGCTTCCTATCGTTGTCACCCAATGGCCGCCATGTCGCCATGCATCGTACCGTCGACCAGAATCGGGACATCTGGTTGCTCGAGACGACGCGAGGTGTCCTGAGCCGGTTCACGTCGGACGCTGCATTAGACGGCGAGCCGCAATGGTCACCGAATGGTCAACAGGTCGTCTTCTGTTCGAATCGCAGCGGCGTGTTCGACCTGTACGTGAAGTCGACGGCGGCCCCCGAAGGAGAGCAGTTGCTCTTAGCGACAGCACAAAACAAATCCGCGACCGATTGGTCGCTCGACGGGCGCTTCATTCTCTTTCGGAGCGTCGATCCCACGTTGAGTCACGACCTGTGGGCATTGCCTCTTGATGGCGACAAGAAACCATTTCCAGTTGTCCGAACGGGCTTCGTTGAACCGCACGGACAGTTCTCTCCAGACAGACAGTGGGTCGCTTACCAATCGAATGAATCGGGTCGCGCCGAGGTGTACATCCAGCCCTTTCCAGGTCCGGGCGCGAAGACAAGGATCTCCACGAATGGGGGCGCTCAGATGCGCTGGCGGCGCGACGGCAAGGAATTGTTCTACCTGGCGTTGGATGGCCGTTTGATGGCGGTTCCCATTCGTGCATCGCAGGATGGGGGGCTCGAATCCGGGCAACCAGTGCCTCTATTTCCCGCGAGGGTGGGCGAAGTTATCCCCCTGCAATCGGGCTACAACCTATCGTACGACATCTCGCCTGATGGCCAACGCTTCCTGATGAATACGATTACGGAAGCATCTGGTGCCCCACCCATCGAGGTCATCCTGAACTGGCCGCCAAAGTCCTGACCGCTGGATGATAGATAACGTGTAGTCGCCAAGGGTTTGCCGACCGCTGAGCCGGGCCGTAGACGATCTTCCCGGCGCCACGACCTGCGCGATTTCTGTATATACTAAACTCAGTGTTCGAGTGGGACCTGAGGAGATCAGGCGATGTCGAGACGATCCGCATCATCAGCGCGCGGCGCGCGAGTCGCAAGGAAAGGGCGGCGTACCTTGGCGGCGCGAAAGATTGACTACTCCGACATTCCAGAAGCTTCAGACCAACAGCTCCGTGGAATGCGACGCGTCGGCCGTCCTCCTCTTGGCAGCCGGGCGCGTCAGCTCATCGCGATCCGACTGGATCCCGGCGTGTTGCGAGAGCTGCGAAAGGAAGCCAGGCGCCGCAACGTCGGCTACCAGACCCTCGTCAACCGCGTTCTTGCAGCCTACGTGCGGAAGCACGTCCCTTGACTCCGGCGCGGCCAACTGCGGAATGCCGAATGCCGAACAGCCACGGATCACACCGGATCGAAGGCCACGGATCACCACAGATCAAAACCATCTCGTTTACCACGGTTCCCCACGGGTTGAAGGGCCGCTGATCTGGATCCGCGGGGATCCGTGGCGCAACCCAGAAATCGTGGATGCGTGGGATCCGTGGCTCAACGTGGAATCCGTAGATCCGTGGGGATCCGTGGCTCATCCGAAATCCGTGCGATCCGTGGCAATTGGCGGTCGCGTCAGTGCGGCCAGCTCGATCGCCGTTCAACACCGCATCAGGTTCTGAGTTCTCGGGCGCCGACCAATTCGTCGTCCTTCGTCTCACGCGACGTCAACAGCCCGACGAGCGTCAACGCCGCGCCGAGCACGAGGTAGTACCCCACGTACTCGAGCCCATACGTCGTCGCGAGCCAGGTGGCAGCATACGGTGCGAGCGATGCCCCGAAGATACCAGCGAGATTGAAGGTCAGCGAGCTGCCGGTGTAGCGCACGGCGGTCGGGAACAACTCCGAGAGCGCCGTGCCCAGCGGACCGTAGGTGAAGCCCATGAGCGCCAGGCCGAGTGCCATCGTCAGCGCCGCGCCGGTCGTGCCGGATTCGAGGCCGGGCGCGAGGACGAACCCGAATGCGGCGATCGCCACCGTCGTCCAGATCAGCGTCCGGCGGCGGCCCAGACGATCGGCGAGCACGGCCGCGATTGGGATCGTGACCGCGAAGAACAGGATGCCGAACAGCTGAATCATCAGAAATTGCTGCCGGCTGTACCCGAGCGCGGACGTCCCCCAGGACAGGGCGAAGACGGTCATCAGGTAGAACAGCACAAACGTCGCGAGCGCGATGAGAATCCCCACGACGAGCGCCCTGGGGTAGTCTCGAAGCACGACCAGCATCGGGACCTTGACCCGCTCACGACGAGTGATCGCCTCGCGAAATACCGGCGTCTCGTGGATCGCGAGCCGCACGTAGAGCCCGACGATCACGAGCACGGCACTCGCCAGGAACGGAATGCGCCAGCCGAAGCTGAAAAACTGCTCATCGGTGAGCCACGCGTCCAGCAGGAGAAAGATGCCGCCGGAAAACACAAACCCGAGCGGCGCACCGAGCTGAGGGAACATGCCGTACCACGCGCGGCGACCCGGAGGCGCGTTCTCGATCGCCAGTAGCACCGCCCCGCCCCACTCACCGCCAAGGCCCAGCCCCTGGCCGAACCGGCAGATCGCGAGCAGGATCGGCGCCGCGATCCCGATCGCCGCGTAGGTCGGCAGCATGCCGATCGCGACCGTCGACAACCCCATCGTGAGCAGCGCGGCGACGAGGGTCGTCTTGCGCCCGACGCGATCGCCGAAGTGCCCGAAGAGCGCCGAGCCGATCGGCCGCGCGAAGAACGCGATCGCGAACGTCGCGAGTGAAGACAGTGTCGCCGAGGCCGGATCCGACGCCGGAAAGAACAGCCGCGGGAACACGAGTACCGCGGCTGTAGCGTAGATGTAGAAGTCGAAGAACTCGATGGCGGTGCCGATGAGGCTGGCAAAGAGCACCTGCCGCGGCGAGTTGACCGGCTGGCCGGCGGCGATGCGGGCGCTCACCGGATCACTTCAGTCCCACAGCGAGATAGAGGTCATTCAGGACGCGGTTGATTTGGTAGGCATAGCTGCGGCCGTCGGCCGACAGCACCGGCCCATCGAGCCCAACCACCGCGGCCGGATCGGCTGGCATCAGTTCCTTCCAGGGCTCCACGCGCTCGGTCAAGAGATTGCGCCGGTACACGCGCGCGGGAGCATCTCCCGGCCCACGCAGGTAGAGCCACGCTCCGTCAGCGCTCCAGTGTATCGGCCTGCCGTGCTCCCCTGCCAGCGGACGCGGAGGTGCGCCGTCCACAGAATACAAAGTGACGCCGCTCGGCTCGAGAACGGCAACCATATCCCCCCGAGGCGCGACGGCCCAATTCGACGCTGTGGTGACACCTTCGAGCGTCACGGCTCGCCACGGCTTCTCTGGCAGCTTCACGAAAATGCGAGGCGGCCGTCCCTCCTCGCGGGCGACGAGAAACAACCGTTGGCCGTCAGCGGACCAGGCGGCGCACCGGGGAAACGCGCAGGGAATGAGCCCGCCGAGATCGACAGGCCGCGAATCGCCGGCGCCGGTGGGAAGCTCGACGAGCCGGTCCGGCGACGGAAGAAAACAGAGCGCCCGCTTCGCGTCGGGCGAAAGTGCAATCGGCCGCCCCGAACCGAGCCGCAGCGCCTGCGCCCCGGTGGTCGGAAGAAGGTAAGGGACTCCATCGACTCCGCCGGCCGATTCGGCGCCCTCGCTGATGAGGACAGCCTGCCCATCAGCTGCCAGACCAGTCAGCGCGGACCGTGTGAGGACAGCCAACTCGCGCTCGCTCCCGCCTTCTGAACAACAGGTGCTGACGCTGAAGCGGCCGAAGCCCTGCACCAGCAGCACCCGGCCGTCGGCTGAAACGTCGCCGATGTTCAAGCTACCAGGCGCGCGAAAGACGAGCCGCTGCTTTCCCGACAAATCCACGGCATACAACGCGCGGCTGGTCCCTTGTTCGCCGGCTGTAAACCAGACCTCGTCGCCCCGGGCAGACCATGCGAGACCGTACCGGAAGGATGGCGACGACGACAACACGGTGCGCCGACTCGAGAGGTCGGCGACTTCGACTCCTTTCTCGCTGACGAACGCGACCCGATCGCCTCGTGGTGAAACGCGCGGGAAAAGTACGTTGCCGGTCGCCACCACCTGCCCGACCGGAAACTCGATTCGTCGCTCGCTGGTCGCGACACGGCGCACGATGGCGAGGCGTTCCCCATCCGGCGCCCAGTCGGCGTCCATCACCCCTTCCGACAGTGGCCGCGGCGTGCCTCCGATCATCGGGACCCGTGCCAGCGTTCCGACGGCGGTGCCCAGATTCCGATCGGCGGTCAGAAGAATCGCGAGCTCCCCTTTCGGCGAGACGCTGAGCAGGATCGCGGGCGGCAGGCCCAGCGATCGCGAGTCCGGACCGTCGCTTCGCGTCGTGAACACGTCGGAGGCGCTCGCGCCCCACGCCGCGCTGTAGACAATCGTCCGCCCATCCGGCGCGAAGCGCGCGCCGTTGACGGTGCCCCGGCGGAACGTCAGCGGCTGAAATGACGGAAGATCGGAGCGTGCCGTGCTGCGGCCCGCGAAGAATGCTGCCGCCGCCACGATCCCCGCGACTCCGAAAACCGCGGCCGCCCTCAGCGCCGCTCCGCGACGCGCGGAAGCGCCGGCCGGACCGATGGTCTGCGTACCCGATCCGCTCGAGGCGGCTTCGAGGGCGAACCCGAGGTCGCGCGCCGACTGAAATCGTTCCTCCGGTCGTTTCTCGAGGCAGCGCTCGACGATACGCGCAAGCCCAGGCGGAACTGGTTTGACAGAGTCGAGAGCGGCCGGCTCGTCGTTGAGAATCGCGCTCATCGTCTCGGCCGCCGAGTCGCGCTGGAACGCCCGGCGTCCCGAGAGCAGCTCGTACAGGATCACACCCAGGCTGAAGAGATCGGATCGATGATCCGCCGGCAATCCGCGGACTTGTTCCGGCGACATGTATCCGGCGGTTCCCAGCACGACGCCAGGCCCGGTCGCTCCCATGGTTGGTGCGCCCATGTCTGCCGGGGAGAGCGCGCCCTGGGTGAGCTTCGCAAGGCCGAAATCCAGGATCTTGACCCGGCCGTCCGCGGTGACGAACACGTTCTCGGGTTTCAGATCGCGGTGAACGATCCCCTTGTCGTGCGCGGCGGCGAGTCCTTGGGCGATCTGCACCGCGGACTGGATGGCCTTACGCAGCGGGAAAGACCCGTCCCGCAATCGCTCACGGAGCGTCTCGCCTTCGAGCAGCTCCGAGACGACGTAGGGAAATTCGCCCACGGTGCCCACGTCGTGGATGACGAGAACGTTGGGATGATTAAGGCCGCCCGCCGCTCGCGCCTCCTGCTCGAACCGCCGCAGCCGGTCCGCATCGGTGGCGTATCCGGCCGTGAGCACCTTGACGGCGACGTCACGGTCGAGGCGCGTATCGCGCGCGCGATACACCTCCCCCATTCCGCCGGCGCCGATCCGCGCCACGATCTCATAGGGGCCGAGCCGGGTCCCGATTTCCATTCGGTGATGTTCGAGCGGAACGGATTATAGCGGGCTCCGCTGGCCTTTGAATGGCCGGTTCGCGGCTGCGGTTGACATCGGCTGTAACATATTTGTCTATGACAGCTATCAACCGGATGATGTTCGCGCGCGAACTGAAAAAGGGATCCGCCGAGCTCATCATCCTGGCGCTGCTCGAGGCGCGCCCGCGCCATGGCTACGACATCAGCAAGCTCGTCGCCGCTCGATCGCACGGCCAGCTCACCTTCCACATCGCCTCGTTGTACGCGCTCCTCTACCGGCTGGAGGAGCGCAACTGGATCGCGGGCACGTGGGTCGAGAAAGCGGGCCAACGGCGACGCCGTTACTACCGTCTCACAACCGAAGGCGCGCGCGCCCTCGCCGCTCAGCGGCGTACCTGGAAATCGTTCGTCGCGGCCGTCGGCCGCCTGACTGGAGACGAACATGTCTGACCTGTCGAACCCGTCGTCGAGGGATGACTGGTCCAAGGATCTCCGGCGCCGCCTCGGGGCGCTGAAGTTCGAGCCCGAGCGCGAAGCGGAAATCATCGAAGAGCTGACGCAGCATCTCGAGGATCGTTTCCGCGAGCTGATCGCGGGCGGCGCCTCGGAGCCCGAGGCGCGTCGCCGGGCCCTGTTGGAATTGAGCGAACACGATCTCCTCTCGGCTCATTTCGCGAGACTGCGCCAGGCGCACGCGCCCGTGCCCATCCAGCCGGGTGTACCGAGCGCCCGATTCGGACGCGATCTCTGGCAGGACGTCCGCTACGCGCTGCGAACGGCGCGGAAGCAACCGGGGTTCACGACCGCGGCCGTGCTGACGCTCGCGCTCGGGATCGGTGCCAACACGGCGATCTTC
>DATAEE010000089.1:0-13978 GCA_036258175.1 Vicinamibacterales bacterium
AAAATGGTGAGCCGCGAAGGAATCGAACCCTCAACCCGCGGATTAAGAGTCTGCTGGTCTGCCAATTGAGCGAGCGGCCCACACGGTGGAGGGTGCATCGACAGCCGCGGCCTCGGCATGTGGACGAACATCATTCGCATCCTCCTCTCGTCGCAGCCCAAAACGGAGGAGGTGCGGGGCAATGCACGTGCCCCGAAGACGAGCAGCGTGCAACGGCCAAATGCGCGTCTCTTGAAGACGCGAACGAGGCGCGGGTTACCGCGCGCGAAAAGTTTTTACGAGTGCAGTAACGTCGCGTGCAGCTACTCCATCCGCAACACCGTCAGCGGATCAACTCGTGTCACGCGCCAAGCCGGCACCGCACACGCGATGAGCGCCACGATCGCCATCAGGCCAGCAACGGTCGCAAAGGTGATCGGATCGCGCGGGCTGATCTCGAACAACAGGCTGGAAAGCGCTCGTGACAGCAGCCATGCACTCGGCAGCCCAACGGCGAGACCGGCGGCGGCAAGTATCATCCCCTGCCGGATCACCATGGCGACGAGGGTTCGCCGCTGCGCACCCAGCGCCATCCGCACGCCGAGCTCGGGAAGCCGGCGTGAGATCGACGTCGCCAGCATCCCGCCGACGCCGATCGCGGCGAGCAGCAGCGCGAGCGCGGCGAACAGGCTGACGAGCAGCGCGTTGAACCGCGGCACCGCGGCCGACCGGCTCACGATCTCCTTCATCGTCTGCACCGACGCCACCGGCAAGGCGGGGTCGAGGGCGCGAATGCGCGCGCGCACCGTCCGGGCCAGGGCCCCGGGTTCCACCTCACTGCGCACCGCGATACGGAGCGATCGCATCATGGCGACGATATTGTCCGCCATCATCGCGTCTGACACCTGCAGCCACGGCGTGTAGGTGTGCGGAACGGTTTCGGTATTCAGCGCTCCCTGCTTGACGTCTCCGACGACGCCCACGATGCGCATCCAGGGCCCGTGTGACGCGGTGTTGCCCCAGGCGATCCGCTGCCCGACCGGATCGGCCGTGCCCCAGAAGCGTCGCGCGAATGTCTCGTTGATGATCGCCACCGGCTCGGACTGCCGGGCGTCCGAGGCGGTGAAATAGCGTCCGCGCTTCAGAGGGATGCCGACCGCCTCGAAGTAGCGGCCCGTCACGCACTCGTGCGCCACGCTGTGCGGAAGGTCACGCGCCGCCGGAGATTCCTGTTCGAGCGTGAAGGCACGCCGTTCGCGGACGCCCAGCGGCAACTCGGTGGAGGCGCCGACCGCACTGACGCCCGGCACCTCCGACAGGTCGTCGACGAGACGGGTGTAAAAGCCGCGAACGCTCGCCGCGTCTCTGTACACCTGCGCGGGAAGACTGGTTGCAAGGGTGAGCACGCGCTCGGCGCGGAACCCGGGGTCGACCGCCATCAACCTCGAGAAGCTGCGCAGCAACAGGCCGCCCCCGACGAGCAGCACCACCGCAATCGCGAGCTGCGCCGCGACCAGGGCGCCGAAAATCCGCCGTTCGCGCTGGCCGGTCGATACGCGCGCGCCTTCCTTGAGCGCTTCTCCGCGCGGCCGCGAGAGCTCGAGGGCGGGCAGGATGCCGCACAGCAACGCCGTCACGACGGTCAGGGCGGCCGTGAACAGCAGAATCCGCCCGTCGATCCCGATCTCGTGCAAGCGAGGGAGCGTCGGCGGCGCGAGCGCGACGAGCGCTTGCGACAGCCACACGGCGAGCACCAGGCCGAGGACGCTGCCGACCACCGCCAGGACCGCCGATTCGGCGAGCAGCTGCCGGATCAGCCGTCCGCGGCCGGCGCCAAGCGCGCTGCGAACCGCGATCTCGCGTTCACGCCCCATGGCGCGCGCCAGCATCAGGCTGGCGATGTCGGCGCAGGCGATCAGGAGGACGAATCCGACGGCCGCAAACGCTACCCAGAGCACCGTGCGCGAGCGCCCGCTGACTTCATCGGTGAGCGGCAGCACGGAGCCGACGATCACCTCGGCCAGGCCGCTGAGGTCCGCCGGATAGAGCTCGCGCGCATTCGACCGCACGAGGGCGCGTGTGTCGGCGTCCGCCTGCGCCGGTGTCACGCCAGCCTTCAGCCGCGCGATGACGCTGTTGTTGTACATGCTGCCGAACGCGCGCCGTTCGCCCGCCGTGAACCCGATCGACACGTACACATCGGCGGGAACGTTGTTCATGATCGGGCCGCGTTGCGGAAACGTGAAGCCGCGTGGCATGACGCCGACAATCGTGAAGGGTTGGCGATCGAGCAGGATCGACCGTCCGATCGCGGCCGGATCACGGCCGAATGTCCGCTCCCACAGCGCGTCGCTGAGGACCGCGACCAGCCGCCCCGCCTCGTCGTCTTCGCGCGTGAAGGGACGGCCGAGCGCCGGCCGCACGCCAAGGGTGTCGAAGAGCGTCGCCGACGCCCGCGTGACGGTCACCCGCTCCGGCGGCTCGACGCCCGACAGCTCGTACTCGCGGTTGCGGTAGGCGGCGATGCTTTCGACGAAACCGGCGCGCGCCTCGAACGCCAGATAATCGGGCGGCGAAAATCCGAACGTCATCTTCGGGAACGCCTGCTGCATCAGCACCAGCCGGCTCGGATCGCGGTACGGCAGCCCGCGCAGCAGGACGGCGTTGACGACGGTGAACACGGCCGTCGTGGCGCCGATCGTCAAGGCGAGCGTGGCGATCACCGCGAGGCTGAAGATCGGCGCGCGCTGCAGGCGGCGCGCGGCGTAGCGGATGTCCTGCCAGAGTCGAGTCATCAGGATCTCCTTCGGAGCGGACGGTGGCACGTGAACCCACGCGTTGCGGCGACGGCGGTGCTCGTCGGCGCGCAGGAGGATCGCGGCGATGAGGGTGTCGGCGATCAGCCGTCCCCACGCGTACGCAACACCGAGGCGGCCGAGCCGCCCGCGCTCGCGAGCGAGGCACTCGATGCAGGCCGCCTCCAGCGCGTCCCGTTCACGGATGCGCAGGTGCCGCGGATACGCGCGAAGAAGAAGGCGAACGAACGCGGACGAGGGTCGCGGCATCCGATCAGGCTTTCAGCAGCTTCTTGCGTCTCGCCACTTCAACGAATCCGGCGAGCCGCTCGGCTTCGGCGGCGCAGGCTCGACGCCCGGCCGCGGTGATTCGGAAGAATCGCGGCCGTCCTCCAGCGGCCGGCGCGTCATCCGGCGGCTCGATCTCGGAGACCAGTTCCCAGTCTGCCAGGCGGCCGAGCGCGCGATAGAGCATCCCCGGCCACAAACGCATGCGGCCGCCGGTGCGCTCAAGCACGTCGTTCATGATGGCGAGGCCGTGCAGGTCGCGATCGGCAAGCGCGAGGAGGATCTGGAACCAGTGCGGCTCCAGCGGGACTGGACCGGAGGACTTCTTGTTCGGCATGGCGCGTCCGTTTATACCTATCGGTATAAACATGCACTTGGACGTGCACCTGCCCCGGAAGGTTTGAACACGGCAGATCTCGCAGAATGGGACATCAGGACCTGGCGACAACGCACCGCTATATGCACCTGAGCCCGGTGGCACTCGACGCGGCGATTCGATTATTGGAGATGGGCACCGACACGAGCCGCGTGACCGTGGAGAAATAGTGGAGGGGGCGGGAACGACGGGCCCGAAGGCCCGTTTTCATTGAAAGAGTTGGTGGAGGCGGCGGGAGTCGAACCCGCGTCCGAAAGTACGCCGCCGCAGGACTCTACATGCTTAACCACGCTTGAATTTTCGCGGCCTGCGTCGAAGCGCGGCGGAAACCGCCGGCCGCTATATCCGAAAAGTCTCGCCGGAGGCCCTCGGATCGGAGGCCTGCCAGCCAGCCTGCGTTGATGACATCCAGCCCCGGCCTGCAGGCCGACCGGGGTGGACGTCGCTACTTAATTAAGCAGCGAAAGCGAGCTGCGTGTCCGCAGTTATGGTTGTTCCACCGGATTTACGAGACGATGGCGCTCGGCATGCCTCCCGCGGGTCTTTACCTCCGTCGAAGCCGTTTCGCCCCCACGGTCGAAACACCATATTTTACCAGTGCTTACAAGCCTGACACCAGCCAGGTGCGGGCGCGAAAGGGGTCACGGGCCAAGCCGGACCGTCCGATAATACCCATCAGGTGAATGCCGTGGGGATAGAGGACCGCATCCGTCAGGAAGTTAACGCACTCAGCCAGGAGACAGCGCAGGCCTTCGCGGCCAAGCTCAAGGCTGTCTCCGATCAACTCGCCGCAGCCGCTGCCGAGGATCGCTCCGCGATCGAGGCCGCAGCCAACGCGCGCTTCGCCGCAGATCTCGCGGCGGCTCGCGATGAAGCCGAGCGCACGCAGCAGGCCGCCGTCGCGAACGCACGTTCGGAGGCCGAGCAGCGCCTCGAAGCCGAGCTCGATCGCGTCCGGGCAGAGGCCGACCGCGCTCGCGCGGAAGTCGAAGAGCGCCTCGCCGCGGAGCTCGAGCGCTCGCGCGCCGAAGCTGACGCGGTCAAGGTCCAGACCGCACGGCTGACGGAGGAATTCGAACGCTTGAAGGCCGAAGCCGCGAACGTGAAAGAGGAGATCGCCCGCGTCCGCGAAGCAGCCACGAGCGAACACGAAGCCATCAGCCGCGAGCTCGAGGCGGTCACCCGCGACAAGAACGCCGTGGTACAGGAGAAAGAGACTGCGCTTCGCGAGAACGAGACGCTCGCGCGGCAGAACGAGGCGCTCCTCCGCGACAAGGAAGCGGCCGACCGCGAACGCGAGATCGCGTCCCGTCAAGTCGTGGCCGAGGCCGAGCGCCGGGCGGCCGAGCGCGAAGCGACGATTGCCGGCCTCGATCGACTGGCGTCCACCTTCCGCCGCATCGACGCGTCGAGCGCGCTGGCGGATATCCTCGGCCTTCTCGCCGACGCGGCTGCCGCGGAGACCGCACGTGTTGCGCTCTTCGTTACGGCGCCCGCCACGCCGGGCGCGCCGCCACGCTTCAAGCCCTGGCGGCTGCACGGATTCCCCACACCGCCGAACGGATTCGACCTGGGCCTCACCAACACGAAAGAGCTGGCCCGCACGGGTCTCTCGTTTGCCCCGCTCGGTCAGTCGCGCGCCGGCGTTGCCATTCCGATCGACGTCGGCGGCCAGACCGTTGCGATGGTCTACGCAGACGACGGTGACGCGGAACACCCGACACCGGCGGGTTGGCCGGAAGCGATCGAGCTCGTCGCGCGGCACGCCGCCTCGCGAATCGAAGCCGTGACGGCCGTCCGCACCGCGCAGGTGCTCGGCGCGCGGACGACGGTGGCGCCCGACGAGCAGAGCGCGCGTCGCTACGCGAAGCTCCTCGTGTCCGAGATCAAGATGTACAACGAGAGCGCGGTGAAGCTGGGCCGGAACCAACGGGATCTCTACGAGCGGCTTCGGCCCGAGATCGATCGCGCGCGGCGGCTGTTCGAGGAGCGCGTGCCGGCGCTCGGCGCCCGCCAGGCGTTCGACGACGAGCTCGTCCAGACGCTCGCGGACGGCGACGCGACGCTGCTCGGCACCGCACAGCAGGCGCGAAGACACGCCTGAGCGTTCGCGACCGTCAGTGCGGCGCCGGCCCCGCGGATCCCGGGCCGGACACTCGCAAGAAGACCTCATCCCACCGCGTGTGGTCGCGGTACGACGCGCTTCGGCTCCCCTGAAACGTGTCTTCCAGAACGATCAGCCGCTCGATCTTCGCGACGTCGAGCAGGCGCCAACCGGGCACCGGGCTTCGCGTGCTGCGGCGCTGGTAGACGAGCAGCCGTGCGATGCCGTTGACGACGCCGTAGTCGTGCGGCTCGGCCAGACGCTGCATACCTTTGTAGAAGAACTGAATGAGGCGGGTGTGCGAGATCGCGAATCGCAGCAGCCCGTCGAGGTTGACGGGGCCTTCCATGGGATCGTCCCAACCGAGAGCGAGCGCTTCCGCGATCTTACTCCCCCGGCGCCGGATCCGATCCATGATGTGGCGTGCTCGGGCGCCAGGTGTCCCACTTTTATGTCATCCGCAGCCTGGGCGGCGGGGGCATGGGCGACGTCTACGAGGCACAGGACACGCGGCTTCCGCGCTCGGTCGCGATCAAGTTTCTGAAGCCGGCCCTGTCGAAGGATGTCGACGCGGTGCGGCGCTTCAAGCGCGAAGCGCGCCTGGCTTCTTCGCTGAACCACCCGAACATCTGCGCCATTCTGGACGTCGACGAAGGGCACGGCCAGTCCTTCATCGCCATGGAGCTGCTCCAGGGCCGGAGCCTCAAAGCTCGCCTGGCCGCAGGCTCCCTGCCGCTCGACGAGATCCTCGACATCGCCACCCAGGTGGCCGACGCGCTGGCTGCGGCCCACGACCAGAGCATCCTGCACCGCGACATCACGCCGGGAAACATCTTCCTGACCGAGAGCGGGATCGTGAAGCTGCTGGATTTCGGGCTGGCGCGACCCTATCCGTCGTTCGACGGTGACGAGCACACGACGAGCGACGTGACGGCGCCGGGCAGTGGCGTGGCCGGCACGATCCACTACATGGCGCCCGAACAGCTCACCGACGAAGCCGTCGTCGACCATCGGTGCGACCTGTACTCGCTGGGCGTCGTGCTGTATCAAATGGCGACCGGCGCTCGACCGTTCGAGGCGCGCTCGACGCAGGAAATCATCACGCTGATTCAGGAGCAGCCTCACGTGCCGGTGCGTCAGCTGGCGCCGCAGCACCCGGTTGAGATCGAGCGGATCATCGACAAGCTGCTCGCCAAGCGCCCCGAAGATCGCTATCAGACGGCCGGGGCCCTTCGCGCCGAGCTCGAGCCGATGAAACGCCGAAGCCTCGTGTCGAAGCCGGCGGCCGAACGAGACGCGGGCCTGGCATCGATCGCGGTGCTGCCGTTCGAGATCGTCGGGGCGGCAGACCGCCCCGCCGAGCAGTTCCGCGATGGACTCGCCGCGGATATCAGCAGCCGCTTGAGCCACATTCCCCACCTGCGCGTTGCTCCCCGCACCTCGACATACCCGGTCGCAGGCGAGTCCGCACGCGATGTCGGAAAGCGCCTCGACGTCGAGTTGATCCTCGAGGGAAGCGTTCAGCGGGTGGAGGATCGCATCCGCGTCACCGCGAACCTGATCGACGCGGCACGGGAGCAGTCGGTGCGTCCGGCGCTCAGAGTGGAGCGCCGGTTCGACGACATTCTCACCGTGCAGGACGAGATCTCACGCGAGATCGCCGACGGCTTGACGCCCGCGTTCGCGCGCGCGCCCGGCCGGCGGTACACGCAGGACCCGGAGGCCTATCACTCGTTCAAGCGTGGCCAGCATTACTGGAAAGCCTGTTTCGCCGGAGGATGGCGCCAGGCGATCGAGCATTATCAGAAAGCGGTCGATCGCGATCCGCGCTTCGCGCTCGCGCACGTCGCGCTCGCGAACGCCTACAACTTCCTCGGCTTCTACTGTCTGATGAAGCCAAATGTGGCGTTTGCTGTCGCAGCACAGTCGGCGGCACACGCGCTGGCGATCGACGACACGCTGGCGGCGGCGCACGCCGAGCTCGCGCTGACGAAGTTCGGCGGCGACTGGGACTGGGAGGGATCGGAGCAGGAGTTCCGGCGCGCGATTACCCTCGATCCAGCGCACCCGCTGGCGCACATGTATTACTCGTGGCTCCTGATGCTCCTCGGCCGTGAGGACGCCGCGTTTTCGGAGGCGCGGGTCGGCCATCAGCTGGCGCCGTCATCGCGCCTCGCCGCCGGCGGACGCGCCCAGACGCTGTATCTCGCCCGCCGGTACGATGAAGCCATCGATCTGTGCACAGGGTGCCTGCGGTTCGATCCAGGCTACGTGTTCGCGACGCACCTGCGCGGTCTCTGCTATCTCGGGAAGTCGATGCACCGGGAAGCAGTCGCCGACATGGAGCGATCGGTAACGCTGTCGAATCGGACGCCCTTTTATGTCGGGATGCTCGGCCTGTGCTACGGCGAGGCGGGAATGCGAGACGAGGCGCTCAGTCTCATACCGGAGCTCGATCGTCAGGCACATGAGACATACGTCCCGCCTCAGGCGTACGTGTTCATTTACAAGGGGCTGAAGGAGCGCGAGCGCGCGCTGAAGTATCAGGAAAAAGCGTACGAGGATGGCGCCTCACCCTTCAACTACCTCACGCCGAGCATCCGGGATTTCTACGCGCTCGATCCGCAGCACAAGAAACGCCTCGAGCAGATGCGGTTGTCCCTGTGATTCACTTCGGCCTGGTCTGATCCACGAGCGGCCGGAGCGCGGCGTCGAGCGTCTGCTCGGACGTGCCGACATCGACATTCCTGAAGAGAAACCATCGCTCGGTGTGCTCTGCCGAGGCGCCGGGCGCCAGGCGCGAAAGCGGCGCCAGTGTCTCCAGCTCGATGAAGGTGCCGGCGGTGTACGTCTCGGTGTTGCTTCCGAAGTCGGGATAGGTCGCGTCTTTCAGCCAGCCGAAACGCTTCACGAACAACGTCCGGTTGCGCAGGTACGCGCCCCAGCCCTGGACGTTGCCGATACCGATCTTCTGAGGTTCTTTCATCCCGGCGTCAGTTCTGAGGCGGATGTACTTCTTCCCGATCGTCCAGCGCGGATCGGACAGATCGGTGTAGTGCCAGACCACCATCGGCCGCGCGGGCAGCAGATAGTCGTCATGCGACCGGTACGGCTCCTGCGGCAGGATCACTTCCCCGTCGCCATTCATGATCGTCAGCGCCCACGGCGAAACGTCGACGTCCCATAAGCCGCGGTTTGCAAGTCGATGCAGAACGGTGACGCCGGTGCCCTGCTCATCCAGTGTGACGGTCATCTCTTTTTGAATACCCGTCCGCCGCTCGACTGGCTGGACAAGGCGGATGGTGTGGCCCTCGATCGTGTGCGCGATTGGATCGTTGTCCGGGGAGTAGCTGCGCGGCATCGCTTCGGGCGCCGTCCACAGCCGATGCCCGCCCCACGGCTTCCACATGCCGAGCTCCGTCTTCACCACGTCGTCCGGCACCTCGCCCAGAAGGTTGTCCCCGCCGGCGAACGCATATCGGATGATGCGCGGCCCGATGTCGGTCGTGACGACAACCTCGACGGTGCCATTGGACAGCCGATAGCAGTTCGGCTTCGCAAGGCACGTTACCTTCTCGACTTTCACCTCGCCGAAAGCAGACGGGGGAAACATGAGCAAGCAAGCGCCCGCGGCCCGCGCGAGGCGCCGGAGGGAAGTCCGCCGGGTGACGTTTTGCATGCGTCTAGAATAGTCGACCGACCGGCGGTAGACTCTCCTCACCATGCCCCTCCGCAGCGCCCTCATCGGGCTGGTGTTCGCGCTCATCGCCGCCGGGTCGACACTCGGGCAGACGGCATCCTACGAGCCGAGCGCCGAAAACCTGAGGTCGCGGCAGTGGTTTCAGGACTCGAAGTTCGGGCTGTTCGTCCACTGGGGCGTGTACAGCCTGCTCTCCGACGGCGAGTGGGTGATGAACAACCGGCGAATCCCGGCCGCGGACTACGAGAAGCTTCCGGCATTCTTCAACCCGATCGCCTTCGACGCCGACGAGTGGGTCAAGCTCGCGAAAGACGCGGGCATGAAGTACATCACCATCACGAGCAAGCATCACGACGGCTTCGCGATGTTCGACTCGAAAACGTCCGACTGGGACATCGTCGATCGCACACCGTACAAGAAGGATGTGCTGAAGGCGCTCGCCGAAGCGTGCAGGCGGCACGGCCTCAAACTGTTTTTCTACTATTCGCAGCTCGATTGGCATCACCCGGACTACTTCCCGCTTGGACGGACAGGGCGCGACGCAGGGCGGCCGAACGGCGGCGAGTGGTATCGCTACCTCGATTACATGGACGCGCAGCTCAGCGAGCTGCTCACGAACTACGGCGACATCGGTGGCATCTGGTTCGACGGCTGGTGGGACAAGCCGGACGCCGACTGGCGCCTGCAGCGCACCTACGGCCTAATTCACAAGCTGCAGCCTGCGGCGCTCGTGGGCGCGAACCACCATCGCCGGCCATTTCCCGGCGAGGACTTCCAGATGTGGGAGAAGGATCTGCCGGGCGGCAACACGGCAGGGTTCAACGCCGAGGCCGAGATCGGCACGCTCCCGCTCGAGACGTGCGATACGATCAACGGCGCGTGGGGCTTCAACATCAACGACCGTCGCTACAAGAGCACGCGCGAGCTGATTCACTACCTCGCGCGCGCCGCCGGCCACAACGCCAACTTCCTGCTGAACGTCGGCCCCATGCCCGATGGAAGGATCCAGCCCGAGTTCGTGACCCGGCTCCACGAAATCGGCGAGTGGCTCAAGACGAACGGCGCGGCAATCTACGGCACGCGCGGTGGCCCGATTCCGCCCCGGGATTGGGGCGCGACGACGCGGCGCGAGGACAAGATCTACGTACACGTGCTCGAGTGGCAGGACGAGACGCTGCTCGTGCCGCCGCTCGGCGCGCGCGTCCGCGCCGCGCGTTTTCTGCGCGACGGCAGCCGTGCCGAGTTCGTGCAGCACGAGCTCGGCATCCTGCTGAAGCTGCCGAAAGACAAGCGCGATCCGAACAACACCGTCGTCGAGCTCCAGATGGAAGCCGGCGGCGCCACACCTTCACGCGAACAGCCATGACAAAACGCACACGTCGCAGTTTCCTGAAAGACGCCGCCGCCGGCGCGGCGGGCGCGGGCATCGCGTCGCTGGGATCGACGCCCGCTGTCTCGGCGCAATCGCAGGACAGAGTGGCGGGCGCGAACCGCCGCGTCCGCGTCGGCCTCGTCGGCTGCGGCGGCATGGGAACCGGTGACCTGCGCGCGATGCTGCGCCTCGGCGCCGAAGCGGTCGCGCTCTGCGACGTGGATGACGAGCAGACCGTGAAGGCTCGTGCGGCCATCGAAAAGAACCATCAGCAGAATCCTGGCTTCGTCACCCGTGACTTTCGACGTCTTCTCGATCGCAAAGATCTCGACGTCATCATCGTCGGCACTCCGGATCATTGGCACGCGCTGCAGACGGTGATGGCGTGTCAGGCGGGCAAGGATGTGTACGTCGAGAAGCCGCTGTCGCTGACGATCGGCGAGGGGCGCGTGATGGTGGACGCGGCGCGGCGGTACAACCGCGTCGTGCAGATGGGCACGCAGCAGCGCAGCTCGACGCACTCGGCGCAGGCGCTCGAGTTCCTGAAGAGCGGAAAGCTCGGGAAGATCCGGCTCGTTAAAGCCTGGGCCTACCAGGACTGGATGGGCAACATCCCGCCGGTGCCGGACTCTGACGCGCCAGCCACCGTCGACTACGACATGTGGCTCGGCCCCGCGCCGAAGCGGCCGTTCAACAAGAACCGCTTCCACTTCAACTTCCGCTGGTACTACGACTATTCCGGCGGGCTGATGACCGACTGGGGCGCGCACATGATCGACGTCGCCAACTGGGGTATGGGCGCGGGCGCGCCGAACGCCGCCGTCTCGGTCGGCGGAAAGTTCGGGTTCCCGGACGATGCGGAGGAGACGCCGGATACGCAGCAGGCGCTGTGGGAGTACGACGGCTACAGCATGATCTGGGAGCACGCCACGGCGATCGGACAAGGTCCCTACATGCGCGATCACGGCGTGGCGTTTCACGGGAATAACGGCGTGCTCGTCCTCGATCGCCGCGGATGGGAAGTCCTGCCGGAAACGGAAACGAAGGATGGCCGCAAGGCGTACCGGATGATCGGCGAACCGCAACGTGGCGGCGGACAGGACTTCCACCTCGAGCACGTGCGCGACTTTCTCGATTGCGTCGACTCACGGAAGCGGCCGCGCTCGGACGTCGAGATCGGGCACACGTCGATGATCGCGTGTCACCTCGGGAACATCGCGTTCCGGTTGAAGCGCCGCGTCAACTGGGACGTCAAGAACGAAAAAGTAATCGGCGATGCCGAAGCGCAGGCGCTCGTGATGAAGGAGTACCGGGCGCCGTGGAAGCTGCCGGCCGCTTCGTCGAGTCTGTAGGTCCTCCAGAACCTCGCCTACGGCAGCGGGCAACCTGGCCCCGCGCCGCAGTCGACCATGTAGCCGGACAGCGTCAGCGAGGCGCTTCCGCCTGAGGTCGACTGATCTCGCAGGAAGAAAAGCCGAACGTGCTCGCCCAGGGAGACGTAAAGGCGTACCGGTGCCAGCCCGCCGTAAAGGTTGTCGCCAGCGGAGACGTAAAGCTCGCCGTCCTGACGAGTGGCACGAGAAAACCGAACTCCGGAGTCGACCCGACCACGACCGAGAGGCTCGGCTGCTGGCCGCCCGGGACATTTAGTGTTGCTGAAATCGTCTCGATGACCAGGAGTTTGCCCGCGGGTACGCTTAACTGATTCATGCAGTCAATCTGCCCTTGAGCGACTGCGCAGCTGAGAGACTCGCGGAAGATCTGCCGTGCCGGCTGGTCAACGTCACCCACGGGCACAGGGTTTCCCGCACCGTTCATCACCTTCACGAGAAACAGTTTCGAGGAATCGGCCAGAGCCTCCCCCGCCGGTGTCAGCGGCAGGCCCAAACCGAACGCGCCGATCGCCGCGGCGATCCACATCCTCTTTCTGACAGCCATCATGGCAGTGGCTCCTTCCTGTTCATCGCGGCCAGAAGGAAGGACTTACCTTCCCTTCTAGGGCTTCCAGCTACGGAAGAACAGAAACGCCTGCGCGTACTCGGGCGTAATTCGCGTGGCCTGGTAGGGCCGCGGGTCGTTCGGACAGTCGAAGTCGTTGGCGAACGCGGGGTGACCGCTGATGATCAGTGATACCGCGGGCACGATCGTGTTCAACGCCGGATCGAAGAACCAGTGGAAGATCGGTCCGCCGCTGTGCCCGCTGCTGGTATCGCAAGAGTGGTCGGCGACGCGGCCCCATTGGTCGCCGTCGGGATAGTCGAAGTCGCCGACGTCGCATCGGTTGATATCGCCGTATAGCCCGCCCTCGACCTGGAACGGGTGGATGCCGATCGGCATGCCGGGCTGGGCGGGATAGCCCAGATTCCTGTGATAGGTGCCCATCAGTGCCGCATCCGATCTCGCCACCACTCCCATCCACCCGGTCTTGTCGCCGAGGCGCTGCGGAATGACGAGAATCGCGATGTCGAGGCCGGTGGAGTAGCCGAGGAACGGGTTGTCGAACAGGGGCGCGGGTATCCAGTACCACCGGAAGCCTTGATTGAGGCCCTGGGTGTCGCTCATCAACGTGGACCCGACGGGCCACGTGCCTCCGTCTCTCGCGGGAATGACCAGGAAGTCGTTCCAGTTGCCACCGATGAAGACACAATGCGCCGCCGTGATGACGTGCCTCGGACCGACCATCGTCCCGGTGCAGTTCGAAAACTGTCCATTTGCGCTGAAGTTCGTGAGCGCCCTGTGCGGCCCTCCCGCGGTGCCCCACCGCATGCGAGTGTCGAGGCATCCGCTGAAAAAGGGGCCGGATTGGGGAGCGACATACTGTTCCTGGAACGGGATATTCCAGTCACCCGGTCGCAGGACGTTGTCGAGGGAGAAGTCCGGACCAGGGTTTGCGCGGGCCAGACCCTTCTCGACTGCAAGGTCCGCGACGATGCGCCTCGTTGCCACGGGGAACCGAATCCGAAATTGGTTACAGGTCGCTGGGTTCACGCCGATCCATTCGGTGATGGTCGCCGGCGGCTCGGGCACGGAAGCGCCGCCGTCCGGCCCGCTGCGGGACGGCGGCGTATCCGGCGGCGCAGAAAACACCTTCCCTGGGCCGACGAACTTGACCTCGATGCTGGCCTGCAGTCGCGCGAGCGTGCGCAGATCGAGGCCGCGCTCGCGATCAGTGAGCAGAAAGACCAGCGCCTCGCGAATGGTCTCGCGCAGCGACGCTTCGTCGCGCGCGACGGCTTCGGAACTCGAATCGCACGTCGCGCGAGGAAGTCCCTGCGCGGCGGCGACGCAGGGCACCAAGAGCCACATCACGACGCCGATCGTCGCGAAAGCGCCGGTTCTGACGATGCGCGGCTGGAAACGTGCC
>DATAEE010000090.1:0-11120 GCA_036258175.1 Vicinamibacterales bacterium
AACCTCCTCGAACCCGGTTACATGGATTTAACAGATGTGAAATGACTGCGTAATCTGCGGGCGATAGTGTCGGCGACATGATACGCATTCTGCGTCACGCCTTGTGTGTGCCCGCCGTCCTGGCCCTCGCTGCGTGCGGAGGCGGGCCCGCGTCCGAGCAGACGGCGGCGACGGCGGTGGTCAGAGTGGACGGCTCGAGCACTGTGTTTCCTATCACAGAGGCAGTCGCCGAGGAGTTCCAGAAGGCCCAGGCTGGAGCGCGCGTGACCGTCGGCACCTCGGGAACCGGTGGCGGATTCCAGAAGTTCTGCAGCGGCGAGTCGGACATTTCGGACGCGTCCCGCCCCATCAGCGCCGCGGAGCTCGATGCGTGCAGTAAAGGGGGCATCGAGTTCATCGAGCTGCCAGTCGCGTACGACGGGCTGGTGGTCGTCGTCAACCCGAAGAACACCTTGGTGCAGTCGATGACCGTCGCCGAACTCAAGAAACTCTGGGAGCCCGCAGCGTCGAACAAAGTGACGCATTGGAGCCACATCCGCGACGGCTGGCCGGACCGCGAGATCCACCTGTTCGGCGCGGGCGTGGATTCCGGCACGTTCGATTACTTCACTGAAGTGATCGTAGGAAAGGCGAAGCAAAGCCGCGGGGACTACACGTCGAGCGAGGATGACAACGTGCTGGTGCAAGGCATCGCCGGCGACGAGCTCGCGCTCGGGTACTTTGGCCTGGCTTACTACGAACAGAACAAGGACCGGCTGAAAGTCGTCGCGATTGACGATGGGAAGCCGGATAACGGTGAGGGTCCGATTGTGCCGTCGCAGGAGACGGTTCGCGGCGGGACGTACCGGCCGCTCTCCCGGCCTTTGTTCATCTATGTGAGCACGAAGTCGTTCGCACGCCCCGAGGTCAAAGCCTTCACCGACTTCTACATGGAAAAGGGGCACACGCTCGCGAGGGAGGTCGGGTACGTGCCGCTCCACGAGCGCGAGGAGCAGCTCGTCCGCGACCGATACAAAGCCGGGACGAAAGGGACCATGTTCGCCGGCGCCAAACCGGGCCAGACCCTCGAATCACTCCTCTCCCAGGCGCAGCCCTGAGGACCGGCATGACCCGGTCGCTGGTCGAGCGCATCATCGAGCGCGCGCTGTTTCTGTCGGCCGCGCTCTCGATCTTTGTCACCGCCGGAATCATCGCGGTTCTGCTGACCGAGACGCTCGCTTTTCTGGCCGAGATCCCGATCATGGAATTTCTGTTCGGGACCGTCTGGACGCCGCTCTTCGCCGACCAGCATTTCGGCGTACTGCCGCTCGTCACGGGAACCATCGTGGTTTCCGCGATCGCGATGGCCGTAGCGCTGCCCGGCGGGTTGCTCGTCGCGATCTATCTCGCCGAGTACGCGCGACCCGGGGTCCGCCGCACGCTCAAGCCGGTCCTCGAACTCCTGGCGGGAGTGCCGACGGTCGTGTACGGGTACTTCGCACTGCTGTTCGTCACCCCGTTGCTGCAGCGGTTCATCCCGGACCTCGCCGGTTTCAACGCGCTCGGGCCTGGCATCGTGATGGGCATCATGATCCTGCCGCTCGTGTCGTCGCTGAGCGAGGATGCGCTGGGCGCGGTGCCGAACGGCCTGCGGGAGGGTGCGTTCGCTCTTGGCGCCACCCGGCTACAAACGTCGCTGCTCGTCGTCGTTCCTGCCGCCTTTTCGGGGATCTCCGCCGCGGCGATCCTGGCGGTCTCACGCGCTATCGGCGAGACAATGATCGTCGCTATAGCCGCAGGCCAGCAGCCGCGCCTCACTGCCAATCCGCTGGTGCCCATCGAGACGATGACGGCGTACATTGTTCAGGTCAGCATGGGTGACACGCCGGCGGGGACCCTCGAGTACCGTACGATTTTCGCGGTCGGCATGCTGCTGTTCCTGGCGACGTTCGCGCTGAATCTCGTCAGCAACTGGTTGCGCGAACGTTTCCGCGAGGAGTACGTGTGACCAGCCGCTATCACGCCGACCGCGCATTCGCCGTGCTCGGCCTGCTGGGACTGCTCGCTGCCCTGGCCGCGCTGGCGGCGCTGCTCCTCGACGTCATCGCCGACGGCGCGCCACACCTTTCGTGGCAATTCCTCACCAGCTATCCGTCCCGCTTCGCGGCGTCGGCCGGAATCCTGCCGGCGATTCTCGGCACGTTCTACGTCATCGTGCTGACGGCGCTCATGGCCGTTCCCGTCGGCGTGGCTGCAGCCGTCTACCTGGAAGAGTACGGCGCGCAGGGACGGCTCGGACGGATCATCGAGATCAATATCGCGAATCTCGCCGGTGTGCCCTCCATCGTTTACGGGCTGCTCGGTCTGGGCCTGTTCGTCCGCGCGCTGTCACTCGGCCGGAGCGTCGTCGCGGGGGCGGCGACGCTCGCTCTGCTCGTGCTCCCGGTTGTGATCCTGGCCACGCGGGAAGCACTGCGCGCGGTCCCGAAGACGTTGCGCGAAGGCTCGTACGCCCTGGGTGCCACGAAGTGGCAGACGACGCAGCTGCAGGTGCTGCCGGCGGCGCTGCCGGGGATCTTGACGGGCATCATTCTGGCGCTCTCCCGAGCGATCGGCGAGACCGCCCCCTTGATCATCGTGGGCGCGGTCGCGTACGTGCGGTTCGTCCCGGATTCCCTCTGGTCGCCGTTCACCGTGCTGCCGATTCAGATTTTCAACTGGGTGTCGCGGCCGCAGGCGGGGTTCGCCGCAAACGCCGCGGCCGGCATTCTCGTGCTCCTCGTGATGCTGCTCCTGATGAACGGCGCCGCCATTTTCGTCCGCGATCGCTATCAGAGACGGCGGGCTGCATGAGCGAGCCGAAGATCGCCGCCGACGGAGTGAACTTCTATTACGGCACGAAGCGCGCGCTCCATGACATCCGCGTGGCGATCCGGCCTCACGTGGTCACGGCGTTCATCGGTCCGTCCGGGTGCGGTAAGAGCACGTTTCTCAGGACGCTGAACCGGATGAACGACCTCATCCCGGATACGCGGCTCGAGGGGTCCATCAAGATAGACGGGCAGGACATCTACGCCCCGTCAGTGGACGTCGTCTCGCTTCGCCGCCGGGTCGGCATGGTGTTCCAGAAGTCCAACCCGTTTCCAAAGTCGATTTTCGAGAATGTCGCGTACGGCTTGAGAATCAACCGCATCGCGAACGGCCGCGCCGATCTGTCGCATCGCGTCGAGGAGAGCCTGAAGGCAGCGGCACTCTGGGACGAGGTCAAGGATCGGCTGCACGAGCCCGCCCTGTCCCTCTCGGGTGGGCAGCAGCAGCGGCTCTGCATCGCGCGTGCCCTCGCGATCAAGCCGGACATCGTACTGATGGACGAGCCGGCCTCGGCGCTCGACCCGATCGCCACGCAGCGCATCGAAGAACTGATCTACCAACTCAAAGATCAGTACACGATCGTCATCGTCACGCATAACATGCAACAGGCGGCGCGCGTGTCGGACTTCACGGCGTTCTTCTGGCTCGGTCGGCTGGTCGAGTACAACGAAACGCGAAAGATTTTCACGGCGCCGGCCGAAAAATTGACGGAAGATTACGTCACGGGGCGATTCGGATAACTATGGAAAGAGCCACCCCGCATTTTCACGAAGAGCTCGACACCCTCAAGGCGCGGCTGCTCGAGATGGGCGGCCTCGCCGAGGAGCGGGTCCGTCTGTCGATCCAGGCGCTCGTCGAGCGGGACTCCGCGCTCGTCGACGAGGTCCTGTCGGGCGACGATCCGTTGAACCGCTTGCACATCGAGATCGATCAGCGTGGGTTCACGCTGGTCGCGCTGCATCAGCCGGTCGCAACCGATCTCCGGATGATCGTCTCGGCCATCAAGATCAATACCGATCTCGAGCGAATCGGCGACCTCGCCGTGAACATCGCGGAAGCGGCCCGGCGCTACCTAAAACATCCGCCGGTGAAGCCGCTCATCGATATTCCGCAGATGGCGTCGATTGCGCAGACAATGCTGCGCGACGCGCTGGATGCGTTCGTGCGGCGCGACCCCGACCTCGCGCAGGCGGTGCTCGACCGCGACGATCGGCTGGACGGGCTGAAAACACAGGTGTTCCGCGAGCTGCTCACCTACATGCTGCAGGACCACTCGACGATTGAGCCAGGGCTAGACCTGATCCTCGTGTCCAGACACCTCGAGCGCATCGGCGACCACGCCACCAACATCGCCGAGGACGTCATCTTCATGGTGTCCGCGAAAGACGTCCGGCACCAGGCGATCGACGACCGCCCATAAACCACCCTCCGTGAAATAGAATCTGGGAGTGGCCGAGCTGGTTTGCGTCTACTGCAGACGCGCGCCCGCGGACCCCGCGCGGCGGCCGTTCTGCAGCGAGCGCTGTCGGCTGGGCGATCTGGGCAAGTGGCTGTCCGGCGACTATAAGGTCGCTGGCGACCCGCTCCCGCCCGCCGACGACGGGACAGGTAATGACGACGGGGACAAGTCAGAGAAATAGACTGCAGGCACTCTGAATATGACTGACACGCTGGCGATCAAGGACAACCGGACCGGCAAGACCTACGAGATTCCGATCCAGAACGGCACGATCCGGGCGATGGATCTCCGGCAGATCAAGGCCACGCCGGACGATTTCGGCCTGACCACATACGACCCGGCGTTCCAGAACACGGCCGCCTGCCGCAGCCAGATCACCTACATCGACGGCGACAAGGGCGTGCTGCTCTACCGCGGATACCCGATCGAGCAGCTGGCGGAACAAAGCGATTTCCTCGAGACCGCATACCTGATTCTCTTCGGCGAGCTGCCCACCACGACCGACATGCAGTTGTGGATCAAGGAAGTCACGCTCCACACGATGCTCCACGAGAACATCAAGAAGTTCATGGAGGGCTTCCAGTACGACGCGCATCCGATGGGCATCTTTCTCAGCACCGTCGGCGCGCTCTCGACGTTCTACCCGGACGCGAAAGAGATTTTCTCGGCCGAGTCCCGCCGGGTGCAGATGGTGCGGCTCATCGCCAAGGTGCCCAGCATCGCCGCCTACGCGTTCCGCCACAGCATCGGCCGACCTTACGTCCTTCCGGACAACGATTTGAGCTATCCGGGCAACTTCCTGAACATGCTGTTCAAGATGACCGAGATCAAGTACCAGCCCAACCCGGTGCTCGAGCGCGCGCTTGATGTGCTCTTCATTCTTCACGCCGATCACGAGCAGAACTGTTCGACCCACGCGATGCGCGGCATCGGCAGCTCGCACGTCGACCCGTACTCGGCGCTCGCGGGTGCGGCTGCCGCGCTCTACGGGCCGCTGCACGGCGGCGCGAACGAGGCAGTCCTGCGCATGCTGCAGGAAATCGGATCAATCCAGAACGTCCCGGACTTCATCAAGCGCGTAAAGGGAGGCGAGGGACGGCTGATGGGCTTTGGCCACCGCGTCTACAAGTCCTACGACCCGCGCGCGAAGATCATCAAGCGAATCGCCGATCTCGTTTTCACGGTCACGGGAAAGAATCCGCTGCTCGAAATCGCGCTTGAGCTCGAACGGATCGCGCTGCAGGACGAGTACTTCGTGTCGCGCAGGCTCTATCCTAACGTCGACTTCTACTCAGGCCTCATTTATCAGGCGATGGGCTTTCCGGTCGACATGTTCCCCGTGCTGTTCGCGATTCCGCGCACGGCAGGATGGATTGCGCAGTGGGAAGAGATGCTCCTCGATCCGGAGCAAAAGATTGCGCGGCCCAGGCAAATCTATACGGGGAATGGGCCCAGAACCTACGTCCCCAGAGACAAGCGAAGGTAGCCACTCAGCATTCAGCAATCAGCATTCAGCAGTGAGCGAATCTCTTCCTCCGTGAGAACGGTCGACGACGCCTTGGCCCTGGTGAAGATCCTGTCGACCATCTCCTCGCTTGGTTTCAAGCCACGCTTTTCGAGCCAGTAGATCACGTTCGATCGCCCGGACATCGGGCCGACCTCTATCTCCTGCTCACGACCCACCAGACGCGCCGGAATCGCTGAATACACCGCGTCGGCGAGGTGCGGGTCGTTCTTCCTGAACGCCTTGATCACCGCAGCGGCGTGGACACCCGTCGCCGTTCGGAACGCATCCCGCCCGAGCACCGGGTAGTTCGGCGGCATCGTCACGCCACACGATTCGGCGACTGCCCCGGTGTAATCTCCGAGCTTCGTCAGGTCGCGCTCGAGATACCCCATCAGTACCAGGTTGATCAGCAGAAGATCCATCGGCGTATTGCCGACGCGCTCGCCAATGCCGAGCGCCGTCCCGTGCACGCGGGTCGCGCCGGCGTCGATGGCCGCAATGGTGTTCACGACGGCGAGGTCACGGTCGCGATGGCCGTGCCAGTCGATGCCCGCGTCAGACCCGCAGTCCCGCGCCACGCTCGCGATGAACTTCACGACAGCAGCCGCGCCCGTTGGAGTGGCATGGCCGACGGTGTCCGACACGCACAGCCGAGACGCTCCAGCGCGGATTGCTGTCGAGTACAGCGTGCGCAGCGTGTCGGGATCGGCGCGGGTGGTGTCTTCGGTGACGTACATCACCCGTAAGCCTTCACCGATCGCGAAGCAAATCGCTTCCTCCGTTCGGCGCTGGAGGTCCTCGATGGTCCACCCTTCGGCGTACTGGCGGATTGGGCTCGAGCCGATGAAGGCGCAGCACTCAATCGGGTACCCGACCTTCTGCGAGATAGCGGCGATCGGCTCGATGTCGGCGATGACGGTGCGGGCCGCGCAGTTCGCCTGGATCCGCATCCCGCCGGCGATCTCGCGCGCCAACCGCTCGACGTCGCGGACCACATGCGGACCCGCGCCGGGGAGGCCGATGTCCGCGGTGTCGATGCCAAGCTCCTCCATGAGATGGAGGATTTTGAGCTTCTGGTCGATCGTGGGCGCCGATACCGACGGCGACTGCAGCCCGTCGCGGAGCGTCTCGTCGTCCAGGAGCACGCGCGGCTTCAGCGCCGCAGGTTTTGACTCGCCGTTCCAGTCGTAGATGAGCGGGTGCACAGGATCACCGTGAGGACGCCGGCGCCGGCGACGAGGACGGCCCAGATGGAAGCCTTGACGGCGGCGTCCGCCTTCGTCTCGTCCATGATTTCACGTATCGTGACCTGCTCGCCCCGGCCAAGCTCGTGCTGCGCCTGACGATACAGGTATTCCTTCACGCCGCGCGTCATGAAGAGATCGAACACGCCGTTCCAGACGACGACGCCGATGCCGATCCAGACGATCACAAAAGCGCGCCGCCCGATCGGGCGAGTCACCGGTTGAAGTTGATGATCATACCCGTGATGTCGTCGCCCTGCGGTACGCCCTTTGAGAAGTCGCGGACGCTGGCGAACAGGTACTCGAGGATGGTCTGCGGCTCGCGCCCGAGAACCTTGCGGACCGTGTCCACAATCCGTCCCTCGCCGAACTCGTCGCCCGGGACGTTGAGCGCTTCCGAGATGCCATCGCTGTAGATGACGAGGCACTCGTCCGGCGACAGCCCGACCGTCTCCTGGTCGAACGGGACCTGCTCGAAAAGGCCCACGATCGGTCCGCCGGTCTCGAGCCGCCGCACGTCCGACTTGCTGATGATGAGCGGCGGGTTGTGGCCGGCGTTGCAGTATGTGAGCGTGCCGTCCCGTCCGAGCTTGCCGTACATCAACGTGACGAACCGGTTCTCGATGCCACGCCGGAAAAGCGCCGTATTCACGCGGTCGATGGTCACCGCAGGAGCCAGGTCTGACGCCGCCTGCGCTGCGAAGATCCCCTGCAGCAGGGCGCTCAGAAGCGCTGCCGGTGGCCCCTTGCCCGCCACGTCGCCAAGGGCGAAGCCGAATGAGCCGTCGGGAAGATCGACGTAGTCGAAGAAATCGCCCCCGATTGAACGGCACGGCAGCGACGCGGAGGCCGCGCGGTAGAAGCCGCCCGCATGCGCCGCGCGCGGGAGTAACGCCTGCTGGATCTCGGCGGCAATTCGCATTTCCTGTTCGAGCCGCGCTTTCTCCAGGGTTTCCCGGTAGAGGCGCGCGTTCTCGATCGCGACGGCCGCCTCTGTCGCCAGCGTCTCCAGCGCGCCGCGCGTCGAACCGGAAAGGAGGGTTCCCTTCTCGCGGCTGTCGAGATACAGAACGCCGATTCGCTTCTCTTCGCCTGCCGCCTGCTCGGCTTTGTCCAGATATCGGACGAGGCGGAGCGGCACACAGAGGACGTTGCGAATACCGAGGGCGACGGTGCCCATGTGGACATTGGCGAGATCCCCATCGAGCAGGTCGGCGACGATGCGCGGCTCGCCTGTCCGGAACACTTCTTCGGGGATCTTCCGGCTCGTCTCGAAGGTGCTGCCCGAGAGCGTCATCCGGCCGCGGCCGCGGGCGAGCTTGAACTCGAGTTCGTCGGTCGGCCCGGCCAGCATGATGAACCCGCGCTCGCCGCCACCGACTTCGAGCGCCGAATCGAGCACCAGCGCCAGCACGTCGTCAAGGACGCGGCCGGATCCCAGCGCGCGCAGGCCTTCGAGAAGCGCCGCCACCTGCCGCAGGTCGCCAATCGCCGTCGTCGTCGCGCGGTCGGTCTGGGGCGGGCCGTCGGCCAGGAGGAACACCAGTTCTGCCCCGCCGCTGCGGCCAAGGCGGATGCGGTCGCCGTGCGCCAGCGGTCCCTCGGCGACCGTCTCGCCGTTCACGAAGGTCCCGTACCGGGAGTTCTTGTCCCGGATGACGAAACGCTCCCCTTCGACGACTATCTCGGCGTGGTCGCGGGATACCTCGGATCCCGCGAGGCGGAGGTCGTTCGTCTCGCGGCGGCCCATCGAGAAAAGGCCTTTGTCCACGGGGACCATGCGCCGACCGAGGGCGTCGGTGACTTCGAGGCGGGCATCTGGCATGTGCTTGAAAGTGTATCCCTACGTGCTCAGGTTGCTCAAGGTGCTTGGAGCGTGGGCATGAGCCCGAACGCCACCAGCAGGGCCAGGAGCATGACCACGAGGATGATGAGCCAGGGGATAAGCCGGTGCGGCCGGCGCGCCGGCTCCGCCTCCCATTTCGACGCCGCCGGTGCTGGCTGGCGGACCGGATCGGTCGTCGCCGCGCCACATCGGTAGCACACGATGGCCTTGTCGGCGATCTCGGTGCCGCACGATCGGCAGATCATCGCGCAAAGAGCGGCTTGACGGCCGCCATGAGCACCAGCACGAGACCAAACGTGCAGACGATCGTCGCGCCGGTCGGAAGGTCGAGCAGGAGCGACAGGTACACGCCGAGCGCGGAGACGATTGTCCCCATGGTCCAGCCAATCGCGAGCCGCGCGCCGATGCGGTCCGCGTACAACATCGCCGCCACCGACGGCACGATTAAATAACAGAACACCAGCAAGACACCGGCGATCGCAACTGACGACGTCACGACGAACCCGAACGACGCATAAAACAGGAAGTCCCAGAGACGGATTGACACGCCTTCCGCCTCCGCGCGGTCCGGATCCATGGAGATTGCCAGGAACTTGTGGCGAAACACGAAGTGGAACAACCCGATCGCGCCATAGAGCGCTGCAGTATGCACCACTTCGTTCCATGAGACCGCAATAATGTTGCCGACCAGCATGTCCTTCAAGTGCTCGGCCTGGGACGTCGATTTGCTCATCGCGAGGATGGCTGCGGCCGAAGCGACCGCGTACGCGATCCCGATAATCGCCTCCTGGGGGATCCGCGCGCGCCGCGTGCGAACCATCGAGAAAATCGCGGCGCCGATGAAGGTGAAGCCGAGGCTGATCCAGTAAACCACGGGCGCGTGAGGATCGCCGCCGCTGACCGGCATCAACAGCGCGATCGTGGCGCCGAGCGCCGCGATCTGCGCCAGCGACAGGTCCACGAAGATCACGCCGCGCTCGACGACGTGGACGCCGAGATAGGCGTGGATCCCCGTCAGGATCAGGCTCGCCACGAAGGGCGCCGCCAGGAACGAAAGGACCGTGGAGATACTCGACGCGTCCATTTAGGGCCGCGCCCCTGTCTCTTTGACTGCCTCCACAAGAAGACGCAAATTGTAGTCGAAGAGATCGAAGTACGTTTGCACCTCCTTGACGCCACCGACCGACGGAGTCAGCACGAGGACCTTCGCCCCGGTATCGCGGGCGATGGCGTTCGGCGTCTTCAGGTCGAAGTACGGCTCCACCAGGACAATCTTGATGTTCTGCCGCTTCATCTCCTGCATCAGCGTCAGCGTGTGCGAGGGCGAGGGCGGGATCCCGGGTCGCGGCTCGACGTAGCCCACCACATCGATCCCGAACGCGTCGACGAAGTTCGACCAGGAGCGATGGTAGGTCACGACCTTGAGCCCCTTGTACGGGGCCATCATTCCTTCCCACCGCTTCTGCGCCTCGCCCAGCCGGCGATCAAAATCCGCGTATCGCTGCGCGAAGTAGCTCGCGTCTTTCGGCGCGAGCTCCGCCAGCTTTTTCTGCACGGCCTGCGCGATGTGGCGTCCGTTTTCCGGGCTGAGCCAGTAGTGCGGATTGCCGAGCGGATGGACGTCCCCCATCGCGCGCGTAATCTGGCCCGTCGGGATCTCGAGAATATGGGCACCGATCGAGGCATCGAGATAGCCTGCCGCGCCCGGCTGAATGCGTGCGTTGCGGCTCTGCGTGATGAGCGGCGGGAGCCAGGCTTGTTCCAGCTCGCGTCCCACGACAACGAGCAGGTCGGCGCCATGGAGCTTGAGGATGAAACTCGGCTTCGCCTCGACGAAATGGGGATCCTGATAGCCGCGCGCGAGCGCTTCGACCGTGACCCGATCGCCCCCCACCTCGCGGACCAGCGCCGCGAGATCCTCGGTCGTGGCGACGACCTTGACCGCGGCCGACGCCTGACCGGCACCGAGAACACAGCAGGCCGCAAGCGCGAGAAGGAAGAGGTATCTGTATCGAAGAGTGAATGTAGTCATCTGCGTTTATCTGCGTTTATTTGCGTTTCTCTGCGGCTAAAAAACGTGGGCACCATGGGCCCCGATCGAGAATTGAACTTGAAACAGCAGCTCGTTCGCGGTGACGTTCTCCGCGTACCGCGTGCGGCGGTACTGCCCGCGCAGCTGACTGAACTCGCTCGGCCAGAAGGTCAGGAGAAGCG
>DATAEE010000091.1:0-11050 GCA_036258175.1 Vicinamibacterales bacterium
TGGCCTGAACGCGGGTGCGTATCGCCGCTTCCTCAACAGGCTCACGGAGTCTGTCGGCCAAGTCATCAATTCCCTCAAGTTCATCGTCGATTTCCTCGAGCACAACCAGGACGTTGTCTGCCGCGCTCATGCCGCACCACCTTTGTCGTCCTCTGTAAACAACCGCCGCGCGGCCAGCCTATCCCGCGGGGTCGCGACAGCCTAACACGTCGGATCCTCGCAGGGCACCCCAGGCCGCAGGCACCGTCGGCACAGGTATCGCGTGCGGACTTGCTCAGGAGCGCTTGCGGGTGCGCGCCCGCTTGCGCTCCGTCCGTTTCCAATCGGAAGTTCGCTGGTCTCAGTGGCATCGCACCATTACAGGCATGATGTATTTATAAGTAAAGCGGAGACGGACAATCCGTCACTCATTGACGTGCCGAGGTTTGGGGAGGATACTCTGCCAAGTCCCATGCCCATCCAGCAACTTGAGCGGCGGATCGCCGCGCTCGAGAAGGCCGTGCGCCGCATTGAAGCCTTGACGGCGAACCAGGCCAAGGAACTAGAAATCCAGTTCCAGCGCATCGCTCAAATCCAAGCCGAATTGGATAAGCGCCGCATCGCGTCCGAGAACGTAAAGGAATACGTTCGCACCCGTCCTGAGCACCACTAGCCGAGCGGGATCCTGGGCCTAAGACCTATACATGCCACCGGTTCGCTCGGTGAATTCGGCCTCGCGGTTCTTGCATGCTCCGTAGAGGCGGGAAAAAAGAAAGGCAGCAGAGCGGTGGCCGGACGGCCGTTGGCTCTTAGACCGCCCTCGCCAAACCGCTGATTACGAGGTCGTCGACTCCGCTATTACGACAGGACCGAATCCCGGAAGACGCTTACGGGTTCAAGTTATGGCAGCTCGCGTGCGCCGGAAAATCCGGGTTCGGGACGACCAGCGGGCTGAGGATTAGGTCCACACCGGGGGCAATCTCGTCCTCAAGCACCAGGTCGAAGCCGGCCGACATGAACTTCGAGGCGGGTATGGTCGGATCGAAGTGGATGATCACGGCCGTCGGAGTCTCTTCGATGGACTCGATGAATCCCGTCGCTTGCAGCGCCCGCACCGCTGCGGTTGCAAGGCTCGCATCGGCTGAGGTGTCCTTACGCTCCCGTTGTTTACGCGGCCCGCGCGGGACGACGAATGTCTCTGTTCAGCTCGCGCGCGGGGATATGATCGGGTAGGCTGGACGGTTTCGAAACGCTGGAGCGACGGCCATGCAGACAGATTCGAACGTGGCGGCGCTACTCGAGCAGGCTGCGCGAAATCTCGACACGTTGGAGCAACTCCTGCAAACCGGCGCGGATGATGCCAGCAAGTTGGAAATGTTGCGGCACCGGCTCAGCGACCTCAAGGATGCCTATACGCGGGAGACGAACCTGCTTACGCAGCAGGTGCTCAGACGCGCCATCGAGCGCCGCTGTGGCGAGGATCGCCGGCGCGAATCGAAGTAGTAGCGCATAAAGTGAAGGACGACCGGGCCGGTGAAGCACAACGAGTCGAGCCGATCGAGGGTTAACGACGGACCGCACCGGAAAGCTTCGTCCAGGTAGCTGATAAGTTGTTCCCACGATTCCAGCCTTCAGCGCGCGACGAAACTGAACTATGCAACTCCGAACCGCTCGGCTTTGCCACGATTGCGAAGAGGTACACGACGCGGAGCAGTGTCCAGTCTGCGCTTCGGAGACGTTCACGTACATCACTCGGTGGATCCCGGCCCCTGAACGACGTACTTGGCCGCGACCGACGACCTCCCCAGAAGTAGAACTGTATAGGCGCCTCACCACGGAGCAACCGAGTCCCTCACAGACGGGGCGGCTGCTGAAGAGAGCAGCGCTCGGACTTACGGCTGTCGGCGTCCTCGGGTGGTTCTGGGGACGAAGCTCGAAACAGCACAGTTCATCGTCCACCGACAAAGGAAGCTAACTTCGGCGTGTGCGATCGTCCGTGGACTGGCGCGAACCTTAAAGCGTTTTGGGTCGTGTCGTCCTCCTTCCGCCGGCCGTGAAGCCAGTCTTGACTGCAAGTCTGCTCCGCTGCGGCCGGTGTCACTACTCGGGAATTGCCGCCGCCAATCCTCACTGCACTCGATTTCTACCCCTGGGCAGATACCACACCAAGGACAGATGGAAGTCGCCTCGTTACAGGTCCCCGGCGATTTCACATTTGGCAGAAGCGAAAGATCCTCGGGGGATTCTGGCATGCGGGAGGAGGCACATTGGAGGCACGGTCCTTGCGGATAGGCGCATCGTGAAACTCTTCCTCGTCAATCGGTTGGTGTGTCGCCATCACTCTTCCGCCCTCGCGGCTGACATTGTGTGGGGCTGATGTTCTGTGGCGTGTGCGTGTCTACAGTCTGCGAATTGCATCATCGGTCACCGTCGAATGAAACCCGTGGAGTCGAGTGAATGATTCGCGAGAACTCGCCGTTGGCGGTATTGGGAAGACGGAAGCGCTGGGTCGATTATCGAACGGATGGTGACGAGGCGAAGATGGCGCTGCTGCCGAGCGCGTGGCCGACGGTCGATGAGGTGTTCCACGTCACGGCGATCGCGTGGGGCGTCTACGCCGATCGGCGGGCGCGGCTCTCGACGGTGCTGCGCGATCCGCTGACCTTCAGCGAGATTCACGCCACGGGCGGGGACGACTAGTATCCCGGCCTGCGGCCGTCGCTGGCGCGGTCCCGCCCGATCGATACGCGGGCGCGCCACCGCCGAAACCCGTGGGCCCTGGCGTTGGGGACGCCTTCCTTTATGTCTCTGTCGTCGATCGACTTCGCGTGTCCGGTCTGTTTAGTGCCCACGCCGCGCTTGCTCGAAGCGTCAAGCGAGTATGCCCACGTGAACTACTACCGCTGTCCGAAGTGCGCTCACGTGTGGACCGTCGCCAAAGACGATCCGACGCGCGTGACTCACGTCACGCCACTGCCGCCCCGCGTCTAACAATCAGAGCGCAGATCGGGAGAAGGCTAAGGCCGTATTGCTGATCCTTCGGGCGGATAGCTATTGATCCGTCATTTCCGGTTGGGGACGCTCCGCTTTGTGGTACGCCAGCTGGTAGCCCATAGAGCGGCAGAATCCCTGAGATCAGCGGCTCGATGGTCCCCGTCCCTCTCAACCGAGAGAACTGAGCTCAGAGTGCGGCTCAAGACCGAGTCTTCTTGCGATCAATTGCTTCACAAGTCCGCTCCGCCGGCTGCGACAGCGGTGGTGGTCTACCAGTCGGCACGCGGCTGTACTACAATGCGCGCGTCGCTCGTCAACAACTAGGGAGGCAGAGCGAGCATGCCGGCGCCTTCGCCAGTGACACAGGGTGGAAGGTCCGCTTTTCCGCCGAACGTCCGATGCTTTGTCAGATCGCTACTGCTCGTCGGCGCCTTGCTTCATCCGCTGACGTTTCTCTTCATCGTGCTGTATCGCATCGGATACCCATATGAACTTCACTGGATGGAGGGGGGAGCCGTTGATCAGGTCAGGTGGCTCATGGTCGGCCATCAGTTGTATGCGGAACCTTCGCTCGACTTTACGGCTGCCGAGTACACGCCACTGTATTTCTATCTCGCCGCCGTCATCTCATTAAGATCCGGCGCCGGCTTCTTCTCGCTGCGCCTGATTTCAGTTCTCGCGTCACTCGGTTGCGCAGCTGTCATCTACGCCTTCGTACGTAGGGTCACGTCGTCGAGGTACTGGGGCGTGATAGCTGCCAGCCTGTATCTCGCCACGTTCCGGATTGGCGGCAGCGCGTTCGATCTGGCCCGCGTCGATCCTCTGTTCATGTTCTTCTTGCTGAGTTCTATTTACGTGCTCTATTTCGCACGGGGTCCGGGCTCGATGGTCTGCGCCGGCCTCCTGATGGCGTGCTCGTTTCTGTCGAAGCAGACGGCACTCGTCGTGGCGATGCCATTGGCTTTGTACGCCGTGCTGGCATGGCGCGGCCTCACGGGCTTGCTATTTCCGCTGACGCTCTTGACTGTTGTCGGATTCACGACGCTGGTCCTCGACCGCTTTAGCGAGGGATGGTTCTCCTTCTATGTGTTCGAGTTGCCGCGGCAACACGAAATCGCGGTCGAGTACCTCACGCAGTTCTGGACGGCCGACATCGCCCGCCAGCTGCCGCTACCCGCCGCGGCGGTCCTCGTCTGGGTCGCGACGAACCTGCGTAGAGGCTTCGACCGGCGGTCTCTGTTTGTGTTCGCATTATTGACGGGGATGGTTGGTGCCTCCTGGTTCTCGCGAATGCACTCGGGAGGGACCGCTAATGTGCTCCTTCCAGCCTTTGCAGCCTTGGCTCTCTGCGGCGGCCTTGCCATGCACGATCTTGCGTCCCGCGCGGAACAACGCTCTCGCCAAGCATATGCTCTGGGACTGATGGTGCTTGGCGTCGGTCAATTTGGGCTCCTCTACTACTCGCCATGGTCGCAGATCCCGACTCGCGCCGACCGGGAAGCTGGCGATGCACTTGTCGCGTTCATGAGAACAGTGGACGGCGAGGTCTTTTTGCCCTTTCACGGGCATCTCGCGTCTTTAGCCGGGAAACCGCCGCACACCCATCTCGTCGGGGTCGACGATGTGCTCCGGGGCACCAACGAAGAAGTCAAAGCGAGGCTGGTGGAAAGAATTGTGAGCGCGCTGCGCGCCAAACGGTTCAAGGTGATCATCCTTGATAACGTCAACACCGCGTGGTTCCGCACCTCGGTCCATTCTCGGTGGTTCAAGCACGAGCTGGACCAAGCCTACGCGCGCGTCGGTTCGGTTTTCGAGAAACCTGATGTGTTCATACCGGTCGCGGGCATGAGGACTAGGCCCGATGCGATCTACCGAGTCGAGAGCCGTGCTGTCCCTGACGCCTCTTCTTTTCGCAATCGGGGCGGGCGCGGCGGCCGGGTCCCCGAGGTAGAATCCCAGCCTCAGGCGGTACGCCGAAGTGAAACGCCAGCGCAGGCACCACCGGAGCGACAGTGAAAGAGACGCGACAAACCGGCGAGGCGCCAGAGGACCAACGGGACCCGTGGGGCCAATGGTACCCCGAGGGCATCGTGGTGTAGCGGCCGGACCGGCGCGCGGGCACGAGTGTGGCGGGGCACTTTTTCGATCCAGCGACCCGCACGTTACGAGCTTTCGGGCCGCAGGAGGTGTGCCTGTCGGATACCGGCCGGCCAAACTGAGGGAAAGGAATGAAGAAATGCAACCGAGTTCAGGCCGCAAGCCAGCCGTCTAGGCTCTTCCACTCGCCGTTGGTTCCCGTTGGGGACGCCATCCCTCCGGGAAAACAGCCGCCTGGAACAATCCGGTGAATGTACCCTCGCCGTTCAGGATCCACTGCTTCGTTGTCGCCGCCGGTGTAATGGTCACGCGGCCCTTTAACAGCGACGAGATGATCGGCCGGGCAGTAGACGGCTGCGTTCATAGGTGGGGCTCCACTCTGCGTCCGCGTTGCATGCCTTTGTCGAAGGTAGAGTCCGAGTGAACACCTCAAAGCTTCGTTGTCGAGCACCTGATGACAGCACACGTCAGGAAAGCGGCAAGAAACCGTCAGCCGCTCGTCAAGTGCGAGAGCCTGCGCGCTCGTATCTAGATGTGATTGCCACGCTCGTAACTGGGGTTCGCAGGGGGTATGACAGTGGGCGACGACCTAATTTTCGCATCGGCCCTGGAATCGGTGCTCGCTGCGCCGCCCGCCTCCGAGCAACTCGATGTTCCGATGGCGCCGATTCGGTTGACCCCCAGTACGCCTTATTTGATGGGGAGAGCCGCTCTCGTGTTTGCCAGCCCCCATTGGCTCACTCCCGCCGACGACCTCGCATTTTTCGGACCGAGGTCACACGAAGGGAATTCCCTGGCGCCGCACTTAGAAGTTTGGTTCAAGGTCCCCAAGCTAGACCGCACGTACAACGTCGAATTTCTATGTGCCGCCGATAATGGGTCATTCACACTTACGTCGAGCCTGCCTTCCGCCACGCCCATCAGTCAACCTACAAACAGCGGTGACACCCTTATCACCAAGAACTTTGTTGTTTGTGCTGCGGGTTCCTGGGTATGGTTCAGCGTCTCCAATAACTTTCCCTGGAGATTCAAGTCCCTCGAAATATCCGAAGGTCCGTAGCCTCGGAAACCGCCGTACGTCAACGCGAGTTGCCAACGCGAAGGCTCAGCGTTCGCATCAGTCCACAATTGCAGCCAGTTCCGCGCTGTAGTGTGTCAGGTTTCGATCTCTGGCAGCATCGAGACGGTCGCTTGTTTTAAAGAAAAGCGTGAACCTGAAAAGTGTCGTTCAAATCCACGCTTTCCTTCGGGCCCTATTCAAACCGCGTCCCGGCTGATGTGACCTATGGGATGGTCCGCGAGGCCATCCCATTAGCCGATTAGATTGGGGCATGTCGAGCGTGAAACGACGCTTGACGTCGAGCCCCCGAACTACCGACAATTCCGGCACCCTCAGTCCGTTTCCCAGGGTCGCGACCGTTCTTCTGGGCACAGGAAAGTGGAGGTGCTGGAATGCGAACCCATGTCGGACTGTTCGGTGGCTCCTCAGTGCCGTCTCGGTTGTCGCCGTATCTGCGTGCGGCAATGACAGCCCGAGCAGCCCATACCCGCCGTTAGTTTCACCGGTACCATCTCCAGGACCGGTGCCACAGCCACAGGGTTCCTACACGGTGTCGGGTTTCGTTTCTGAGGTCGTCGGCGGTGCCACAGTCGCACTGCACGACGTTCACGTCGAAGATTCGACGCGGCGGCGGACGGGAACACCACGAACCCAAGCACATTCAACCACGCAAACAGCAGAATTGGGACCCACAGCGACACCGGATGGATACGACCCTTCGACACTCGGTCATGGATCGCGCTGACGGAGAGAAAGAGTATGTTAATAAACGGGATGATGAGGCCACCCGCACCCGACCATAGCATGCTCGGGTTTCTGTCTGAGGTGTTGAAACGCTGCTCTTGCTGGGAGGTCCGTATGACCGTTCGACGACGTTCGCTTCGTGCCGTGCTTCCGCTGATCGCGTTCTTGGTGGTCACGTTGCCGGTCGCTGCTGATTCCACCCTGACACGTGCCGTCGACAACGCCGGACCGGTGTTCGGCATCACCACCGGACCGGGCGAGGTGATCGTCGCGGACGCCGGGCAGGGCATCGTGCGCCTTCGCCATCTCAAGCCCGAGCTGGTGGCCGCGCTGCCGGGCGCAACCGACGTGGACGTCATCGACCCGAATCACATGATCGCCACGACGGGCGGCGGCGCCACTCCGACCTCGGCGAAGCTGTGGCGCATCGACCAGGGTCAGGTGTCGCTGTGGGCGGACCTCGGCGCCTTCGAGGCCACGGTCAACCCGGACGGCAGGGAGATCAACCCCAATCCCTTCGACGTGCAGGCGCTGCCTGGCGGCAGCGCGCTCGTGGCCGACGCGGGCGCCAACGCGCTGCTCATCGTGACCCCAGACGGCACCATCGACTGGATCGTGACGCTGCCCGATCAGCTGGTCTCGACTGCGAACATCCAGCAGTTGTTCGGCTGCCCGGCGGGTCCTCCCAACATCTGCGGCTTGCCGCCGGAGATTCCCGCGGAGGCGGTCACGCCGAGCGTGGCGATCGGCCCCGACGGCTATTACTACCTCGGCGAACTCACGGGCTACCCGGCGCCGACGGACTTCTCGCGCGTGTGGCGCATCAACCCGGCGGCGCGCCACGTGCACTGCTCGGCCGAACCGGCGGTCACACCGGATTGCACGGTGGTGGCCGACGGGTTCACCTCGATCATCGACATCGCGTTCGACCGGCAGGGCACGATGTACGTGACGGAGCTCGACGAGGCGAGCTGGTTCGCGGCGAACGTCACCCACACCCCGATCGGCGGCACGGTGAACGCGTGCACGTTGCACGCCGGCACGTGGGACTGCGCCGTGTTCGCCCCCAATCTCAGCACGCCTACCGGCGTTGCGTCGGACGCGACGGGCCGCGTCTACGTGAACAACCATTCGCTCGAGCCTGGCGCCGCGGAGGTGCTGACGATCAAGTAGAGTCAAATCACTTGCGTAAACACGCGGGCGGTCCCGTGCCGCCCAAGTGCGCCTCACCGGCTCTTGCCGAAATTTGATCGAGTCGCTCGCCTCAAGTACCACTTGATCAGCAGCATCCATAGAATGGCGCTGACAGCCATCCACAACAGTCCGCCAGTCAGCATGAGGCTTTTGCCCGTTCCGTGCGCACATCGACATATTCGTCAGCAAGCGGCAGGGGCTCCGCTCGCGATTGGAATAAATCCCTGACTATTCTGTGTTTGAGGCGCGCGTGCTGAAATTGCATACGAAACTGCTCGATGCGGACCCTGCTCACAAGAAGCGTCCATCCTAACGCCGGGGATTCTCAATGAGGCGAGCATTCATCACTGTCGTTCTAGCCGGCGTACTGGTTGGCTGCGGAAGTCCGGTACGCCCAACACAGGAGGACCGGTTCCCGCTGTATTCGGGACAGTGGCGAGGCGTGATAGGTGAGGTGCAGGTAGTTTTACAGATTCAAGCAGAGCGAGGGTTCGGGTGGCCCAGCCTGCGTGGAACCGGAACATATCTGAACCGCACGACTGGACAGAACGGTCGACTGACCGTAGGTGGGTTAGGCAACTTGGACGACACAAGTGACGCGCCTGCGCTCCTCAACCTGTCTACGGCCGACGAACTGGGTGCAGACGGACAAACAATCACAAAAATGGGACAGCACATGGGGCAGTTTAGGGGCAATCTGTCGGGACCGGGGACGTGGCCGGGGCAATTCGAGGGTCCGCGCACATTCGGGCATGATTACGACGGCATCTTTGGTGTCCCAAACGCAGCGGTGACGTTCATCAAGGACTGAGCCGCAGCAACTAAACTTCCTCGTCCGTGAACGACGTCGGGAACGAGTGTCTCGAGCGCGCGGTTGATCGTGGTAGGCGCGCTCATCGAAGGCCCGTCACCCGGTACAGATCGGATCGGTACTCTTGATACCCGTATACGTACGCCGACCGGTCGGGAGTCATCAAAGCCTGAACGAGTCCGTAGACCCCGACACGGTCGGGCGGCAGGAGTTCGCGAACCACCTGGCGGCGGCCGCTCTCGAGATCGATCTCGGAGATCCTGGCCGGCAACGAGCCCGCGTTGAACACCAGGAGACGGCGTCCGTCCGGCGTCCACTGGATCGGTAGGTCGCTTGGGGCGCAGCCCGGCACCGCCCGCGGTTCTCCTCCATCGAGCGGCACCAAGAGGACCCCGCCGCTGGCGACAGAGGCCGCCACGAAGCGCCCATCGGGGGAGACCGGTGACAGCGACCGATTGCCCCAACTGGCGAACCGCAGCTCGAGCGATTCGGAGATGCGCCGCACACCTTCGCCTGAGAAGCTGGTCACGCTCGCGACGCTACGGCCCTGCGCGTCGTTGGCCAGCACCAGCACGCGGTCACCGTCCGGCAGCCATCGCGCCGCGGTGACCATGGGAAAGCCGGTCTCGATCGTCCGTTCTTTGCCGGCTGCGGTGGGCATAGCGACGACGGTGCCCCCTCGGGTGGCCAGCGCCCAGTTCCCGTCCCGGGAGAGCTCCTGCGGCAGCCCGTAACCGAGACGTACGGGCGACGAGCCGTCCATGACGCGTAGAAAGACGGCGGTGCGGCCGGGATCCCGCTCGGAGGTGACGCGGAGCAGCACCTTCCTTCCGTCGGTCGAAAGATCCACGGCGTTCGATCCTTCCAGCCAGGAGAGATCGCGCTCCGCAGGTTCCCCTTTTGTTCGGCCGAGCACGTGGTTCACCAACGTAACGTGCGCCACGAGTGCTGCGGAAGCAGTCGGCGCGTCGAGGAGGACCAGCGTGCCCGCGGCAGACAGCAGGATCCTCAGCTTGTTGCTCCGGTCGACTGCGTAGAGGCTCGAAGCCATGCCGGCGCGTGCGGCGGCAAACCAGATCTCGCGGCCGTCAGGCGACCACGCCAGGTTCCACCAGTCGGCCCAGTCTTTCGACAGAATCTGCCGCTGGCCGGAACGATCGACAAGGACGACCGACCACAGGCCCGACGCGTCCAGCTCGAAAAAGGCCACGCTGTCGCCGGCTGGCGACACACGAGGCGCGAAGACCCGGGACGCCGACTCGTAGAGCGTCGTCCCCAGAGGGTATTCCAACTGCTGCTTGCTTCCGACGACCCGGAGTGCCGCCAGACTCGCGCCGTCCGGCGCCCAGTCGGCAGCAGAGACGTTCTCGGCGAGCTCCCGCGGAGTTCCCCCGCTCGCAGACACCACTGCCAGCGTGCCGTAACTCACGTACGGATTGCCCGTTTCCACGCGTGGGAGGAGAAGGGCGAGCTCTCCCGATCGCGACACTGCGAGCAGCTCGGCGTTCGCGAGCCCGACCGGCAATTCGCCGGCCTGCGGCCGCACTTGGAAGACTTCCCGCGCCCCTCTCCAGGCCGCGCTCAGGAAAACCGTCTGCCCGTCAGGAGCAAAGCGGGCGTTGACGAAGTGGCCCGACTGGAAGGTGAGGCGCTCGAAGGCAACCGGAGCCGGCGCAGCTGCGGCTGGGTCGGGGCCGGCGGGCCACCCTGCGAAGCGCCCCAACGCGAAGCTGAGTGCGAGCAGAGCAACGGCAGACACGACGGTTGTGGGACGCCCGGCGCGCGTACGCACGGCGGACATGACACCGGCCGGTCGCACGCGCGCGTCCGTCTTGTGGCTCGCATCCTGCGCCAGCTCGTCGAGCGCGACACGCGCCTCGCCGATGTCGCGCAGGCGCTGCCTCGGGTTCCGTTCGAGACATCGCTCCAGCAGCCACCGTAGCCGTGGTGGCGTTCCGGCGGGCAACGCGCGCCAGTCGATCTCCTGGAGCAGCACGGCGGCGATCACGTCCGAGGTCGTATCTCCGGCGAACGCGCGCCGGCCGGCCAGCATTTCGAAGAGGACGACGCCGAAGGCCCAGATGTCGGCGCGGCGATCGACCGCTTTCCCGCGCGCCTGCTCGGGGGCCATATAGGCGGCCGAGCCGAGAATCGTCCCGTGCTGTGTGCCG
>DATAEE010000092.1:0-2288 GCA_036258175.1 Vicinamibacterales bacterium
TCAGGCACCGGAATCATCATGCCGGATAACGGTGTTATCGAGCGGTTCTTTCGCACGCTGAACAGCAGATCGTCCACGGTCGAATCTACCAGACCATCGACGAGGTCCGCCGCGCCGTCCGCGACTTCGTGGCCCGCTACAACAACGAATGGCTGATCGAGAAAAACGGCCTACGCAGTCCCATCGGCGCCAGATACGCCTGGCAGCAAGCGATCATGAAGGCCGCGGCTTAACCCAGTCTTGTGTCCAGAGAACCGGGCGCGGTACACATTCAGGGTTTGCTGGCAGCGCAAGGCGTGACGACCATCAAAATCGGGACGCGGGATTGGTTGGATCGGCTCGTTATCGCGCGCACCGGCGATGGCCGTACGCTAGGGGTCGCGTTGCTTGCGGAGATCCGACGCGAGGCCGAACGGCTAGTGTTGGTTGAACATCAGATCAAGGAGCTCGAGGCGGCCCAGCGCGCCGCTCTGAAAGCTGACAACGCGCTGGTCGCAAAGGCCTGCAAGCTGAAACGCCTCAAGGGTGTCGGCGAGATCTTCGCGAGCGGGTTGATACACGAGGCGTTCTGGCGCGACTTCGAGAATCGCCGCCAGGTCGGCGGCGGGTTCGGACTGACACCGTGGCCGTGGGACAGCGGCGACATGCATGGCGACCAGCCGATCAGCAAGGTCGGCAATCGGCGGGCGCGAACGTTGGCGATCGAATGCGCCTGGATGTGGACCTTGCATCAGCCGAACAGCGCCCTGACGCGCTGGTGGCGGGAACGTTTTGCCGGCGGAGGCAGACGGCTACGCCGGATCGGCATCGTCGCCCTCGCCCGCAAGCTGATGGTAGCGATGTGGCGCTATCTGAAAGATGATCTGATTCCTGAGGGCGCGGTGCTCGCGTAGACGCCGCTTCCTCCAACGAACGCCGACGCCATTCGGTGTCGAGCCGTGCACGGGATGGGGTGTGCCGATAAGATGCAAGGCCGCGCTCGCGGCACGTCCCATAGAAAGAGCCGCCCCGCCCGGAGCGCCCTGCGCAAACAGCTTTTGGTGACCGGTCCAGGCCGGAACGAATATAAGGTGCAACAGGCGACCCCTGTTCCATCATCGCGCTCCAATCCCGAACACCGGCTCTCCCCGGCGTCCTCGAACGAAGGAGAAGCACAAATGGCTTGACGAGCAGCGCGCGCATATAAGCATCTTTGGCTCGCAGGAGGTCGCGGTGATGGCGGCAGAGACCTCCCCGAGCACCGGCCGCTGCTACGGCATTGCCCAGGTCTGCCGGGTCTGGGACGTAGCACGGTCGTCGTTCTATGCCGACCGGCGCCGGGCCGACAGGACGACACCAGTTCCGGCGCAGCGTCGTGGACCGAAACCCGTGGTGTCCGACGATGCTCTGCTGGCGGCGATCCGCGCCGATCTCGCCCGTTCGCCCTGGCACGGCGAGGGCCATCGCAAGGTGTGGGCCCGGCTGCGGGTGATGGATGGCATCCGGGTCGCGCGCAAACGGGTGCTGCGGCTGATGCGCGAGCACGGCCTGCTGTCGCCGCATCGCGCCCGAACGCGTGACGCCACGCCGCACGATCGGCAGATCATCACCGACGCGCCGAACCTGATGTGGGCCACAGACGCGACCCAGATCACCACCGTCCAGGACGGGAAGGTTTGGCTGTTTGGTGTCATCGAGCACTGGAACGCCGAAGCGCTCGGCTGGCACGTTGCCAAACGCGGCGATCGCTACGCCGCCGTCCAGGCGGTCGGCATGGCGGTGCGCCATGTGTTTGGTCATGTCAGCCCGAGCGCCGCCCGCGGCTTGATGCTGCGACACGACCACGGCAGCGCGTTCCTGGCCGAACATTTCCACAACCAGATCCGTTTCTGGGGCATGACCCCGAGTTATGCGTTCGTGGGCGAGCCCGAGACGAATGGCGTCATCGAGCGGTTCTTCCGCACGCTGAAAGAGCAAATCGTGCACGGCCGCATCTACCAGACCATCGACCAGGTCCGGGATGCCGTCCGCGACTTCGTCGCCCGCTACAACGCCGAGTGGCTGATCGAGAAGAACGGCCTTCGTAGTCCGAGCGGTGCCAGAGCGGCCTGGTGTCAAGCGGTCATGAGGGCCGCCGCTTAAACGCAATCTTGTGCCCAGAGAACCGGGCGCGGTACACAAAAAACTGAAGCAACTGCTCTCGACGCAGCCGTTTGCGGAACACGACAGCGCCCGACGCATCGGCTTCATGGGCCTGAAACACCCGCTTCGCCAAGTCCAACCCGATTGTGCTAGCCTCCGCCACGGAC
>DATAEE010000093.1:0-33084 GCA_036258175.1 Vicinamibacterales bacterium
GACCGGTTGCGCATGTCGGTGATCGGCAGGCCGTCGAGCAGGTAGTTGTTGCCGCGCCGCGGACCGCCGCCCATCGACAAGAGCGACGCGTTCGTCTGATCCTGCTGGCGGTTGAACTGCGGGTCGCCGGTCGCGGTAACGGTCGGGACTGAAACCGCCATCAAGTACGCGGCGCGTCCGGGGGCCGGGAGCGCTTCCAGCGTCTTGCTGTCGAGCACGCTCCCCGTCGACGCGGTGGAGGTGTCGATGAGCGGGGACTCGCCCGTGACGGTAATGGACTCCTGGATGGTGCCGAGCTCGAGCGTTACGTCCAGGGCGATCGCCTGCTGGGTGCTGACGACGAGTTGTTTCGACTCGTACGTTTTGTAGCCCGTCAGCGCCACCTTCAAGGTGTAGCTCCCGGGGGTCACCGCCGGAAAGGCATACTGACCAACCGCGTTCGTGGTCGTATCGCGCGAGACGTTCGTCGCCTCATTGATGAGCGTGACGGTCGCGCCTGGCAGGATGCCGTTGGCATCCTTCACCTCGCCGCGAACGCTACCGGTAAACGTCTGAGCGCCGGCACCTGCCGCGCCGGCCAGGAGAAGGACGACTCCAACGACGACGAACGCCGCGCTCCTTCGCATACGACCTCCAAAGAGGGTAACCGCCGAACCGCCGAGTCTTCTGTTGGCTGAATCGGGGGCATCTTACGGCTGTGTAACTGACGGTTGCAAGCGATTACTGGTACCAAGAAAAAGGGCGGCCCGTGAGGGCCGCCCTTTCGTCACTCGCCAGATCTGCGTGAATCTGCGTGAATCTGCGGTCTAAAACGCGAAGCGGAAGCTGATCTGCCAGATCCGCATGAACCCCGCCTGCGTCGTCACGCGCCCGAACGTCTGAAGGCCGAACGTCGACGACGCGAACCCGGCGTACTTCGGCTGGTTGAACGCGTTGAGGATCTCGAGGCGAAGATCCGCGCGCGTCGAGCCGCCCGTGCGGAACGACTTGTTGAACACGATGTCCCAGTTCGTCCGGAACGGCGACCGGATGTCCCCGTCGGTCCGCGGCAGAGTGCCGAACGTGAACGCCGGCGCCTGCGTGAACGCCGCGGGGTTCAAGTACTGGTTGTCGTTGAGGTCGGCATCCAGCCGGTCGGTGATGTTGCCCGGGTTTACCGGGTTGCCCGAACCGGGGTTCGGCCGCTGCGCGATGTTTCCGCTGATGTCGATCGAGCCGAACGCCGTGTTCGGCGACTGGCCGATCGCGATCGGGAACCCGCTCTCGAAGGTGACGATGGCCGAGAACGACCAGCCCCCGACGATCCAGTCCGCCGCGCCGGCATCGTTCAGGTATCGCCGGCCCCGGCCGAACGGCAGCTCGACGATGGGCGCCAGCGTGAATCGGTGCGGCGTATCGACGAGGCCGATCGAGTACTCCGCGTCGAGGTCGTAGTTGTTGAGCGGCAGCGCCGGCGTGTTCGTGTAGAAGTTCGTCTCGCCGAACTGGTTGTCCTTGAGCTGGCTGAACGTGTAGGCGAACCGACCGCCCCAGCCACTGGAGACGCGCTTGTCGAGCTGAACGATCAGCGCGTTGTAGACCGACCGACCTTCCGTCACCTGCCTCGCGAGCACGTCGCGGAACTGGGGGAACGGCCTGAGCAGCTGACCGCGCTCGATCGTCGCGCGCGTCCCGAAGCCGCCGGCGCCTGCTACGCCAAAGAACGGATTCGGCACCAGCTGTGTCAGCGCGGCGCCGACCGCCTGGTGGACCGGATCGAGCTGGTTGATGTTGACCGCGGTGTCGTTCGTGCCGCCGAGGCCCAGGTTCGTGCCCTTGCTGCCGGTGTACCCGATGGTAATCGCCATGTTGCCCGGCAGCTCGCGCTGCACGTCGGCCGACCACTGCTGCACGTAAGGCGCCCCTTTGTGCTGGCTCACGAAGTCGATGTTTCCTCCAGTGCCGGTCAGCAGGCCGAGCGTGTTGCCCGTCGGCTGCTGCAACCCGTTCGGGAAGGGATTGTTCAGCCGCGTGATCGGCACAGGCGACGACTGCGCCATCGTCGAGACCTGCGTGAAGCCGCGATTGCCGTAGCTCGTATCGCCGGGCGCCGGGTAGTTCCACGGCGCGTAGAACAGGCCGTACCCGCCGCGGATGACCGTATCCGGATTCATCGCGTAGACCACGCCGACTCGAGGGGCGAGCTTGATCGTCGGCGGATCCCCCTGGTAGTTGGGGAATCCATTCTGGCCCGCGTAGACGAGCCCGCCGTTGATCGTACGACCCTGCAGCAGCGTCCCGGCCTTGTTGACCCGTGCGTCGAGCGGGCTGACCGCGGTCTCGTCGAACGCGACGATGATTTGATCGCTTTTCTCCTGCGTCCCCTGCTCGTGCTCGAGACGCAGGCCGTAGGTCATCGTGAGCTTGTTGCTGACGCGGAAGTCGTCCTGGATGAAGGCGCCGTAGTAGTTGAAGAAGATCTCCGCGGGCGTCGCGATGACCCCCTCGCCCGTCGCCGGGTAACCCAGCAGCAGGCTGGCGATGCTGCTGCCGCTGAGGGTGACCGGGTTGAACGGATCCGGGCCGGCCGTGAAGCCGCGGTTGAACGTGAAGGTCCCGCTGCCCTGGCCGGGGCGGAAGAAGTTCAGCCCCTTGCGCTGCATCTCGGCGCCCGCCTTCCAGCTGTGGCGCCCGATCAGCTTGGTGACCGTGCCGTTGAACGCCCAGGTGTACCACTGGCGATCGACGCGCGGACAGTAGCCGGCGAACCCGTCGGGACCGCCCCAGTCGGTCACGTTGATACGCGGGAACTTCTTGCCCTCGGGCGCCATGGAGTTGACGAACGCCGGATTGAACCCGAGGGTCCCCGGGTCGAATTCATCCGGCACGCTGCAGCTGTCGTCAAAGCGATTCCAGCCGCCGCGGAATGTGTAGACCGTGCTGTCGTTCTGCACCCAAGTGTTGTTCGCGACCAACATATGGATCCGGCGCTTCAGCAGCCAACTCGGGCTGCCGAACAGGTTCTCGTCCCAGAAGACTGAATGCGGCTCATCCGTCTTGTTGTAGATGTAGGACCCGCTGAGCGAGACCTTGTCGGTGAACTTGTGATCCACCTTCCCCGTGAACTGGTCGGCCACGTCGGTGATGCTGGTCTGGCGCGAGTGGTTCGGCTGCCCGTTGCTGACGTTCGAATCGGGCTGCGGAACATACCCAAGAATGGCCGCCGCCACGGGGTCGATGCGGTTGGCAGGAATAATGTTTCCCGGGAATGGAATCCGGTTGCCGTTGGCGTCCCGGTTGACCGGGTCGTAAATGACGATCAGGTTGCCGTTCGCGTCCCGCGACTGGGAGAAGTTCCCGGCCTGCTCGAGCGGCGTCGGGAACCGATTCTCGCCGTTCCGAGTCGTCAACGAGCGGTAACCTTCGGCCGCGCCCCAGAAGAACGTACGATCTTTCATGATCGGACCCCCGAACCCGCCGCCGTACAGACGGTAATACTGATCGGGTTTTTCGACGCCCCTGCGCTGCAGGAAGAAGTTCTGCTCGATCAGCGCCTCCGGCCGCGTCTGGAAGAAGCCCGTGCCGCGGTAGGCGTTCGAACCAGACTTCATTGCGACGTTGAGGATGCCGCCGCCAGTGCGCCCCATCTCGGTGTCGTAGGTGTGCACCTGCACTTTCACTTCGTCGACCGCCTCGATGATCGGGTTGACGACCGCGCGGTTGCGCATGTCGGTGATCGGCAGACCGTCCACGAGGTAGTTATTGCCGCGCCGCGGACCGCCGCCGAGCGACAGAAGCGACGCGTTGGTTTGATCCTGCTGGCGGTTGAACTGCGTGTCGCCGGTTGCGACGACCGTCGGCACGGTCACACCCATGAGAAACGCGGCCCGACCGGGCGCAGGCAACAGCTCGAGCGCCTTGCTGTCGAGCACGGCGCCGGTCGACGCCGTCGACGTCTCGATCAGCGGCGATTCGCCGGTGACGGTAATCGATTCCTGAATGGTACCGAGCTCCAGCGTGATGTCCTGGGCGAGCGCCTGCTGCGTCCCGACGATCAGGCCCTTCCGCTCATGTGTCTTGTACCCGGTCAACGCCACTTTGATCGTGTAGGTCCCGGGCGTCACCGCCGGAAACCCGTACTGCCCGACCTCGTTCGTGGTCGTGTCGCGCGCGACGTTCGTCTCCTCGTTGACGAGCGTGACGGTGGCGCCCGGGAGGATGCCGTTGGCATCCTTCACCTCGCCGCGAACACTGCCTGTGAATGTTTGGCCGCCGGCCTCGAAGGCGCCGGCGAGGAGGAGAACCGCACCGATGGCGACGGACGCCGCGTTCCTTCGCATACCACCCTCCAAGGTGAATGGGCGATCCCGGCCCCCAGCCGACCGGGTCAAACCGCGCGCGAGAAACGGCGATGTGTGGGGATGAAAGTCGGCGCCATACTACGGCGCTGCTACGGCGCTGGCAAGAGTAGAATCTCTGTTTCGGCGGGACTAGGGACTAGGGACTAGTCAGATCGACAGAGTCCCTTGTCCCCAGTCCCCTAGTCCCTACAGCGAAGGAGCGCTATGGCCCGCGTGGTGCGCGGCGGCCTGATTCAGGTCAAAGCGGACGTTCCGCTCGACGGAACGACGGACGACGTCAAGCGGCGGATGATCGAGAAGCACATGCCGCTCATCGAGGAGGCGGGGCGGAAGGGCGTCCAGCTCCTCTGCCTGCAGGAACTGTTCTACGGGCCGTACTTCTGCGCCGAGCAGGACAAACGATGGTACGACCTGACCGAGCGCATTCCCGACGGGCCGACAACGAAGATGATGCAGGACGTCGCGAAGCGGCTCGGCATGGTCATCGTCGTACCGATCTACGAAGAGGAGATGACCGGCGTCTATTACAACGCCGCCGCCGTCATCGATGCGGACGGAAAATGCCTCGGTAAGTACCGCAAGCATCACATCCCCCACGTCGCGCCGGGGTTCTGGGAAAAGTTCTACTTCCGGCCCGGCAATCTCGGTTACCCGGTGTTCGATACGGCTGCCGGGCGCGTCGGCGTCTACATCTGCTACGACCGGCACTTTCCCGAGGGCGCGCGCATCCTGGGATTGAACGGTGCGGAGATCGTATTGAACCCGTCGGCAACCGTCGCGGGACTCTCCGAGTATCTGTGGAAGCTCGAACAGCCGGCGCATGCGGTCGCGAATGGGTACTTCGTCGGGGCGATCAATCGCGTGGGCGTCGAAAAGCCGTGGAACATCGGCGAGTTCTACGGTCAGAGCTACTTCTGCGATCCGCGCGGCCAGTTCATCGCCCAGGCCAGCCGCGACAAAGACGAGCTCGTCGTCGCCGACCTCGATCTCGGAATGATCCAGCAGGTGCGCAATACGTGGCAGTTCTTCAGGGATCGGCGGCCGGAAACGTACGGCCCGATCTCGAGTTTGTAGCGGTTCGGGGTTCAGAGTTCAGCGTTCAAGGTGTGGTTCAAGGTTCGCGGTTCAGGGTGCGGTTCGCGGTTCAGGTGCTGAACCTGGAACCGAAATCCAGAACTCTGAACCAGAACCACACCTTGAACCCTGAACCTTGAACCTTGAACCGCAAGAGTCAGTTCATGCGACAGCTAAGCAACCTCATAGATGGTGAATGGCGCCCGTCGAAGAGCGGACGTCAGGTCAAGGATCTGAACCCGGCGGACACGGCCGAAGTGCTCGCGGAAGCGCCGGCGTCGACGGCGGAAGAAGCGGCGGCGGCCGTGGAGTCGGCGGCGCGGGCGGCGGCAGGCTGGCGGGATACGCCGGCGCCGACGCGCGGACAGATTCTCTTCAAGGCACAGCGGCTGATGGAGGCGCGCCGCGACCAGCTCGCTGAAGCGTTGACCCGCGAAGAGGGAAAGACGCTCGCCGAATCGAAAGGCGAGATCCAGCGCGCCATCAACGTGCTGGAGTTCTTCGCCGGTGAAGCGCGGCGGCTGACCGGCGAAACGATCCCGTCCGAGCTTCCCTACAACTTCTGCTACACCGTGAAGGAACCGGTGGGGCCCGTCGCCGTCATCACGCCCTGGAACTTCCCCGTCGCCATCCCGATCTGGAAGATTGCGCCGGCGCTGGTGTCGGGCGATACCGTCGTCTTCAAGCCCGCGTCCTTGACGCCGCTCACGGCGGCGCTCCTGGGCGATCTGTTTCTCGAGGCGGGCGTGCCGCCCGGCGTCTTGAACGTTGTGTACGGCAGCGGCCGCGAAGTTGGAGACACGATCGTCAAGCATCCCGCGATTCGCGCCGTGTCGTTCACCGGCTCGAACGACGTCGGCGCGGCGCTCTACGCGGCTGCGGCCGCGCGCGGGATCAAGTGTCAGTGCGAGATGGGAGGAAAGAATCCGATCGTGGTCCTCGGCGACGCTGACCTCGAACTGGCCGTCGAGAGCACGGTCCAGGGCGCATTCGGTTCGACCGGCCAGCGCTGCACCGCCACCAGCCGCGCCGTGGTCGTCGATTCAATCGCCAACGAGTTCGTCGAACGGCTCGAGGCGCGCACGGCGACGCTCGTCGTCGGCAACGGGCTCGATCCGAAGACGAACGTCGGGCCGTCGGTGGACGAATCGCAGCTCGGCACCGTCCTCAAGTACATCGACGCCGGGAAGAAAGAGGGGGCCCGCCTGGTCCGCGGCGGTGAACGATTGAAAGACGACGGGCATGCGCGAGGGTATTTCGTCGCGCCCGCGATCTTCGATCGCGTCGAGCCGCAGATGACGATCGCGCAGGATGAGATCTTCGGACCTGTGCTGTCGGTCATCCGCGCGAAGGACGCCGCCTCGGCGATGACGATTGCCAACGGCGTCAAATACGGGCTGTCGGCATCCGTCTACACGAGCGACGTGCCGTCGATGTTCCGCTTCGTGGACAAGCTCGAGGCCGGTATCATCCACGTCAACTCGCCGACGGTCGGCGGCGAGGCGCACATCCCGTTCGGCGGGATGAAGGCCACTGGCGTCGGCCTGCGCGAAATGGGCCGCGTCGCGATCGATTTCTACACCGAGCTGAAGGTCGTGTACGTGGATTACACGGGGACGAAAAGAACAGGAAATCTGTACTAACTGATGACGGGCATCCGGGCGATCCCGGCACGCCCGACCTCAAGGTCGGGCCCACGCTGTCTATGTCACTACTGATCCGAAATGGGCGTGTCATCACGGCGACCGACGACTACGTCGCCGACGTGTACTGCGACAACGGCAAGATCGCCGCGATCGGTACCGATCTCCCTGCTGACAAATTCAAGGCAGACCGGACGATCGACGCGCGTGGGCAGTACGTCATGCCCGGTGGCATCGACGTCCACACGCACCTCGACATGCCGTTTGGCGGCACGACATCCGCTGACGACTTCGAGAGCGGGACGATTGCCGCGGCGCACGGCGGGACGACCAGCCTCGTGGACTTCGCCATCCAGTATCGCGGCCAGACGATGCGGCATGCGCTGGACGAGTGGCGGAAGAAAGCCGAGGGCAGGGCGGCGATCGACTACGGCTTCCACATGATCGTCACCGAGCTCGCCGACGCCGGCCTGGAAGAAATGGACCGGATGGTCCGGGACGAAGGCGTCACCAGCTTCAAGCTGTTCATGGCGTATCCCGGCGTCTTCATGGTGGACGACGCGACGATCTTCCGCGCGCTGCAGCGGACCGGCGCCAACGGCGGCCTCGTGTGCATGCACGCCGAGAATGGCGGCGTCATCGACGAGCTGGTCAAGGAGGCGCTGCGGAAAGGACAGAAGGCGCCGAAGTACCACGCGCTCACGCGGCCGTCACGTGCCGAAGGCGAAGCCACCGGCCGGGCCATCGCGCTCGCCGAAATGGCCGGCGTCCCGATCTATATCGTTCATCTGTCGGCCGCCGACGCGCTCGACAAAGTGAAGCAGGCGCGGGACATGGGCCTGCCGGCCTATGCCGAAACGTGCCCGCAATACCTCTTTCTCTCGTACGACAACTACGAGGAGCCGGGCTTCGACGGCGCGAAGTACGTGATGTCACCGCCGCTGCGCGAGAAGTGGCACCAGGACGTGCTGTGGAAAGGGCTCGCCAAAAACGATCTGCAAGTCATCTCGACCGACCATTGCCCGTTCTGCATGGCCGAGCAGAAGGTTCTCGGCAAGGACGACTTCAGCAAGATCCCGAACGGCGCGCCGGGAATCGAGACCCGGTTGACGCTCGTTCATAACGGCGGCGTCCGGAACGGCCGGCTGAACCTGAATCGCTTCGTCGAGCTGTGCTCGACCACGCCCGCGAAGATGTTCGGCCTGTTCCCGCGCAAGGGCACGATTGCCGTCGGCAGCGACGCCGACATCGTGCTCTTCGATCCGAACCGCAAGCAGACGCTCGGCGTGAAGACGCTCCACATGAAGGTGGACTACAACCCGTACGAAGGCACGACGGTGGAGGGCTCGCCGTCAGCCGTCATCGCCAACGGCAAGGTCATCATCGAGGACGGGAAGTTCGTCGGGAAGAAAGGCGATGGACGGTTCCTGAAGCGCGGGCAATCGCTCGCCTCTTCCCTGTGACCACGACGCAAGTCGAACGCGGAGACGGCCGCGTCGAGCTCACTGACACCCGGCTCATCGAAGCGAGTCCCCTCTACAACCACGACCTCGCGCCCGTGCCAATCGCCGAGCGCACGTGGACGACCTACAACTACGCGGCGCTGTGGATCAGCATGGCGCACTGCATCCCGACCTACATGCTGGCGTCCGGCCTCATGGCGGCCGGGATGACCTGGCGGCAGGCGCTCGTCACGATCCTGCTCGGCAACACGATCGTCCTCATCCCGATCCTGCTGAACTCGCACCCGGGTACGAAATATGGCATTCCGTTCCCCGTCTTCGCGCGCGCGGCGTACGGCACGATCGGTTCCAACCTTCCGGCTCTGCTCCGGGCACTCGTCGCCTGCGGCTGGTTCGGCATCCAGGCCTGGATCGGGGGCGAGGCGCTCCACACGTTCTTCACGAGCGTCTTCCCGGGCTGGCCGATGCTGCTCGGCGCCGGGTTCGGGGGACACACGACGACCGAGTGGTTGTCGTTCCTCCTGTTCTGGTCGTTGAACATCTACATCATCTACCGCGGCATGAACATGCTGCGGCTGGTCGAGAACTGGGCGGCGCCCTTCGTGCTGGTCATGACGGCGGCGCTTCTCGCATGGGCCATCTGGCGCGCCGACGGTCTCGGGCCGCTCCTGTCGCAGCCGGGCAAGTACACGACCTTCGCCGAGTTCTTCCCCGTTTTCATCCCGTCGCTCACTGCGATGATCGGTTTCTGGGCGACCCTTTCGCTCAACATGTCGGACTTCACGCGCTTCGGCCGCAGTCAGCGCGAGCAGGTCGTCGGCCAGGTCGTCGCGCTGCCGACGACGATGTTCGTGTTCGCGGCGATGGGGGTCCTCATCACCAGTGCAACGGCGATTATCTACGGCGAGGTCATCTGGCATCCCATCAGGTTGATCGGCCGCCTCAGCTCTCCCGTCGTCGTGGCGATCTCGATGTTCACCGCAGTGATCGCGACGCTGTCGGTCAACATCGCGGCCAACGTGGTCTCGCCGGCCAACGACTTCGCGAACGCGTTTCCGCGCTACATCAGCTTCCGGACCGGAGGGCTCATCACCGGTCTGCTGGGGATCGCGATCATGCCGTGGCGGCTGCTCGCCGATCCGTCGGGCTACATCTTCACGTGGCTGCTCGGCTACTCGGGCGGACTGGGATCGATCGCGGGCGTGCTGATTGCCGACTACTGGATCGTGCGGCGGCGCCGGCTGGCGCTCGAGGACCTCTATCTCACGGACGGCGCCTACCGTTACAGCGGCGGGTGGAACGTGCCGGCGACCGTGGCGACGCTCGCCGGCTGCGCGCTCGCGTGGGGCGGACTGGTCATTCCGGCGCTGCGGCCGCTGTACGACTACGCGTGGTTCGTGGGATTCGCGGTCGCTGGAATCGTGTACCTGAGTCTGTCACGAACCGGACGCGAACCTTGAAGCGACGTTCAAGCAGGCGCGTCATCTGGGCTCTTCGTCTTTCGGGCGTCGAGAGCGCGCCGAAACTCGCGAATGGTGCGGGGGATCACCGGCCGATACAGATACCGTAGAATCCAGCCCGGAACGATTCGGCCGCGCTCCTCGAACGCGACACGCGCCCTTGGATGATCCATGAACCAGTAGGTCGCACTGCGGTACGCTCGGCGATCCCGCCAGAACTCCACGGCGCAGAGATGCTTCACATTCTTGTACCCGTAGTGGGCCGGCGCCACCAGGCGTAGCGGTGCGCCGTGCTCGATTGAGAGCGGCCGTCCTTGCAGCCTGTCGGCGAGAAGCACGTCGGGCGCCAGGAGGTCAGACAGTGGCAGACTCGGCGCATACCCGTCCTGACCGCGAAGGATGACGAACGTGGCGTCGAGCCGAGGACGCGCTCGGGGCACGACGATCCGTTCATAGAAATCTGCGAATCGAACGCCGCTCCAGGTGAGCCCACGCCGCGTCCACGTGGTTACGCAGTGGATGTCGGACGTTTGATCGACGCGATGCAGATCGCCGAACTCCTCATCGACTGTGATGAACCGCTCGACGTCGCCCTGAATGGCGAGTCTGATGCGCGCCGTATCCATTGGGAGTCGGCGGGCGAACCGCTCCAACCCGAAGGGCGGGAACTCGTCGATCTCGAATTGTCCGGGGGGCAGAATTGACGTGGCCATCTATCGCCTCGACCGTATAACGCGGACGGCCGGAGTTTGTGACAGCTATCAGCTATCTCCTAAGCGCTTGACGTCGTCTGCTGCCTCGCCAACCGCGGGGCCCGCCGCCGGTGCCGCTCTCGCCGCCGGCGCGTTTTTTCCGCCGTGCCGCACGTTTCCATCGCGCACCATCGACGTTGTCCGTTGCGACTGCGGTCGACATATATCCACCCGCAGTCGGGTCCACCGCAGACCCGGATTTGATCTGCTTCGTCGGACGTCAGCAGCCTCGCAGCCGACCACACGACGGGCCACAGAAAGGCATCCAGCCGGCCCTCCGGAACGCGCCACGTCCAGTCCGGGCGCAATGCCCGCTTCCGTTCGGAACGTCGTCGCTCAACCGCAAGGTGCTTCAAGGCCTCGGCTAACTCAGCGTTGAAGTCGTCCCAGCCCGACGCCTCGAGCGCGCCGCCGGCCAGCCCGGCGTAGAGACGCTGTAGTACGGAGCGCAGCCGCCGTGCCCGCGTCACGGCGATCCGCGCCTCTCCTGGCCGGGATCGGGCCGCAGTCCGCAATCGTTCCGCATCCGAGGAGGGCACGAGCCGGGCGCCTTCGGCCCAACGCGTGAGCCGCTCGTAGCTGGTCACCCGCTCGTTGGCGAGGCCCCGCGGAGTCCAGTCGACGGTATTCACCAGATCCAGGCTGGCATCTCCGCCCAGGTACTTGAAGGGGAGTTGAGTTTGCGGCGACGACGGGTGCGAAGCGGTAGCCAACGCCCACAGCATAGCACCGGTATGATGCCCTTGACTGGTGCAGCGCTGGGATGTAGCGTTGCACCTGTAAGACGGCTTATACAGGTGCACGAAGCCGAGCGACGGAGAGTAATCATGATTGCCCGAACCTGGCGAGGAGCCACCCGAGAACAGGACGCAGCGGCGTATCTCCGCTACCTGGAGGAGACCGGATTGCGCGAGTACCGCGCCACGCCTGGCAACCGCGGTGTCTTCGCCCTCCGCCGCATCCGCGATGGTCGCGCGGAATTTCTTCTGCTCACTCTCTGGGAGTCGGCCGACGCGATCCGCGGCTTCGCAGGAGAGGACATCGAGCGTGCGGTCTTCTATCCCGAGGACGACCGCTTTCTCATCGACCGTGAAGATCGAGTCTGCCATTACGAAGTGCTATGAATCGTCCAATCGCCATCGTCGGTGCTCCCTCGAGCATCGGGATTCGGCCCTACGACGACGGGAATCAGCGCCGCCTCGATCTCGCGCCCGGCGTTCTGCGCGAGCAGCGCATCGCTGCGCGCGTTGGAGCGCGGGACCACGGTGACGTGGTGCCGCCCCCCTACCGCGACTTCGTGCGACAGGGCCTGCGGCCTCGCAACGAGGAGAGCATCGCAGTCTATTCTCGCGCGTTGGCCGGACGCGTCGCGGCCGCGGCGGAGAGCGGCGCCTTCGTGGTCGTTCTCGGCGGTGACTGCAGCATCGTCCTGGGATGCCTGCTCGGGGTCCGGAAGGCCGGCCGCGGGCCCGTGGGTCTCGCCTACGTGGATGCGCATGCTGACTTCGCGTCGCCCGAAGAGTCGCGCACCGGCTCCGCGGCTAGCATGTGTCTGGCGCTGGCCGCGGGACGGGGCGAGACGCCACTTGCGCGTCTCGCGGGGAGCGAACCGCTCACTCGGCCCGAGAACGTGGTTCTGATCGGACGCCGGGATCATGCGGAACCCTGGTACGGCCACGACGCGCTGCGGGCTTCGGCGATCCTCGATCTTTCTGGAGCGGCCGTGCGCGAGCGCGGACCGGCCGCGTCCGCGCGCGCCGCCCTGGAACGGCTGGCACCGCCGCGCGCGAGCAGCTTCTGGATCCACGTCGATGCCGACGTCCTCGATCCCTCTGTCGTGCCCGCCGTCGATTCACCGACCCCCGGCGGGCTCGAGCTCGAGGAGCTAGCCCAATTGCTCACGTTCCTCGTCCGCCACCCCTCCGCCCTGGGTATGGAACTAACGATTTACGACCCGGCCCTCGATCCGGAACGCACCAGCGCGGCGAACCTCGCACGGTTGATGGAGCGAGTCCTCGGGGACGACCGAGATTGACCTCGCCTCCATATATGGACTAGCCTGTCCATATATGGAACGAGCCACCCGCCGCCCCGCGGACGCCTGGTCGCCGCTGCCCGTCGATCGTCGCCAGGATCCGGACGTCCGGCGCAGGCTGTCCGGGCCGGCGCTCCGCACGTTCTTCCAGATCGCCCGCGCGTGGAACCTGAGCGCCGGGCACGAGCGCGCGCTGCTGGGCTGGCCGCCGACCTCGACCTTTCACAAGTACAAGAGCGGCGACCATGGCGCGCTGTCGTTCGACACGCTGACGCGTCTGTCGCTCGTGCTCGGCATCTACAAAGCGCTGCAGGTGCTCTACCCGGAAGCGGCGTTCGCGGACCGGTGGGTCTCGGTCCCGAACAGCCATGCCCTCTTCGGCGGGCGCCCGCCGATCGCGTTTATGACCGACGGCGCCCTCGACGCGCTCTTCCAGGTCCGGCGGCTGCTGGATGGCCGCCGCGGATAATCCGCCTCTCTCGCGAATCACATGGCGGCGTACCTGCCGCCTCGTGCCAACTCGTTACCCACCGGTCGGTCCGTTCGATCGCGTCGCGTCGCCTGGCGACGTCGACTCGCTGATCGAGCTCGAAGGCTGGACCAACGACCGGCTCTCCGGCGAGCTCGGGATTCTCACGAACATCCCGCGCGACGAGTGGGTGGTGGGCCGCGCCATGGCGAGCGTCATCATGGCGCCGTTCTGTCATCTCGTGGAAGGCGGCGGGCGGTTCTCCGTGAAGGATCGCGGCGCCTGGTACGCCGGCCGCTCGCTCGAGACCGCGCTGGCCGAATCGATCTATCACCGGACGAAGGAGCTCCAAGAGGTCGGAACCTACGACACGCGCGTCGAAGTGCGGTTGTACTACGCCGACTTCTCTTCCGCCTTCCACGACGTCCGCGGCCGGGGCCGGCGGTTCGCGCCGCTATTCGATCCGAACGACTACGCGCCGTCGCAATCGTTCGGGCAGCGGCTGTTTGACGCCGGCTCGAACGGTGTCATCTATAGAAGCGTCCGCCACGCGGGGGGTGACTGCATCGTCTGCTACCGGCCGCGGCTCGTCCTCAACGTCCGCGCGGCGGCGCACTATGAATATCGATGGGAAGGAAATCCGGAGCCTCGGGTGCGGCGTTTGTAGGAGCGGTTGTAGGGGCGGTTCGCGAACCGCCCGTACCTAGTGGGCTGCTGATCCGACGTGCCGGCGCGGAGGCTGCAGTTCTTCCGGCGTCCAGTCGGTGTGCGGCGCGTGGTTCTGAATCAGCCAGCCGTACAGGAGCCGGCCGTAACTCTGCCAGCGCATCTTCTTCATCTCGTAGAAGGGCAGAAGCGCGCGCTGCAGCTCCGGCAGCCGGTAAAACGGCACACCCGGGAAGTAGTGGTGCTCGAGGTGGTAGTTGGAGTTCAGGTACGCGAAGTCCCAGAACCAGTGGCCCTTCATCAGCGTGCCCCACTTCGCCGGGTCCGTGGGATCGATGTCGTAGTGCTGGCCGAGCCGGTTCAGCGTGAAGGCGATCGGGAACACGAAGAACACCGGCACGACGTGCGCACGGAGCGCCGCTGGCAGGCCGAAGAAATACCAGAGCGCCGCGATCGCCGTCAGGTGGAATCCCATCGCAAGTCGTCGCTCACCGGCGATGCGCCGCTGAAGTTCGATCGGGTACGTCGAGGACTCGCGGCGCGCCGCGCGGAAGTAGATCGGAAACAGCGCCGGCGTGCAGTACAGCAGCTTGTACCACCGCGCGTTTCGCTTCGGCGACAAGTGGTGACGCTTGGGATCGTCCTCGTCCGAGCCGAGCTCGGCGTGATGGTCGAGGTGCCAGCGCGTGAACTGGCTCGCCGAAATGCCGCTCGGCACCGCGTAGAGAAGCGCGAGCGCCCGCTCGGCGGCCGGCCGGCGCCGGGCGAATACCAAGTTGTGCAGGACCTCGTGGAGCAGCACGGTGAAATTGAAGACGGTGAAACCCTGCACGAACGCAAGCGGAATCCAGATGAACGGATTCGAAAACCTGACGAGTCCCCAGGTGGTTACGCCGAGGATCAGAAACTGCCGTGCGGCCACAAGAAAGTGGCGCGCCGGCGCTTTTCGATGCAGATCCTTCAAGACATCGTTCGGCACCGTGCGGCCGAGCTCCGCGCGAAGCTCTCCGGTATGCCTGCTGTAGTAGTGGTCCTTCACGAGTCCCTCTAGAATACACCCCAAGCTACGCCAGCACTGCGGCTGGACCGTTGTGCGCTGGCTACCCCTGTTCGTTCTCGCGCACAACGGCGGCGCGCACCGCGCCCGCGAGGGAGCGGAGCGGGGCGTCGGGGTCCCCGCGAGCGACCGAGCCGGGGTTCGGGGCGGAGCCCCGAATAATCATGACGCGCGGTGGATGAGGAGGCGCGGTCCGAGCCGCATCAACGCGACGCCGGCGAGGACCAGCGCGGCCCCGATGAGCTTCCCGGCGCCCAGCGGCTCCCCCAGCCAGACGGCGGCCACGGTCAGCGCGAAGATGGGGATCGTGTTGGAGTAGACCGACGTGCGCGCGCTGCCGATCCGCTGAACCGCCGCGTACCAGATCATGTACGCCACGACGAGCGCAAACACCGCCGAGTAGAGAATCTTGATCCACGTCGCCGCGCTGAGCGCCGTCCATCGCACGGCGGCGATCGGCGCGGCCATCACCGGCAGGTAGATCACCGTCCCGATGATCATCGACAGGCCGGTCACGCCGAGCGGCGAGTGCCGCTCCATGAGACGGCCGGCGCCGAGCGTGTACACGGTCCAGCAGGCGACGCCACCCGCGACCATCAGGTCTCCCGTCAACGTATCCGACGACAGGCCCGCGCCGCGGCCGACGACGAGGTAGATCCCCGTCAGCGAGATCGCGCCGCCGATCCAATGCCAGCGGCCGATCCGCTCGCGGCCCAGCGCGGCGCTCACGATGGCAATGACGACCGGCGTGGTCGCGAGCAGCAGCGAGCTGTTCGCGACGCTCGTCCGGGCCAATCCGCCGATGAACAGCATCTGATACAGAAAATGACCGACGAACCCGAGCCAGGCGAGCTGAATCCAGTCCGCGCGCGTGATCGGCGCCGGCGTGTAGAACACCGCAGGTACCCGCACCCGCCGCGCGACGACGATCAGCACGAGGAAGATCGCGGACGCGATGGCGAGCCGGGCGGCGTTGAACGGATGTTCGGGGACCTCTGCGAACGCCGACTTGACGACGCTGTAGTTGCTGCCCCAGATGAAGGCCATCAGGAGAAGGGCAGCGTCAATCATGGCTCAATGCTGATTGCTGAGTGCTGAATGTGGAATGGACCAATCAGCAATCAGCATTCCACCATCAGCATTGAGCACGTCAGCTTTGTATTGGCTCGACCCGGCTCTCAATCTGCTTGAGCGCGTCGTCGATCAGCCGTTGGTTGTCTTCCTTGGAGAGATTGCGCTGAATGAGCTTCGAGGCGATGGCGACCGACATGTCGGCCGCCTCCTGCCGGATCTGGCGGAGCGCCTGCTGCGTCTCGAGCTGGATCTGCCGCTCCGCCGTCCGGACGATCGACTCCGCGTCCGCGCGCGCCTTCTGGCGGATTTCCTCTTTCAGCCGCTCCGCATTGGAGCGGCTGCGGGAGACGATCGACTCGGCTTCGACGCGCGCCTCGCGGACGATCTGCGCCGACTCCTCCTGAAGACGCTGCAGTTCCTTCTTCGCCTTGTCGGCGTCGTCGAGCGACTGCCGAATCGTCTGCTGCCGCGCCTCGAGCGCCTGCAGCAGCGGCCGCCAGGCAAACTTCCGCAGCAGCGCCAGGAGCACCAGGAAGACGACTATCGTCCAGATGAACAACCCGGGATCGGGCTGGACCAGTGGGCTCATGTCCGCAATCCGCCTAGGTCGTCAGGAGCAGCACCAGCAGCGCGAACACTTCGCCGAGAATCGCGACGCCTTCGAGCAGGAACAACGGCAGGTTCACCGCGGCCGTGATCTTGTCGGCGGCGGCAGGCTGGCGCGCGATGCCGTCGGCGGCGGCCGCCGCCAGCCGCCCGATGCCCATGCCCGCTCCGATGACGATCAGTCCGAGGCCGACGGCAACACCAAACAGGTGCAGCAGCATGCCCGTTGGACCACCTGCGGCCCCCTCGGCCGGCTGTGCCTGCGCCCAGACCGTCGGGCTGCTCACGACCAACGCCAGGACGGTAGTCACGGCGACCACCGCCGCCCGGCGGACGAAACCTGCGCTGCTCATTCTGAATCCTTTCGTGTGAAGTGAAGTATGGCTACCGATCATGACGAGGCCGTCAGTGATGAACGTGAATGGCCATGCCGATGAAGACGGCCGTGAGAAGGGTGAACACATAGGCCTGGACGAGGACGATGATGATCTCGAGCGCCGAGAGACCTACCGCCAGCGGCACCGACACGACCAGGCCGACGCCGACGCCGGCGATCGCGTGGCCGAACATCTCGGCGAACAGGAACACGAACGACAGGATGGCCAGAATCGCGATGTGGCCTCCGGACATGTTCGCCGCCAACCGCATCGTCAGCGCGAACGGCCGGACGAACATTCCCATGAGCTCGATCGGAATCAGGAGGAAGTAGATTGGCCACGCGAGACCCTGCGGAACGAGGTTCTTCCAGTGCTGGATGACGCCGTGTGCCTTCGAGCCCGCGGTAATGATCGCGATGAACGTCACCGTCGCCAGGCCGGCGGTGACGTTGTAGTTGCCGGTCGCTGTGGTCCCGCCGTGCAAGACGCGCCGCAGGAACGACTCCTCGCTGGTCTGAAACACGTAGTGGTCGACGAGACCAAGGACTTCGAACACGGGAATCAGACCGATGGCATTCGCAGCCAGGATGAACACGAAGAACGTCAGGACGAGGGGCGTCCAGGTGTTGACCCACTTACGGCCGACGTTCGGCAGCACGATCGAGTCGCGGATGAACTCGACGATCGCCTCGAGCCCGTTCATGAAGCCCGACGGGACATGGCGATCCTGCCGCAGGTACCGGCGAACCGTCACCGTCACGACCACGAACACGATCGTCGCGACCAGCCACAGCATGAACACGTGCTTCGTGACTGAAAAGTCGATCCCGAAGACCTTCGGAAAGTGGATGAGCGGATGGTCCATCCCGCTGTTCGCCACGTGTCCGATGATGGTCTCTGCCGCGTTGAAGGCCTCCTGCGCGGGGGCGTGCGGGTCGGGGTGCGGCTGCGCCGCATGCTCCTGCGCGACGGCGGCGAGCATCGGCGCCATCATGATTGGAGACCCCCCGCGACGAGGCGCCGCAGGCAGATTGCTTCCATCACATGCAGGCCGATGAAATAGCCGGTGAAGCTCACGATGAATGGAATCGGACGAATCGACGACGCCCTCAGCACGACCGCCACGTACGCTCCGAAGAATATCATCTTGCCCGCGAACGCCTTGACCATCAGCGGCGTCAGACCCGCTGGATTCCGGTGATAGGTCCGCTCCATCAGCATCCAGGTCACGGATGCGACGACGAGCGGCGCCAGGAGCCCCGCCAGCGCCGCGAGCCCCGTCTCGCGGCCGAACACGCCCGCGATCACAGCCCATGACGTCAGGCTGAGACCCACCATCCACAGCACCGGCTTCATCGGCGCCAGATTGTCTTGGCCAGCTCGTAGAACCCGACGACGATCCCGAGGAGCAACCCGCCGAACAGGAACCAAGGCGCCGCGTCCAGCCACTTGTCGAGCGCCGCCCCGAGAATTCCGAACAGGAGGATCGCGCCGATGAGCGTGTAACCCGCTGCGGCAGTCGGCCCCGCCCGTCGCAGATTCTCCTGAAGGGCCTTCAGCGACCTAGCCGACAAGAAGCCGCGTTCGGGCTCGGGCATAAACAGCCAATGATAGCAATGGCGAATGCGAATGCCAAATGCCGAACGTCAGCGAAACGAGACGAACGCGGCGCTCGCGCGCCCGAGCGCGGCCGCCGATTCTTCAGCGAAGGTGAAGAGCGGCGCCGGATAGATCCCGAGCAGGATCGTCCCGGCCACCGCAATCGCCAGCGCCACGGCGATGCCCGGCGCGAGCGTAATCGCCGAGCCGACCGCGTCCTCCTTGATCCACATGAAGACGACCACGCGGACGTAGTAATAGAGCGAGATCGCGCTGTTGAGGACGCCGATGACCGCGAGCCAGACGTAGCCCGCCTCGATCGCCGCGCCGAAGAGCCAGAACTTGCCCATGAAGCCCGCGGTCGGCGGGATCCCGCCGAGGGAAAGCATGAAGACCAGCATCGCGAACGCCACGCCCGGTCGCCGGAGGTACAGCCCGCTCAAATCCTTCAGCTCGTCGCCGATCTGATCCTGACGGTGCAGCATGACGACGATGGCGAAGGCGCCCAGCTGCATGAAGGCGTAGACGAAGAGATAGATGAGCGTCGCGACGACGCCGCGCGGTGTGGCTGCGACGATGCCGATGAGCAGATACCCGGCGTGCGCAATCGACGAGTACGCCAGCAGCCGCTTCATGTTGCTCTGCGTCAGCGCGGCCAGGTTGCCCACGGTCATCGTGATGACCGCAAGGATGTAGAAGAATGTCGTCCACCCAAGCGGCGCGCCGAACATAACGCCCAGCCCGGACGAGGCGAACGCCGGCAGCCCCTCGAGGAAGATCCTGAGCAGCATCGCGAACGAGGCGGCTTTGGATCCGACGGAGAGAAATGCCGTGACCGGCGTCGGCGCACCTTCGTAGACATCAGGCGCCCACATGTGGAACGGCACGGCCGCGATCTTGAATCCGACGCCGGCGACGAGGAGGATGACGGCGAGGACGAGCGTGGGGCCGCCGCCGCCGGTCGCGAGCTCGGTGGCAATCGTCCGAAGATGCGTGCTGCCGGTGAGGCCGTACAGCAGCGACATGCCGTAGAGCAGGATCCCGAGCGAGAACGCGCCCAGCAGGAAATACTTGACCGCCGCCTCGTTCGAGCGGCGGTCCGGCTTGATGTAGCCCGTGAGGATGTAGAACGAGACGGCCATCGTTTCGAGGCCGATGAAGATCGTGATCAGGTCGATCCCGCCGGCCATGAACATCATGCCGAGCGTCGCGCAGAGGATCAGGAAGTAGTACTCGCCGGCGCGGGCGCCCTCGACCTGCAGGTAAGGCGCAGACATCAGGATCGTGACCGCGGCCGAGAGCAGAAAGACCACTTTGAAGAACAAGCCGAAACCGTCGACCGCGACGAGGCCGCGCGAAACGGTGACGTTCGCGGTCGCAATCGGCGCCACGGCGAGCGCGGTCGCCGCGAGGATCCCGAGCGACACCCACGCGAGGACGCCCTGCCGGTTCCGCGGCGTGACGAGATCCACGCCGAGCAGGAGCAGCGCTCCGGCCGTGAGCACGAGCTCCGGCAGGAGATAGAAAAAGTCCTGCGGGCTGATGCCGGGAGGCACTACTCGTTTCCTCCCGGTGCCTGGGGCCGCGTGCCGGGTGCCTGGGGCGACGACGGGGTGCCTGGTGCCTGGTTGGTGCCTGGTGCCTGGTTAGTGCCTGGCGGTTGGGTGCCTGGTGCGGTCTCGCACGGCGGCTGGACGAACGGGGACCCGGAGCCGCCCTGACCGCCGGCGACCATCTGCCCCGTGCCGCTGATGCAATCGGCGGTGTTCGCGTTCTGCGGCGCGTAGGTCGGGTTCACGCGCGCCATGACGCGATTCACGGACGTGGTGAGCCTGTTGATGAACGGCGCCGGGTAGATTCCGATCCAGACGGCAAGCACGAGGAGCGGCGCGTAGGTCGCGACCTCCCGCAGGTTCAGGTCGAGCAGTTTTTCGTTCTTCGGGTTCTCGATCTTCCCGAACATCGTCCGCTGGTAGAGCCAGAGCATGTACGCCGCGCCGAGCACGATCCCGCTCGCCGCGAACGCCGCCCACATCCGGCTATGGATGAACACACCCTGCAGAATCAGGAGCTCGCCGATGAAGCCGTTCAGCGCCGGCAACCCGATCGATGACATCGTCATGATCAGGAAGACGGCAGCGAACACCGGCATCACCTTCGAGAGCCCGCCGTATTCGGAGATCTCGCGCGTGTGCCGCCGCTCGTACACGTTGCCGACGATCAGGAACAGCGCGCCGGTCGAGATGCCGTGGTTGATCTGCTGAACGATCGACCCCACCATGCCGACCGGGTTCAGCGAGAACATCCCGAGCATCACCAGGCCCATGTGGCTGACGCTCGAGTACGCGACGAGCCGCTTCCAGTCGCTTTGCGCGAGCGCCACGAGCGCGCCATACACGATGCCGATAATCGAGAGCCCGGCGACCATCGGGACGAAGTAGTGCGTCGCGTCGGGCAGGATCGGCAGGCTGAACCGAATGAAGCCGTATGTCCCCATCTTCAGCAGGACGGCGGCCAGGATGACCGACCCGGCGGTCGGCGCGTCCGTATGCGCATCCGGCAGCCAGGTATGGAACGGGAACATCGGGACCTTGATCGCGAAACCCAGGAAGAACGAGAGGAACACCCATCGCTGCATCTCGATCGGCACGCTCATCTGCTGGTAGAGCGTCACGTCGAAGGTGTACACCCCGGCCGTGGCGTGGTACTGGAAGTAGAGCGCCAGGATCCCGAGCAGCATCACGACCGAGCCGACAAGCGTGTAGAGGAAGAACTTGATCGCCGAGTAGAGGCGCCGGCCGCCGCCCCAGATACCGATGAGGAAGTACATCGGTACCAGCATCACTTCCCAGAAGAGGAAGAACAGCAGGAAGTCGAGCGACACGAACGCGCCGATCATGCCGGTCTGCAGGACCAGCATGAAGATGTAGAACTCCTTGACGCGTTCGGTAATCGCGGACCACGACGACAGGATGGCGATGAATCCCATCAGCGTCGTGAGCAGAATGAGGAGCACTGCGAAACCGTCGACTCCCAGGAAGTAGCTGGCGCCGATCGACGGAATCCACGCTGCGCGCTCGGTGAACTGCCACGCCGGGTTCGACGAGTCGTACCAGAACCAGAGCGGAACGGAGACGAGGAAACCCGCGAGCGCGAACGCGTTCGCGATCCAGCGGATGGCATCCTCTTTGTGCTTGTTCACGAACAGCAGCAGCAGCGCGCCAGCGAGCGGCGTGAAGAGGATGATGGAGAGCACGTGTGTCCTGAAAAAAGTCATATCAAGTTCGTGCCTCGGGCTTCGTGCCTCGGGCCATCGGCAGTGCCTCGGGCTTCGCGCCTCGGTCACGGCGCCCTAGGCACGAATGACGAGCGACCGCCCGCGGCACGACGCCCGAGGTCCGAGGCCCTCTAATCATCTGGTCGCCAGCAGGTACACGCTCAGGAACACGAACACCCCGGCGAGCATCAGCAGCGCGTAGTTCTGAATGAGCCCGGTCTGGATCCGCCGGAAGCCGAAGCTCGACTCGCCCGTGCCCCAGCCGACGAGGTTGACGAGGCCGTCCACGACCCACTTGTCGAACAGGTGCGAGATCCACGACGACACGCGCGTGACCCATCCCGAACCGTCGACCGCGCCATCGATCACCGAGCGATCGAAGGTAAACAGGTTCCGGCCGGCGCCGAGCGTGCCGCGGACGACGCTCGCGTCATACAGTTCGTCGACGTAGTACTTCTGCGTCAGCGTGCGGTGCGCGCCGGACCACTCACGCGCCAGCCGCGCCGAGATGTCCGGCTTCGTCACGTAGAACCGCCAGGCGACGGAGATCCCCGCGACCGCGAGGACGACTGACACCAGCATCAGGCCCAGCTCGCCTGCGGCGCTCATATGCGGTTCCTCACCGTGCGCTTCCTGGGTTCCAGGGGTTCCAGGGGTTCCAGGTTCGGCGGCGGCCTCGTGTGCAGCAGTAGCGTGTTCGGCCGCCGGCGCCGTGAAGCTCGGGTGCAGGAAATGCTCGATCGCGTTGTTGCCGCCGAGCGCCGCCGGCACGCCGACGAAACCCGAGACGATCGCGCCGACGGCGAGCGCCATCAGCGGCCCGGTCATCGTGCTCGGCGACTCATGCGGGCCGTGCCAGGCGTGGCCGTGCCCATGCCCGTGCCGATCGTGACCGTGTGCCCACGACGGGCCGCGGTACACGCCGTAGAACGTCATGGACATGAGCCGGAACATGTAGAACGCCGTCATGAGCGCGGTCGCGGCAGCCAGTACCCACAACAGGCGGTTCTTGAGAAACACCTGCAGCAGAATCTCATCCTTGCTGAAAAAACCAGAGAGTCCCGGGATGCCGGCGATCGCGGCGGTGCCGATCATCATTGTGATGAAGGTCACCGGCATGAACGTCCGCAGCGCGCCCATACGGCGCATGTCCTGCTCCCCCGCCATCGCGTGGATCACCGATCCGCTCCCGAGGAAGAGCAGCGCTTTGAAGAAGGCGTGCGTCATCAGCTGGAATATGCCCGCCGCGAACGCCCCGACGCCCATCGCGAGAAACATGTAGCCGAGCTGCGACACCGTGGAGTACGCGAGGACCCGCTTGATGTCGGTCTGCACGAGGCCGATCGAGGCCGCCATCAGCGCCGTCAGCACGCCGACGATCGCGACGATCATCATGACCTGCGGCGCGTGCTCGAACAGCACCGCGTTGCGCCCCACCATGTACACGCCCGCCGTCACCATCGTCGCCGCGTGGATCAGCGCCGAGACCGGCGTCGGCCCCTCCATCGCGTCCGGGAGCCAGACGTACAGCGGAATTTGCGCGCTCTTCCCGGTCGCGCCGACGAACAGGAGCAGGCAGATCGCCGACAGCACGCCGAATGTCGTCGTCTCAACCGGCCGGGCAGCCGCCGCGGCGGCGACTTCACGGAAATCGAGCGTGCCGAACGTATAGAAGACCAGGAAGACGCCGAGGACGAAGCCCCAATCGCCGATGCGGTTGACGATGAACGCTTTCTTGCCAGCGTCGCTCGCGCTCTTCTTCTCGTACCAGTAGCCGATGAGCAGGTACGAGCACAGGCCCACGCCCTCCCAGCCGACGAACATCACGAGGAAGTTCGCGCCGAGCACGAGCATGAGCATGAAGAAGCAGAACAGGTTGAGGTAGCAGAAGAACCGCGCGTAGCCGCCGCGCGGCTCGTCGTGCATGTACGCCGTCGAGTAGATGTGGATGAGGAGTCCGATCCCGGTAACGATCAGGATCATCGTCGCCGACAGCGGATCGATTCGAAGCAGCCAGGGCACATCGAAGCGCCCGAGACCCGACGCGGTTTCGAGCGCGATCGCCGGAATCCAGTGAATCGGCGTGGTCTCGAGCACGCGTTCGGCGGCCGGCCGCGCGAGCAGCGTGAAAAATGCGTAGACCGACACGACGAGGGATGCCGCCATCGTCGCGCAGGCGAGCAGCCCGGAGACACGGCGGCTGAAGTAGCGGATGCCGACGCCGCCATTGACGAGGGCGCCCGCGGCGGGCAACAGGGGGATGAACCAGATGTAATCCATCACCAGCGCATCAAATTCATTTCATCGATGTTCACGGTCTCTTTATTGCGGTAGAACGCGAGGATGATCCCCAGACCAACCGCGGCTTCTGCGGCTGCGACCGCGATGACGAAGACCGCGAACACCTGCCCCGTGACGTGCTGCAATTCGCGCGAGAAGGCAACCAGGTTGATGTTGACCGCGTTCAGGATCAACTCGATCGACATGAAGATGATGATGATGTTCCGGCGCACGAGGACGCCGATCACGCCAATCATGAACAGCGCGGCCGACAGAATCGCGTAATGAGCCTGGGTGATCTCAGTCATACACCATTGTCGATTTGTGATTGACGATTGGCGATTTATTGTCGATTGGTAATTGACGATTGACGACTATTGATGATCGCCGACAGCGCGGCGCGCCGCGCCAATCGCAAATCGTCAATAGTCGCCAATCTGAAATCACCAATCATCAATAAATCCCCAATCCCCAATCCAAAATGCTTGCGTCGCCTAGAGCTCCCGTTTCGCGAGGATGATCGCCCCCACCATCGCGACGAGCAGGAGCATCGACGCGACTTCGAACGGGATCAGATAGTCGGTATAGAGCAGCCAGCCGACCTGCTCGGTATTTCCGAGCAGTCCGGCCGGCGTCTCGCTCATCGCCGCCCTCGCCGGCTCGCCGCGCGCGATGCCGTAGAAGACGATCCCCGCGAGCTCGGCGAGCACCACGCCGGACAGCACGAATCCGAGCCTCGTCCGGCGCCGTGGATCGGCGTGCACTTCGGGGGGCCGCTTCAAATTCACGAGCATGACGACAAACAGATACAGGACGACGATCCCGCCCGCATACACGAGCACCTGAATCGCGGCAAGGAACTCCGCCGAGAGGACGACGTAGAGCGCCGCCACGAACAGAAAGTTCAGGACGAGGAACAGCACGCTGTGCACGGTGTTCCGCGCGGTGATCACCAGCACGGCGAAGCCGACGATGAACGCGGACAAGACGTAGAACGCTATGGCTTCGGTCATTCTTTTTGTTTGCGCTGGGGCCCCACCCCCAGCGCCGGCCACGCCTCGCTTCCGCTTGGCGCGCTGATTCTCACGACCGGGCAAAATCCGATCGTTGAACTCACAGAAACACCTTGGCTGCCGCCGTGACGATCACGTTCGCGATCGCGAGCGGGATCAGCACCTTCCATCCGAGCCGCATGAGCTGGTCATACCGGTAGCGCGGCAGCGTCGCGCGGATCCAGAGGAATAGATAAAGGAAGACGAACGTCTTCAACAGAAACCAGATCCAGCCGGGAATGAAATCCAGAAATGACAGCGCCGCAACGTTGGGGAACGGGCGCAGCCAGCCACCGAAGAAGAGCGTCGTCGCGACCGACGACACGACGATCATGTTGGCGTATTCGGCGAGGAAGAACAGCGCGAACCGCATGCCGCTGTATTCGGTGTGGAAGCCGCCGGTCAGCTCCTGTTCTGCCTCGGGCAGGTCGAACGGCGCGCGGTTGGTCTCGGCCAGTCCGCCGATGAAGAAAATGACGAACGCGACCGGCTGGACGAAGAAGAACCAGAGACCTGCTTCCCGCTGCGCCTCGATGATCCCGACCATGCTCAGCGTGCCCGCCATCAGGATGAGGCTGACCAGCGTCATCGTGACGGCGACCTCATAGCTGATGAGCTGCGCCGACGCGCGCAGGCTCGCGAGCAGCGGATATTTGCTGTTCGACGCGTAGCCCGCGAGGATGAGGCCGTAGACCCCGATCGACGCGACCGACACGATATAGAGGAGGCCGACGTTGATGTCGGCGATGTAGAGCGGAATCGACTTGCCAAACAGGTTCGCGGCCGGGCCGAACGGGATGACCGCGAACACGATCAGCGCCGGCACCAGCGCGAGGATCGGCGCCACGGTGAAGACCCACTTGTCCGCGCGGGTGGGCGTGATGTCTTCCTTGATCATCAGCTTCACCGCGTCGGCGATCGGCTGCAGCACACCGTACGGGCCGACCCGCATGGGCCCGAGCCGCGACTGGACCCAGGCGATCACCTTGCGCTCCAGCAGGACCATGTAGGTCACCGCCACCAGCACGGCGTTCAGCAGGATGACGATCTTCAGGAGTGGGATGACGATGGAGTCGATCATTCGCCGTGCCTCGGGCCTCGGACCTCGGGCCTCGGGCGGTACCTCGTGCCTCGTGCCTCGGGGGGTGCCTCGTGCCTGGTGCCGCGCGAGCTGCCTGCGAGGCACGAGGCACCGCCGAGGCACGAGGACCGGGGCACTGCCCGAGGCCCGAGGCCCGAGGCCCGAGGCCCGATCATCGATCGACCTCTCCGAGCACGATGTCGATCGAGCCGATGAGCGCCACGACGTCGGCGACGAGGTGCCCCTTGATCAACCGGGGCAGCGCCTGCAGGTTGCAGAACGAGGGCGGACGGACGCGGAACCGGTACGGCGCCGACGTCTTTCCATCGGCGACGATAAAGTAGCCGATCTCACCTTTTGGCGACTCGATGGCGTGGTACGTTTCGCCCGCCGGCGGCTTGATGAGGCGCGGCACTTTCCCGACGATCGGTCCTTCGGGAATTCCGTCGACCGCCTGTCGGATGATCCGGAGCGACTGCCGGAATTCTTCCAGGCGGCAGAGATAGCGATCGTAGGTATCGCCCGCCAGGCCGACGGCCACGTCGAATTCGAAGTCGCTATACGCCGCGTAGGGCTCGTCCTTGCGGCAGTCCTTCGGCACGCCGGAGCCGCGGAGCGCGGGGCCGGACAAGCCGATTGCAACGGCATCGAGGCCTGAAATCACGCCGACGCCCTTCGTCCGCTCCAGCCAGATGCGGTTGTGCGTCAGCAGCTCCTCGTACTCGCCGACCTTCTCCTCCATGATCCTGCAGAACTCGCGAACCTTCTTGTCCCAGCCGGGCGGGATGTCGAGCGGCAGGCCGCCGATCCGCATCGAGTTGTAGGTGAGCCGCGCGCCGCAGTACTCCTCGAAGAGATCGAGGATCAGCTCGCGCTCGCGGAACGCATAGAGAAAGACGGTCATCGCGCCAATGTCCATCGCATGCGTTCCCAGCCAGAGACAGTGGCTGGCGATGCGCTGGAGCTCGGCGAGAATCGTGCGGACGTAGTGGGCGCGGCGAGGCACCTCGAGCTGCATCATCTTCTCGACCGTCTCGCAGTAGCCCAGGTTGTTCGTCGCGGCCGCGACGTAGTCCATCCGATCCGTCAACAGGATGATCTGCGTCCAGTCCCGGCTCTCGCACAGCTTTTCGATCCCGCGGTGCAGATAGCCGATTACGACGTCGGATCCCACCACGCGCTCGCCGTCCAGGCGAAGGATCACCCGCAGCACGCCGTGCGTGCTCGGGTGCTGCGGCCCCATGTTGATCACCAGCTCGTCGGTGTCGAACATGGGCTGGGGAGTGGTTGCGGTATCCATCATCATCCGTAGGACCGAGTTTTCCGACACGCCCGACCTCAAGGTCGGGCCTACAGTCATTCAATATCAGCCACGTCGTGCTGCACGCGCAGCCTGAGCCAGTCGAGCGGGCTTTCCATCAGCAGCTCGCCCGGGCCCTCGAGCGGATAGTCCTTTCGCTGCGGATGCCCCTGCCACTCGTCAGGCATCAGGATGCGACGCCGATCCGGGTGGCCCGTGAAATTGACACCGAACAGATCCCAGACCTCGCGTTCGAGCCAGTTCGCCGCGGGCCAGACGCCGGTGACCGACGGCACGGGATCACCCTCGCCCGCCCGAACTTTCACGCGCACGCGCTGCCGGCGCGTCGTCGAGAACAGGCAGTAGATGACGTCGAACCGCTTGGCGCGCGGCGGCCAGTCCGATGCGGTCACATCCGAGAGATAGTCGAACTTTGCGCCTGGTGTGTCGCGAAGATGAACGGCAATGTCGAGCAGCCGGTCGGCCGATACGATCACGGTCCAGTCGCCAACCCAGAAACTGAGCTGCTCGATGGCGCCGGGAAACGCGGCCTGCAGCGCCTCGATGAACGGCGGAATTGCCGTTCCCGCCGGCGGCGGCGGATCGGACGGTCCGGAAGGCGGAGCCGGACCATGTCCGGCAGCGGGCGCAGGACCCGCGGCTCTGGCTTCGGCCCCCGTCGCCGTCTTCGCGGCGGCGGCCGGATTCGCGGGCTTCGGCGCAGGCGGAGCCGGTGGCGCAGCAGGTGTTGGCGCGGCGGAGGCGCCGGCACCGGGATCCGAGACCCGGGACACCTCTCCCTTCAGCGGCTCTGCCGGCGCATCGCTCGCCGGCTTGTCGCCTGCCGCCTTCGGAGTCTCGTCAGCCATCGATCCTCACGCCCATTCGAGCGCCCCTTTCCGCCAGGCGTAGACGTAGCCGACGACGAGGATGAACAGGAAGACCAGCATCTCGAGAAAGCCGAAGAGCAGCAGCCGGTCCATGATCACGGCCCACGGAAACAGGAAGACCGTTTCCACGTCGAAGATGACGAACAGCATCGCGACGAGGTAGTAGCGCACGCTGTAGCGGTCGCGCGCGTCGGTCGCCGGCTCGATGCCGCACTCGTACGGCTCGAGCTTGACCACGTTGAACTTCTTCGGATGCAGCAGCTTCGAGAACACGATAGTGAATATCGCGAAGCCGACTGCAATCAGAATGAAGAGGAAAATCGGGACGTAGGCCTCGAGCATCGCCGACGGTGACTTATAACACGCCAGAGCCGGTAGCTGTCAAGAAATGGAGCTCGCCGCGCCGCCGCGCAACTCCAATATTTTCAAGCACTTTCGCGCGACACCCATCCTTGACGCCCTTCGCGGGCGAGACCTATACTGCGATTCAAGGACTCCCCATGTCACCGATCGCCCGCCTTCGTGTCGTAACTGCTGCCGGCCTCATCTGTCTGGGAGCCCTGTCAGGCGTCGTGGCCGCGGCCGAACGATCGGTCATCGTCACCGTCGTCGACGAGAAAGGACAGCCCGTCGAGGGCATCTCCGTCAAGGATCTCGAGGTGCGCGAGGATGGCGTGGCGCGCGAGATCCTCCGGGTCGAGCAGGCGAAGGAGCCGCTGATGATCGCGCTCCTGATTGACGACAGCGCCGCCGCCGACAGCGCGACCCGCGAGTTCCGGGATGGCGCGAAGGCCTTCGTCAACACGATCGCCGCGGCCGGCAAGAATCAGATCGCGCTCGTCACGTTCGGCGAACGCTCGACGCTCGTCCGCGACTACACGTCGGACGCGGCCGCGCTCTCGTCCTCGATCGATCGGATCTTCTCGCGCAGCTCCGCCGGCATGCAGATGCTCGATGCCGTGATCGACGCCTCGAAGGGGCTCGCGAAGCGAGAGGACACGGCGCGGAAGCAGATCGTCGTGCTGATGACCGAAGGCGTCGAGTTCAGTACTGTTCACGATCAGACCGTGGTCGACGCGATTCGCCGCGCCGACGCGACGATGCACGCGCTGGTGCTCACGACGGTGAGCACGGCAAGTGACACCGAAGAGATCCGGACGCGGAACCGGGTTCTGGACGTCGGCACGCGCACGACGGGCGGGCGCCGCGATACGCTGCTGGCCGAATCATCGGTCGAAGGGGCGATGAGTTCGCTCGCCCGCGAGCTGCTGTCGCAGTACCGCGTCGTGTATTCGCGCCCGGACCAGCTGATCCCGCCTGAAAAACTCTCGATCCGCGCGACGCGGCCCAACATTACGGTTCGTGCGCGGACGGTCGCAGGGAAATAACAACGTGTTGACGGTATCCTCCAAACAGATCACTCGGCGCCGACTCGCTCTCCTGGCGGTCGGGCTTCTCACGCTCGTCGTGGCCGCGCCGGCCGCGGGCCAGCGCGGACAGCGGTTCAAGGCCGGCGTCGAAGTCGTGTCGCTCAACGTCACCGTGGTCGACGGCGCCAACAGGCTCATCCGGGACCTCGAACAGGCGGACTTCGAGGTGTTCGAGGACGGTGCGAACCAGGAGATCAGCTTCTTTTCCAAGACGCAGTCGCCCATCGCGCTCGCCCTCCTCCTCGACTCGAGCGCGAGCATGGAAGACCGCCTCCAGACCGCGCAGGACGCGGCGACCGGATTCGTTCAGCGCCTCCGTGCCGAGGACGTCGCGGAGATCGTCGACTTCGACAGCCGCGTCGAGATTCGGCAGACCTTCACGAACGACAAGGCTGCGCTCGAGAAGGCCATTCGGGACGCCGCCGCCGGTGGCTCCACGTCGCTGCACCACGCGATCTACATTTCGCTCAAAGAGCTGCGCAAGATACGCGCATCATCCGCTGAAGAAATCCGCCGCCAGGCCATTGTCGTGCTCTCGGACGGTGAAGACACGTCCAGCATCCTGAGCTACGAGGACGTCCTCGATCAGGCGAAGCGCTCCGAGACGGCGATCTACACGATCGGGCTCCGGCCGAAGGACAACGGGTCGCGGGGCTTCAAAGAGGCGGAGTTCGTGCTCAAGCAGCTGGCGTTCGAAACCGGCGGCCGCGCCTGGTTCCCGGATCACATCGGTCAGCTCGCCGGCGTCTACGAGCAGATCGCCACCGAGCTCGCCAGTCAGTACACGATCGGCTACGCGTCGAAGAACTCGCGGCGCGACGGCGCCTGGCGCCGGATCGTCGTGCGCGTGAAGCGCGAGAACGTGACGGCGCGGACCAAGCAGGGCTACTACGCGCCGAGCGCGACGTCGCCATGAACCTCCTGCCGCTCGCGCTCTACGTCGCGGCGGCGATCGCCTACGCGGCCCACTTCCTGCGCGGCGACCGGCAGACCGGCCGGCTCGCGACGGCGCTGCTCGCCGGCGGCGCGCTGGCACATACCTTTGCGATCGGAATGAAGACCATGGCGCTCGGCTATGCGCCGATCGCAGGGACCACCGCCGCGGTCTCGGCGTTCGTATGGCTGCTCGCTCTCGCCTACCTCTACATCGAGATCACGACCGACGAACGGACGATCGGCGCGTTCATCGCGCCGCTTCTCGCGGCGTTGCAGCTCATCCCGGCGCTGACGCCGGACGCGGCCGAGCCGCGATCCGCCGTGCTGCGAACACCGCTCTTCACGCTGCACGTCGCGTCGATGCTGTTTGCGTACGCCAGCTTCGCGCTGGCATGCGTCATCGGCATCACCTACGTACTCCTGTTCAAGGAAATCAAGGGCAAGGACGTCGGCTTCTTCTATCGGCGGCTGCCCCCGCTCGCGCGGCTCGACGTGATGAACGATCGCGCGGTGCGCATCGGCTGGCTGTTCCTGACGGTCGGCGTCGCCATCGGCGCGATCTGGGCGATACGCGCGCGGCCGGAGTTCGCCGACCCGCGTGTCCAGGCGATGACAATCGTCGATCCGAAGATTCTGGTTGCGCTCGTCTGCTGGGCGGTCTATTCATTCCAGCTCGTGGCGCGGCGCTTCGGCTGGACCGGCCGGCGCGCGGCGCTGCTGTCGGCCGTTGGGTTCGCTATCGTACTGCTGAACTTTGTGCCGGTCGGGTACTTTCTCACGCGGAGCCATAACTTCTAGATGTCGGGGACTAGGGACTGGGACTAGGGACTAGCGACGAAACCACGTTCTGAAGGTCAGAAGTCTTCGCTAGCCCCTAGTCCGTCGTCCCAAGTCCCTACAGAGATCTGAATGTCTCTGATCCTCGTCGGCCTGAGCCATCGTACAGCGCCGATCGAGCTTCGCGAGCAGGTCGACTTCTCGACGCGCGACGTCGCGCGCGCGGTGCGCGAGCTCGCGGGACGCCGGGCCACTGACGAGTGCGTCATCCTGTCGACGTGCAATCGCGTCGAGATCTACGCCGTGGCGGAGCCGGGCACGGCGCGTCCGGCGATCGGCCGCTTCGTCGCCGAATACCACGGCCTCGCGACCGATCGGCTCGACCCGCACCTCTACCTGCAGCTCGACGCCGCCGCGACCCGGCACCTGTTTCGCGTCGCCGGCGGGCTCGACTCGCTCGTGGTCGGAGAGCCGCAGATTCTCGGTCAGGTGAAGCAGGCGTATCAGGTCGCCGTCGACGCGCACGCGACGGGACCGCTCCTCAACCGCCTGTTCCACTGCGCGCTCTCCGCCGGCAAGCGGGTCCGCGCTGAAACCGGAATCGGCGAAGGGGCCGTGTCGGTCAGCTACGCCGCGCTGTCGCTGGCGCGCAAGATCTTCGGCGAGCTGAGCGGACTCACCGCGCTCATCGTCGGCGCCGGCGAGATGGCCAAGCTCACCGCGACGCATCTGCGTTCTCAGCACGTGGGAGAAATCGCCGTGGCCAGCCGCAGGCTCGCATCCGCGACGGCGCTCGCCAACCGTGTCGATGGATCGGCGATCCCCTGGTCGGAGATCGGCCGCGTCCTCGAGCGCGCCGACGTCATCGTGACGGCGACCGGCGCATCCGATCCGGTGCTGAGGCTCGATCGCGTGCAGGCGGTCATGCGCACGCGCCGCAACCGCCCGCTGTTCATCATCGATCTCGGCGTGCCGCGCGACGTCGAACCGTCGGCGGGCGAGCTCGAACAGGTCTTCCTGTACAACATCGATGATCTGCAGGGGATCGTCAGCGAGAGCATGACGCGCCGTGGCCACCAGGTCGAGCGCGCCGACGCGATCGTCGTAGACGAGGTCGACAAGTTCATCGCGTGGGTGCGATCGCGCAATGCGGTACCAACCGTCGTCGCGCTGCGCCAGCGGTTCGAGGAAATCCGTCGCGCCGAACTGCAGCGCCTCGAGGCGAAGCTCGGCGCGCTGAGCCCTGAGGCGCGCGCGCGCGTCGATGACGTCACCAGGCTGATCGTCGAGAAGCTGCTGCTGACGCCGACCGAGCAGCTCAAATCGGTGAGCGACGAGGCGATGATCGTGGCGTATGCCGACGCGTTGAATCGGCTGTTCAGCCTGGCCGCGGACAAGAAGGCGGAGACCGACACGGAGTCCGAGGTCGCGTCGTGACGCCATTCA
>DATAEE010000094.1:0-22264 GCA_036258175.1 Vicinamibacterales bacterium
CTGCTCGTGCGTGAAGCGCACCGTGCCGTCGCCGTACGCGAGCGCGAGATCCGCCAGCGTTCGCAGCTGCACGCTCGTCACATCGCCGAGCGGCACCGTCACGGTCGCGGTGACGTAGCCGTCCTGCTTCTGGGCGCGCACGTTGGTCTCGAGCCACCCTTCGACTTCGCTCAGGGCAAGCCGGTTTGAAGACAGGCCTCTGAGCACAGTCGAGGGGCTTGCCCCGAGCGTAGTCGAGGGGTGGAGCCCGGGACCGCCCAGCTTCGCAGATGCGGCGCGACGCGCGATGTCCTCGATTGACGGCGGCGGGGTTCGCGGCCAGTCTGGCGCGTGCTCGACCGGCGGCCGGTCGGGATCGAACGGCAGTCGTGTGCCGCCGGCTGCGCGGATCTCAGCGAGCTCGCTTTCGAACTCGGCCCGCCAGCGATCCCAGCCGAGCGCCTTGATGAGGAACTTCATCCGGTTGCGCTGCCGATGGACCCGGTCGCCCAGCCGGTGAAAGACCCGAAGGATCGCTTCCGCGACGTTCAAGATGTCGCCCGCTGGCAGAAACGCGAAGAGCAGCTGACCCGATCGGCAATCGATCGCGGTGCCGCCGCCGGCCGTCACCCGGAAGCCACGCTCGACTGTCTGTCCGACCGAACGGACCGCGGCGCCAGCCGAGATCGCTGATGGCGGTCGCGACGTGATCGTCGGTGCAGCCTTCGAAGGCGATCTTGAACTTGCGCGGGAGTGTTGAGCTGAGCGGATGCCGCAGCAGAAACCGGGTCAGGGCTTCGGCGTACGGCGTGACGTCGAACGTTTCGTCCTCGGCGACGCCGGCGTACGCGCACGTCGTGATGTTTCTGACCGAGTTGCCGCACGCCTCCCGCGTCGTGAGCCCCGCCTCCGCCAGGATCCGCATCGCGGGCTCGGCGTCGTGCAGCCTGACGAAGTGGAACTGCAGGTTCTCGCGGGTCGTGAGGTGGCCGAAGCCCCTCGAGTAGCGCTCGGCCACGTCGGCGAGCGCGCACAGCTGGACGGCGGTCGCGACGCCCTGCGGGATCTTGACGCGCAGCATCTGCACGTCGCCGGTCTGGCGCTGTCCGTACGTGCCGCGGATCAGCCGGAACGCGCGCCATTCGTCGGGCGTCAGCTCTCCGCGCTCGAACCGCTCGAGCGTCGCGACGAACTCGTCGATCTCCGGCTCGCTTGCGAACGACAGCCTTGCCCGGCCGAGGGTTTTGGGACCGTCAACTGCCGCCATAGAGAAAGATCTCCACCAAGGTGGCGCACGCCTTTAGGCGTGCGGTTCGTTCAGAAATGCCCGAACGATCCGCACGGCTAAAGCCGTGCGCCACCATGCCTAATTAGTTAGTTGAGTTGCTTAGGGGGCCGCGGTTCTGGTGACTAGACCGCCACGCTACCGCGGCAGGCTACAACCGCATCCGGAAGGACGACACGCGGGATGGGCCGGACGAAACACTCCGATACCGTACTACTCCGGGTCACGGACGTCAACTCTGGCCATGGATGATCGGTTCGTCGGGCCAAGTCATCGGCTGATCGCATATCGTCTATCGGATCAAGTGATCGGACTTATCTGGCTATCGAGGGGAGCGCGTGATGCAGGACATCGTGCTGAGCTACTTCAACGGAGAGAAGCACGCCGGGCTCTTGCTGGTGGCTATCGGCGCCATCGGCATCGCCGCGGCTGTGCTTTTCTTTCAACCGCGGTGGGGCCTTCGCTCGCTCGCGATCACGCTGGCACTCCTCGCGCTGGCCGAGATCGCGCTCGGCGCCGGCCTCTATCTTCGGACCGACTCCCAGGTGAACGGCCTCATCACACAGCTCACGTCCGACCGGCCGCGGTTCGATTCCGACGAACGAGCCCGCATGGTGCGCGTCCAGCGCAACTTCGTTGTGATCGAGTACGTCGAGCTCGCGGTGATCATCGCGTGTGCCGTGATCGCGATTACGCAGAAACATCGGCCGGTCGTGACCGGCGTCGCGCTCGGCCTTCTCATCAACGGCGCGTTCCTGCTTGCGTTCGATCTCATTGCGGAACGCCGAGGCGCCATCTACTTGTCAGCGATCGAGGCGCAGGCTAGATGAGTAGCGTCGCAACCGCGGAGTAATCCTCCTCGCCCCGTCCCTGGGCGACGAACCGGTCGACGAGGTCCTTCATCAGCGTCGTGACCGGCGCCTGCGCCTGGTGCTCGGCCAGCGTCTTGGCGGCGATGCGCATGTCCTTCTGATACAGAACCGCCCGGAACCCGGGCTTGTAGTTTTCCTGAAGGATCCGTTCGCCGTGCACTTCGAGGACGCGGCTCGCGGCGAACCCGCCGAGGAGCGCCGCGCGCACTTTCGCGGCGTCGACCCCAGCCTTGCGGGCGAGCCCGAAGGCTTCGCCGACCGCGGCGAGCGCGCCGCCGATGACGAGCTGGTTGCACACCTTGCAGATCTGACCGGACCCCGACGGCCCGATGTGCACGACCCGCTCGGGGTTGCCCATCGCGTCGAAGATCGGCCGGGCCTGCGCGAACGCGTCGGGTTCACCGCCGACCATGATCGACAGCGACGCGTTGATCGCGCCGATCTCGCCGCCGCTGACCGGCGCGTCGAGCATGCCCGCGCCGAGCGACTTCGCGCGCTCCGCCAGCCGCTTCGCCTCGGCTGGCGCGATGGTGCTGCAGTCGATCAGAAGGCTGCCGGGCTGGAGCGCGCTGAAGACGCCGTCCGGCCCTTCGAGCACCTTGGCCACGTCGGGCGAGTCCGGCAGCATCGTCACGATCCGGCGCGCGCGGCGCGCGACCTCCGCTGGCGAGCTGGCCGCGTCCGCGCCGGCGGCGACGAGCTCGTCGACCGGTCCGCGGCTGCGGCTGTGCACGACGAGCGTGAAGCCGCGTTTCAGGAGATTGAGGGCCATGGGACGGCCCATCAGGCCCAGGCCGATGAAACCGACTCTCTCTGCTTCTTGCATTGGCGATTTTTCGATTGGTGATTGGTGATTGATTGACGATTGGTGATTGGTGATTGCGGATTATTGCTGATTGGTGCGCAACTTGGCCAGCAGCCGCTCCGCTCAGCGACGGTGACGATTATAGACAGCCCATAAGACGGTTCAGGGTTCAAGGTTCAAGGTTCAGGGTTCAAGGCGTGGTTCAAGGTTCGAGGAGTTCGTTCAAGGTTCTGCGCTGAACCGGAACCGAACGTTGAACCCTGAACCGTAATCTACAGAGTTCCGCGATTCGCCTGACGCGCCACGAGGATTCGCTTGGGTCCGCTGGCGCGCTCGAACTGGATGTTCGCGATCACCTTGCGGCTCGCGACGTCGATCGCCGAGACGACGTCCGAGTACCACAAGCTCACGAAGATGACCTTGCCGTCCGGGCGCATCGTGAACCAGTGGGGGAAGTGGCCGACCTGAATCTTGGCCACTTCCTTCAGGTCGGAAACCCGGACGATGCGAATCAAGTCGTTGATGCAGTCAGTGACCCAGAGCTCACGTTCGTCCGCGGTCAGCTGGAGCGCGTGCGTGAAGGTCTCGAGATACGGTTTGGGCACGCCGTCCGGCAGCTTGTCCAGTTCGACGCGCTGCGTGACCTTCCGCGCCGCCGGATCGACGACCACGAAGCCGAGAAGATTCGAAAGCGCGACGTAGAGCGTCCTGCCGTCGCGAGTCGGCTCGATGGGCCGGACGCCGTCTTCGGTCGGAATTCGAGGCAGAGCCGTCTGCGTTGCCGGATCGAAGACGTCGATCGATCGGCCGAACTGCGCGCCGACGTAGATTCGCGAACCGTCGGCGGTCGTGTAGGCGTCGTGCGGACCCTTGTCGGACGGGAACGACTTCACGAGCTTCAGCGGATCGAGCTGGACGAGATCGATCCGGTTCTCGCCGCGCATCGGGACGTACGCGTGGCGTCCGTCCTTCGTCAGCGTCATCTGGTTGGGATCCTTGCCGAGCGGCAGACGCGCGGTCGTTTGTCCCGTGGCGACGTCTACGACCTGAAAGTTCCCCACGCGATCGCTCGTGAGATACACCTTCGTCCCGTCGGGCGACGCCGCCAGACCATGCGGTTTCGGATCGACCTTGATGCGGCGGATCTCCTTGAAGGCATACGCGTCGACCTCGACGAGGATGTCGCTGTCGCCGAGCGTGACCCAGAGCGTGACGTCATTTGGCTGTTGAGACGACGAGCCTAAAGGCTCGTACCACAGGCCGACTGAGATCACGGCAGCGAGTACCAATCGACCAATCATCAATAGTCCTCAATCGTCAATCATCAATCGCAAATAAATCCACAATCAGCAATCCACAATCCGCAATGGAAAGCTAGGTCCCAACCGCCTGCATCAGTACGCGCAAGGATTCGTTCGTCGCCTTGCGCGCAGGCCCGGCGCCGCGGAAATGCCCCATTCGCACGACGACAAGCTGATGCGAGGGGATGACGAAGACGCTCTGACCGCCGGCGCCCGCCATGATGTACGCATCTTTCGGCAGGTTCCACGCACCGTCGCCGTTGATCCAGAAGAATCCGCCGTAAACGGGCCGCTTCCACGCCGACGCCGGCGTGCTGACGAACTTCGACCAGCCTTCCGGCAGGATGCGCGTGCCTTGCCACATACCGTCCTGGAGATAGAGCAGCCCCAGCCGCGCCCAGTTGCGCGCGGTGCCGTAGTCGTAGCCGGTCAGCAGGAAGTTCCCGTACGGATCCGTTTCGAGCACCTGCCGGCGAATCCCGATTCGATCGAAGAGCGCGCGCTGCGGCCAGGCGAGGTAGGATTCGGTGCGCTTCTGCACCGCCAGCTTGATCAGATATCCAATCGTCAACGGATCCGAGTTGCGATAGCGGCCTTCGGTATTCGGCGGGAACTGGAGCGGCCGATTGACCGAGTAGGCGAACGAGTCGACGGCACCCGTATAGATGAACATGTGATCCGGGTAGCCCTTGTCCGCGGTGTAGTCCGGATCCTGGCCGGCGATGAACCGCAGTCCGCTGCTCATTCGCAGCAGGTCCATGTTCCGGATCTTCCGGCGGGGATCGTCCGCCGCCCGCCACTCCGGTACGGGCGCGGGCTGTTCGAGCGTGTACGTGCCGTCTTTCACCAGCAGCCCGAAAAGCGTCGCGGTAATGCTCTTGCCCATCGACCAGCTCTCGAGCTGTGTGTCCTTCGTGATTCCCGGCATATATCGCTCGGCGACGATGCGGCCTTTGTGCAGGACGAGGAAGGCCGCGGTCAGCGCGGCAGGATCGGCAAACGCCGCGTCGACCGCGGCGTCGATCTTTCCTTGATCGAGCCCGGTCACTCGCGGACCCGCTGGTTCGGCATCCCCCATCGGCCACGGCTGCGTGGCCGCATCGGGCAGCGTCGTCTTCACCGCTTCGGGAGTGAAAAAGATCTTCGGGTTGTTCTGCTGATGGATGATGCAGCCCTGATCGCCGTAGAACTTCGCTTCGCGCGTGACGTCGCCGAGGGTCATCCGGACGATCTTCGCGTCGCGATCGACCGTCCAGCCCACTTTGTCCGCCTGACCTTCGGGCATCATGAAGAAGCCGCTGTTCTTCGCTGCCTCGTTCGCGTCGCGTCCCGAGACGTAGATCGCCGAACAGAGCACCTTCGCGTAGCCGGCCAGGCCCAACTCGATCGGCGTCCCACTCGGCGCATACGCGGACGGCTGACGCGCAGGTTGAACGGCGCAGACGGCTGCGATGAGCCACACAAGAAGACGCATGAAACCTCCGAGTACGCTGGTGCCTCGTGCCTCGTGCCGGGTGCCTGGTGCGACGCGGGTGCCTGGTGCCGGGCGGGTGCCTGGTGCCGGGCGTGCTCCTGGTGCTTGGTGCCTCGTGCCGGGCGCCTGGTGCGACGCGGGTGCCTCGTGCCGGGCGCCTGCGGTGTGCAGGCTACCACGCGCACCGTGCACTCGCACTAGGCATTCACCAGGCATCCGGCACCCGGCTCGCACCAGGCGCCCGGCACGTGGCACGCGGCACCTGATCGTCTTGTTTTTCTCTTTCGACGATGGCATCGTCGTCGTCATGAGTTCGCGGCCGGTCGATCTTCGCGTCACGTACAAGAAGCGACGCGGCGTCAGGAGGGGGCTTATGACGACGGCGGAATATTTCCAGACACCGGAGACCGTGCTGCCGTGCGAGCTCGCTTACGGCGTGCTGGAAGTTGCGGAGGCGCCGACGGCGACCCATCAGCGGGCCGTCAGGGATCTGCTGCTCGCGATGGTCCCGTTCGTTCGGGAGCGTCAGCTTGGCGAGGTCATGGTGTCGCCGATAGACGTGGTGCTGGACTACGATGCCGCGCTCGTCGTGCAGCCAGACCTGTTGTTCGTCTCGGCTGGGCGAGAGATCATCAGCGACAAGGTTTACGGCGCACCGGATCTGGTCGTCGAAGTGCTCTCGCCGCGGCCGCGGGTGGGGCAGCTCGATCGGCGCCTCGGCTGGTTCGCGCGGTACGGCGTCCGCGAGGGCTGGGTCATCGATCTCCCGAGCCGCCATCTAGACGTCCTGAGCTTCGGCTTGAGCGGCGTCCGAAGCCGCAAGTCTTTCGCGCCTGGTGAGACGCTCGAGTCGTTGGTGATTCCGGGTTTTGCGCTGCCGGCTGCCGTGTTCGGGTGAACGATACAGGTACGCGGTCTCCGATTCCTAACCGCAGATTCACGCAGATAGACGCAGATAACAAGCAGGCGAGTGAAGTCAGGTATCTGCGTGCGTCCTGCGTTGATCTGCGGTTTTCTATCCGTGAAATCCGCGTAATCCGTGGCTCGTCGTGTCTGAATCCGCGGGGTCCGTGGCCCGGATCAGCGTCGTTTCTTCAACACCGCCAAGTGATCCCTGACGTCGGCGCGCGCTTTGACGAAATCGCCATGCTCGATCTTCAGCTCGCGGCTGATCTGGCGGATCTCGTTGTCCTCGCGGACCTGGACGGACAGATCCGCGGCTGAAACCGCGAAGAGGCAGCGGAGGAGCGCCAGGCATTCGTCGCGCGTCGCGATCGACGCGAATTCGCGCGCGACGATGAGGTTGTGCGTGCCGCCGAAGCGCCGGAACTCGTCGAGCGCGAGCGTGACGACGGCCGCCGCTTCGGTCACCGGCAGGCCAGATTCCTCGGCGACGAGCTGAATCATCAGCCGCTTTTCTTCGTCGCCCACCTCGTGATCCGCGGCCGCGACGCGGCCGAGCAGGTACGCGAACGCGGCAACGTATCGCGCCCGGCGGTCGTCGAGACGGTCGAGGACGCCGCTGATCGCGTCGAGCACTTCCGGGTCGCTGGGCGGCTGTTCAACGCCCAGCCACCGGAGCAGATCGAGTCCATGCGCCATAGGGCGATTATGGACTCGATCCGCTCACGGTGCACTGAGGTGCTCTGGGTGCCCTCAGGTGCGGGTGCTCAGTGCTGAGTGCACCGCAACCTCGGCACCGCGCACCGAAGTGCACCCGGCCCTGCTCCGGTTGTCTGAACTTCGTACGGGCGTCGAAAACGATTACCCTGAACAGAACTCATCAGGACGCATAGAGCTAGATGTGGGGATCAGCGCGCCGAGCGAGAGCGAGGCGTGGCAGGCGCTGGGGGTGGGCCCAGTGCAAAACAAAAAAAGGAGTCGCGCGTGATCCTTAGAGCCGCCGCTGCGATCGTTGCGCTCGACCTCATCCTCATCTCGCCGTTGGCACACCGCGAGGCTGGAGCCTCGTCCCAACCAGCTTCGGGCCGCACGATCGCGCTCACGTTCGATGACCTTCCGGCCTCGCAGGCGCCGGACGACGTCGCGCATGTCATGAAGCTGAATTCGACGATCGTGGCGGCGCTGCAGTCCGTCAAAGCGCCGGCCGTCGGGTTCGTGAACGAAGGCAAGCTGACATCGGACGGCCGCGAAGGACAGGTCGAAGCGCTGAGGCTCTGGATACGCGCGGGTCTGCCGCTCGGCAATCACACGCGCTCGCACTGGGATCTGAACGATACGCCGATCGAGAAGTACATCGCGGACATCCTCGAGGGCGAGTCGGTGACCGCCTACTTACGGCTGCGCGCCAACATGACGGAGAAATGGTTCCGTCATCCCTACACGCACACAGGGCCCACGAAGGAGATCAAGGACCGGCTGAACGCGTTCCTCAAGCGCCAGGGCTTCACCGTCGCCCCGTTCACCGTCGAGCATGTCGACTATCTGTTCAGCGATCGCTACCGCGGCGCCAGGCTCAGGAAAGACGACGCGCTGGCGAAAAAGATCGGCTACGCGTATCTCGTCCACCTGGATACCATGCTGGCATTCTTCGAAGGGCTCTCACGCGAGACGTTCGGCCGGGAGATCGCGCAAACCCTGCTCATCCACGTCAACGACATCAACGCGGACTACCTGCCGGCCATGCTCGAGAAGATGAAGGCGCGCGGCTACGCGTTCGTCAGCCTGAAAGATGCGATGCAGGATGCCGCGTACCAGACGCCGGACGACTACGTCGGGACCGCGGGTCCGTCATGGCTGCATCGCTGGAGGGTCGCGAAAGGGCTGCCGTCGAAACTGCCGGCGGAGCCCGACCCGCCGAAGTGGGTCAGCGAGCTGCCCCCAGCGCGTTGACCGCGCTCTGGGATTTCCTGATGCGGTGATCGGCGACGCGCGCCGCGATGTCGGCGCGGCGGGTGTCGATCGAGCCGTTGAAGTGCGCGCCCTCGCTCATACCGATGACGGCGGCGACCAGCCGCCCTTCGACGCGCGCGGTATCCCGAATGTCGGCCGTGCCCGTCACGACGAGCCGTCCGGAGAGCCGCCCGAACACCACCAGGTCGCCGACGAACCCGTCGTCCGCGTACACGTCCGCGTCCGGTCCGACGACGAGGCAGTGGTTGCGCATGTCGATCCGGCCTTCGAACCGGCTGTCGATGGTGAGATCCTCTTCCGCTTTGAGGTCGCCCTTGATCGTGACGTTCGCGAGCCGTTGGGACATGGACGAGAGCATAACAAAAGAATCGCGCGATGTGAGATCGATGATCGGGTCATCTCATCGGTCGATCGTGATAGCGGGCTATCGGTGCAAGTGATCGGGTTATCGGCGTATCGGCCTATCAGCCTATCGGCATATCGTTCTATCGGGGCCGCTCACCCATCGCCCGGCCTCGCCTCGTCCGCGTCGGTATAATCCGTCCAATGATCGGCGAGACGGTCGGGCCGTATCGGATCGTCGAGGAGCTGGGCGGCGGCGGGATGGGTGTCGTCTACAGAGGGGAGGATGTCCGCCTGGGACGGCCGGTTGCCATCAAGTTCCTTCCGCCGGCGCTCTCCGCCGATCGCGCCGCGGCCGAGCGGTTCCAGCGAGAGGCGCGGGCGGCCTCCGCGCTCAATCACCCCAATATCTGCACCGTCTATGACGTCGGCGAGCACGCTGGCCGGCAGTTCATCGTCATGGAACTGCTGGAAGGGCAGACGCTGCGGCGCCTGATCGAGGAGAAGCCGACCGACATCGATCGCACGGTCGACCTTGCGATCGAGATCGCCGACGCGCTCGACGCGGCGCACACCCGCGGGATCGTCCACCGCGATATCAAGCCGGCGAATATCTTCGTTACGGCCCGCGGCCATGCGAAAGTGCTCGACTTCGGCCTCGCGAAGCTGGCGCCGCAGGCGGGCGCCGCGGCGCCGGCCGAAGCCGCCATGCCGACGGCCTCCGCCCACGATCATCTGACGACGCCGGGCGTCGCGATGGGGACGACGGCGTACATGTCCCCGGAACAGGCGCGCGGCGACGACGTGGACGTGCGGAGCGACCTGTTTTCGTTCGGCTGCGTGATGTACGAAATGGTGACGGGCCAGCGGCCGTTCCACGGCAAGAGCACCGTCACGCTGGTCGATGCGATCCTGCACGGGGATCCCACGGCGCCGGTCCGTCTCAATCCGGCGGTGCCGCCGGAGCTCGAGCGGATCATCCTGCGGCTCCTCGAGAAGGACCGCGACCTCAGGTATCAGGAGGCAGCCGACCTCCGCGCGGAGCTCCGCCGGCTCCGACGCGACAGCGGCCACGGGTCTCGACCCAGCCACGAAATACCCGTGCCGGCATCCCGGAAGGCCGGCCGGCGCTGGCTCCGCATCGCGGCGCTCGCCGCCATCGTCGTCGCGGGTGTGGGCGTTGCGGCGTACTTGTTCTCGTCGCGCACGCCGGCGCTGGCGGCTGAAGACGAGATCCTGGTCGCCGACGTCGCCAATTCGACCGGCGAGCCGGTGTTCGACGACACGCTGCGGCAGGCGCTGCTCGTTCAGATCCAGCAGTCGCCGTATCTGAACGTCGTGTCGCAGGATCGCATCCGCGACGCGCTGCGGTTCATGTCGCGGGCGCCGAACGAGAGCATCACGGGCGCGGCGGCGCGCGAGGTCTGCCAGCGCCTGAGCGTCAAGGCGATGCTCGAGGGATCGATCGCGCGGCTCGGCAGCCAGTACGTGCTGACCCTCAACGCGATCAACTGCGCGACGGGAGAGATCCTCGCCACCCGGCAGACGCAGGTGTCACGTCCTGAGGAAGCGCTCGCCGCGATCGGCGACGGCGCGTGGTCGATGCGGCGCGACCTGGGCGAATCGCTGGCGTCGATCGAGAAGTACGACGTGCCGGTGGCGGAAGCGACCACCGGATCGCTCGAGGCGCTCAAGGCGTTTACGACCGGGCTGAAACTGTTTCAGGCGTCGCAGTACCAACAGGCGATCGGCCACTTCGAACGTGCGACCGCCCTCGACCCTGGATTCGCGGCCGCCTGGGCGCAGATGGGGACCGCCTATTCCAACGTTGGCGACTTCAATAAGGCTCGGGCGCTCGCGGCGAAAGCGTGGGGGCTGCGCGATCGGGTCAGCGAGCGCGAGCGGTTCTACATCGAGTCGCGGTATTACGCGTCGACGGTCGGCGACCTCGAAGAGGCGATCCGGGTGTGCGAGGTGTGGGCCGGCGTCTACCCGCGAGACTTCGCGCCGCGCAACAACATCGGCGTCTACGGTATCGAGCTGGGCCGGTTCGAGCGGTCGCTCGACGCGTATCTGGAAGCACGGCGGCTGGCGCCGACGAACGCCGCGACGCTCGCGAACGTCGCCTGGGGTTACGCGAACCTGAACCGGATGGATGAGGCGAAAAAGGCGGCCGAGGAAGCGCTCGCCCGATTTCCGACCAGCTTGTCGGCGCGCCAGGCGGTCATCGTCGTGTCGCAGATGTCCGGGGAGCACCGCCGGGCCGACGAGCTGGTGGCGGCGGGCCGGGCAGCCGGCGAGAGCGAGATGATCCACGCCGGGACGTATGGCGCGATCGTCGAGGGACGCATGCGGGTGGCGAGAGAATTCGCGGCGGAGGAGCTGAACATCATTGGCTCCCGGCGTCCGGCCCATCGCCTGGATGTGCTACTGGAACTGGCGCTCGCCGAGTGGCTGTATGGGTTTCCGGATCGCGCGCGAACCCTGCTCGGCGAGACGGTGAACCTCGTTCCGGATGCGCAGGCGCCGCGCGGTGCGGCCGCCGTGTTCGGCCTGGCCGGCGATGCCCGGCGGGCGCGCGCGATCATGGCGGCGCAGAACGCCGAATGGCCGAAAGCGACGCTCGTGCAGAGTGCGTGGATTCCGATCGGTCGCGCCGCGATTGACCTGTCGGAGGGTCGGCCGAAGGACGCGCTCACCGCCATCGGACCGGCCGGCCCGTACGAGCGCGGCGTGTACTTCGCCTCGTTCGTGCGCGGCATGGCGCTCATGGGCACCGGCGATCCCCGCGGCGCCGCCGAGGCGTTCCGCTCCGGGCGCCAGCGCGTCGTGCAGCTGCCGTCATCAGTCGGCGCCGCCTCGTCCGCCTGGCTCGCCCGGGCACTCGCGGCGTCAGGAGATGCGGCCGGCGCGCGGGAGGCGTATGACGACTTCTTCCGTCGCTGGAAACGGGCGGACGCGGATGTGCCGCTGCTGGTTCAGACGCGCGCCGAGTTTGCGAAACTCGCCAGCTCGCAGGCGGCCAGGTGACCTCGACCAATGACGCGAACAACGATCCAGCGATGGTGTGTGGCCGTTGTGGCGGCGAGCGTGACCATGTGGTACGAGCCTTCAGGCTCGTCCGATGCTTCAGGCTCGTTCCAGGACGGCGCTATGAGTGAAGTGCGCCTCATGACCCTCGATCCGGGTCACTTTCACGCCGGCCTGATCCAGAAGGAGATGTATCCGGGCGTGGCGCCGCGCGTCGATGTCTACGCGCCGCTCGGATGGGATCTCTTCGAACACCTGAAGCGCGTGGCGTCGTTCAACAACCGCAGCGAGAAGCCGACCTCGTGGAAGCTGGAAGTGCACACGAGCCCCGACTTTTTCGAGCGCATGCTCCGCGAGCGGCCGGGCAACGTGGTCGTGCTCTCGGGGCGCAATCGCGGAAAGATCGGGCGGATCGTCGCGTCCGTGCGCGGCGGCCTCAGCGTGCTGGCGGACAAGCCGTGGATTCTCGCGTCGAAGGATCTCCCCGAGCTGGAGGCGGCGCTGGCCGAGGCGGATGCGAAGAAAGTGGTCGCCTACGACATCATGACGGAGCGCTTCGAAATCACGACAATCCTCCAGCGCGCGCTCGTCACCGATCCCGCCACGTTCGGCAAGATCGTCCCGGGATCGGAGACTGACCCCGCCGTCTACATGGAGAGCGTGCATCACCTGATGAAGGTGGTCGCCGGCGCGCCAAACATCCGGCCGTTCTGGTTCTTCGACACGGCCGAGCAGGGCGAGGGCTTGAGCGACATCGGCACGCATCTCGTCGATCTGGTCCAATGGACGCTGTTTCCAGAACAGGCGATCGACTACCGTGCCGACATCCGTGTCATCGCGGCGCAGCGCTGGCCGACTGTGATCCCCGAAGAGGATTTCCGCCGCGTGACCGGGGAGCCGCGTTTCCCGGCCAGCCTGGCTCCCGCCGTCAAGGACGGAAAGCTCGAGTACTACTGCAACACGCTCGTGTCGTACGCGGTTCGCGGCGTTCACACGAAACTGAACGTCATCTGGGACTGGGAGGCGCCCGAGGGTTCCGGCGACACCCACTTCGCGTTCTACAAAGGTACGCGGGCCCGCGTCGAGGTACGGCAGACGCGCGCCGATCGCTTCCGTCCCGAGCTGTACGTCATTCCCGCGGCCGGTATGAAAGCCGAGGTGCTCTCCGCGGTGCAGGCCAGGATGAAAGAACTCGAGAAGCGCTATCCCGGCATCGGCGTCGAAGATCGCGGCGACGAGATCCGCATCACGATTCCCGACGCCTTCCGCGTCGGCCACGAGGCGCACTTCGCCGAGGTAACGACGAACTTCCTCAAGTACTTGAGGAACCGGAGCACGCTGTCTTCGTGGGAGCGGCCGAACATGATCGCCAAGTACTTCGTCACGACGACGGGGACGGAGTTGAGCCGCCAGGGTCCGCCGCGCCCCGCGTCGCGGATTGCGCCGAAATAGAGCGGTCAGCGAAAGTTCTCCACCAACATGATGTCGCTCGAGGCACCGTCGAGCTGCGGATAAAGCAGTCGCCGGCCGTCGCGTGAGATTGCCAACGGTCCTCCCCACGCAGCCGGTCGACCCGGGAGGTCTACGACGCGCATTATCCGGGCGCTGGCGAACTCGAAGAATTCGATTCCGGCGCGGGGCGGGGCGGATGAAGTAGATGCCCGTGGGGCTCAGTCCCCATGCCTCGAGGAACTGCGGCTCCAGCGGAGGCAGTCCCGAGAGCCGCCGCTCATCGCCTCCAGCCGTCGAAACCGAGTAGATCTCATTGCCTTTTATGTAATAGATACGCGTGCCGTCAGCCGATGGCTGCGGCGACCAGCCACCGCCTGTCGTGAGCTTGATCGCAGCGCCGCCTTCTACCGGGACCTTGAATATCTCTGATAGTCGTTCAACCCGGCCGGCGAAGTAGAGCCATCTCCCGTCGATCGACCATGCCGGTACGGAGCTTTCGTCCACACCGGTGGCGACACGCCGGTGCCGCCCCCCTTCGGATGGGACGACGTAGATTCCTGTGAGCCCCTCGACCCGAGAGTCGAAAGCGATGAAGCGTCCGTCCGGCGACCACTCCGGTGAACCGGTAGAGAGTTCTCCAAATGCCGTCAGAGCCACAGGATTGGAGCCGTCGCCGTCGCTTGTCCAAACCTCCGACGATCCCGAACGGTCGGATGTGAAGGCCAGCCGGCGGCCGTCGGGCGAGAAGGCCGCATACCCGTGGAACCGGCTGGACGACAGCAGTTTCTCCGGCGGCCCCGGGGGTCGGGTCGGCGCCGTGAGACCTACCTGCCACAGGTTGACGTTGGAAGGGCCTCTCTTGGCGAACGCCAGGCGCTTGCCGTCGCGGGAGAGAGCCGGCATGGCCACGTCGGCCAGCAGTTTCTCGGGCTGACCACCCGATACCCCAGCGGCGACGCGCAATAGATCTCCGCCTACGGCATAAATCAGGCTCCTACCGTCCGCGGTCCAGGTCATGCCCGTGAAATCCCCCTGCACGCGCGCCACCCGCCGTGGCGTACCGCCAGCGATTGGCCATACGTAAAGATCGTTGAGGTCAATGGTCACCATGCAGCCGACGGCGAGCGATGTGCCGTCGGGCGAGAAGGCGGGCGCCCAGGACAACGCGCACTCCGGGGACGGGTTGCCCCACCAGCGTTTCTCCAACGTGGCTATGTCGATTTGGGAGACGCCCTCCTGACCGGCGGGTCCGCGATCAGAAAACGCCAGCGATTTCCCATCCGGCGACCAGCCCAACATCGCCTGGACGTAGTATCGGAGAGCCGCGTCCGCCAGCTTCCGCTCGGAGCCGCCAAGCGGCGAAATCAGATAGATCGCGCTGTCCCCAGGCGTGAGTCGCGCAAAGGCGATCTGGCGCCCGTCGGGCGACCACGCCGGGTGGATGAATTCCGCCGGGCGCGCAGTGAGCCGCAGTAGGTTTTCACTCCCGATCACTTTCACATAGAGATCGAACTGGTCTTGCGGACCTTCCGCGGCCCAGGCGAAGGCAATCTGGCTCCCGTCCGGCGAGAAAGCCGGTGCGACTTCCTGTCCAGAGAGGGCCGTGAACGGCACTGCGGTCAGCGGACTCGGGGAGCGGACCGGACGATCGGCAGAAAGGTAGATCCAGAGACCGCCAATCCCAACCGCGAGACCAGCTGTGAGCAGAAGCCAGACTCGTCTCGCGCGCGAGAGGGCGACCGGCCGAATCGCTGTCTCGGAACCGACATGAGACGCATGAGCGCCATCAACGCTCGCCGGGGCGATGAACCGGTAGCCACGTCGCGGCACCGTCTCGACAAAGCGAGGCGAGTCGGCCGAATCGGCAAGTGTGTCGCGGAGTCGCTTCACGGCGGCGTTGAGCCCGTGCTCGAAGTCCACGAAGGTGTCGTCGGGCCATAGTCGCCTTCGTAGTTCTTCGCGAGTTACGAGCTCGCCAGGCTGCTCGAGCAGCACCGACAGCAATTGGAGCGGCTGTTGCTGAAGGCTGAGACGTGCGCCCGACTTCCGCAGCTCGCCCGAGCGCAGATCGAGCTCGAAGACGCCAAACTTGACGAGCCGAGGCACTGGTGGCGAGGTTTCGCTCATGGCCCTTAACCAGGCATAGACCTACCAGATAATCTTCAGCCCGAACTGCATCTGTCGCTCGTCGCGCGTGGATGCTGCCTTCCCGAAGCTTGCCGGAATCACTGCGCTCTCGATGATCGTCGCGTTGGGTGCCGGGTTGTTCAGCGCGACCGAAGACGGCTGCAGGACAGCGTTCACACCACGGAAGTTCGTGTTGTTGAAAAGGTTGAAGACATCCCAGCGGAATTGGAGCTTGACGGTATCGGTCACGCGGAAGTTCTTGTAGAACGCGAGATCCGTCTGGAAATAGCCCGGGCCCGTGCAGTCGCCTCTTTCGGCGGTTCCGATGGATCCGAGCTGGAATCCGTCCAATGTGTACGCGTCCGGATTGATGATCTGCTCCTTCGGCGCGCCGCCGGCGCGGCACGATTCGCTCGTGCGGTTCGGTCGCTGGTTGTCGGTGTATCCCGTTCCAGAGGGTCCGCCGTTGAGACCAGGAATCGGGCCGGTGTAGGCCGTGAATGGCTGCCCGGTTGCCGCGTTTACGATGGTGGCCAGTTCCCAGCCGCCGAAGATTCCCCGAATCACGCTGGGGTTGCCATCAAGGGTCGGCAACAGGTAGACGAGGAACATGTTGAACATGTTCGTCCGTCCGACATCCGGCCGGCCCCAGTCGCGGTCGGCATTCTCGTTGTCGAGGGCGGTGAAACCCTGGCTCAGACCCTGACCGGCGTCCGAAAGGTTGAAGTTCGCCCGAGAGCGAGCGTGTATGACGCCTGAAACTGCGAACCGCGGCCGAACCGGCTGACGAACTGCGTCTGAATCGAGTGATACGTAGATTCCCCGCTCGTGTCCCAAATGAGGATCTGAGAATCTCCGAACACCCCAAACGGGCGAAGCGCCCCGTTCGCGGGTGCCGGGTTCGCGTACTGCAGGCGATCGTCAACGCCATTGGTGTCGGTATCTCCGGCCCGCACCTGGTTGGCGTCGTGGTTATGGAGCAGGTTGCGGCCGCGGCTGCCGACGTAGCCCGCTTCGATCGTCGTATTTCTCCAGATCTCCCTTTGGAACATCACGTTCCATTGCCAGGTGTTCGGAACCCGGTACTCTACCTCGCGACCGAGAGTCGGCGTGCCGGATGCCTGCGTGAAACAGCCGGCGCACGGTTCGACGTTGGTGTCGAGCCTGCGGGTCCCCGAAATTTTCTGCACGAAGGGTGTGTTTGCGAGCGATGCCCAATACCGGGGCCATATGTTCGCGCTGGAAGAATTGCCCGAGGCCCGCGCGAATCGCGGTTTTCCCATCGCCATTCAGATCCCACGCAACGCCGAGACGCGGAGCAAAGTTGTTGTAATCCTGGTACATCAGCGATCGGTTCGGCCCCTCCGTGCCGCCGCGGGCATTCGCTTCCTCGCACCAGGTTCTCCCGGGCGGCTGCAGGTTTCCATTACACGCATCCGCGCCCAGTTCCGCCTTGAAGAGCGCCGGAACGAAACTCGTGATCTTGTCATCGGCTGTGTAGGGATTGACGTACATGGAGTACCGAATGCCGTAGTCGAAGGTGAGGTTGGGTGAGACTTCCCAGGAATCGGCGAAGTAGAACTCGGCATCTCGCCACCGCTGCGGAGCCTGGCGTCCGGCCGACGACTCGGAAAAGCCAAACGCCATGTCCTCGAGCAGAAAGTCGGCCAGGATGTTTCCCGTCGTCCCGCCCCAGCCATTGAGACCGGTCGAGCCCCAGAAGGCTTGGTTCTCCGACGACCCGTTTCCGATGGTGTCTTGGTTCTTCTTGTTGACGCTGACAAGCGCGCCGACCTTGACGTAGTGCTTGCCGAAGACCTTCGTGTAGTCGTCCCTCAGAACGAACAGGTCCTGATTGTTGTCGAAGGGCGCCTGGTTCCATAGGGCTCCGTACCCGCTTCCTCCCCACCAGAGCGGGTGACCGATGTCCGCCCCGTGCTGTTTGCTTTGGACCGGGAAGATGGGCGGGATGGCGGCCACGACGCGGGCATTCAGCTCCGAGTCTCCGCCGCGCCGGACTGTGATTCGGTTGGCGGAGTACGAGAACTGAAGGCTGTTCGTCGCGTTCGTGCCAAGTGTCTGATTCAGGGACGTGACAAACGACGTACTGCCGTTATCCCAGTTGGAATCAACCGAGGGGAACGGATCGTCGCCCCACAGGTTTGACTGGAAGCTGGGCGCATCGTTCTTCCAGCGGTCGTGCGTGTAGCGCACCATGACCCGGGCCGAGTCGCCGACGCTCCAGTCCCCGCGGATGTGCTGCTGGCCGTAGTTGATCGGCGTCGTGACCGACGTCACCCAGTTGTTGCAGCTTTGCGCGGCCTCGACGTTGGGGAGGGGAAAAAGGCTGAGAAACGCGTGACCCCCTGGGCTGATCCGATCGCTCGGAATCCGGTTGCCATCGAAAGGCCTGCCGGTCGATGGGTCAACGGGAATCCCTGGCGCCGTGTTGCAAACGGGGCCGGCGCTGAAATCGCCGTTGCGTTCCGCCAGCGTCGGCACCTGCGCGACGCGCGCGGTGCCGCGGTCCTCGAGGTTCCACTCGAGACCGCCGAAGAAGAACAGCTTGTCCTTGACGATCGGACCGCCAACGAACCCGCCAACATCATGTCGTTGCAGCTCGCCCTTGGGCTGGTCGTTCTTCTCGAGGAAGTAGTCCGTGGAGCTGAACGCGTCGTTGCGGACGGAGTAGAACCCGCTGCCGCGGAACGTGTTCGTGCCTCCGCGGGTCACGACGTTGATCTGGGCGCCGCCGGCATTGCCGAACTCGGGGCCGTAGCTGTTGCGGAGAACCTTGAACTCCTCGATGGCTTCGAGCGAGGGGTACACCAGGTTAGTTGCGTTGGTGCCGACATCGTTGTTGTTGGCGCCGTCCACGGTCCACAGGTTGGCCGTTACACCGCTGCCGCTCACCGATAGGAACGTGCCTCCGAGCAACCCTTTGTCCTTGGCGTTGAGGAAGTCGTGCGCGCTCACGCCCGGCATGAGCGTCGCCAATTGCACGAAGTTGCGCCCGTTGAGCGGGAGCTCGCGCGCCTGCTGACCGGTGATGACGCCCGAGACATCACCGCCAACCATCCTGACCGGCGTGCGTGATGCCTCGACGGTCACGACCTCGCTGAAGTCCCCTGCCTCGAGCGTGAAGTCGACAACGTAATCGTCCGCAACCCGCAGAATGATCCCCGTTCGCGAAGCCGTCTTGAACCCTTTCAGCTCCGCGTTGACTCGATAGCGACCAATCGGCAGGTCGGGAAGCGCGTAGATTCCGGAATCGTTCGTCGCTGTTGCTCGGATAAGGCCCGTATCCTCGTTCCTCGCGCTGACGGTCGCACCAGGGATGAGAGCCTCTGATGAATCGACGACGGTCCCCCGCAATGCCGCGGTGGTGCGCTGCGCCAGGGCCGGCGCGGACACGCCCAAAACCAGAGATGACGCCAGTAAGAACGACGATTTACGCATAGCGCGCCTCGCGGGCGCTCGTTTAACGCATGCGGAACACGTCAGCGAAAGTCATTGACCAACATGATGTCGCTCGCGACGCCATCGAGCTGCGGGTACAGAAGTCGCCGGCCGTCGGGTGAGATCGCCAATGGTCCACCCCAAGGAGCCGGCCGCCCCGGGAGGTCTACGATGCGCACGATCCGCCCGCTGCCGAACTCCAGGAAGTCGATTCCGGCGCGGGGCGGCGCGGGGTTGATGAAGTAGATGCCCGTCGGGCTTAGTCCCCACGCATCGATGAACTGCGGATCTGGCGGCGGCAACCTTGAGACGCGGCGCTCATCACCTCCCGCCGTCGAAACCGAGTAGATCCCGCGCTCGCTGGTGTAATAGATGCGCGCGCCATCAGCCGATGCCTGGGGCGCGAAGCCGCCACCTTCTGAGGTGAGCTGAATCGCAGCGCCACCTTCTGTGGGGACCTTGAATATCTGAAAGACTCCTTTAATCCGGCCGCCGAAGTAGAGCCATTTTCCATCGATCGACCACGCCGGCTGGGAGCTGTCGTCTACACCGGTGGCGACGCGCCGATGCGGTCCCCCTTCGGACCTGACAACGTAGATTCCGGAGAGCCCCTCCACCCGAGAGTCGAACGCGATGAAGCGTCCGTCCGGCGACCACTCCGGTGAGCCGGTTGGAGGTCCTCCAAATGCCGTGAGAGCCACCGGATTAGAGCCGTCGCCGTCACTGGTCCAAATCTCCTTCGATCCCGAGCGGTCGGATGTGAAGGCCAGCCGGCCGTCGGGCGAGAAGGCCGCATACCCGTGGAACCGGCTCGACGAGAGCCGATTCTCCGGGGGACCCGCGAGCCGGGATGGCGCCGCGAGAGTCACCTGCCACAGGTTGATGTTGTGAGTTGCCCGCCCGCTATAAGCCAGGCGCTGGCCGCCGCGCGACACAGCCGGCATGGCAGCGCCTCGGCCAGCCAGCAGCGACTCGGGCTGGCCACCCGACTCGGCGACGCGCCACAGATCCCCATTTGCGGCGTAGATCAAGTTCCCGCCGTCCGCGCTCCAGGTCATGCCCGTGAAGTCCCCCTTCACGCGCGCAACCTGCCGTCCAGCACCGCCAGCCGTCGGCCAGACAAAAAGATCGTTGAGATCGGTGGTCATCTTGCAGCCGACGGCGAGCGATCGACCGTCGGGCGAGAAGGCGGGAACCCAGGACCACATGCAGTCCGGGGACGGATTGCCCCACCAGCGCTTCTTCAGCGTCGTTATGTCGATCTGAGAAATCCCCGACTGATCGGAGGGTCCCCGATCAACAAACGCCACGGTCTTTCCGTCCGGCGACCAGCTCAACATCGCCCCAACGTAGTAGGAGAGCGGCGCGTCCGCCAGCTTCCGCTCAGGACCTCCCAGCGCCGAAACCAGGTAGATCCCGCTCTCTCCAGATGCCAGTCGCGCGAAGGCGAGCTGGCGTCCGTCGGGCGACCACGCTGGAATAACGAAATCTGCTGGATGTGTCGTCAGCCGCAGCGCCTTCTCGCTGCCGATCACTTTCACATACAGATCGAATTGATCGCGCGGCCCTTCAGGCGACCAGGCAAACGCAATCTGGCTCCCGTCAGGCGAAAACGTCGGCGCGACCTCCTGACCCGGGAAGGTCGTGAAGGGCATGGCCGTAAGCGAACCTGACGGAATGGCTTGACCGGGCCCCGCCCGATAGAACCAGAAACCTGCGGCGGCTATGAGGACGGCGGCAGCGAGCAGGATCCCACTTCGTTTCGCTCGCCTGATTGAAATCGAGGGTGTGGCTGCCGTTCCGGCGCCGCGCGAAGGATCGATCGAGACCGGTGCGGCCGGCACGTCGGTCGGGGCAATGAACCGATACCCCCGCCGTGGCACCGTCTCCACAAAGCGGGGCGAGTCGGCCGAGTCGCCCAGTGTGTCGCGCAGTCGCTTCACGGCGGCGTTGAGCCCGTGTTCGAAATCGACGAAGGTGTCGTCGGGCCACAGCCGCTTGCGGAGCTCGTCGCGAGTCACGAGCTCGCCGGGCCGCTCGAGCAGCACCGCGAGGAGTTGGAGGGGTTGTTGTTGAAGGCTGAGACGCGCGCCCGACTTGCGCAGCTCACCCGAGCGCACATCGAGCTCGAAGACGCCAAATCTGATCAGGCGTGGCGAGTCCCCCGAGGTCTGGTGCATCGACCCGGATTGTGGAGCGGCAGCACAGTGTACCACTCGTCCGGGCAGGTGACCTGATATCCCATTCCATTGAAACGATGGGGGTTCCTGGGTCAGATCCTCGTGCGATCTCGGTCACCCTCCCGTCATTGAGGTAGCCGTTTCAGCGCCGCACCGTGGCACCCCGCGCACTCGCGGAGGTGCTGAATGGGCGGTCAACTCGGGAGCGTCCTCTTTGTGTGTCTGTTCCTCGGCGGAGTGGCGCAACCCCCGCACCACGTCGCGCCGAACTCTAGTTTCCGTTGCAATACCGGCTATACCGAGCGGGATTGCAACGTTCAGCTGGGGATCCTCAGGCGGGTTCTGGGTGCAATGGACTTGACGCCGCTCGGTCAATGGACCTGGGTTCTCGTCAAATCGGACGACTGGAAGCCGATTCTTCACCGCGTCCATCGGGATCCGGACAGCCCGGCCTTCACGATTCTCGAGAAACGGCAAATCTTCCTGGAGGAGGCTCTGTTCAATCCCCGTCCGGATCGCGCTCGGACGCTGATCGCAAAGTGGCGAATGCCGCTCGACGAGCTCCTGCCGTTCTCCGTCGGGCACGAGCTCGGCCATGCGCTGTGCGAGGAGGTCGATGAGAAGAAGGCGAACGAGTACGGCGCACAGTTCCGCGACATGGCCACAATCCGGTGCGTGCCCCGGTAGTCTGGTAGCCCCCACTCAGACTAAAATCGCCGACGATCGCCATGAAGAGTCTAAGCACCGACATACGCCGTATCGTCTGGACCTCCGCTGCGATCGTCGCGTTCCTGATGACCTCCGCCGCCGCCCACGCGCAGATGGGCCAATTCGAAACCTGGAAAGAGACTGCGAAAGGCAGGACGCCAAAGACGGCCTGCGATCACCTGCGTTCGCTCACCGGGTACGACTTCTCGATCGACGCCGCGGTGGTCGTCGCCGCGCAGGGAGACACGCCGGAGTTCTGCCTCGTCCAGGGCTTGATCGCGCCCGAGGTCCGGTTCGAGGTCGGACTGCCGAAGGACTGGAACGGCCGGTTGTACATGTTCGGCAACGGCGGCTTCGCTGGCGAGTCGCTGGCGGC
>DATAEE010000095.1:0-42907 GCA_036258175.1 Vicinamibacterales bacterium
GCGGCGATCTCGGCGATCGGCTGTATCGTTCCGATCTCGTTGTTGGCGTGCATGACCGAGACGAGCGCCGTCGCATCGGTCATCGCGGCGCGCACGCGATCGGGATCGACCACGCCGTGCGCGTCGACCCGCACGAGCGTCGTCTGCCAGCCGCGCTTGGCGAGCGCCTTGAACGTGTTGAGGACCGCTTCGTGCTCGATCGCGCTGGCGACGAGGTGCCGGCGTCCGGTCGGCTCGAGCGCTTCCGCCGCGCCGCGGATCGCAAAATTGTCGGCTTCGGTGCCGCCGCTCGTGAATACCACCTCGGCCGGTTCCGCGCCGATGAGCGCGGCGACTGCGCCGCGAGCGTCATCCAGGATCGCCTTCGCACGCTGGCCGTACTGATGAACGCTCGACGGATTGCCGAAATCTTCCTTGAGTACCCGTGTCATGGAAGCGGCGACGTCCGGGTGGAGCGGCGTCGTGGCGTTGTGGTCGAAGTAGATACGCATCAATACTTTACCTTTCATGATACCATTGCAGGGTTTGCTCCCCACGAGGGCGACCTCGTGCAGCCCTGCGACGTGCACATATCTGGGAGACATAGTGCAATGTGGAAACGCGATGAAGCGGTGAAGCCTGCCGGGGCCGATCCAATGCCCGCCCCGACTCAGCCATCCACCACGGCGGCCGCCCCGCGGCCCGCCACAGACGCGAGGCCTGGCCTGGGGAGGGACACGGTGAACATCGGCAAGTCGGTCGTCATCAAAGGCGAGTTGAACGGCAGCGAAGACTTGACGATCGAAGGCCAGGTCGAAGGCAAGATCGAGCTCCGTCAGCATGTGCTGACGATCGGCCCCAACGGCAAGATCAAGGCCCAGATCTTTGCCAAGTCCGCGATCATCCTCGGCGAAGTGCACGGCAACGTGACGGCGACCGAGAAGGTGGACATTCGCGACAACGGGTCGGTCGACGGTGATATCGCGGCACCGCGCGTCGCGATCGCCGAAGGCGCACACTTCCGCGGCAGCATCGACATGCAGCGCGCGGGGGCGGGGCGGTCCGACAGCCGGGCGGACGGAAAGTCCGAACTCAAGTCCGACGCGAAGCCGGCCGCGAGTCAGCCCGCGACTGCCGTCGTCCAACACTGACGCGACTCGGGTCAGGGTCGGGCAGTGGCGCGCGGCTTCAGCGACCTTCTGCGCTTAGGACCCCGGCGACCGGGTCCGCCGTCAGTTGCGACTGGCGGTGATCCGGACGTCGAGGGCTACGTGTCGAAGGGCTTCGCTCGTCTCCTCGCGGCGCTCGCGGGACGCGACGCGCCGGTCATCGTCGATCTCGGTCCGGTGGTCGGCTCGAACGTTGCCTTCTACGGCGAGCGGCTTGGCTGCAAGCTGTACGTCGAGGACCTCTTCACCGATCTCGATCGCCACGCGCAAGCGGGCCAGCTCGACGAGTTGGCCACCTTGTTCGCATCGCGGCTCCGGCAGCCGGATGCCAGCGTCGACGCCATTCTCTGCTGGGATCTGTTCGACTATCTCCCCCGGCCCGCCGCGCAGGCAATCGCGCGTGAGCTCGTGCGCGCGCTGAAACCGGGCGGGCTCGTGTTTGGTTTTTTCGGGACGCTCGCCCTGGAGACCGCGCACTACACGCGATTTGTCATCGTGGACGACGGGCGGTTGCGCCATCGGACATCCGCGGCGCCGCCCAGTAAACGTCACGTCTTCCAGAACCGCGACATTCAGAAGATGTTCGACCCGCTCGTCGTGTCGGACTCGTTTCTCCTCAAGACGAACACTCGCGAGATCCTGCTTCGCAAGCCGTAGCGCCGCGCGCTAGGATGGCCTATGGCGCGGCCAATCATCGCGCTCGTCAGCGACTTCGGAACGAGCGATCACTACGCCGGGACGATGAAGGGCGTGATCCTCGGCATCTGCCCCGACGCGGAGCTCGTCGACATTTCACACGACATCCCGCCGCACGATGTCGTCACCGCGGCCGTCGAACTGGCAGCCAGTTATAAATACTTTCCACCGGGATCGATTTTTCTGACCGTCATCGATCCGGGCGTCGGCTCCGCGCGCCGCGGCCTCGCCGCGGAAACGGCCGACCACAAGTTCGTCGCGCCCGACAACGGCGTCCTCTCCGCCGTATTTCAGGAGACGGCCCCGAAGCGGGTCGTGGAGCTCACCGAGCGCCGCTACGCGCGACCGACGGTCAGCCGGACGTTTGAAGGCCGGGACCGCTTCGCACCCGCCGCCGCCTGGCTCGCCAAGGGGATTCAGCTCTCGGCGCTGGGCCGGGCGGTGAGCGACTACGTCAAGCTGGATCTCGCGCCCGCGGAGGCGGCCGGTGACGCGATCGCCGGACGGGTCATGCGCATCGACCGCTTCGGCAATCTCGTGACGAACATCGAGCGGCGGACGGTCGAACGACTTGCGCAAGGCGCGACCATCCAGATCGACGCCGGTCCTCATCGCATCGGACGACTGGTCGCGACCTACGCCGAGATCGGCGCAGATGAAGTCTGCGCGCTGTTCGGAAGCACCGATCACCTGGAGCTCGCGGCGAACGCGACGAGCGCCGTCGACCGGCTTGGCCTCACGCGCGGCGCGGCGGTCACCGTACGACGCATCTAGACGAGTGCGTTCGGGCGTCGGCTGGGCAAGCCGCTTATAATGGTTGGTCATCATGCTCAGCTTCGAACTCTCAGAGGAACACCACCTGCTCGAACAGTCGGTCCGTGAATGGGCGGCTCGCGAGATTGCGCCGCGGATCCACGACCTTGATCGCGAGCATCGCTTCGACCGCAACATCTTGCCGCAGATGGCGGAGCTCGGGCTGCTCGGCTGCAGCGTGCCGCAGGAATACGGCGGCGCCGGTATGGACTACATCAGTCTCGGCCTCATCAGCGAGGAGCTCGAGTACGTCGATACATCGCTGCGCGTCATCATGTCGGTGCACGCCGGGCTCAACTGTCTGACGTTGCTGGCGTGGGGCACTGAAGATCAGAAGCGCCGTTATCTGGTTCCGCAGGCGCAAGGGAAGAAGATTGCGACCTACGGCCTGACCGAACCGGCCGCCGGCAGCGACGCGCGCGGCATCCAGACGGTCGCGGTCAAGAAAGGGGACCGCTTTTATCTGTCCGGCGAAAAGATGTGGATCTCGCTGGGCGACGTCGCCGATAACTTCCTGGTCTTCGCGTGGTCGGATCTGGAAAAGAAAAAGCAGCGCGATCCGTCAGGAATCAGCGCGTTCATCGTCGAGCGCGCGTTCAAGGGTTTCTCGAGCGGAACACTCAAGGAGAAGTGGGGAATTCTCGCCGGCAACACGGGCTTTTTCAAGATGGACGAGGTCGAAGTCCCCGAGCAGAACGTCGTCGGCCGGCTCGGGGAAGGCTTCAAGATCGCGATGTTCGCGCTCGATCAGGGACGGTACACCGTCGCGGCTGGTGCGACCGGCCTCATCCGCGCATGCCGGGATGCCAGCAGCAAGTACGCGAAGGAGCGCAAGACCTTCGGCGTCGAGATCGCGCAGCATCAGCTCGTCAAAGAGATGATCGCGCAGATGGAATCGGACTATCAGGCGTCCCGGCTGCTCTGGCTCCGCGCGGGATCGCTCAAGAACGAAGGGCGCCGCAACACGCGCGAGACGGGACTCGCGAAGTGGTTCGCCACCGTCGCGTCCGAACGCGCCGCCGGCGACGCGGTACAGGTCCACGGCGCCAACGGGTATTCCGACGAGTATCCGGTCGGCCGCTTCTATCGCAACTGCAAGGGCGCCGTCATCTACGAGGGCACGCGCGAGATCCACAAGATTATGCAGGCGGACTACGTGCTCGGCTATCGTACGGACCGGCCGACGCGGTGCGAGCTGCCCCCGTATCGGCCCGCGGAGGCCCGCATTCCACAATGACGAGTGACTTCTCGCTCGAATTCCTGCGTGTCGTCGAACAGGCGGCGATTGCCTGCGCCCACACGATGGGTCAAGGCGATCGCCACAAGTCGGATCAGGCGGCGGTGGAAACGATGCGCGCCTGCATGGACACGGTCCCAATCGACGGGACGATCGTCATCGGTGAAGGGGAGCGCGACGAGGCGCCGATGCTGTTCATCGGCGAAAAGGTCGGCCGTGCGCATTCCTCGCGCGGCGACGGGAACTTTCCGGCGGTCGACATCGCCGTCGATCCGCTCGAGGGAACCAACCTGTGCGCGACGGGATCGCCGAACGCGATCGCGGTTCTCGCAGCCGCGGGGCGGGGTGAGCTGCTGCATGCGCCGGACCTCTACATGGAAAAGCTCGTCGTGGGTCCGAGCTCGAAGGACGCGGTCAGCCTCGACGCTCCGGTCGCCGACAACCTCGCGGCAATCGCGCGGTGCCTGGAGCGGAAGGTGGACGACCTGGTCGTCATCGTGCTGGATCGGCCGAGACACGAAACGCTCATCAGCGACATCCGGGCGACCGGAGCGCGCATCCGGTTGATTGGCGACGGCGACTTGTCGGCGGGCATCGCGGCGGCCGTCGTCGGCACTGGCGTGCACGCGGTAATGGGGATCGGCGGCGCGCCGGAAGGTGTTCTCACGGCGGCAGCCATGCGATGTCTCAACGGCGAGATCTTCGCGCGCCTGGTCGTCAACACGCCGCAGCACGAGGAACGCTGCCGCCAGATGGGAATCAAGGATCCGAAGCGTGTTTACCGCTCCAAGGATCTCGCGTCAGGGGACTCGATCATCTTTGCGGCCACCGGCGTCACCGATGGCACTTTGATGCGCGGCGTGCGCTTCTTCGGCGACGGCACCCGCACGAGCTCGGTCGTGATGCAGTCGAACCCGCATCAGATCCGGTTCGTAGATACCATCCATGTACGCCAGGACGGAGACCTGAGAATCAGGTTCTAGAACGAGGAATTCCGAATCCAATACTCAGCATCCCTGCAGTGGCGGCGAAACGTCTTCGCCGCCGCCGGCGCCAGCTTCATGGGCTTCACCGGGTTCACGTTGGTGATGCCCTTCCTGCCTCTCTACTTTCAGCAGCTCGGCGTGACGGACGTCGGCGAGATCGCGATCTGGTCCGGGGTCTCGCTCGGCGTCACACCGGGCCTGACCGCAATCCTGGCGCCCTTCTGGGGACGGCTCGCCGATCGGTACGGCCGGAAGATCATGGTCGAGCGGTCGATCGCGAGCTTCGTAGTCATCATGACGCTCACCGCATACGTGGACGAGGCGTGGCAGGTCTTCGCGCTGCGGGCGGTGCAGGGGATCTTCGCCGGCTACGGATCGCTGACGTTGACGATGGCGGCGCAGTCGGCTCCGCCCGGCCGCATGGCTCAGGCGATTGGGACGGTTCAGACCGCGCAGCGGCTCGGGCCCGCGCTCGGTCCGGTCATCGGAGGGGTCGTCGCGGGTCTCGTCGGCCTGCGTCGGGCCTTTCTGGTCACCGCAAGCTTCTACGTCGTGGCGCTGCTGCTCGTGTTCTTCGTCTATCGGGACGTCGACGCGCCGGATCCCCGCGCGCGTCGCTCGTCGGGACGAATCTCCTTCCGCGACATCCTGGCATTCGAGAACTTCCTGCTTCTGATGAGCGTCATCTTCACGGTGCAGTTCGCGGATCGGACCTTCGGCCCGGTGCTGCCGCTTTTCCTCGCCGAGCTCGACCCCGGCCTGTCGGCCTCGAGGGTCGCCCTGCTCGCTGGATTGCTGTTCTCGATGTCTGCGGGCGCTGGCGCGGCTGGCAATCAGGTCGCGGCGCGGCTGTTGGCCACCGTTCGTCCGCGGCGATTGCTCGTCATCTGCGCCGGCGTCGCCGCGGCCGCGTCGCTTTGCTACGCGCTGGCCGGAAGCGTCTGGTTGTTGTTTCTGATCACGCCGATCTTTGGTGCGGCGATCGGGCTCGCAATGACTTGCGCGTACGCCACCGCCGGAAGCGTGATCCCGGCGGGCGCCGGTGGCACCGGTTTCGGCGTCCTGACGACCGCGTCACTGCTTGGTCTCGCGCTTAGTCCGCTGGCGTCCGGACTGGTCGCCGCGATAAGCATCCGCGCCGTCTTTTTCATTTCAGCCATCGCCATGGGAATCGTCGCCGTACTCGTGCGACGAGTCATGATCGAAGGGCCGATCGCTGCGGCGTCGCAGACGCCTGTGGCTGAAGGCTAACCCGATCACGCCCGACCTAAAGGTCGGGCCTACGCTTCTTCCGGCGGGCCGGCAACCGTTTCCTCGATCACGACTTTGCGGCCACGCCGGGCCGGGAACGTCGCCTTCAGCAGCGGCGGCGTCACCATCGTCGTCACGAGCACCATCACGACTGATGCAGAGAAGACGTCACGATCGATGAGTCCGTTGGTGAGCCCATACCCGGCAACGATGAGGCCGACCTCGCCGCGCGAGATCATGCCGGCGCCGACGCGGATCGACGCCTTCGTGTCGAACCCGGCCAGGCGGGCAAGGACACCGCAGCCGATCGCCTTCGTCACGATGGCGACAACGATCAACGCGATCGCAAAGGCGGCGCGCGCTCCGAGATCCCGGCCGTTCGCATGCAGGCCGATGCTGATGAAGAACACTGGAACGAAAACCGAGTACGTCAGTGGGTGGATTGCCTCGTCAATCTGCTTCTTGTAGCGCGTTTGCCCAAGGATGAGGCCAGCCAGATAAGAGCCGGTGATTGCAGCAACGCCGCCGAGGTACTCTGCGGCCCAGGCGTAGACGAACGCGATCGCGAGCACGACTCCGAGGAGACCCTGGCTGACCTCGAGCCGTTCCGCGAAGCGTGCGATCGCCGGTAAGGCCCGACCCACGAGAATCGCTCCGCCGAAGAACAGCCCAATCCTGAGCACCAGAAACGCGATCTCGCCAATGTCGGCAGCGCCGCCGGTACGTACCAATGCCACCACGATCGACAACACCACGATGCCCATGACGTCGTCGATGACGGCGGCGCCGAGAATCGTCGAGCCCTCTTTGGATTTCAGGGCTCCAAGTTCGATCAAGGTCTGCGCGGAAATGCTGACGCTGGTCGCCGTCAGGATCGTGCCGATGAAGATGCCTTGCCAGAGAGGCGGGTAGCCGAACGCTGCCGCCACCAGCGCGCCGCCGATCATCGGCAACGCGACGCCGCCGAAGGCGGCCCAGAACGCGACGCGTCCCACCCGGCGCATCTCGTCCACATCGGTTTCTGCGCCCGCAATGAACATGAGGAGGATGACGCCGATTTCGGCGAGATCGCGAATCGTGGCGGCGAGCGACCCAGGCTCGACGCCGTGCCCGGCGATCGCTGGCGCCGCGTGGAAGATCGGCCAGTTCATGATGTCGAGCAGCGTCGGGCCGAGCAGCAGCCCGATCAGGATTTCGCCGAAGACGGCGGGCTGGCCGATCCGGTTCGCGGCTGCCCCTGCGAGCTTGGCTGCGGTCACGACGACCGCCAGCAGGAGAAGCAGCTGCAGCGTATGCGACATGGGTCATCATTGTAGGGTGACTCTCGTCCTGACCGTCGATCCGGATCGGCCCGATCCTGATGCGGTCGCCAGGATCGCCGACGCGATAAAGAGCGGCGGAATCGTCGCAGTGCCGACCGACACGTTGTATGGCCTTGCGGTCGATCCTCGTGACAGTTGCGCGGTCGCGCGGCTGTTCGAGGTCAAGGGGCGGCCGGCGGCCGCGGCGGTCCCGATCGTCGCGGCCGATGTCGATCAGGTGCGCGCTGGCGCCGGACGTATGACGGCGCTCGCCGAACGGCTCGCCGCGCGATTCTGGCCGGGCCCGCTCGCGATCGTGCTCGACGCCCACCGCGATCTCGTCGCTGGCGTGCGCGCCGCGGATTCGAGCGTTGCGGTGCGCGTTCCGTCGCACGCCGTGCCTCGAGCGATTGCGCATTCGCTCGGCGGGCCTCTCACGGCAACCAGCGCCAACCGATCGGGATCGCCACCTGCCGCCGATGCAGCATCAGTCCTGCGCGCGTTCGGTGCGGATCTCGATGCGGTCGTCGACGCCGGTCCCGCGCCTGGTGGCGCGCCGTCGACGATCGTAGACGCGCGCGGCGAGGAGCCGCGGCTCGTCCGGGAAGGCGCGATCGCGTGGGCGGCAGTGCTAGAATCGCTGAAGTGAGTGAACGCGCGGCGCTCGTTGGGCTCGTCAGCGGCGGTCTGAACCGTGTCGATCCTGATCATGCGCTCGACGAACTGGCCGGCCTTGCGGAAGCGGCTGGCGCCTCCGTCGTGCTCCGCGTCCTCCAAGATCGTCCCAAGCCGGATCCCGCCACCTTTCTCGGAAGTGGCAAGGTCGATACGCTCGCGGCGGCTTGCGCAGAGACGGGCGCCGACGTCGTCATCTTTGACAACGAGCTGTCGCCGGCCCAGCTTCGCAACCTCGAAACGAAGCTCAATCGGAAAGTGGTCGACCGAACGCAATTGATCCTGGACATTTTTTCGCGGCGCGCCCGCACTCGCGAAGGGAAACTGCAGGTCGAGCTCGCACAGCTCAAGTACCTCATGCCGCGGCTGGTCGGCGCGGGCACTGCGTTGTCGCGCCTTGGCGGCGGCATCGGCACAAGAGGCCCGGGCGAAACCAAGCTCGAAACCGATCGACGCCGCATCCGCCACCGCATCAGCGCGCTCGGCCGCGACCTCGACATCGTTCGGCGGCGTCGAGGACAGCTTCGCGAACGCCGTCACAAGGAAGCGGTACCGACCATCGCGCTCGTCGGGTATACGAACGCTGGCAAGACGACGCTCTTCAACATGCTGACCGGGGACACGGCGCACGCATCCGACGCGCTCTTCGTTACGCTCGACCCTCTGGTCCGTCGCGTGCGCTTACCGGATCAGCGGCAGCTTCTGATCTCCGATACGGTCGGCTTCATCGATCGGCTCCCGCATCAGCTCGTCGCGGCGTTTCGCGCGACGCTCGAAGAGGTCGCGTCGGCGGAGCTGCTCGTACACGTCATCGATGCCGCGGCGGCGGATCGATCCCGGCGTATCGAGGCAGTCCGCCGTGTGCTCGTCGAGGTGGACGCGGCCTCCGTGCCGATGCTCGAGGTTTTCAACAAGTGTGATCTTCTCGCTCCGGATCATGTTCGGCGTCTCCAGACGGCGAATCCGTCAGCACTCTGCCTCTCGGCGCTCACCGGGGACGGGCGGCAGGAGCTCATCGACGCAATCGTCTCGCGCCTCTCGCTCGACGTCGCGCGGGTGACGTTGGAGTTCGACGCGGCGTCGGAGAGCGACCGCGCGCGGATCTCGCAGTTGTACCGCCACGCCCGCGTGCTGCGTCATGTCACGACCAACGGCCGCGTCTCTCTCGAAGTCGACGTCCCGCGGCGGCTGCTGAACCACTTGGGTGCGTAGTCCGCAGATGACCCGACGCAAAACGTTCCTGGCCGCGGGCTGTCTCGTTCTCATGGCGTTCGGCGCCGCGTGCGCCCCGAAGACAGCGCCACCGCCGTCCACCGGCCCGCGCTTTCCGAGTTATGTCTTTCCGCTGGTCCCGCAAGCGCTCGAGAACTCCGATGCGGCCGCGGCGCACCGGATCGGATGGCAGGCGCTGCAGGCGGGGGACCTGCGTCAGGCTGAGCGACGGTTCGGCTCGGCCTTGAAAGACACGCCCGATTTCTTCCCAGCGGAAGCCGCGCTGGGCTACGTGGCGCTTGCGCGTCGCGACGCGCGCGCGGCAGTCGATCATTTTTCGCGCGCGCTCGCGCGCGAGCCGGCATACGCTCCGGCGCTGGTCGGCCGCGGCGAGGCCTTGCTGGCAGCCGGCCGGCAGGAGGAAGCGATCGCCAGCTTCGAAGCGGCCGTCAGCGCCGACCCCTCGCTCGACGAGATCCGCGACCGAATCGACGCGCTGCGGTTCAAGGCTGTGGACGACAAGATCGCCGCCGCGCGGCGCGAGGCCGATAGCGGTCGCCTTGACGCGGCGCGCGATCGGTACAAGGAAGCCATCGCGGCATCGCCTGAAAGCGCGTTTCTTTACCGGGAACTCGCGCTCGTCGAGCAGCGCGCGGGCCGGCTCGACTCGGCGCTGGAGGCCGCTCGACGCGCCGCCGAACTGGATAAAGCCGATCCACGGCCGCTCGTCATCATCGGCGAGGTCCACGAGGCCCGCAACGAGTCCGAGGCCGCGGCGCGCGCATACGAGCAGGCGGCCGCGATCGAAACGAGCGTCGATCTCACGACCCGCATCGAACGCGTACGCGACCGCGAAGCGCTGGCGAAGTTGCCCGCCTCGTATCAGACGATTGCGACCGCGGAAACCGTCACCCGCGGCGACGTCGCGGCGCTCATTGGCGTTCGCCTGGATCAACTGGTCGCGAAGGCCGGGCGGCAGGCCGCGGTGGTCATGACCGACACTCGCCGGCATTGGGCGGCACCCTGGATTCTCGCCGTCGCGCGGGCGGGCATCATGTCCGTTTATCCGAATCACACGTTTCAGCCGGGCGCGACGGTCAGCCGCGGCGACCTCGCCGAAACGCTCGCGCGCGCACTCGAGGTGATCGCAACCAGGGACCCGAAGACGGCGAAAAGCTGGCGGGAGGCCAACCCGCAATTCGCCGATCTCCCTCCCGGCCATCCGAGCTATCCCGCCGCGGCGCTCGTCGTCACCGCCGACGCGATGAAGCCGCTAGAGGGCAGCACGTTTCAGGTATCACGTCCGGTGACCGGAGCGGAGGCGTCCGCCGCGATCGAGCGTCTTCGCGCGCTCTGGAACCGCCGGTCGTGATCGGATCGCTCACAGCCGCCAACCAGCTGACGCTTCTGCGGGTCCTGCTGATCCCAGCGTTCGTACTTTTCCTGCTCTACGGCTACCCGGGTTGGGCGCTCGTGACGTTCCTCGCGGCCGGTGCGACAGACGGGCTGGACGGCCTGATCGCGCGACGAACGGGCCAGAAAACCACGCTGGGCGCCTGGCTCGACCCGATGGCCGACAAGCTGCTGCTGGTTACGACGTTCGTCGTCCTTACGCTGCCGGATCTCGGATTCCCGAACCGCATTCCGCTCTGGCTGACCATCCTGATCATCAGCCGGGACGTCGCCATCGTCCTGACGGTCGTGATCGTGAACCTCGCGGTCGGGAGGCGCACGTTCCATCCCTCCTTCTGGGGCAAGATGGCGACCGCCATCTACCTCGTGACCGGCGTCGCGACGCTGACGTTCAACTACCTGGGGAAGGCATCACCGATCGTGACCATGTGCATCTATGCGTCGCTCGTCATCACGGTCGTGTCAGCCCTCGATTATGTCTGGCGCGGTGCACATACTCTGGGGCAGTCGTGAATTCTTGTGTTATTCTCTAATCCCCTCGACTCAAGATCCCTGACGCTCCTGCCGAAACTCTAGGGACACGTCTCTCCGGATAGGTGTGCGCCCTGTCTGCGTGAATCTGCGCGGATCTGCGGCGTCGACGGGGGCTGACAAAGGGACCGCCATGCTGGATTCAATCAAGAAACTCGGTGGGGGAGGCTCGAACAAGGGGGTGAGGGAGCAGAGCGACGAGCTGCTGACCCTGATTAATTCCGCGCGCGAGGAGCGCGGTGCCCTCAGCACGATGCTCAGCCAGATACAGCTGCAGAGCACACGGCTCGCGCAGGCGTCGAAATCGCTCCAGCAGGTGGATGAAAAGGCGACGAAGGTCGGCACGCGCCTCGACGAGATCTCGGGGCGACTCGCGCAGATCGACAAGCAGGTCGCCGCGGTCGAAACGCTGGATCAGAAGGTGACGACGCTCGGCAGCACGGTCCTCGGCGCGCAGCGGGACGCCGAGACGCTCATCGCGCCCGACGGCGAGCTGCAGAAGCATCGCAAGGACGTCCAGAGCCTGTCGTCGCTCGCCCTCCAAACCCGGGACAGCCTGGAGGCGTTGAAGAAAGATCAGGAGCTCATCGAGGAACTGCGTGAACAGCTTCGCCAGACGGTCGGCGAGATGCAGGAAACGGCGGCGCGCGCCGGCGCGGTCGCGACCGACGTCGAGCAGCTGCAGGGCGCGTCCGGGCAGCTGGCGCAGGACTTCGCGAAGCTGCGCGAGTCCACGCGCGAATCGCGCGACGAAGCGACAACCATAGCGTCCACGGTCAAGGAGGTCGAGCAAAAGCTCGGCTCGCTCGCGAAGCTCCAGGAGATGAGCCGGACGACCGAGGAGCGAATGGCGTCGCTCAACGCCCTGGCCGAGCACGTAGGTCAGAAGGTGAAGGCGCTCGAAGGCCAGAAGGCGACAATCGAACGCGCCGTCGTCGAGGCCAACCGCCTGAACGAGCTCGTCTGGCACATGGAAGTGCAGATCGGGAAGCTGAACGAAGGGTCGAAGCAGGCGGCTCAAACGGAGGAGATGATCGACCGCGTAGAAAAGCTCGGGCGCGACGTCACTGGACAGCTCGACGCAGCGCTCAAGGCCAAGGAGGGCTTCACGGTCGACGTCGCGCGCCTCGAACGCGACCGGACCACGCTCAGCGAGTTCATCAGGGGATACATCGAGAAGATGGCGGTCGAGCGGAAGGAATTCGACGCCTTCGACAACCGGGTACGTGTGCTTCAAACCTCAGTCGCCGAAGCTGAGAAAGGGATGGAGGCGCTGGCCGCTCGCGAACGGAATGTCAGCGTGGTCGCGCAGCAGGTGACGACCATCTCCCAGGACATCGAGCGTCTGACGTCGCTGGCCGAGGACCTTCACAAGAAGCAGGCGGCACTCGACGGACTGCAGGAGGGACTGGCGGAAGTCAGCGAGCTCTCGCAGAAGACGACGCGGCAGCTCGACAGCCTTCGCGCGAGCCGGCAGGACGTCGACGCGCTGAAGGCCGAGATTCAGGACTTCTACAAGAGCCACACCGCCGCGAGCCAGCTCCGGGATCAGCTGGCGGCCGACCGGTCCGTCCTTGAGACCTTCCTCGATCGGCTCTCAGCGTTCAGCACCGGCGTGCCGGACCTCGAGGCCAAGATGGGTGCGATCACGACAAAGTTGTCTGTCGTCGAAGAGGGAACGGAGAAGGCCGGCAATCTCGTGGCCATCGCCGACGATCTCGATCGCCAGATGACCCGGATCTCGGGTCACCAGCAATTCATCGAACGTATCGAGGGGCGGCTCAACACGCTGAGCGGCTTCTCGACGGATGTGGATCGCAAGATCGAGGACCAGCTCAAACGGCGCGCGGAGATCGAGACGCTCAAGAATCTTTGCGATGGCCTGGGCATCCAGGTGACCGACGCCCAGCAGAAACTCGAGGCGGTCAGCGCGCTTCAGACGAAGCTCCTGCCGTTGACGGCGCAGCTTTCGATGCTGAACGGGCAGATCGAGAAAGCTCACGCGCGGTTCGAAGCGGTGACCAAGGACGAGGCCGAGCTCGTCGAGCAGGAGAAGCGCCTCACCGAGATGTTGTCGACGAGTCGAACGCTCTCGAACGAGGCGCTCGAGCGGCACAAGCAAGTGCAGAGCCTCGTCGAGTCGCTGGCGCAGGCGAGATCGACCAAAGACGAACTGGTGGAAGAGCTGTCACGCGTTCAGGGACGGCAGCGCGAGGTCGCTGGCCACGTCGATGCGTCGGACGAGCAGCTCAAGAGGCTGGATGCGACGCTGAAACAGCTCGAGCAGCGCCGTTCACAGATTGCGTTCAGCGAAAAGCGGATCACCTCGTTCGAAGCGCGGCTCGGCGACCTGAAGCAGATGACCGAGGACGTGGAGCGGAAGATTCAGGCGCTCCAGGTGCGCGAGGGCGTCGTCGACAGCATCAAGAAGGAGGTCGAGACCGTCCACGAGATCAGCGCCCGCAGCAAGGCGGATCTGCAGCACGTCGAGGAGCACCGGGAGCAGGTCGCCACGCTCAAGGCGCGCGTGGACGAGGTGCTCGCCAGCATCGGCGAGACGGAGACGCGCCTGGCCGACATCGACGCGCGCAAGACGCTCGTTGACGAAGTCCAGATCAAGACGAATGTCATCGTGAACATGCTCGAGGACGTGCGGCTGAACATGGAGACGGTGGGCGAGCAGCAGGCGGTGCTCGATCACGTCATGGACACGTTCACGAAGCTTGGGGAGATGGTGCAGGAGGCGCAGGCCACGCTCAAGTCGCTGCAGACGGAGCGTGAGCTGGCGCAGCGAATCGAGCGCGGCATCAAGGGGCTCCGCTCGAAGACGAAGAGCGCCTAGCGGGACTCCGCCGTTATTTTCGTGCGGAAGTAATCGATCGTACGGGTCAGGCCTTCCTCGAGGCTGACCTTCGGCTCCCAGCCGAGCAGCGTCCGCGCTTTGGTGATGTCGGGCTTCCGAACTTTCGGGTCGTCAACCGGCAAGGGACGATAGCCGATGGAGGACGATGAGCCGGTCAGGCGCTTGATGGCGATCGCGATCTCCTCGATCGTCATCTCGTGCGGGTTGCCGATGTTGACCGGGTCGTTCACCTCCGCCGTCATGAGCCGCAGGATCCCGTCGACCAGATCGCTGATGTAGCAGAAGCTCCGCGTCTGCTTGCCGCTGCCGAAGATCGTCAACTCCTCTCCACGCAGCGCCTGAGAAATGAACTCGGGCACCGCACGCCCATCGTGAATCCGCATCCGCGGGCCGTAGGTATTGAAAATACGGACGATCTTCGTGTTCACCCGGTGATAGCGGTGATACGCGACGGTCATCGCCTCGGCGAATCGCTTCGCTTCGTCGTACACGCCGCGGGGGCCAATCGGATTGACGTTGCCCCAGTACGTTTCTTTCTGGGGGTGCTCGAGGGGGTCGCCGTAGACTTCGGACGTCGAGGCCAGCACGAACGTTGCGCCCTTCGCTTTGGCGAGCCCAAGCGCCTTGTGAGTGCCAAGCGCGCCGACCTTCAACGTCGGAATCGGAAGCTCGTGATAATCGATGGGGCTCGCCGGGCTCGCCCAGTGCAGCACATAGTCGACCGGCCCCTCGACATAGATGTAATTCGTGACGTCGTGCTTGATGAACGTGAAGTCGCGGTTCGCGAGATGCGCGATATTCGCCGTCGCACCCGTCAGCAGGTTGTCAATACCGATCACCGAAGCCCCTCGATCGAGGAGCGTTTCCGCCAGGTGCGACCCGATGAAACCCGCGGCCCCTGTGATTACGACAGTTTTTCCCTTCATACGGCGCGCGAAAAGCCTCGGAGAACCGTTAACCACATGATTTTGAGATCCAGACCGACGGACCAGTTCTCGATGTAGTAGAGGTCGTACTCGATGCGCTTCTCGATCGAGGTATTGCCGCGCCAGCCATTAACCTGGGCCCAGCCGGTGATGCCCGCTTTCACCTTATGGCGGAGCATGTACGTCGGGATGCGCTGTTTGAACTGCGCCACGAAGAACGGGCGTTCCGGCCGGGGTCCGACGATCGACATGTCGCCCTTGAAGACGTTCCAAAACTGCGGGAGCTCGTCCAGGTCCCACCGCCGGAGGTAGCTTCCGAGCGGCGTGCACCGCGGATCGTCGTCTCGCGCCCAGACGGGGCCGCTGTCTATCTCGGCGTTCGCATACATCGAGCGGAACTTGTAGACGGCGAACGCCTTGCCATCCAGGCCCATGCGTTCCTGCCGGTAGAAGACCGGCCCCGGCGACGTCAGACGGACGAGAAGCGCGATGATCCCCATCGGAAGCGTCAGGATGAGCAGCGCGACCGCTGAAATCGCGACATCGATGATGCGCTTGAGGACGCTGTTCAGCCCCTGAAGCGGGACGTCGTTGATCGAAATGATCGGAATGCCGTCGAGGTCCTCGAGACGCGCCCGCAGCGCCATAAACTGCAGCAGGTCGGGAACGACATGAATGTCGATCATCTCCCGGCCTACCTGCTCAATGACGAGGAGCATGCGCGCGTGCTCTTCCAGCGGTAGCGCGACGTACAGATGGTCCACCTGCTCGCGCTGGCAGATTTCACCGGTCTCCTCGAGCGTCCCCAGGAGGGGTAGCCCGCGGTACCCAATGTGATCGCCGGTGGCGCGGTCGTCCACGAAACCGACAACCCGGTAGCCCAGCTCGGCGTGCTCGAGGATCTTGTCCGCCACTAGCCTGCCGAGATCGCCGGCTCCTGCGATCAGGACCCGCTTGATGCCTGCGCCCGCCCGGAAGCGCCGTTCGAGGGCGCTGCGGACGATGGCCCGTGAGCCGTACGTGAGCGCGACGTTAAGGACCAGGAAAATGGCCCAGACATATTGCGACACTTCGTATGCGCCGCGATCTCTCGCCGCGTCCGACGCGAAGTAGGCCTGGACGTACAACGCCGCGAACTGCCCCACGACGATCGCGACGATCGTGCCGACGAAGACGGCGAAAAAATCATCGACGCGGGACCGCCCGCGTCTCAGACGGTAGAGTCCCTGCGTCTGGAAGGCGAGCGGGACGAGAAGCCCGACAAACGGCAGTAACGCGGCGTACTGGGAAAACGGCGGCTGACCTTTCGTGATCGGGATGAGGCCGGACTCGAATCGAAGCGCGTACGCGAGCGCGAACGCGGTCATGCCGAGCACCGCGTCGGCGATGACGTGATACGTCGTCAGCAACCGGCTCTGGCGCCTTACCATCGCGCCTCCGCGGGCGCCGCGAGCACATCGGTGATGACCTGCGACATGTCTGAGAGAAACCGTTCTTCTGAAAACCGCTCCGCGTGCGCGCGCAGGACTTGCGGGTCGAAGCCGTCACGCGAGACACGAGTGATCGCGGCGGCGAACATGTCGACGTTCGGTTCTGGGACAAGCACGCCAGTCACGCCGTCCTCAATCGTTTCGAGCGCGCCGCCCGCGGCGAGCGCGATCGTCGGCCGGCCGCACGCCTGCGCCTCGACCGGCACGATTCCAAAGTCCTCCTCGCCCGGCATGAGCACTGCCTGCGCGCCCCGATACAGGTCGCGCACGGCATCGTTCGACACGCGGCCGAGAAACTCCACCGACGGTCCCGCGAGACGTTCCAATCGCGGCCGCTCGGTACCGACGCCTGCGATCTTCAGGCGGACGCCGGCCCGCGCCGCCGCCGCGATCGCCAGTTCTATCCGTTTGTAGGGAACGAGCGCCGAAACCACCAGGAAGTAATCGCCGGCGACGGTACCGTCCGGATGGAAAAAAGCAGTATCGACGGGCGGATACACAACAGTTGCCTGGCGATTATAGTATCGGCCGATCCGACCGGCAACATGACGCGAGTTCGCGACGAACCGATCCACGCGGCGGGCGGTCGCTGCATCCCACCGCGCCATCCGGCGCATCACCTGTCGCATCACCATCGACGCCGCGCGTCCGACACGCGCTTCCCCGAAGTATGCGTCGAACTGATCCCACGCGTAGCGCATGGGCGAGTGGCAGTAGCAGACGTGGCGCGCCCGACCGGTCGTCACGACCGATTTCGCCGCGCAGTGGCTGCTGCTGATGACGAGATCGAATCGATCCAGATCGAACTGCTCGATGGCGAGCGGAAACAGCGGCAGGTAGTGGCGATAGTACCGCGCGGACCGGGGCAGCCGCTGCACAAGGGACGTGTGCACGCGACGCCCTTCGATCGCGGGAGACACGGCTCCACGAACGTGGACGAGCGTGAACAGTTCGGCGTCCGGATAGAGCCGGCAGAGTCCCTCGAGCACGCGCTCGCCGCCCCGCATGCCCGTCAGCCAGTCGTGGACGAGCGCCACGCGCGGCGTCATCGCGCGAGCACTTCCGAGTAAATCGCGCGCGTGCGCGCCACCGACTGTTCCCACGAGAACGCTCGCGCATGCTGGAGGCCACGGCGGCGGAGATCCTCGCGCAGCGTGCGATCCGTCAGCACCATCCTGATCGCGCCCGCAATCGCCTCGGCATCACGCGGATCGACGAGCAGCGCGGCGTCGCCGGCGACCTCGGGCAGCGACGACACGTTCGACGTAACGACCGGCGTCCCACTCGCCATCGCTTCGAGCGGCGGCAGGCCGAAACCTTCATACAGCGACGGAAACACAAACACGTTGGCAAGGCGATACAGCACGGCGAGCGTGTCGTCAGGAACGAACCCGAAGAAACGAACATGCTTATGAAGGTGGTGCCGATGTACCGCCCGCCTCAATGCGGTGTACTTCGAGATCTCGTCGCCGATGATTAACAGCTTGAGATCCGCGAATCCCTCACCCCGCAACCGGTCGAACGCTTCGATCAGCCGCTCGAGGTTCTTGTGCGGCTTGATGTTCCCCGCATACAGGAGGAACGGGTCGTTGAGCTGATAACGTTCGCGAACGCGCTCGACGGCATCTTCCGAGGGGGCCGTCCAGAAGCGATCGTCGATGCCGTTGTAGATCACGTCAATCTTCTCAGGCGGGATGTGGAAAAACCGCAGAATGTCCCGCTTCGACGCTTCCGACACGGTCAGCACGCGGTCCGATCGGTGCGTGGCCGCCCACATCGACGCGCGGGCATAGCCCCACGCGAGGCGATTAGGCAGGTACTGAGGAAACATCAAGTGAATGCAATCGTGGATCGTCACGACTGAGGGACACAGAACCAGCGGCGGCAGCACGTAATGCGGCGCGTGAAAGAGGTCGACACCCTCGCGACGCAGATTCATGGGCACCGAAATCTGCTCGCGGATGGAATACGGTCGCGAGTCGTCCGGGACGGCCCGGAAGTTTTCTCCGAGCGCCTTTGCCGCCTGGCAGTCGTCAGGATGGCAGAGCAAGACGTACTCCGTCGTTTGATCCTGCCGCGCGAGCTGGCGAATCAGATTCCGGACGTATGTCCCGATACCGTAGTCGTGAAGCTTCCGCGCGTCGATGGCGATTCGCAAGCTAGGAATCCCGGGCGTCGAGCTTACCGCGAATTCGAAGGTATCGATGGAGCCAGGGACGCCAGCGCGGCAGATGCTTGGCGTAGAAGGCGAGCTGACTGCGCCGGTACGCCGCCTCGACCGTCCCCGGCGACCCGGCCCGCGAGCGGCCTCGTGCGTGCACCACCTCCGCGACCGGCGTAAACAGGATCGCGCGGCCGCGCGCGCGATGCGCGGCGCAGAAATCCACGTCCTCCAGATACATGAAGTAGCGCTCGTCGAGAAGGCCCGCCGCCTCGGCATCGGCGCGCCAGACGAGGAGGCATGCGCCACTGACCCAGTCCACCAACCGCTCGCGCTCTGTCCGCCGCTGCACAATCCGCCGCGCGAGTCCCGTTCCGCGCTGATGCAAATCGACGACGAGCTTCTGACGTAGCTCGACCCAGGGCGTCAGCATCTGGCCCCAGGACAATTCGCGCACGCCGACGGTATCGACGAGCCGCGGACCGGCTACCGCCGCCCCTGGCGTCGCCACCAGCCGATCGATGAGCCGATCGACCGCGCCGGAGGGCACGATCGTGTCGCAGTTGAGCAGCAGGAGAAGCGGCGAGCCGCCGGCTCGCGTCTCCCGGATTCCGACGTTGTTGGCAGCCGCAAACCCGACGTTGTGGTCTAAGGCGACCACCCGGATCGAGGGCCAGCGCTCGCGGACCATCGCGACGGTCCCATCTCCGGACGCGTTATCCACCACGATGACCTCGTGAGGCGCTGTCGGTGGGGCGTTGGTCAGCGACTGCAGACACCGCGCGAGATGCTCTCGAACGTTGAAGCTGACGATGACGATCGTGACGCCGGGACGCCCCGTCACATTTCGACTCGCTGCGCCGCAATCTGATCTATCGCTGCCAGCGTCTCGGCCGCGGCGCGATCCCAGGAATAGCGCGCAAGGACGGCCGGCGCGGCGGCGAGCGCCGCCTGCCGCCGCGCGGCATCCTTCAGCAGGAGCAGGACGGCCTCGCTGAGCGCGTGGGCATCGCCCGCGGGTACTGTCACCGCAGCGTCGCCATAGATCTCGCGCGAGAGTGGCGTGTCCGCGACCACGATCGGCACGCGGTAGGCCAGGGCGTCGAGAGGAGTCAAACCAAATCCTTCATACTCCGACACGAACACGAAGACGGCCGCTCGCCGGTAGAGCGCGGCGATTTCGTCATCGGGCGCATAGTCACGCACCTCCACGCGGTTCGCAATCCCAAGGGACGCGGCGAGGCTCGCCGGATCCTCGCGTGGGTAGGTCCTGTTAGCACCAACGATGACGAGCTTCGCTGAAGGCATCTCCCGGCTGACGTGCGCGAACGCATGAAGCAGAGCAGGCACGTACCGGCGATTGAAGAGCGAACCGACAAACAGGATCAATGGCTCGTGGTACGAGGCTTCACCCTCGTCCCTGGAACTGTGGTACGAGGCTTCAGCCCCGTTTGCAGTCTCGTTCCGCGCGCCATGATAGATGACCCGCACGTTCGACGGCGGGATGCCCAACCGTTCGACGATCTCGCCGGCGGAGAACGCAGATACCGTCAGGACCACCGAGGCCTTTTGCGCGGACAGCCGCGTCAGAAGCCGCCGGCGCAAACCTTCGCGCCAGTGGAACCACTCCGGATGCGCGACGTACGACAGGTCGTGAATCGTTAGCGCGATGGGAACATTCACCGTCAGCGGCGCCGTCGACGCCGGGGCGAAAAGGATGTCCGGAGGGTTGCGCCGCAGCGCGCTCGCGAAGGTCAGTTGTTCCCAGCGTGTCCCGCCGGTCCCCGGCAGAACGACAGCGCGCTCATGGAACGGTGTCCAGGCCGCCAACGGCTGATGAGCGTATGGAATAAACGTGTAACCAGACGCGACCGCGCCCGAGCGATTGTTCCAACGCTTCAGGAGCTCGATCAGATACCGGCCGACGCCGGTCGGGCGGCCCGCCAGCTCTCTCGCATCAAGGGCCACCGTGGGCATCAGGCGGCGCGTTCCTGCCGCCGGCGGATAGCGGCGGCATAGGCGTCGCGTAGCCCGCGCACGGACTTGTCCCAGTCGAAAAGCGCCGCACGAGCGAGGCCTCGATTCTCCATCTCGGCTGCGAGCGAGCTGTCGTCCAGCACGCGGGCGATGGCCGCCGCGATCGTGTCGGGGTCATCCGGATCCGTCAGCAGCCCCGCGCCGTCCAGCAGTTCCGGCAGCGCGCCGCGCTCGCTTGCGATGACGGGCAATCCAAGCGTCATGGCTTCGAGCGCCGTCAACCCGAAGCCTTCGTCGAAGGAGGGCACGACGAGGAGGCTCGCGCCCTCATAGAGGGCGCGGCGGTGGTCCGGATCGACATAACCCAGCAGCTTGACACGGCCTTCGAGCGGCGGCCGCGCCGCCCGCGCGATCCAGTGCGCTGCGGAAGAACCCGCGCGGCCTGCGAGCCATAGCTCCGGCACATCGCTGCGCAGCGCGAGCAGCCGCTCGTACGCATCGAGCAGGCCACCAATATTCTTTCGCGGCTCGAGCGAGCCAAGAAATAGAAGATATCCGCGGTCCGACCGCCGCGTCACACGCTTCCAGCGCGGCGCTCCGGCGGGGCAGATGACGACACGTGACTGGTCGATCCCGAACCTGTCCATGACATCGCGCGCCGCGAACGCCGACGACACGACGACGAGATCCGCACGCCGCGCGTGGTCGCGCGCGAGGCCGGGATAGTCGCGGCGGATCTCGCGCGCGGTGCGGTCAGGGTAGCGGAGAAAGTGGAGGTCGTGGATCGTCACGACCTGCACCGCGTCCCGCGCGGGGAGGAGCAATGGGTGGGGGGAATGCGCGACGTCGATGGGGCCCGCGCCGAGCGCCTCCACGGGCGGCCATTCGAGCCGGTGCCAGGCGAGGTTGAGGAGCCGTACGGGCACCCGCCGATCGACGACGGCCGCCGGCGCGAGCGCACGGCTGTCGACCCTGTTTTTCCAGGAACTCGAGAAAAGCACGACGTCGTCAGGTGTGCGGGTCAGCGCGCGGGCTAGTTCATGGACGTACTCGCCGACGCCGGTGCGGTCCCGCAGGGCCGGCCGGTAATCCAGCAGGATGCGCAACGCGTTGAGAGTAGCATGACAGCCCTTTTACGGACGTGCTAGGGTAAGGAGTTTATGCGGATCGCGGTGGTTGGAGCCGGGTATGTCGGACTGGTCGCGGGGGCGTGTCTGGCCGAAAACGGGAATCAGGTGGTCTGCGTGGACCGTGACGCGGCGAAGATCCGCATGCTTCAGCGGGGCCGGATCCCCATCTACGAACCCGGTCTCGAAGAACTGGTTCGTCGCAATCACAGCGAGTCGAGGCTGAGCTTTGCGACGACGCTCCCCAAAGCCGTCCGTCACGCACAGATTGTCTTTATAGCCGTCGGCACGCCGCAGGGGGAAGACGGTTCAGCAGATCTGCAGCACGTGCTGGAAGTGGCCCGCGAGATCGCCCGCGCGATGAATGGGTACAAAGTCATCGTCGACAAGAGCACCGTCCCGGTCGGAACGAGCGCCCTCGTGCGCGACGTCGTCAGGCGGGAAACCACCCATCCTTTCAGCGTCGTCAGTAACCCCGAGTTCCTCAAGGAGGGTGCGGCAATCGACGACTTCATGCGCCCGGATCGTGTGGTCATCGGCGTCGAGGATCCCCGGGCGGCCGAACTGATGACCGAGTTATACCGACCCTTCACCCGTACGGGCGCCCCCATCATGGTGATGGATTGCGCGAGCGCAGAGTTATCGAAGTACGCATCCAACGCGATGCTCGCGACCCGCATTTCTTTTATGAACGAGATCGCCAATGTGTGCGAACTCCTCGGCGCCGACGTCGATCAGGTTCGCCGCGCGGTCGGTTCGGACAAGCGGATCGGAACATCCTTCTTGTTCCCGGGTGTTGGCTACGGCGGCAGCTGCTTTCCGAAGGACGTGAAGGCGATGGTCCGCTTCGCGGCGGACAAGAACTACGAGTTCAGAATCCTCACCGCCGCCGAAGCGGTCAACGCTGCCCAGAAAAAGCGTCTTTTGCAGAAGATGGAGAAGCATTTCGGGAGTCTCAAGGGAAAGCGAATTGCAGTCTGGGGGCTCGCGTTCAAGCCACGCACGGACGACATGCGCGAGGCACCGGCGATCGACCTGATCGACGGATTGCTGGCCGGCGGTGCCAAAGTGCAGGCCTTCGACCCCGAGGCGATGCAGGTCGCGCGGAAGACGTTCGGGGGACGAATCGCATACGCGGATTCAGGCTACGACGCACTCGCCGGCGTCGACGCTCTGGCGATCGTGACGGAATGGAACGAATTCCGTGAGCCGGACTTCGTCCGCATGCGAAAGCTGATGCGGGCACCCGTGATCTTTGACGGTCGCAACCTGTACTCTCCAGCTCAAATGAAAGCCCAGGGCTTCACCTACTACTCAATCGGCCGCTGATGGAGCGCGTTCTGGTCACCGGCGGCGCCGGCTACGTTGGGAGCCATGCGGTAAAGGTCCTGGTCCAGAGTGGCTGCGCTGTGACCGTCTACGACAACTTGTCGGCGGGACATGGTGAGGCAATCGAGGCCATCGTCACCCGCACCAAGGCCCCCGTCACCGTCGTCGACGGGGACGTCCTCGATACTGCTCGGGTCCGGGAAGCGCTCCGCGAGAGCCGCGCGGATGCGGTCATGCATTTCGCCGCGTGGCTGTCGGTTGGCGAGTCGGTACGCGATCCCACCGGCTATTACCGCAACAACGTGGGCGGGACGCTTTCGGTCCTCGACGCAATGCGCTCCGAGCGAGTCGGCCTCTTCGTGTTCTCCTCCACAGCGGCAGTCTTCGGGAACCCCGTCAAGACGCCCATCGACGAGGACCATCCGAAGGCGCCGATCAACGCGTACGGCGAGACGAAACTGACGATCGAGCGTGCACTGCCTCACTATGAGCGGGCGTATGGTCTTCGATCCGTTGCGCTGCGGTACTTCAACGCGTCGGGAGCCGACCCCGAGGGGGACCTGGGTGAGGACCACGATCCTGAGATCCATCTCATACCGCTCGCGATCGCCGCGGCGACCGGCGGACGGCCGCTCACTGTGTTCGGAGACGACTACCCGACGCCGGATGGCACCTGCCTCCGCGATTTCGTACATGTCACGGACCTGGCGGACGCGCACCTGCTCGCCCTGCGCGCGCTCGAGTCTGGCGCGCCGTCAGGTGCGTACAACCTCGGAAACGGCCGCCCAATTTCCGTCCGCGATGTGATCGCAGCCGTCGAGCGGGTCAGCGACTCGCGTGTCGCGTGGTCCGTCGGGCCGCGACGTGACGGCGACCCTGCCGTCTTGTTCGCGTCGAGCGAGCGGATACGCCGCGAGTTGGGTTGGAAGCCGCGTTACGAGAGCCTCGACGCGATCGTCGAGACCGCGTGGCGGTGGCATTCGCGTCGGCCGTCCGGGTACCGCGGGAAGGTGCGTGCCTGACCCAACGCCGTTAGAATCTCCGAGCGCAATGAACGCGTTCCTGCGCCTGCTCAGGTATGCGCGGCCGCACCGCTGGCGGTTCGCGGCGGCGCTCGCCGCAATGCTCGTCTATGCCGCCGCGTCCTGGCTGATAGCCGTCCTGATCCAGCCCATCTTCGACGAGGTGCTTCCGTCCCGCGGGCACCTCGGCCTCATCGCCGGCCTCATCATCGGCGCGTATCTCTTGAAGGGTCTCGGCTCGTACAGCTCCGTGTATCTCATGACGGACGTCGGCCAGCATGTGGTGCTCGACCTCCGCAACCTGCTGTTCCGTCACATCCTGGGCCAGTCAGCCGGGTTCTTCGCGCGGCGAACCAGCGGACAGCTGATGTCGCGCGTCACCAACGACGTCGGTCAGGTTCAGCAGGCGGTGTCCGAGACGATCGGCGATCTGATCCGGGAGTCGCTGGCACTCTTCGGCTACGTGGCGATCCTGTTCTGGTACGACGCGCGTCTCGCGCTCGTGTGTCTGACAGGCACACCACTGATTCTGTATCCGCTCATCCGGCTCGGGCAGCGGGTCCGCCGAACCACTCGCCGGAGCCAGGAACAGCTCGAGAATCTTTCGCACATCACGGCCGAAGCGTTCACGGGACACCGCATCGTGAAGGCGTTCGGAGCGGAAGCGCAGGAGGCCGAGCGGTTCAACCGCGCCGCTTGGCGTGTCTATCGGACGAACCTGAAGATCACCAGCTCGGTATCAGCGCTCCCGCCGATCATGGAGTTTGTCGGCGGTCTGGCCGTGGTCGCTGCGCTGTGGTACGGCAGCCGCGAAATCGCAAGCCGGCAGCTCACCACCGGTGAATTCGCCGCGTTCCTCTTCGCCGCGTTCATGATGTACGCGCCGATCAAGAAACTGAGTCGGGTGAACGCCACGCTCAATCAGGCCATCGCTGCTTCGGAGCGCATCTTCGAGATGCTGGACACGCACTCCGAAGTGCTGGATCGGCCGGATGCGGCGGTGCTCGCCCCGCTGACCCAGGCTGTCGAATTTCGCGGAGTCAGCTTCAAGTACGACGATGGTGATGGCCGGCACATTCTTCGGGATGTGTCGTTCACGGTGGGGGCGGGCCAGGCCGTAGCGATCGTGGGGCTCAGCGGAGCCGGCAAGACAACTCTCGTCAACCTCGTTCCGCGCTTTTTTGACGTTACGGGCGGCGCCATTCTGATCGACGGCGTCGACGTCAGGAACGTGACGTTGCGCTCCCTGCGCGCGCAGGTCGGCATCGTCACGCAGGACACGGTTCTGTTCGACGACACGATCGCGCGCAACATTGCGTACGGCGCGCCCAACGCCTCGGAGCAGGAGATCGAAGCAGCCGCTCGCGCGGCACACGCCCACGAGTTCATCGTCGCGCAGGCGCAGCGCTACGAGACGCGGATAGGCGAGCGCGGCCAGCGGCTCTCGGGAGGCCAGCGCCAGCGTCTCGCGATCGCGCGCGCCCTCCTGAAGAACCCGCCGATTCTCATCCTGGACGAAGCCACTTCGTCGCTGGATGCCGAATCTGAGCGGCTGGTCCAGGACGCGCTTGCTCGATTGATGCAGAACCGAACGTCATTCGTGATCGCTCACAGGCTCTCCACCGCCCGCCGCGCCGATTTCATCATCGTGCTGGATCGCGGACGCATCGTCGAGACGGGCCGACACGATGAGCTCGTTGCACGCCCGGGGGGCGCCTACGCCAAGCTGCACACGCTGCAGTTCGCCGGCACACGACGGGAGACGGCGCCGGCATGATCCGATCCATGACCGGGTTCGCGGCGCTGACGCGCGAGGACGATCAGGCGACCGTCAGCGTCACCCTTCGCGCGGTCAACCATCGCTTTCTTGATTTCCAGGCGCGCCTGCCACCCTCGCTCGCCGACATGGAGTCGCGCCTGCGCGCGATCGTGCAGGAGCGAATCGGGCGCGGAAGAGTGGAACTGACGGTCAATCTGCAGCTGCGCCGCCAGCCGTTGGTGACAGTCGAGATAAACGAACCGCTCATCGATGCGCTGGCCGCCGCACTCGAGCAGGCGCGGGCGAAGGGAATCGTGACCGGCGCGCTGCAGCCCGGTGATCTGCTCCGGTTTCCCCAAGCGCTGGCGATCCGGGAGAAAGCCGCGAGTGACGGCGAAGGGCCGCCGGACGAAGTCCGCCGCGCAGTCGAAGCGGCGGTACTCGGTGCCGTGGAGGAGCTCGATGTCATGCGCGGCCGCGAGGGCGCGTTCCTCCACCAGGATCTCGAGGGCCGACGGACGCTACTCGGAGAGCTCGTCGAACGGATTGCGCAGGCAGCGGAAACCGGGCGGAAGGCGCTCGAAACCAGACTCGCCGAGCGCGTACGAGATCTGGGAGCGGAGAGCCTCACGGAGCCCGCAGCGATCGCGCAGGAAATCGTTCGGTTCGTCGCACGGTCCGACGTCACGGAGGAAATCGTCCGCTTCCGGAGCCATCTCGCGCACTGGCGAGCCCTCGCGGAAGCGCCCGAACCGTGCGGCCGGAAGCTCGACTTTCTGATCCAGGAGATGAACCGGGAGGCGAACACGATCGGCTCGAAGGCGGAAGGCGAAGAAGCGCCGCCGATCGTCGTCGCGATCAAGGCGGAGCTCGAGAAAATGCGCGAGCAGGTCCAGAATGTCGAATAGCTCGCCGCAGGTCCCAGGCCCCACGCCCCCAGCCCCCGGGATTCTTTTTGTCGTCTCCGCTCCGTCCGGCACGGGTAAGACGACGCTCATCGAGCGCCTCATCCAGCAGGTGCCCGATCTCACGATGTCCCGGTCGTACACGTCGCGACCGGCGCGCGCCGGGGAGTCGGATGGGGTAGACTATAATTTCATCAGCCGCCAGAAATTCGAAGAGATGGCTCGTCTGGGACAGTTCCTGGAGTGGGCCGACGTCTTCGGAAATCTGTACGGGACGAGCGCGGCCGACACGGCGGGCTGCCTGGAACGCGGCTGCGACCTCGTCCTGGTCATCGATGTGCAGGGGGCCCGGCAGGTCCGGAGCCGCCGCCGCGACACCGTCGGGATCTTCGTGCTGCCGCCGTCGTTCGAAGTCCTCGAGCGCCGCTTGCGGGGCCGAAGCAAGGATGCCGAAGAGGCTATCCAGCGGCGACTGCGCACGGCACGTGCGGAGGTCGCGGCGTACGCCGAGTACGACTACGTCGTGATCAACGACGACGTCGATGCGTGCGTGGAACGGCTGAAGGGAATCGTTCTGGCCGAGCGGGCGCGGCTCCCGGTGATTCGTCCCCAGGCGGAGCGCATCGTCCGGACGTTTGAGACAACAGGGCAGGCCACTTAGGCCGGCCCGGGATTTGAAGGAGTTCTCGTGAAGAAATCGAGATTCGAAATGGTAGCGGTTGCAGGCGCGCGCGCCAAACAGTTGCTGGACGGGTGCACGCCGCGCGTCGAGCCGGCCACGAAAAAGGCGAAGACCGCCTTGCGCGAAGTAGCCAGCGGCGTGATTACGCGAATCGAGCCGGTAAAGACCGCCAAGCGATAAGCCATGGCCCTGATCGCGCTCGGCGTCACCGGCGGCATCGGCGCCTACAAGGCGGTCGAGATCGCCCGGCTGCTGCAGCAGCGCGGCCACGACGTCGCCGCGGTCATGACGCGAGCGGCCCGGCGATTCGTTGGCCCGGTTACATTCGAGGCCATCACCAGGCGCCGCGTCATCACCGATCAGTTCGCGCCGGGGGTCAACTCCGATATCGAGCACATCGCGCTCGCGTCGGAAATCGATCTCCTGGTGGTGGCACCAGCCACGGCGAACATCATCGGCAAACTCGCCAACGGGATCGCAGACGACTTTCTGAGCTCGTTATATCTGGCGACGCGCGCGCCAGTCCTCCTCGCGCCGGCGATGAACACCAACATGCTGGCGCACGAAGCGGTCCAGAAGAATCTGGCGGCGCTCGCCGCGAGGGGCGTACGGTTCGTCGAGCCAGGCGAAGGCTATCTGGCGTGTGGGTGGATCGGCAAAGGCAGGCTTGCGGAGCCGACCGACGTCGCCGCGGCGGCCGACGCGCTGGTGCGTCCGGCCGGTTCGCTCGTCGGACGAACGATCCTCGTGACTGCGGGGCCAACGTACGAGGACCTCGACCCGGTCCGGTACGTCGGTAACCGGTCGAGCGGCAGGATGGGATACGCGATCGCCGCCGAGGCGGCGCGACGTGGCGCGCGGGTATGGCTCGTGTCGGGTCCGACCGAACTCCCGGCGCCTGCCGGACCTGAGCTGATTCGCGTCCGGGGCGCAGCGGAAATGCGGGACGCCGTCGCGGCCTGCGCGCAGGACGCGGATGCAGTTGTCATGGCGGCCGCCGTCGCCGACTACACACCAGAGCACGGACGTTCCGCAACCAAACTGCCGAAAGACGACGAGACGCTCACTATCCGTTTCGTGAAGACTCGCGACATCCTCGCGGAGCTTGGCGGCCGTCGCAGCGGCGGCCGGCCGGTCCTCGTCGGGTTCGCGGCCGAGACCGGCGATCCCGAGACGCGGGCCCGCGAGAAACTGCGAACGAAGAATGTCGACCTGATCGTGGCCAACGACGTGTCGCGCTCAGACGCCGGCTTCGAGGTGACCACCAACGTCGTGACGCTCGTCAGCCGCGAAGGAGACGAGCCGTTGCCGCTGCAGTCGAAGGCGGCGCTCGCCGGCGTCATCCTCGATCGCGTCGAGGCGATGCTCACTGCAACCCAGCCTGCCCGTCGCGATGAATCCCCGTCAACAACTCGCTGAACATCTAAGGTATCTCGCCACGCTCGGCATCGACGGTGTAGGGAAGGATCCCCTCTGGTCGAGGCCGCTTGAATTCAGCCAGCCGCGGCCGGGTTCCCGGATAAATCTACTCGCGGCGATTCGAGAAGAGATCGGTGATTGTACGCGCTGCAAGCTGCACCGCCTCGGCCGCAGCCAGGTCGTCTTCGGCGTTGGCAACCCGCAGGCCGAGCTGATGTTCGTGGGCGAAGCGCCCGGCCACGACGAAGACGTTCAAGGCATCCCGTTCGTCGGGCGCGCCGGTCAGTTGTTGACAAAGATTATCGAAGCGATCGGGCTGAAGCGAGACGACGTCTACATTGCGAACGTCATCAAGTGTCGGCCGCCTGAGAACCGCAATCCGGAGCCCGACGAAGTTGCCACCTGCCAGCCGTTCCTGTTTCGCCAGATTGAGTCGATCGCGCCGAAGGTCATCGTTGCGCTCGGAAGCTTTGCGGCGAAGACACTTCTTTCTACCGAGGCGCCGATCTCGCGCCTGCGCGGCCGCGTCTACGATCTGAAAGGCGCCCGGCTCGTCTGCACCTTCCATCCTGCCTATCTGCTCCGAAGTCCGGATCGAAAGCGGGATACGTGGGAGGACATGAAAATAGTCAGGCAGCTCCTGAACAATGTGGAATGCTGATTTCTGATTGTGGACACAATCCACAATGGTCATCACCGTCGCGGTCCCCGTACCCTTCCTCGATCTACTTGCCTACGAGCTTCCTGAGAGCTGGGCCGTTCCCGCACGCGGGGCGAGAGTGCTCGTCCCCGTGGGAACGCGCGTCACGACCGGGATCGTGGTCGGCTCGAGTACTGGAACCGACGACGGGCGTGTACTGAAGCCAATCGCGGACGTTCTCGACGATGGGCCGTTCCTGCCGGGCGCGGTCGTCGACCTTGCGCTGTGGACGGCCGAGTACTACGCCAGCGGGCCCGGCGAGACGGTTGCGGGCGCCATGCCGCCCGGTGCCTGGATGAAAAGCGAGCGACAAGTTCGGATTACTGACGCCGGTGCCCGGGCCGCAGTCGCCTTAGGGACGGCCCGCTCGCGTCTTCTGGCGGCCCTCAGGCATGGGCGCGCCGTGCCCGTGCGGTCGCTCGTGACGGCGCTCCGCCGGCGCGCGGAAGGGCTCAACGCGCTCGTGAACGCCCTCGCGAGGGAAGGACTGGTCGAGGTGAGCCAGCCGCTGCGCGGGCGCGCAGATGCGTCCAAGACCATCCGTGTCGCGTCCATTACGGCGGCTGGCCTCGATTCCGCGGATCTTCGGCTCGGCGCGCGGCAGCGCGACGCGCTGGCCAGTCTCGCCGGCGCTCCCGAAGGCATCGACGTCCCCGTTCTCACAGCGCGGGGGATCGACGCGGTCACGCTGAACCGGCTCGCCGGCCGCGGGCTCGTATCTATCGCGAGGCGCAGGGTAGAGCGGGGAGTGTTGGGTGCCCAGGGTGCCCAGGGTGCTCAGGGTGCTCAAGGTGCTCAAGGTGCAATCGTGCTATCCGCAGACCAAGCGAAGGTTCTCGATTCGCTGAAAGCACTGGCTGATGCCGGGCGCTTCCACTGCGCGCTTCTACATGGAGTCACTGGAAGCGGAAAGACCGAGATTTATGTCCGACTCGCCGAGCACGTCGTGGCCGCGGGAAAGCGTGTGCTCATGCTGGTGCCCGAAATCGCGCTCACGCCAGCGGTGGCCGCCCGCTTCGCGCGCGCGTTTGGCGAGCGGGTCGCGATTCAGCATAGCGGACTTTCCGACGGCGAGCGGTACGACCAGTGGATCAGGATTCGCGACGGCGCCACCGACGTCGTCGTCGGCACGCGGTCGGCCGTCTTCGCGCCGATCGACCGCCTCGGCCTCGTGATCGTCGACGAGGAGCACGACAGCTCCTACAAGCAGGAAGAAACGCCTCGTTATCACGGCCGCGACGTGGCGGTCATGCGCTCGCGTCAAACGGGAGCGCTGGCGGTGCTGGGATCCGCAACGCCGTCCATGGAGAGCTACCAGAACGCTCTCGCCGGCCGGTACGAACGACTGACGCTCGTAAGCCGCGTGCTGGATCGACCGCTGCCGACTGTCCGCATCGTAGATATGCGCCAGGAGTACGCGGACGAAGGTCCGGGCGTCATCCTTAGCCGGGCGCTCGCCGACGCGCTCCGCGATCGCGTGTCGCGCCGCGAGCAGGCCGTCCTGCTGCTCAATAGGCGCGGGTACGCGACGGCGGTTTTCTGCCGTCAGTGCGCCGCGACTGTCGAGTGTCCGAACTGCAGCGTCTCGCTGACCGTCCATCTGGCCGCCGGCCGCGCTCGTTGTCACTACTGCAACTACTCGATGGCGTTGCCGAAACAGTGCCCACGGTGCGCGGGTCCTTATGTCGAACGCCTGGGGTTCGGGACCGAGCGGCTGGAGGCCGAGGTAGCGGGGCTTGTCGCTGGGGTCCGCGTCGCGCGGCTGGACCGGGATACGGTGCGACGCCGCGGCGCGATTGTGTCGCTGCTCGACCGCTTCGCCGCCGGCGAGATCGACGTCCTCGTCGGCACCCAGATGGTTGCGAAGGGTCACGACTTCCCGCGAGTGACGCTCGTGGGCGTCATCTCGGCTGACGTTGGCCTCGGGCTCGCCGATTTCCGCGCGTCCGAGCGCACCTTTCAGCTCCTGACGCAGGTCGCCGGCCGAGCCGGGCGCGGCGATTCACCGGGCGAGGCGATTATTCAGACGCTCTATCCGGATCACTACAGTATTCGGCACGCCTGCCATCAGGACTACCGGGCGTTCTTCGAGGAAGAGATCAAATACCGCACCGCCATGCGGTATCCACCGGCCGTCTCACTCGTAAACGTCGTCGTCCGCGGGTCGTCGTTTCGTGGGGCATTGGAAGCGGCAACCGATCTGGCGCGCCGTGTAAGGACGCCGGCGGCCGGTTTCCGGTTACTGGGGCCGGCGCCGGCACCGTTCGTCCGGCTACGTGGAGAGCATCGATCGCAGTTTTTTCTGAAGGGCTCGGCCCGCGGCCCGATGCGTCACGCCGTGCTCGAAGCCTTGCGAAGCAAACCGGATCTCAAGCGCCGCGTCACGATTGATGTCGATCCGGTCAGCGTGCTCTAGTCAGCACCTCGGTCAACTCCGTCAATCGCAGCGGCGAGGGCGTGAAGCAAAGAATGAAGATGACGACCGCCGAGATCGCAAGCAGCCGCCGTCCTGTCCCGAGATCTTCGTCCTCGTGAATCATGCTGGGATGCCGCGGACCGAGAACGATCAGCATGACCACCATGATGCCGGCGACCAGATACCAGTTCGGTGAGATGAAGGTCAGGCCGACTGCCGCCACCACCGTCACCAGCGATACTATCGTGGAGCGGCGGCCGAGCGCGGCGTAGGAGATGTGCCCGCCGTCGAACTGCCCGAACGGAAACAGGTTTAAGGCGGTGACGAACTGCCCGAGCAACGCCGCGAGCGCCATGGGGTGAATGTTGATCCAATCGGTCTGACGCATACCCCACACGATCCGATCGGCGAGCTGATAGAGCAGCGGTTCTCCCAGCAGGATGACGATTCCTGATTGTTTCGGGTCCGGCGGCGCCACCGGTGGCGACCAGGCCAGCCCGATGAAGAGAAACGGAATGAGCACCAGGAACCCCGCAATCGGCCCCGCGAACCCGATATCGAAGAGCACGCGACGATTCGGAAACGGCTCGCGAATCCGGATGAAGGCGCCCAGCGTTCCCGTAATCGGCAGCGGCGCGGGCAGAAAGAAAGGCAGCGTCGCATCCACGTTGTGGTAGCGGCACATCAGGTAGTGGCCCAGCTCGTGGGAGCCGAGGATTGCGAGGAACGTGAAGCTGTACCAGAACCCGTTCGGGATGAAGTCCGAGAAGAGCAGCGTGGGCACGCCGCCCGTCTCGGCGACCCGGTAGCTCGTGTAGTGACAGCCTCCGACGTAGGTGGTCGTCACTATCGTGAGCAGAAACAGCACGATGTGCCGCCAGTAGCGATCGTGAAACCGCTGTCGCGGAGCGGCGCTCCACGTTTCGGGAGGCAGAGCGGGGAAATCTGACGGACGGTCCGACAAATGACAGCGGAGGCGGTCAGCCTCCTATATTCTGAAGATCCTTCCCGGGCTTGAAGCGGATGGTCCGGCCGGGGGGGATGCGGACCTCTTTTCCGGTCCGGGGATTTCTGCCAATGCCGCGCTTCCGTGGCTTCACCTGAAACACGCCGAAGCCGCGCAGCTCGATTCGCTCGCCCCGCTGCATGGAGAGCCGCATCGCATCGAAGACGGCATCGACAGCCACCTCAGCTTTGACTTTGGTGATGTCGGCCACTTTCGACACCTCGTTGACGATGTCGACCTTGATCATGCTTGGGCGCTCCTCGGAAAGCGTAACTAGCATAATTTCTGTCACTTACGCTGTCAAGTTGGCCCGTAAGTGCAATGTCGCGATCCCTGCGGAATGGCTGTAAAGACGCTCCCCACCGTGGTACTGGCCGGCCGTCCGAACGTCGGCAAATCTACGCTCTTCAACCGCATCACGCGGACCCGCCGTGCCATCGTTACACCGGTCGCCGGCACGACGCGCGACGTGATTGCGCAGCCGGCAGAGTGGCGCGGCGCCGATTTCACCCTCGTCGACACCGGCGGGATGTTTGGCGCCAGCGACGATCCGCTGCACGAGCTCGTCGTCGATCGCGGACGCAAAGCGCTCGAAGAGGCGGATCTCGTTATCTTCGTCGTCGATGGACGCGAGGGGCTCGTGCCGGCAGACCGGGAGATCGCTTCCACCCTCCGCTCCCGCGGTGTTCCGGTGGTGCTCGCGGTCAACAAGTCCGACGATCGCCGCGCGCGCGGGCGCTCGGTCGAGTTCTACGAGTTCGGGTTCGAGCCAATTTTCGAGATCGCTGCCGAGCATGGCGAAGGGATCGGCGAGCTCCTGGACGATGTGTTCGAGCGGCTCCCGAACATGCGATCGCGTCCCGAGGCCGAGCCCCGGATTCGACAGCCGCGCGAGGACGAGATCGCCGTCGCGATCGTCGGACGGCCGAACGTCGGCAAGTCTTCGCTCGTCAATCGCCTGCTTCGGGAAGAGCGAGTGATGGTGAGCGAGACGCCGGGGACGACCAGAGACGCTGTGGACGCCGTGCTCAAGTGGCACCGGCAGGCGTTCCGCATCGTCGACACCGCTGGCATCCGGCGACCCGGCCGCGTCGCGCGGGCCGGAGGCGTCGAAGCCGTGAGCGTCTTGGTGGCTCGCCGCGCGATCGAACGCGCGGACGTAGCGGTCCTGGTCTTGGACGCGCTCGAGGGTGCCTCCGATCAGGATGGCGCGATAGCGGGCGAAGCCGAGAAGGCCGGCTGCGGCATCATCATCGCCGCCAACAAATGGGATCTGGTCAAGGAACGAGGGCCGGAGTTCGTCAAGGAATTCGACGACAAGCTCCGATTTCAACTCAAGTTTCTCGACTACGCGCCTGTGCTGCACATCTCGGCGCGAACGGGGGAGCGAGCTCCGAAGCTGCTCGAGACGATCGATCGTGTCGCCGAGGCCCGCGCGCACCGCGTGTCCACCGGGGAGCTCAACAGGTTCGTCAAGGCGGTCACCGCCGTGCATCCTCCAGCGAGCCCAGGCCGGCGCGAAGTCCGCATCTTGTATGCCGCACAGACGAGCACGAAGCCACCGACGTTCGTGTTCTTCACCAACGTCGCTACCGAGTTCCACTTCTCCTACGAGCGGTTCCTGCAGAACCGGTTGCGCGAGTCGTTCGGCCTGATCGGTTCGCCGGTCCGAATCCTGGTCAGACGCCGTGGGGGCGTCAATCGAAAACGTGGCTGAAGAGCGGTTCCTGTCCGCGGGCGGCGTAGTAGCCGAAGGCCGCAATCGCGACGGCACTGACGAGTGTGCCGACAGTCGCGCCGGCATACCACGCAGACCAGTTCCACGTCAGGGCAACTGCGGAGGTGAGGAAGTGAAAGAAGAGTGCTACGGATCCGGCCACCAGCCCGAACCGCATAATCGCACCGATCACCGCACCGAGAATAAGGATGCCGAATACGAGCTCCAGCCAACCCGTATCGCCGGGAAACATGCCTCGTAATGCGATGGGTGTGAACGCGATCATCACGACAACCAGAGCCAACCAGCGCCGCCGAAACAGGATACGGAAGAACACCAGGCCGAAGACACCAATCATTCCGTTGTAGAGCGCCTGGTTCGCCGCGGCGAGCAGAAAAGACAGAAACCGCCGCGTCTCGAGCAGGACGCTAAGCTCCGACGTCTGCGGTGTCGGCGTGCCCAGTCCGACGAGCGGCGGCACCACGTCGTGCAACGCGAGCAGAAGCGTCATCAGCGTTCCGCACGCAGCGCCGGCGAGGATTTCCAGGCCGACGCGAGGGTCGCGGATCCGACCTGACACGAGTCTCGACCAACCCAACATCATGTTCGGCCAGAATCGCCTGACGTATGGCTCGACTCCGATGTACCAGACCCACAACATCGCCGCCGAGAATAAGCCTCCGGCGATCGCCACGTTGAAGAGCCGGTCCACTTCGCTGTCGATGATGGAGGTGTGCGTCGCGCCGATCACCCAGGACGCGATGCCGGTCGCAAGCATGAAGGTGCCGGCGGCTGCGGCCCCGCGGCGGTCGCCGCGGCCGGTCTTCAGGTTGCGCCGCGCGAGCACGACGCCAGCCACAAGCAGGAGCGGAACGAGAACGGCCGCGAACACCCCGATTAGTCGCTCAGTGGTCCCCTGGGCAACCCGGCGTCCCGCGGCGATCTGCGTCCAAGGCGCGATCACCTGGAACGAGACCGGTCGCCCCCGGAATGTCGACGTCTCGATGCGAACGGTTGTCGACGGATCGTCCGGGTGCGGACCTTCGAATGCCGCGCGAGCGTCGGCGAATGCACGCGGCGTGACGTCGCTGTCGATCGCGGCAAAGCGGGATGGATCGAAGCCCGCAGACTGGAAGAGTCGCTGGCGATCGACGGTGATGGGCGCTGGTGCTCCCGTATCGCGCCGCGGAGGGACGGCCAGCAGCTCGAGGAGCCGCCCCCGAGTGTCGAGCCAGACGAGGATCATGCCGGCGCTCGTGATTGGTGGATCGGACGATGTGACCTGCGGGTTCCGGGTCACGGGAAACATTGCCGCGTTGCTCTGCCGGTACCAGAACGCGGCGGCAGCGGGTGAACCAGACCTGAGACGTTCCCAGCGGTTCGGGCTCCGATCTGTCCGTTCAATCCACCGAAGCACCTCGACATTGTTCGCAAGCCCCCATGCGCGATCGACGGGCGGTTCCGTGTAGCCGATCTGCGCGACGAGCTCGCGGGCGCGGTCGGCGAGTGCCTCGGGTGAGCGCTCCATCGGAACGATGCTCACCAGCAGCGTCTTGTTGAAGATGGTCGTTATCGCAACGAGCCCGAGGATGACCGCTGCAAACGCCGCGAGGCCGACCAACGGGCGTATCGCGCTCGTTTCACCGGCCGCCGCGACCATCTCGGGCGACGGCGTCTCGCCGGCGGCGAGCGCCGCCGCGAGCGGGTCGCCGCCTGGCAGCGACGCCAAGACCTTGCGCGCCGAATCCGGGCGCTTGGCCGCGTCGCGCTCCAGGCAGCGCATGATCGCGCGGTCCACCGACAGATCGAGCCCAGTGACAAATGACGACGGCGGAGGAATCCCCTCGTCATGCCGCTGCATCAGCTCGGCGATGGTGCGGAAGTCGAAGGGGCGCTGCCCGGTGAAGAGCTCGTACATCACGAGGCCAACCGCGTAAATGTCGCTCTGCACTGCCGCCGGCTGGCCCGCAAGCTGCTCCGGCGCCATGTACGCCGGTGTACCTGCGCGCGGACCGGCATCGCCTGCAAGTCCCGCGAGGCCGAAGTCGGTGATTCGCAGCTGCCCGTTGTCGTCGAGCATCAGGTTTGCCGGCTTCAGATCGCGATGGAGCACGCGGCGATCGTGCGCTGCCGCGAGCCCTGCGCAGAGCTGCCGTGATAGATCGAGCGCCTTGTCCGGCGACAACCGGCCGATCCGTTTTGCGAGCGATGCGAGGTCCTCGCCGGCGACGTACTCCATTGACAGGAACGTCAGGCCGTCGACTTCTCCGATGTCGTACACACGGCATACGTTGGGGTGAGAGACTTGTCGCGCGCTGCGGACTTCCTGATGGAATTGCGCGAGCCGCGCCGGGTCGGTCGCAACAGACTCGGGCAGAAACTTGAGCGCCACAGGCTGACCGAGCCGGAGATCGTCCGCGCGGTATACCTCGCCCATGCCGCCCTTGCCGATTGGACCGATCATGCGATAGCGGCCCGCCAGCACAGCGCCGGGTAGAAACCGGCCCTCGTCCATGACGGCGCTCGTGGAGAGCCAGCCCGAAGGCGTTCCTGATGATGGTCGGGATGCTGGGCGGGAGGTCGTGACGCTCACGGCCGGCGCGAGGCGTGTCTCGGTATCGTCGCTGGACGTTGCGAGCGGGGCGCCGCACTCGGGGCAGAACCGCGTTTCGGAGACGAGCGCGGCGCCGCACCCGAGGCACTTCGTCACGGCCGGATTTTACTCGAAGCTTTGGTATACTTTACGGCGACAACGCGTGGGATCCACGAGCGAACACACGGCCGACCGGATGGACATCCCGAACCGATCGCTCTTCAAGCCGCCTGAGGTCTGCGAGATCGCCCAGGTCCAGCCCTACGTGCTGCGATCGTGGGAGGCGGAGTTCCCCGACCTCGGCGTGGCCAAGGCGGGAAGCGGTCAGCGAATGTACCGCCGCGCCGACGTGCGGCGCGTCCTTCGTATCAAGGAGCTTTTGTTCGTCGAAGGGCTGACGCTGGCAGGGGTGCGCCGCCGTCTCGAGGAGGAAGATGGAGGACGCGCGTCCGAAGGGGCAACAGCTGAGACGTCGTTGACGGAGTTGCTCGGCGCAGACGCACGAGAGCGTATCGCTGACGTCCGACAAGGTCTGCGCTGGATCCTCGACTTGCTCGCGGGCAACGGCGATGCGTCTCTGAAGCGCGCGCCGGCCTTGTTCGCGATGGAGCGCGCCGCGGCCCCGGCTGCGCGACCCAAGAAACCCGCCGTCAAGAAGAAGAAAGCTCGCCGCTGATCGGGATGTAGCGCAGCCTGGCTAGCGCACCAGACTGGGGGTCTGGGGGTCGCGGGTTCGAATCCCGCCATCCCGACCAATTTCACAAATGGAATGTAGGCCTTGAGCCGGAGGCCGCGACGAGGCGCGCCGAGCGAAAGCGAGGCGTGGCAGGCGATGGGGTGGGGCCCCATCGCAAATCAAGAAAAGAGGTGGGCGCGACCGGCTTTGCAGCCGGCCGCGCGGCGGGAGCTGTGATGAGGAGCAATCGTGGAGGCGGCCAGAATCGCCGCCTCAGACCGGGGTTTCTTGTAGCTCTTGAATACAGCAAAGTGGCTGCCAGCCCCTCCACTGTCGCGTTTTCACGCTGCGCGTGGGTGTAACTCACACAAACACGAGACATAGGGCGGAGGAGCTCCGCTGCGGCGGCATTTGCTGGGCGCCGAACGATCTGTAAAGAATCCTTCCGCTCCGCCGGGCTTGATGTAGTAATTCCTGCGCTACACTGTGTGCGCGAGCCGGCCAGCGCCTCGCACGAAACGATTCCTCGTGACCGTACCGCCCCGGACGTTCCCAGGACGCTCCGTCAGGTGCGCGCTCCTCATTGTTGCGCTCCTCGTCCTGACCCTCGAAGGCCGCCAACAACAGCCGCAGCCGCGTCCCACGTTCCGCATCGAAGCAAACTTTGTCCGCGTCGACGTGTACCCGACGAAGCGCGGCATGCCCCTCACCGATCTCACAGCGACTGACTTCGAGCTGCTCGAGGACGGTGCCGCGCAAACGATCGAAACCTTCGAGCACGTCGTCGTCAGAGCGGCCGGTCCGCAGGAGACACGCGCTGAGCCCGACTCGCAGCGGCAGGGGAATCAGATGGCCCAAGACCCTCGGGCCCGGGTCTTCGTCGTCTTTCTGGATACCTATCACGTCACAGTGACCGGGTCGCACAACATCCGGCGTCCGCTCATCTCGCTCATGGACCAGATCATCGGCCCCGACGATCTGATTGGATTCATGACGCCGGAGATGTCAGCCGCAAACCTTACGCTGGGCCGCAAGACCCAGGTGCTCGAAGGAGCGCTCACCGACAACTGGGTCTGGGGCCGGCGGTTCCAGCTCGCTGACCGAGATCCAAAAGAGGTGGAGTACGAAGCCTGCTACGCGACCGGCTTCAAGGACGGCGACAAAGTCGCGCACGAGATGATCGCCCGCCGGCGCGAACGGCTGACGCTCGATTCCGTGAGAGACCTCGTGATCCACCTCCGGGGCCTTCGCGAGGAGCGCAAGGCGATCATTGCCGTGTCCGAAGGATGGTTGCAGTTCCGGGAGAACGCGGGCCTCGCGAAGCCGCTGCAACCGGCTAACCCGAACGTGGACCCCGTAGTACCTGGCAAGCCGGAGATCTTCGTCGGTCCGGACGGAAAGCTGCGCGCCGGGGGAGATCCGCGGTCGGGGATGGCTGGATCCCTCTACGACTGCGACGCAGATCGCCAGCGCCTGGCCTACATGGACAACGAGCGGTACTTCCGCGAGATCCTGGACGACGCGAACCGCGCGAACGCGAGTTTCTACCCTGTCGATCCACGCGGCCTGCCAGTGTTCGACAATCCTATTGGACCTGATGCGCCGCCACCGGTAAACGTCGATGCCGGGATGCTGAAGACGCGGCAGGAGTCGCTCAGGACGCTCGCGGTTGCCACCGATGGAATCGCTGTCATGAACAGCAACGACATCGAGCGCGGCCTCAAGCGCGTCGTTGCCGACTTGAACTCGTACTACCTGCTCGGCTACTACTCGACGAATACGAAACTCGACGGGAAATTCCGCTCTATCAAGGTACGGGTCAAGCGGCCCGGCGTCGAGGTCCGCGCGCGGCGAGGTTACCGCGCGGCGACGATGGAGGAGGTGACGGCGGCACGGAGTGCCACGCCGGCGCCAGGTTCTGCGGACGGGAACGGCCCCGCAGGCGGAGCTTCCACAATCGCCACGATCAACAGTGCGCTCGGCCGTCTCGCCCTGCTGAGACCCAATACGGCGCTTTATCTTCATGCCGTCACGATGCGCGACGGCCCCGGCGTGCGGATTCTCGTCGCTGGAGAGCTGGACGGCAACGTTGCTCGGACGCCTGCGTGGGCCAAGGGAGCCGAGGCCACGGTCATGGCGAGCGGCGCCCAGGGCACTGCAGGGTCGGCGAAGGCAACGATCGCGGCGGGCACGAGAAGTTTCGTCGTTTCGATGCCGATCGAAGCAAGTGCCGCTGGCGCGCTGAACGTTCAAGGACGCGTGCGCCCGATTGCGGAATCGTCGCTGCCACTTACCGCGGCCGCATCGGTGCCGGCACCGGTCGACGGCGCGTTTCTCGCCGACGCCCCGCTGCTGTTCACATTACGCGGCAACGCGGCGCCGTCGCCCGTCGCCAGCTTCAGGATCTACCGCACGGAGCGGCTCCGCCTGGAGGTGCCCCTCGCGGAGACCACAAAACCGGGAGAGGCCCGCCTCCTCGATCGCGCAGGCAAGCCGCTCGGCTTGAGCGTCGCCGTGACGGAACGCACGGACGCCGGCATCCGGTGGCTCGTCGCCGATCTGAATCCTGCGCCGCTCGGCGCCGGCGACTACATCGTGGAGCTTTCTGCCGAGCGAGACGGTCGGCGTGATGTCGTCGTTACTGCAATCAGGGTCGCACAGTGAAGGCGGCCCCCCTGGTGGCCCTTCTAACATTGTCGCTTTTGGAGGGGCCGGTCTTCAGAGCGGCCCACGCCCAGCAGCCTCGCCCTGCCGATCAGCCGGTCTTTCGAGTCGAGGCCACACTTGTCCGCGTCGACGCGTTCGTCACGAGGAACGGCGTGCCGGTCGAGGATCTGACAGCGGAAGACTTCGAGCTGCTCGAGGATGGCGTCGCGCAGAAGATTGAAACCTTCGAGCGCGTAAAGATTGCCGCCACATCGCGTGTGGCGGCTGTCACCGATCCCAACAGTCAACGCGAGGGAAATGAACGCGCGGCCGATCCGCGGCGACGGGTGTTCGTCATCTTCCTTGATACCTATCATGTGAGACCCGAGAATTCCCAGCGCGCGGGCAACGCGCTGGCTCGCGTGCTGGACCAGCTGTTGGCGCCTGAGGATCTCGTCGCGGTTGCAAAGCCGGAAATGGACGTCACCGATCTCATCCTCGGCCATAAGGCGTCCGTCATCGAGCGTGGCCTGGCGACTTCGTCGTTCTGGGGCGTCGGCGATGACTACACACGCCTCGACGCGGTCGAGAGCGCCTATATGGAGTGCTATCCGCAGGCGCTCGCGAAGGAGCTCATCGCGCGGCGGCGCGAGAGGCTGACGCTCGACTCTCTCCGCGATCTGGTGCGGCACCTTCAGAACCTGCGGGACGAGCGCAAGGCCATCATCGTCGTCAGCGAAGGCTGGATCTTGTTTCGCGATAACCAGGGTCTGATGTCGATGACCGGAGGTTCCGTGCCCGGAGTGCCGCAGATCTTCACGGGCCCGGGCGGCAAACCGAGCTTGTCCAATCCCAATTCTTACGGCGGCGCAACCCAGCAGCAGTGCGACACGGACCGGATGACGCTCGCGTATCAGAACAACGACCAATACTTCCGGGACATTACCGGCGAGGCCAACCGCACCAACGCCGCGTTCTATTCGGTCGATGCGGGAGGCCTTCGCACGGGAGTCGACGCCTCCTCGTCACTCGACAGCCGCACGCTGTGGGCCTTGATGCGTCAGCGGCAGGACTCGCTCATTTCTCTTTCGACTGCTACTGACGGTGTCGCGGTCCACAACACCAACGACCTCGCGAAAGGCATCCAGAAGGTCGTCGCGGACCTTTCTCATTACTACCTGCTTGGCTATTACTCGACGAACACGAAGCTCGACGGCAGGTATCGACGCATTCGAGTGCGGGTGAAACGGCCCGGTCTCGAGATACGCGCTCGGGAGGGGTACCGCGCCGCAACGGTTGAAGAAATTACCGCTGGCGATCCGAAAGCCGCACCCGCGGCAAAAACGGGTCTTTTCAGCACAAGCGTCGCCGCACCGATAAGCCCCGCCGCCTCCGGGGCGGCTCCGCCGCCGGAGCTGTCGGCAGCGCTCGGCCGGCTCTCACAAATCCGTCCGACGACTCCGTTTCGGCTGCATGCGATAGGGGCGGCGACCGCTGGTGGGCTACGACTCTGGATCGCAGGGGAGCTCGAGTCGACTGGAGCGCGAACCGCGTGGGCCGAGGGTGCCGATGCTTCCGTCATCGTAACCGGCGCCAACGGCGCCGGCGGGTCGGGGCGAGTCCGAGTGGAACCTGGCGCGCGCGGGTTTTTGATTGCCACCAACGCCGGCGATGTCTCGGGCGACATCCAGATCCAGGCGCGGCTGTTGCCTCGTAATGGAGGAGCGGCGGCTCTCGGCGAGGTCATGTCGATCAAGGTTTCACCGCCGGACGTCTTCGCGGCGAGCGAGCCGCTCCTGTTCCGCCTGAGTGGCGCCACTGCTCCACCGCGTCCCGCTGCGGATTTCCGGTTCAACCGCACAGAGCGCGTACGGCTCGAAGCGCCGCTGGGGTCCGGCGCACGCGCCGGCGCAGGCCGGGTGCTCGATCGAACCGGCAAACCGTTCGAAATACCGGTCACGATCAGCGAACGCGAGAATGATGGCGTTCGCTGGCTGGTGGCGGATGTGAATCTGGCGCCGCTGTCCAACGGCGATTACGGGATCGAGCTGACGGCGGAACGGGAAGGGAAGCGGGCGACGATGTTCACCGCGATCCGGGTCGTGAGGTGAGGAAGTATAATGGCCGTTCGGCCGACGCGCGGGCTTAGCATAGTGGTAATGCTCTGGCTTCCCAAGCCAGCTAGACGGGTTCGATTCCCGTAGCCCGCTCCAATCTTCGCGCTCTCGTG
>DATAEE010000096.1:0-2666 GCA_036258175.1 Vicinamibacterales bacterium
ACTGCACCAAAAAGCCAGACGAACGCGAGCTGGCTGGTGCCCAGGCCGTTGACCGTCACCGGGACGAGCATGATCAGCAGGATGATCGGGATGACGGCGAAGTAAACCCCAGGGTTTGCGACAATCCCGAGCGCCATTCCAAGACAGAAGGCCTGGACGATGCGGAGCATCTGCACGATCACCGAGCCGAGCGTCACGCTCGCCATGGCCCGCCAGGCGTGACGGTATCGGCGCATGGCTTCCAGGAAGCGCCGGGCCGCCTGGCGCACGCGAGCTCCCGGGAACTTCTCGATCAGGCGGGTAAGAAGCGCAGCCGCCCGATCGCTGTAAAGCGCGACACCCGCGGCCGCGCACGCAGTCGCGGCGAGGGCCAGCGTGAGGACGACGCCTGCGTCACGCGCCGCCGCCTGAGCGCCCCACAGGCTCGCGCACGCGACGAGCACCAGCGACCACACGCCCAGCAACCGGTCCATGACGACCGATGCCGTGGCGTCCGCGACGGGGACGCCATGCCGCGCGAGGCTGACTGCCCGCACGGCGTCGCCGCCCACGCTCGGCAGGAACGTGCCGACAAACGTGCTCACGAAAAACACGCGGAGAACGGCTGGAAGCGACACCGGTCCGGCGATCGCGCGTACGAGCACGATCCACCGATAGGCCATCAGCGCGCGATCAAAAACGACGAGCGCGACGGCCGCGGCAATCCATGCGGGATCGGCAGCGGCCGCGGCGTGCCAGACCGCGACCGGGTCGGCGAGCCAGAGCGCAAGCGCCGTCAGCAGCAGACCGACGGTCATGCGCAGCACTCTGCTCATTGTGGATTGTGGATTGTGGATTGCTGAATGGCCATTCAGCACTCAGCTTTCAGCAATCCACAATGGACTCACTGGACCGGCCGAGGCCCTGGTCCGATATACAGCCGGCTCGCGCGGATGTCGCGATACGAATCGTTCATCACCGAACCGACCAGGATGTTGTGCGATGCCGGAGAATACGCACCCGGATAGCCGACGCTGACGTCGGCAAACGTAGGCGCGGCCTCGGTTTCCCCGAGGAAGACGCGGACGCGGGCCGTGCCGGCGCGCCACTCGATCTTGAAGTAGTAGGGGCGGTGATCGTCCCAGTCGAGGCCGCCGCTCGCGGCGGTTGCGCTGGTTCCACCGGCCGTCCACGCCACGAGCAGCCGCTCACCTTCGCTGGCCGGCCGCTTCTCGACGGCAACCCTGAACGGGTTCGAGTTGAAGTCTCCAGCCCCGTCCTGCATCGTGAACAGCTTCACCTGGCCGTTGAAGCTCGAGTCGAACGGCTTGACTCGTCGAAGGATGAACGAAACTTCGCCGTCGGACAGCGTCGAGATTTGATACCGGATGAACGAGTCTGCTCCCTCGAGCTTGCACCCCGGGTTGGCGTCGCTCGCAAATGTGAACGACACGTTCCGCCGCTCATCGGAGACTGACTGCCCGTTGGTAAGCAGATCGAACGCCTGGTTGCCGCTTTTGAAGCTGCCTTCCTGCGTCCGCAAGCGCGACGATGATGACCAGGGTCCCGTCGAGCCGGCCTGGGACGCCCGCGCGCGCCAGTAGTAGCGCGTGGATGGGAGCAGGTCGCTCGTGAGCGTGAATGACGTCTTGCCCGAACCCTCGGGAACGCCAGATTGCGACACCGCGACAGCTGACGTCAACGCGCCGGGCGCAGTCGAGAAGTTCGAGTTGTCTGCGACCTGGAACTCGTAGGATCGGCCCCCGCTGCCGGTCGACGTCGCGTTGTTCACGATGAGTGTCGGACGGAGGGTGTTGGTCTGCGTGTCGTCGGCGGGGGAGTCGATCGTCGGCGCGGTGATGTTCGCCGAGTTGCCACCGCCGCCGCCTCCGGGCTGCACCGGCGTCACAGGAATGTTCGACGTCTCTCCGGAGCCGCACGCGACGGCGGCCGAGAGCAGCAGGCCTGCGGCCAGAACTCGCACTATTCGCAACGTTTCATCCTCCGTCGATGAGAAAGCGGGGGGGTGCGAAACGATTCGCCCGTCAGCCACGAGGGACGGGCGCAGTCGGAAGCGTTTGCAGATGGCTCGCGGGATCTCGCCTCACGCGGTATGCGCGCACAAGGAACTTTGCGTAAGGCACGAACTGCTTCATCGCGCCAACGGTCACCTGGCAGGGGCTCAGACACGTACCGCAGACGTCTTTCTTGACCTGCTCGCGGTGCGCAAGGTTCGCTGCGCGGAAATACAGGTCCTCTGCCGACTCGTCGAGCACGTTTCCCAGCTTGTCGGAGTTCTCGCAGTAAAACAGATCGCCGGTTGGATTGAGCAGCAGGCCCTGGCGCTGGAAGGGGCAGGGCATCGTGCGCTGATATCCGTTGGCGATCATGTCGGCGTAGTGCAGGTACATGAACGCCTGGCCGCTCAGGATCGATTCCTCCTGCACGCGCTCGAGGAAGAACTTGCGCATGAAGGCTTCCTCGCGATCCTTGAACGAGATCGTGTCCGCCAGCTCGGTGTTGTTCAGCATGTTCTCGGTGAACCGCAGCATGTTGAACACGATGTCGAGCTTTCGCGACCGGGACCACGCGAGGATGTTGCCCGCGTCGTCCATGTTCGTCCCGAAAATCGTCGCGGCCAGGCCGAACTGGAAGCCGGCGTACTTCTCCGCGAGCGCCTGCATCGC
>DATAEE010000097.1:0-31319 GCA_036258175.1 Vicinamibacterales bacterium
AGACGCGACAGTGCCCGCCGTGTCCGTCATCCCCTCGTACCACGCGTCGAGGTGCGTTGCGACGAGGATGAAGTCCGGCGTCTGCCCCGGAACTTCCGCGACGACGAGAGGAATCTCAGCCCATCCGCGCTGAACCTCGGCGACGAGCCGAAGCCGCTTGCCCGCTGACGCGGACGAGCGAAGCCGCTCGCCCGCACTCTTCGTAATCGACACGATAGGAATCGTCGGCAGCCGCTCGGCACTCGACGTCGACGGCGTTCCCCAGATCGTCGTGGCGATCATCTCGTGAACGATCTCGTCGTCGTTGACGTGCACGAGCCCCACTGCACCTGCGAACTCCGCGCGACGCGCGCTGTCGGGCGAAATCATGCCGCTCGCGACCACGATTCGACCACGCGCCGCCGACGGCAGCGCGCCCGGATCGCGGTCGTCGGCGTCTGCCTTCAACCACAACGGTTCCGCGGCGATGCCCTCGCGCGGCGTCGAGCCGCCGAACGCGGGAGCAAGGCCGTCGAGCGCGGCCCCGGAGCCATCGACCGCCACCGATGCCCGCACCGGCCAGCTGAGGAACGCCCGCACCTCGTGGCGCACGTGCGCGACGCCGTACTCCTTCAGCCGCTCCTCGAGATACGCCGCGGCTTTGCGCTCACCTTCCTTACCCGATGTCCGGTCGTGATTGATGGCAGTGAGCGTCCGCTGGATTTCGGCCACGGATACCGGCGGAAGGGCGGGCGACTGATTCTGAAGGAGTACGGCGACGAGCACCAAGCGGCCCATGCCGCGGCATTGTAGTCGTGCGGGCGCGGTCCTGCCAGAGCCACGGATGACACCGATTCCGATCGGGTTGGGCCACGGATCCCCACAGATCACCGATTCTGATCGGCCACGGATCCCCGCGGATCACCGGTGCTTTGTCGCGAACGCAAGCGCAAGATCGACGAGCTTCGCACAGCGGTTCCCACAACGTCGCCGGCGGCGCTTGATGGCGGCGCCTTCGTGCCGGCTTTCTTTCATCGACCGGAAGACGGCTAGGCTTGTGCCGTTTGAAGCTGTGCTGCCGATGTTAGATCGCTACTTCTTGAATTCCTCGAAGAACGACGCATCAACCTCGAATGTTTGACGGGGTCGCAGACCGAGCTCCAGCTTCTCCAGCATGCTTGCCAGCTTTTCGCCGTCCACCAATTCGATAGGTGGTGCTCCATCGCGGACTGCCTCTTTGCGAGCGTCTGACGTGAACGAGCCGGTAGTGATGATGATCCCCTTGTCGGCGCGACCGGTCATTGCACCGCGGAAGTCACGAACATGGGTCGGCGTGACTGACCCCGCGTATTTCTTGCACTGAAAGAGGACCTTAAAACTGACGAGCGCGTTGACTTGCAGGATGCCGATACCGTCAATGCCGCCGTCTCCGGACCGGCCAGTGATCGTGACCTCTTGGAAACCCGATTCTCGCAGCAGACGTTGACAGAATCGCTCGAATCCGACCGCCGGAAGTGACTGAAGCGTCCGAGCCAATTCTTCGCGGTACTCGGTGACCGGCGGCGCAGCGTCCGCGCCTGGTACGGCTGCCTGTGCGCCAGTGCTCGCCGGCTTTGTCTGTTCTGACACCTCTCGAACAATTCGCTGAACCTCGTCGGGAGTCACATCGCCGAGGGACCGGCCCCTTTCGGTGAGCGTCCAGACGCCGCGCTGTGATGAATCGATGTACGCCGCCTTCGCGAGGCAAAACCGAGCCCAATGGACCTGGTTCTCGAACCTAGTTTGAACGCCGCTTGGCAGAGTTTCAGACTGTTCCGCTTCCGAAATCCTAAGATTCCTAGCAATGAGAGTACGGACTTCGTCAGGTCGCCCGGACCCTCCCAGTTCTCTGATCGCTTGAAGAACAGGCCCGATGTACTTGGCGAACTGGGAGGCCGTCTTCTTAGTCCTCGATGTCGTCACGATTTCCTTTCGGTTCTAATAGGGCCTTGGCATGCCGGTCCGAGGACTGGGTTATCGCGAGAGGAAGCCCCACTTGCCGGTTGATGCATCCTCATACGGACCGCGGCGAGAGCATCGCGAAAAGCGGACCGCCCTGCACCTAAAAACAAGGCGCGGACGACCGACATTGTCGATGAATGTTGGGCAGTATGGGATGAGGCGTCCGAGGCTGTCAACCAACGCGCGGGCCACTGGCCGGGGGCCGACCATGTTTGGGACGGGCTTATCCCACGCAGGCCTGACCGCCGCGGTCGTCTCGCACCGCTGGATCTTGATGTAGGCGATCAAGCGCGACCTAGCGCCGGCAAAGGTCACGAGTGGTCGTACAGGTTCCACCGGAGGCCGAGCACTCCGGCACCGTCTCTTGCCGGAACGCGAGGATCGTCCTGACGAACGGTCGCCTTTCAGATTGGGTCGTCCGCCGCCGAGTGAACTAGGATCGCCAGGACAAGGGGCGCATGGCGATCGACCAGGGGAGCCGTCTGGGGCCATACGAAGTGCGTGGTCCCATCGGATCAGGGGGCATGGGCGAGGTCTACCGTGCCCGCGACCCGCGCCTCGGCCGCGACGTGGCGATTAAGGTTCTTGCCACGACCGCGGCAGTAGGCCCGGACCAGCTCCGCCGTTTCGAGGACGAGGCCCGGGCGGCAGCTGCCCTCAACCATCCCAACATCCTCTCGGTCCTCGACGTCGGCTCTCACGATGGCTCGCCTTACGTCGTCTTCGAGCTGCTGGCGGGAGAGACTCTTGCTGATCGATTGAGGAGCGGGCCGGTGCCGCCGCGCAAGGGCGTGGAATACGCGGTGCAGGTCTGCGAAGGTCTGGCCGCCGCCCATGCGAGAGGGATCGTCCACCGCGACCTCAAGCCGTCGAACCTGTTCGTCAGCCGCGACGGACACGTGAAGATTCTCGACTTCGGCCTGGCGAAGCTGACGCCGATCCTGGATGGCGGTGAGGCGGCGTCAACGATTGCGACGCGCACGGACACTCAGCCCGGCCTGCTCGTCGGAACTCTTGCCTACATCTCTCCTGAGCAGTTGCGCGGCGAGCCGGCCGATCCGCGCTCTGATCTCTTCGCCCTCGGGGCGACCATCTACGAGATGCTCGCCGGCCGTCCCGCGTTCCTCCGGGCGACGGCAGCGGAGACAATCAGCGCGATCCTCAGACACGACCCCGAACCGATTGGACCGTCGCCGGGCGGGCCCGTGCCTTCGGCTCTCGAGCCGATCGTGCGCCGCTGTCTCGAGAAAGAGCCGGAGGAGCGGTTCCAGTCGGCCAAGGATCTCGCGTTCGCCCTGAGGGGGGTCGCCAGCTCGACGCCCGGCGCCGGGACATCGATCGCCTTCCCGGCCTCGCGAGCAAAGCGACAATGGATCGCGCTAGTCGCCGCTCTCGTCATCGGCATCGGCGGTCTTTGGCTTTACCGTCAGGTCAATCGTCAGGTCAATCGCTCGCCCGGGCACTCGGGCCCTCTCACACCGGTCCCGCTGACGACCTTCCCCGGTCAGGAGGTTGCTCCGACGTTCTCTCCCGACGGCAGCCAAATCGCGTTTGCCTGGTCACCGGAGGGACCGAAGGATCAATTCGACCTCTACGTAAAAGTGATCGGCAGCGAAAAGGCGCTGCGTCTCACGACCAGTCCGGCAAAGTTCATCTATCCAGCCTGGTCGCCGGACGGGCGCCAGATCGCGTTTGCGCGAATGGCGCAGGAGGCCAGCGGGATCTACGTGGTTCCCGCGCTGGGAGGACCGGAGCGGAAGCTGGCGGACGAAGACTTCGCGGTGGACACCGACACCGCACTGAGCTGGTCGCCGGACGGGAAGCTTCTGGCTTATCAGGGCGGGAGCGATCAGGGCTCCGTAGGACCCACCATCGTGCTGTTGGAGGTTGCCGGTCCGGAGAAGCGCTCGTTGAGCCAGCCGTCCACGAATTGCCTGTGGTCCTTGGTTCCGGCCTTTTCACCCGACGGACGGTCACTCGCTGTCGGCTGCCACGTGAGTTTTGGCGTGACCGATCTGTTCGTCGTGCCGGTTTCAGGCGGGGCCGGCCGGCGTGTGGCGCAGGTGCACGGCGGTTTCGCGGGCATGTCTTGGACCGCTGACGGAGCGAGCCTCGTCTACGCACTAGACGGGGATCTGTGGCAGGCCGCGCTGGCCGGCGGTGCGCCGGAGAAGCTGCTGGCAGGCGCGGACGCTGCGATGCCAGTCATCTCGCGCGATGGGCATCGTCTGGCCTACGGGCGGAGCGGCGTGTTCAACATGAACATATGGCAGCTGACACTGGAGGCCCCAACCCGGGCCCGGGGGGCGCCCGAGCGGTTGGCCTCATCGAGCCGGGTTCAGTTGAACCCGGCCTTCTCGCCCGATGGCCGCCGGCTGGCGTTCGAGTCCAACCGGTCGGGAACGACTGAGATCTGGGTCAGCGATGCGGACGGTTCCAACGCCTCGGCTCTGACGGCTTTCGGAGGACCGTTGACCGGCTCACCGCAGTGGTCTCCAGATGGCCGCTTCATTGCGTTCGACTCTCGGGTCGAGGGCCGCTCCAACATCTATATGGTCCGCGCCGATGGGGGACAGCTCCGACGTGTAAATACGGGCGTGAGCGACAGCTCCACACCCATCTGGTCCATCGACAGGAAATGGCTCATTTTCGCGGCCACGGTGGGTGGGGCCGAACGGATCTTCAAGATTCCGGTGGAAGGCGGCGCGGCGACTCAAATCACCACGGGCGAAGGCACGACCCCCCGAGTGTCGTCCGATGATCGGATCTACTACCACAGGCTCAGGGAAGTCGGGATTTGGTCGGTTTCGACGGGAGGAGGCGATGAGCGGCGCCTCTCCGGATTACCTCGGGTGCCGATCGAGTTCGGCGCGGCCTGGACTCTGAGCGCATCCGGAGTCTACTTCATCAATTCGGAGCCACGACCCGGAATCGACTTTCTCGACTTCAAGAGCGGGAGAATTACACACGTCGTGGACCTCCCAGGGCGACCGGCCCCGTGGGCACCTCTGACGATCTCACCGGACAGCCGGCGCCTCCTCTACACACAAATCGATAGCATCGCCAGCGACATCATGCTGGTCGACAAGTTCCGCTGATCCTCCCTGAGCGAGCGCAACCACAACTTGGCGGGCGACCCACACGATGCCGTAGCGCCCCTCCATGATGAGACAAGGTCGGTAGAGTTCAACGGTCGCTCGTCGCCCCCCAGCCGAATTCGCGGAGCCGCAAGCGAGCCTCTGTGCAAATATGTGCGAATCCTTCCGTGCGGAGCGTCGTTTCTGCGAGCGAGGGATTGCGCGACGGGCCGGAAAATCGCGGCCCGTCGTGTGTAGTCGCATGTTCTGTCAAGCCTCAGGAGCTTGTGGAGTCAGGGCGTGAAGGTTCAAGTCCTGCCTCTTCAAATCACACCTCTAGTTCAAATCCTGGCTTTGCACGTCAAGAAGGACCCTCCGCCAACACCTACCCGTGTGATCCGCGGTGATCCGTGGTCACGGCAAACTTTCGAGATCCGTGGTGATCCGTGGCCCAGAGCGAGAGCGGCACGATCCGTGGCGATCCGCGGCAAGAGATCCGCGGTGATCCGTGGCTAAGTAAAGTGGGTCCATCCGGCCAGTCCGTGGCCCGTGGTCCTCGCGAAATCCGTGGCCTATAATCCGTGGCCATGCATCGCCGCGACTTTCTGTGGTCGTTGCCGGCGGCAGGTGCCGCGGCCTGGTCAGTGGCGCAGCAGAAGCGAACGCGGACGCCGATCATCGACGGTCTCGGCGAAATCCATGTCGAGTACGACATGAAGCTCGTCGATGAAATCCGCGCGAGCGGCCTCCGCGGCTGCGTGGTGACCGTGGGCAATCCGGCGCTCCAGGGAGCCTCGGCGTTCGACGACATGAAACGCGAGATCGACGCCTACGACGCGCACGTCAAGGCGCATCCCGACCGGTTCCTCAGGGCCACGACCGTCGCCGACATCGACTCCGCGGTCGACCGGAATCGAATCGCACTTCTCTACTACACGCAGAACGCATCGCCGGTTGGCGACGATGTCGAGCGGCTGCGCGTCCTGTACGACATGGGCGTGCGGATCATCCAGCTGACGTACAACACGCGCAACCTGGTCGGCGACGGCTGCCTCGAGCGGACCAACACTGGCCTCAGCACGTTCGGGGTCGCACTGGTCGAACGCATGAACGCAATGGGTATTCTCGTCGACCTCTCGCACTGCGGTATGGCGACGACGATGGAGGGGATCAGCGGATCGGCCAAGCCCGTTGCGATCACACACGCGGGGTGCAAGGCTGTCTACGATCATCCGCGGAACAAGACGGACGAGGCGCTGCGTGCGCTCGCGGACCGCGGCGGCGTCATCGGCATCTACCAGATCAATCCCTACCTCGGGCCGAACGAGCGCAACACGCTGGACGACTACCTCCGTCACATCGACCATGCCGTCAGAACGGCGGGGATCGAGCACATCGGCATCGGCAGCGACCGCGAGCACCGGCGCATTCCCGACACGCCGGAGGAAAAACAGAAGCTGATCGACGAGTTGTCGAGACTGCGGCCCGTGACCGCCTCGACGTTCAGGTGGCCGTTCTTCCTGACTGAACTGAATCACCCGCGCCGGATGGAAACGCTTGCGACCGCGCTCGAGGCGCGCGGATACAAGCCCCCGGACGTGGAGAAGATCCTCGGCGGTAACTTCCGGCGACTCTTCGCGGACGTTATCGGATAGTCGGGTGCTCAAGGTGCTCTCGGTGCTCAGGGTGCCGGATGTTCCAGTACGATCCAGACCTTCTTCAGGCGCTCGCCGCGCTCGGGATTGCGCCAAAGCCCGAGACGTCCCCAGAGAAAGTAAGAGAGGCTGTCAACGATCTCTATCGCTATGAACTGCGGCAGCTGCGCGACCAACTGGTCCGCCGCGCGATCCCAAAGGTAGGCTACTCCGACCGTGTGATACGGCTCCGGCGGCGCTACTGGATGCTTTCGGTACCTCTTCATCTCTGGGCCAAGGCCGAACCTCCAGCCACGTAGCACCGTGAGCACCGAGAACACCTAGACCACCTAGAACACCCGCTAAGCCAGGTCGAACAGCAGCACTTCGGTGTGATCCGGCGCCACCAGATCGATCCGGGTCTCGCCGCCGATTGCGGCGCCGTCTCCCTCCTCGAGCCGGATGCCGTTGGCCTCGACCACGCCGTGCGACACCTGGAGCCATCCCGATCGTCCGGCGCCGAGCGTGGCGGTCGCGCGCTCACCCGGCGTCAGCATGGTCGTGTAGAGACAAATGTCCTGGTGGATCCGGACCGAGCCGTCGCGTCCGTCCGGTGAGGCGAGCAGCTTCATCTTTCCCTGGCGATCGCTGATCGAGAAGCGACGCTGCTCGTACGCCGGCGCGAGCCCTGCCGTGTCGGGCACGATCCACATCTGCAGGAAGTGAACCGGGTCATCGCGTGACGCGTTGTACTCGCTGTGGCTCACGCCGGTGCCGGCGGTCATCCGCTGCAGATCGCCCGGATAGATGATCGATCCGTTTCCGAGGCTGTCCCGGTGCTGCAGCGCCCCTTCGAGCACCCACGTGAGGATCTCCATGTCCTGGTGCCCATGCGTGCCGAACCCCATCGCCGGCTGCACGCGATCCTCGTTGAGGACACGCAGCGCGTGGAAGCCCATGAACTCCGGGTCGCGGTAGTCGGCGAAGGAGAACGTATGGCGCGTGTCGAGCCAGCCATGATCAGCATGCCCGCGCGCGGAGGCCGGACGTCTGGTGATCATGCGCTCATCCTACTCCACGTTCAGCTGGCGCGGCGTATGCATTCCAAGGAACGCACGGGCAAAAGGAGCATCGGATGGCGAAACAGAACCGAGGCGGCAAGTCAGAAGGTCTGCTGGAGCGCTCCGCTGACCGGATCGGCGAGGCGCTGGGCACTGCGGTTCGAAGCATGGAGGATCTTGGAGAGCGGGCCGCCCAGGCGGCCAGCGATCTACGCAGCCACGCAGCAGCCGTGGGCCGGAAGACTCGGAAGGCGGCGCGCCGCAATACCAGGCGCATGAAAGCAAGCGGCCGACGCACCCGGAGAGCAGAGAGCGCTGCACGCCGTCGGACGTCGTCGAAACGGGCGGCCCGCAAGAAGCGCTAGGCCGCATTGCAGGATTGCCAATCGTCAATCGTCAATAATCACCAATCGACAATTGGCAATCCGCAATCAATCCACAATCAGCAATCCCAAATCCACAATGGGCAAGTGAGACGTTATTGCTCCGTCGTCTGCTTCCGGGTCCCCTGCGCGCCCCCAAGGTAGATTCCGTTGAACAAAAGCTTGTAGGTCCCGTGCGGCTGCGACCGGAACGCGATCTCCGGCCCGTAGAGGAACAGCCGCCCGCGGCCGACCGTCGCGTCGACGACGGCGGCGCTTCCCTCCAGGTAGTGCTGGCCCCACGCCCACCCGCTACGGAGCGGCTTCGCCGAGTCGTACCACGCCACCGCTTTCACACCCTTGCGCGGCGCCTCTGGTCCCAGCCGGAATGCGGGGCTGCTTTCGAAGAAGACGTCGGCTGTCTCTTCCATGCCCTGTGCGAGCGGGTGATCGTTGTCGACGCTCACGCGCAGAATCGAACCGGGCACGTAGAACTTCTCACCCGGAAGCGGACGGATGGTCCCGTTCTGCAGCCGCTCGGTCAGTGCGTTCGCGATCGGAAGATTCAGGTGATAGCCGAGCGACGTGGAGCTCCCGATCGTCAGGACCGCGCCGCCATCCTCCAGGAACCGCTTCAGCTGCGGGACCGTCTTGGCGACGGTCACGCGACCCATCTTGCTGCGCCATTCCGCGGGAACCGTTGATGGGTCCGGCTCTCCACCGCCCCCGCCGAACCGCGCCGGTGCGCCATCACGTTCCGGAATCGCGCCGTCGACGAAGACGAGGACGTCGTACTTGGCGTTGAGCCCTCCGGCGTCGAGCGCGGGCGGATAGACGACCTCGAACGGGAATTCGAACTGCTCGAAGATCCATCGCGTCCACCCCGACGGCATCGAACCGCCGTACTGGTCCCAGAGGCCGATACGCGGCATGCGGAGCTTCACGAGATCGCCACCCGGGCGGGCGCCGGCGCGCGCGCTGACGCCGTACTCCTGCGCCGTCGTGCGCAGGATCGCCTCGGCGCCCGCGTTGCCCGGCACGAAGAACCCGCCGTCGGGCGCCCAGAATACCTCGGCGGTGGCCTTCAGCAGACGGTTGATCGCGATCGCGCTGTCGTTCACGCGATGATCCAGCAGCCAGCCGCCGCCCGCGGGCGCAGCGGTGACGGCACCGGCGGGCGGTTTGGCGAGACCGGTGAGTTTCTCGAACGGTCCCTCGAAGCCATCCAGAATGCGATCGAACGTGACGCCCATCTGATACGCGAGCGTCCAGCCCGCGTTGTCATACGGCGGAATCGGCGGACCACCGGGGTACTGAAAATCGTTCGGGTGATCCTGCGGCTCGAACATGTCGAGCACGTGCGGCCGGAACGCCTGCGCCGTCTTGACGATGTACGATCCCGCCGGGTACGACTTGCCGCCGGCCGAGAATGACGCGGTCGCGCGGTGCACGACGACGCCCGTTTTCATGAGCGCGTTCACGAACTTCGTTGCGGTCGGAAAGTCCAGCTGGTCGGCCGGCAGAATGTAGCCGCGCGGATCGCGAAGCTTCGGATCGCGCAGCATCTCGAAGTACTTCGTCGGCACGGATGCTCCGCCGCGCCCCTGCGCGCTGCGCCGCGCCTGGTCGGAGTTGTCGGCTTCCTTTTCCGCCGCCACTTTGACCGCCTCGATGCGTGACGGGTACGGCGTCCAGCTGTCGCGGCCGCCGCGGTCGATTGAGTTCTTCCCCATCCGGTAGATGTTGAACAGGAAGTTTTCCCGGTTCCTCGACGCGATGTCGAGCACCGCGTAGTTCGCCGTGACCGAGTAGTCGACCGACTGGCGGAAGTGCCACTTCTGCGGCGCGATCGGAGCGAACAGATCCGAACTCGGCAGCTGTCGATCCGGCAGGAACGGAATCTCGATCGGCGTGGGATTGCCGATCGTCTCAGTCAGCAGTCCCACGATGTTGTGGAAGTACACCGTCGTCCGAAGGCCTCCATTCCACCAGGTCGAGTAGCCGGCGCCCTCGCGGGTCGTCGCGCCTGGTTTGCCTTCGGCGGCGAAGCGGCTGTGCATCGCCGCGCCGACGAGATCGAGCTGCGCCGGAATCAGCGGGTCGTACACGTAGTTGAACGGATCGCGGAACGGCGGCGCGAAGAGCACGGTGCCCTGCGGGCCGGTCTGATGGTGGTTGTACATGATCTGCGGAAACCACTCGTGGTACAGAATCCGGTTCATGTTGGTGGACTCCGCCTGCGCCGACATGTAGAAGTCGCGATTGTTGTCGTGGCCGACGTACTTTTGATAGAGCCGCGGGATTCCGGACGTCGATCGCTTCGTCGGCTCCGATTCGCGCATGTACCAGTCGGACACGAGATCCATGCCGTCCGGATTCGCGTGCACGGCGAGCACGATGACGTCGTCCAGGATGCGCGTGGTTTCCGCATCGGACCGGCTGACCAGCTGATAGACCGTTTCCATCAACTGCTGCGCGCCGAGTACTTCAGTCGCGTGCAGCCCGCCGTCGATCCAGACGACCGCGCGACCTTCGCGCGCGAGCGCTCGCGCCTGATCGTCGGTAAGGCCCTCAGCGAGCGCGAGGCGCTTCGCGATGTCCTTGTAGCGGTCGAGCTTCTTGTGATTCTCCGGAGACGTGACGATCGCCATCAGCTGCGGCCGGCCCTCGGCCGTCTTGCCGATCTCGACGATCTTCATGCGGTCCGATTCCTTGTCGAGCTTCGCCCAGTACTCCGTCAACGCTTTGTAGTTGGGAAGCAGGTAGTCGGCGCCGATGTCATGACCGAACTGCTGCTTCGGGCTCGTGACGCTCGCGGCTTTCTGCGCGTCGAGCGCGGGCGCGGACGACAAGAGGATGAAAATCGCGAGCGAAGCGGAGCGAACTGAGGCAGATCTCATCGCAACCCCCAGAAGGGGTAACGATATCAGACCCTATCCGATTGCTGAATGCTGATTGCTGATTGTGAACAGGGATCCGAATGCCCGAGGCACTGTGCCTCAGGCATTCGGCTGGGGGCTTGCTTACTGAATCGGAACGCCGCTGCCAGGCACGCCGGACTCGGGCATCGCCGCAAACATGCTGGCGGTGTCCTCGAAGATGACGCCCTGCGCGTTGGTCGCAAAGAACCGGCTCGTCGGGCCCGGCGTCACCATGTCGGCGCCAGCCTTGTAGGCCGTGGATCCTGCGCCGGGTGCGAGACCGTTGCAGCTCGCCGGCGCCGCCGCCACGGGCGTGCCGAACATCGTGATCTGGTAGCCGCTCTTGATGACGGTCGGCGCGCCCGCGAGATCCGCGCTGAGGAACCCCGTCGAGCTCGCCGGTGGCGGGACGCCGAGCGTCGGCATGTCAGGCGCGTAGAATCCAGAACCGCACGTGATCGCGTAACTGAGCTGCGCGCTGTTGATGACGCGCATGTCGGCGATCGCCGAGCTCGCCTGAGCGCTCGTCCGCGCGCGAAGCAACGCCGGAACCGCGATCGCGCAGACGACGCCGATAATGGCGATGACAAAAATCAAATCGATTAGCGTGAAGCCGGCCTCACCGTTTCGCGCATGTGCAGTGGCCATTTTTTGTCACTCCAGGCCGTCAGTTCTTGTCAAAAACGGGCCGATTTCCCCCGTTTTCCTACATGAATTGCCAGCCCCCCCACCAAGAGCAATAGTCCGGCCAGGTCAGCCGTAGGTAGCGCCGCAAACAGAAGGAGGCCGCCGACGGTCCAGAGCGCGCGTTCGAGAATGCGTGCCGGTCCGAGAAACCATCCGCCCAATCCGGCCGCGAGACCCGCGACGCCCAACGCTGCAGTGGCGACGGTCCACACGATCGCGCCGAGCGGCGCGCGCAGCAGGAGACCGAGGCCATCCTCGCTGAGCGTGAACACGAACGGCACGAGGAACGCGGGGAGCGTGTATTTCCACGTCAGCATCATCGTGCGGAACGCGTTGCCGCCGGTGATCGCCGCGGCCGCCATCGGCGACAGCGCGGTCGGCGGGCTGACCTCGGACAACACCGCGTAATAGAAGATGAACATGTGAGCCGCCACATCGGGCACGCCCGCCTGCACCAGCGCTGGCGCGACCATCACGGCCGCGATGATGTACGAGGCGGTCACTGGAACTGCGAGTCCGAGCAGCCACACGGCGATTGCGGCATACAAGGCGGTCAGCACGCGTGTCCCGCCTGCGAGCGCGACGATGACACCGGCGACTTTGAGGCCGAGACCGGTCAGCGTCACCACGCCAACGATGATTCCTGCAGTGGCGGTCGTCGCGGCGATCGGCAGGACGCCGATCGCGCCGTCCGCAAGCGCGCCGGCGAGTCGGGTCGGCGTGAGCGCCGTCTCGCGCCGGATGAAGCTCAGAGCGAACGCGACGATCATCGCCCAGAACACCGCGCGGAACGCCGTCAGTCCAATCGCCATCAACGCCGCGACGACGACGAGCGAGGAGAAATGGTAGCCGTACCGGCGTGTGAGCTGTCCGAGCGGCGGCGCAGCGACGGTGACCGCCTGCGTGCCGGCGCGCCGGGATTCTGCTTCAATCATGAGCAGCACCGACAGGTAGTACAGAAGCGTCGGCAGGGTCGCCATGATCAGGACCTGCAGGTAGGTGATCCCGAGCAGCTCGGCGATCAGAAACGCCGCCGCGCCGAGCGTCGGCGGCGAGAGCAGCGCGCCGATGCCGGCCGCCGAGAGCATCGCGCCGGCCGTCTCCGCCGCATACCCAGCGCGCCGCAGGATCGGCCACGCCACCGATCCGAGCATCACGGTCGTCGCAACGCCGCTGCCCGAGACGGTGCCGAGCAGGAACCCCGCGAGCGTGACCATGCGGCCTGGTCCTGCGCTTGTGGAACCAGTCTTCAGGCTGGTCCTACCTCGCGGCGCTGTCGCCGCGAGCGACCAGTCGATGAAGAACTGCCCTGCTCCTGACTTCTCCAGGAGCGCGCCGTAGATCGTGAACAGGATGATGTAGGTCGCGGTGACGTCGAGCGGCACGCCGAAGATGCCGTCGAGCGTCATGTACAACGATCCGACAAGGCGATCGAGACCGTAGCCACGATGCGCGACGAGTGATAACCCGATCCGGTCGAGGAAGGGACCGGCGACCGCATACGCGAGAAACCCGAGCGCGGTCACCGGCAGCACCCAGCCAACCGTCTTCCGCGTCGCTTCGAGCACGAGCGCGATCGCGATCGCACCCGCGACGAGGTCGAGGGAGGTCGGCGTCGCCGCCCGGTAGAGGAACGGTTCTCCGTCGATCAACGGCCAGCCGAAGGCGAACAGGACGAGCACCGCGAGCGCGACGTTGACGATCCGGCGAGTGCGTTGTGGCGGACGGGCCGGCACCTCTGTCGGAGCAACAGCATGTGGATCGGACGGAACGCCGAGAAAGATGAGGAGGAGCGAAACGAGGAGGAAGGCCGTCCGGTACGTGTGCGGGTCGATGACGAACAGCACCCAGCACAACGCGAACAGCGAGAGACCGATCGCGAGGAGACGCACGCGGGGTGATTCTATCTGCGACGCAGAGACGCGTCCCCGGTCTTCTCTGCGTCCTCGAGTACCTCAGCGTCTCTAGACACCGTAGTCGTACAGCTGTTCGAACTGCAGATCGAGGTCGTGCGTCGCCTGCCACACGCAGGCGAGCGCCTTGCGGACGTTCTGCTGGACGCACGGCGGAGCGTCGGGAGCCGCCGCGAGCTTCTTGAGTGATTCGTACACTCGCATCAGCTCGCGTTCGAGGTCGGTCAGGGGATGCCCGAGCAGGTCTGTCTCCATAACATCTTCTTTCTTTGATGCGTGTCCGCAGGCCTCTACCGCTTGTCTACCAACCGTTTCGCCTTCAGCTCGAAGCGCGGGAGCGAGCCCGCTTCCGCGAGCGTCACATTGAATCGCAGGCCCTCATGCGCGTCGGATAGGTCCCGTTCCAGCTTCTTCTGCAGCGCAACCCACTCGCCGGCGCGATCGCTCTTCAACTCGCAGCAGACGGAGATCTCGTCCTGCAGCCCGTCGCGCGTGATGAGAATCTGGAACTCGTCGACCGCGTCGTACTCCCGCACGATCGCCTCGACGGCGCGGGGGTACACGTTCGTGCCGCGAATCAGCTTCATGTCGTCCCAGCGGCCTTGAATGCCTCCCTCGTAGATGTCGCCCGTGCGGCCGCATCCGCACGTCGAATGCGGGACTTTCACGACCATATCTTGCGTCCGATACCGGATCAGCGGCATGAACCCCCGCCCGAACGAGGTCACCACGCGCTCGGCCTTCTCGCCGTACGGCACGGGCGCCTCGCCGCCGGGCGTCATGGTCTCTTCGATGAAGTTGTCCTCGATGATGTGGGTACCACCCGGCTGGTGGCTGCATTCGAACGTGAAGATGCTTCCGATCTCCGTCATGCCGGCGGTATCACCGACCTTCGCGCCCCACGCCTGTTCGAGCTGGCGCTTCACTGCCGGGATGGATCCCGCCGGTTCGCCTGACACGATCAACTTGTCGACCCGGCTCGCGGCCAGATCGATCCCGAGTTCCTCCGCCGCCTGCCAGAGGCGCAGCGCGTAGGTCGGCGTCGAGCAGACGGTCGTGACGCCCATGTCCAGGATCGTCCGCGCACGCATCTCGGTCGTGAAGTTGCCGGTCGGCAGTACGAGCGCGCCGATCTTCTCGCAGCAGTAGTGCGCTCCCCAGAATCCGATGAACGTGCCGTACGAAAACGCGAACAGGACGATGTCGGACGAGCGGACGCCAAACGCCCAGAATCCATACGCCCACATTTCGGCGATCCATTCCCAGTCTTTGGCGCCGTCGAGCGCACGAATCGGGGTCCGGCCCGAGGTGCCGGACGTGTAGTGGTAGCGGATGGCCGCCTCGGGGCCGGCGATGGGCAGGTCGCCGAACGGCGGCTGTCGATCCTGCGAGGCCATCCAGTCCTCACGCGTCATGAACGGGATCCGTGCGAGGTCGTCGAACGATCGGAGCTTGTCGGGGTGGAAGCCGGCGGCGTCGAACCGCCGGCGATGAAACGGGCTCCTGGCGTACGCCCATGACGTCAGGCGGCGCAGCTTTGCGAGCTGCAAGGCCCGCAGTTCGGCCCGCGCGAGCGTTTCGTTCTTCGGGTTCCAGTACGGCGACGCCATCAGCGGCGACTGATCCCCGGCCTCTGGTCCCTGGCCTCCGGGTGGGAAGAAATCTATCATGCCGCATGCTCGATCTAGTGAATCCGTCCACCCTGGCGAAACCCCGGGGCTACAGCCATGGCATCTCAGGCACGGGCCGGCTGCTCTTCGTCGCCGGCCAGATCGGCTGGACCTCGGAGGGCACGCTCGTCGGTCCGCGGCTCGCCGATCAATTCGACCAGGCGCTCGCCAACGTGCTCACCGTCGTCAGCGGTGCGGGCGGCGACGCCTGGTCGGTGGCGAAGCTCACGATCTTCGTGACGGATGCCCCGGCGTATGCCGCCGCGCGGCGCGAAATCGGCGAACGCTACCGGGCGCGAATGGGCCGCCACTATCCGGCCATGACGCTCGTCGAGGTGCGCGCGCTCCTCGAGCCGGCCGCGCTCGTCGAGATCGAGGCCGTGGCGATCCTGTAGGGGCTTGGGGTTAGCGAGAGACGCTGTGCAGACAACACATTTTCGCTACGAGGAATCGGACGGCATCGGGACCATCACCCTGGACCGCCCCGAGCGGCTGAACGCGCTGACGTTCGAGGTCTACGCGGAGCTGCGCGACATCTTTCCCACGCTCGGCGCGCGTGAGTCCGTTCGCGCGATCGTGCTGACGGGGCGCGGCCGCGGCTTCTGCTCGGGTGGAGACGTGCACGCGATCATCGGGGAGCTGGTCAAACGCGACCGACCGGCGCTGCTGGAATTCACACGGATGACGGGGTCGCTCATTGCTAACATCCGGAAGTGTCCCAAACCAATCGTCGCCGCGGTCAACGGCGTCGCCGCGGGCGCTGGCGCGGTGATCGCGCTCGCCTGCGATTTCCGGGTCGCGGCAGAGGGGGCGACGCTGTCGTTCCTGTTCACGAGGATCGGCCTGACCGGTGCGGACATGGGAGCGGCGTATCTCCTGCCGCGCGTGGTCGGCCTGGCTCACGCGACCGAAATCCTTTTCCTTGGCGATACGATCGACACTGCGCGGGCCCATTCGCTCGGTCTCTTTACGCGCGTCGTCCCGCCCGACCGGCTCATGGACGAGGCGCGCGCGCTCGCAGCCAAGCTGGCAGCGGGGCCGACAGCAGCGCTGGGGATGACGAAGGCTCTGCTGAACCGGGAGCTGGACCTCGATTTCGATGCCGCGATCGAGGCCGAGGCGCAGGGACAGGCCACGTGTCTCGACGCGCGAGACTTCAGGGACGCCTACGCGGCGCTCGCCGCCAGGCGAACGCCGAACGCCGACCGCCCATGATCGACGTGCCGTTCTTCGAACCTCGCCACGGTGAGATCGCCTCGAGCGTCGAGGCGTTTGCGGCCGCCGAGATCCGTCCACAGGCTGAGGCGGCCGACGTCGGCGACGTAAACGCCGCGGGCCGCGCGTTCATCGCCGCGCTGGCGAAGGCGTCGATCCTCCGGCGGCTCGTGCCGCGGGCCCACGGAGGCGAGGCGGACACTCTGGAGCTGCGATCGATCTGCCTGACACGGGAGCAGTTGGCGGCCGCATCCGGTGTTGCCGATTCGGTGTTCGCGGTTGATGGCCTTGGGGCCTATCCGATCATCATTTCGGGATCGCAGACGCTCCAGCGCCGGTATTTGCCGCAGGTCGCAGAAGGGACCGCGATTGGCGCCTTTGCCATCACGGAACCTAGCGCCGGTTCGGATCTGCGCGGCATCCAGACGCGCGCGACGCGAGACGGCGACACTTACGTGATCGACGGCGTCAAGACCTTCATCTCGAACGCCGGCATCGCGGACTTCTACGTGCTCTTCGCGCGAACGTCGGACGATGACCGGCGGGGACTGTCGGCGTTCGTGGTCGACGCGGACGAAAGCGTCGCCGTTCAGCCAATGACACTGCTCGCGCCCCATCCGATCGGCGAGATGACCCTCACCCGCTGCCGTGTCCCGGCAGCGAACCGGCTCGGCGCCGAGGGAGACGGCCTCAAGATCGCGCATGCGACGCTGGACTTTTTTCGCGCGAGCGTCGGCGCGGCCGCGTGCGGCTTCGCGGCGCGCGCGATCGAGGAAGCGAGCGAGCACGTTCGAAACCGGAAGCAGTTCGGCGCCGCGCTGGCGGAGTTCCAGGCCACGAAATTCGCCGTGGCGGAGATGGTGACTACGCTCGACGCGGCGCGCCTGCTCGTGTATCGCGCCGCGTGGATGAAGGATCGAGGCGACGCGCGGATCCCGCGTGAATCCTCGATGGCAAAGCTCTTCGCGACCGAAGCGGCGCAGCGGATCGTCGACCGCTCGCTCCAGCTCCATGGCGGCAGCGGTGTCGTCCGCGGCGTCGCCGTCGAGCGGTTGTATCGCGAGGTCCGCGCGCTGAGAATTTACGAGGGCACGTCGGAGATACAGCGTCTGGTGATCGCAAATCATGTGCTCGGATGAGCCGTCATCCCCTTCCAGAAGCCCGCTGGCCGGACGCGGCTGAAGCGGCCGCCGCGCGGTGGTTCAGCCCCATCCGCATCGGGTCGATCGAGCTCGAGCAGCGCACCTGGGTTCCCGCGATGGTCCCGTGGCGCGCGACCGAAGATGGCGTCGTCACGCCCGAGGTCCTCGACTGGTACGAGCGCTTCGCCCGCGGGCAGCCGGGCGGACTCGTCCTCGAGGCGACGGGCATCCGCGACGTTCCGAGCGGACCGCTCCTCCGCATCGGACACGATCGATTCATTCCCGGGCTCGCCAAGCTCGTCGACGTGGTCCACAGCGCAAGCGCCGGCCGTACGCGGGTGTTCATCCAGGTCATCGACTTCCTCGCCGTCAAGCGCCGGCCGACGAAGGAGGCCTACTTCAGACGGTTTTTCACCCTGACCGATCGTCATCGAGAGGCGCTCCACACCATCATGTCGGCGGTGGCGCACCCCTTCAGGGGTGCGACCGACGACGAAATCAGAGAAGCGCTCATCCAGCTCCCCGACGATCAGCTGGACCGCATCCTGACGAAGGGCGAGCTCGAAGCGCTTCGGTACGGGTATCGCGAGCGGGTGACGGACACCCACCTTCCCCATATCCGCTCGCTGCCGCAGGTCCTCCCGGATCTGTTCGCGGCCGCCGCGCGCCGCGCGCAGGCCGCCGGGTTCGACGGCGTCGAGCTTCATTACGCACACGCCTACACGATGGCCTCGTTTCTCTCCGCGTTGAACACGCGCGGCGATCGATACGGCGGTGCGCGCGAGAACCGCGTCCGCCTGCCGCTGGAGGTGTTTCGCGCCGTGCGTCAGGCGGTTGGCGACGCTTTCCCCGTCGGCGTCCGATTCCTCACGGAGGAGTGCATCTCCGGTGGGAACACCGTGGAGGACAGCGAGTATTTCGGCGTCGCGTTCGCGCGCGCAGGCTTCGACTATCTGTCGCTCTCACGCGGCGGAAAGTTTGAAGATGCAAAGCAACCGAAGATTGGTTGGGCTGTGTATCCGTACACGGGACCGAGCGGCTGGGAGTGCATGCCAACGACGCTCGGCGACGCGAGGGGACCGTTCGGCCGGAACGTCGAAGCGACCGCGCGTATCCGGCGGGCCGTCCGCGCGGCCGGCTTCGACACGCCGGTGGTTGCGACGGGCGGCATCTCGACCTTCGACCAGGCTGAAGCGATCCTCGCGTGCGGGGACGCGGACATCGTCGGAGCGGCCCGCCAGTCGCTCGCTGATCCGGACTGGTACCTGAAGATCAGGCAGGGACGCGGCGGCGAGGTGCGGCGCTGCACGTTCACGAACTACTGCGAGGGGCTCGATCAGATGCACAAGCAGGTCACGTGCAAGCTCTGGGACCGCGTTGCGCTGGACGAGCCCGGCGTCGCACGCTCGAGCGACGGAAAGCGCCGGCTCATCGCGCCATGAAAATCCGCATCGTCGGCGGCGGTCCCGCTGGTCTGTACTTCGCGATCCTCATGAAGCGGCTGAATGCCGCGAACGACATCGTGGTGTTCGAGCGCGATGGACCGGACGACACATTTGGCTGGGGCATCGTGTTCTCCGACCAGACGTTCGGATATCTGAAGGATCAGGACGAGCCCAGTTACCAGGCAATCAATGCCGCCTGCGAGCGTTGGGACAACGTGGACGTCGTCCACCGTGACCGCAAGATCACGATCCGCGGCAACCGGTTTTCGGGCGTTCACCGGTTGAAGTTTCTCAACATCCTTCACCAACGCTGCCGCGAGCTGGGCGTCGATCTCCGATTCCACACGCGTATCGCCGACGATGAGCTCGCCGGTTTCGCGGCCGTCGACCTTCTCGTGGCTGCAGACGGCGCCAACAGCGGAATCCGGCGGCTTTACTCCGACGTGTTCCAGCCGACTGTAGAGACTGGCCGCAACAAATACATATGGCTTGGAACGACTCGACTCTTCCATGGGCTGACGCTGACGTTCCGGGCGTCAACGGACGGTGCGTTCGCCGCGCATTCATACAAGTTCAGCCCTACGACGAGTACGTTCATCGTCGAGTGCTCGGAAGCGACGTGGTCCCGGGCGGGGCTGGGCGAGCTGTCTCAGCAGGAGACCTGCGAGTACCTTGCGCGCGTGTTCGCCGCTGATCTCGAGGGCCATCCGCTTCTCGCCAACAACTTCGTCAAGTGGTTGAACTTTCCGTTCGTCGCAAATTCGCGCTGGCACCACGACCGCGTCGCCCTTCTCGGCGATGCACTACATACGGCTCACTTTTCGATCGGATCCGGAACGAAGCTCGCGCTCGAGGACGCAATCGGGCTCGCAAATGCCCTACGAGAGAAATCAGAGGTTTCGCGCGCCCTGCAGAGCTTCGAACGGGAACGGAAGCCGGTCATCGAGGAATACCAGCGCGCGGCGCGCGAGAGCCAGGCATGGTTCGAGGATCTGGACCGCGCGCTCGCGCTGGAGCCTCACGAGCTGGCCTACGAAATCATGACACGCAGTAAAAAGATCGACCTGGAAAAACTGCGGCAGCGTGATCCCGAGTTCGTCGCGGCGTACGAACGCGCGCGTGATGGAGGACGTTCAGGCAGGTAGACGAAGACCGCGGTTCCGCGAATCCGTGAAATCCGTGGCTCAGGCAGCGAACAGCGCCGTGATCACGTCGTCGTCGGACAGCTCCGGATACCGCGCCTCGTCGAACGCCTCGCAGCGCGACAGCGAGTCGTCGACGAGAAGCGCTTCCGATTGCGCGTCGATCCGAGCGCCGGGCAGCGGGACCAAGCGCGGCCGTGAGAACATCCCGCGGGGGTGCACGACGACGTAGCGGATCTTCCGGGCCGGGGGATCGATGATGAAGCCTTCCAGTTCACCGATCCGCTCCCGCTCAGCTGAATCGTTTTTGACCGCGAACTTCTCAAAATGACACAGGCCGAACCGGGCTTTTTCGGCGGGGAGGAACCGAAGTGTCTTATTCGCTGCGGTTTGTGCGGCCACGTCAATTCTCCTGCGTTTCCTGAGAGCAAGCCATGTGCCGGCCCTGGCCGGCCGGGCCTCCGGGCGTAAACGTTCGCGAGAATCAGCCGGTATAGTTAGATAAGTGCCGCCATCGACCCGGACCGCCGACCTCGAGCAAGCAGAGGTTGGCAGCTACTTCGTCGCGAACTATCCGCCGTTTTCCGTCTGGACCGCCGAGGCTGTCGCAAACGACGCAGCCCCCGCGCTGGCGTCGGCGCCCGTCCCGGGAAACCCGCTAGGCCTCTATCTCCACATCCCGTTCTGCCGGAAGCGCTGCCACTTCTGCTATTTCCGCGTTTACACGGACCGGAACGCGCGTGAAATCGAGGACTACCTCAGCGTGCTCGCGCGCGAGTGGGAGCTTTACGCCGACGCACCCGCCCTCGCGGATCGTCCATTGTCGTTCGTGTACTTCGGCGGCGGAACGCCATCGTTTCTTTCCACGAAACAGCTGGACGACCTCGTCAGACGGCTGACGGCGACGCGGCCGTGGACAGCGGCGGAAGAAATTACATTCGAGTGCGAACCGGGAACGCTGACCGAACCCAAGATCGCAGCCATTCGGGAAATCGGCGTCACGCGGCTGAGCCTCGGGATCGAGAATTTCGACGACCGGATCCTCGAGCTGAACGGCAGGGCCCACCGCTCCCCGGAAATCGGACAGTCGTATCGCTACGCACGCGCCGTGGGCTTCCCGCAGATCAACATCGATCTCATCGCGGGGATGCTGGGCGAAACGAATGCTAACTGGACCGATTGCGTCCGCCGGACGCTCGACCTCGAGCCTGACAGCGTCACGATCTACCAGATGGAGCTGCCGTACAACACGACCATCGCCGGGGACCTGTTGAAGGGCAGCGGACGCTTCGCGGAGCCTCTGGCGAACTGGCCGACGAAGCGGCGGTGGGTGGCCGAAGCCTTCGACATGCTCGAATGCGCCGGCTACCACATCGGCAGCGCGTATACGGCGGTGAAGGATCCGGCGACGACGAAGTTCGTCTACCGGGACCGGCTCTGGCAGGGCGCCGATATGATCGGCCTGGGCGTCGCATCGTTCGGCCACGTCAATGGCGTGCACATCCAGAACGTCGATACCTGGGAGGCGTACAGCCGTGCCGTCGAATCGGGTCAGCGTCCGCTCGGCCGCGCGTACCGGCCGACGCCCGAGGAACGGATGATTCGCGAGTTCGTGCTGCAGCTGAAACGCGGATGGATCAGCGTCGGCTACTTCTCGACGAAATACGGCGTCGACGTCCGCAGCCGCTTCAAGGACCACCTCGCGTCGCTTGACGCTGAGGGATATCTGTCGAAAACCGACGACGTCGGTCGCATTGCCCTGTCACGCGAAGGACTGTTGCGCGTCGACGTCCTGCTCCGGAGGTTCTTTCTTCCGCAACACTCCGGGATTCGCTACACCTAATCAGCATCATGCTCTCATCCGAGTACGACGTCGTCGTCATTGGCGGCGGCCCGGCGGGATCCACTGTATCTACCCTGCTCGCTCAACGCGGCGTGCGGGTCGGCCTGTTTGAACGCGAACGCTTTCCCCGGTTCCACATCGGCGAGTCCCTGATCCCTGAGACCTACTGGGTGCTCAAGCGGCTCAACATGCTGCCCAAGATGCAGAAGAGCCACTTCGTCAAGAAGTACAGCGTCCAGTTCGTCAACGCCCACGGCAAGGAATCGGCGCCCTTTTATTTCTGGGACAACAAGCCGCACGAGTGCTCGCAGACCTGGCAGGTCGTCCGCAGCGAGTTCGACAAGATGATGCTCGACAACGCGCGCGAGCACGGCGCGGACGCGCACGAGGGCGTGCACGTGCTCGACGTTCTGTTCGAAGGAGACCGCGCGTGCGGCGTCATGATTCAAGGGCCCGACGGCAAGCGTGAGGTTCGCGCCAGGGTGGTCGTCGACGCCAGCGGTCAGGCGGCGTTCCTGCAGAACCGCTTCAAGCTGCGGCTCTGGGATCCGATCCTCAATAAAGGGGCGATCTGGACCTACTGGGAAGGAGCCTACCGGGACACGGGCCGCGACGAGGGCGCCACGATGGTGCTCCAGACCACGGGGCGGAGCGGCTGGTTCTGGTACATCCCGCTCCACAACAACATCGTCAGCGTCGGCGTCGTTGCGCCGTTCGATTACCTGTTCAAAGGACGCGCCGGTCACGAAGCGACGTATGAGGAAGAGGTCGAGCGCTGCCCGGCGGTCAAGCAACGGGTCTCGAGCGGCCGTCGTGTGACGGGCTACTTCGCAACGCGCGACTATTCATATCGATCCCGAGAGGTCGCCGGGCACGGATGGGTCCTCGTCGGCGACGCGTTCGGATTCCTCGACCCGCTCTATTCCTCTGGTGTGCTGCTCGCGCTGCGTTCCGGTGAGATGGCGGCGGAAGCGATTGCCGACGGGCTGGCCAAGGGCGATACCAGCGCCGCACAACTGGGCCGCTGGGGAGACGTCTTCAACGAAGGCGTCGACCGCATGCGGCGGCTGGTCTGCGAGTACTACAACGGCTTCAGCTTCGGCGGGTTCGTCCGGCAGTATCCGCACCTGCAGGGCACGGTCACCGACCTCCTGATTGGCGATCTGTTCACCGACCGCGTGGACAACGTCTGGAAGCCGATGGAGTCCATGTGCGAAGCCGGACACCCTGCGATTCCATCGTGGCGCGACGGCATTCCACCCGAGCGCGCCGAGCACAAGGAAAACAAAGTGAACCAACTCGTGCTGCCCGATGGGCGTAGACCGTGACCGAGGGCTTTCGCTACGCACGCCGCGTCCACTTTCACGAGACCGATCTCGCGGGCGTCGTTCACTTCAGCTGCTTTTTCCGCTACATGGAAGAAGCGGAGCACGCGCTCTGGCGCGCCGCGGGAATGTCGATCGATCGCGCCGGCGCGGAGGTCGGGTGGCCGCGGGTCGCGACCACGTTCGATTTTCGCAGCCCGCTTCGCTTCGACGACGAGTTCGAAATCGTTGTCCGCGTCGCAAAGGTCACGAAAAGCACCGTGCAGTACGAATTCACCTTTTCGCGCGAGGAGACCGACATCGGTTCCGGAACGCTGACGGCAGCATGCGCGAGCCGCTCGAACGGCCAGATGCGCGCGATCCCAGTCCCTGCCGACGTCATCGACCGTCTTCGCACCGCATCCCACCAGATCGGTTGACGCTCAGAACGCGGCACAGTACGTTATACCGACCTACCGACCGGTTGGTCTGACGCGAATGGCTACTGCACGGCAACCCGCACCGGGCCCCAACGCACGCCGCGCCGAGATTTGCCGCACTGCGGCGAAGATCATTCTCGAGCGGGGGTACGACGCGACCTCGGTCAACGATATCGCGCGCGCCCTTGGGATGACCAAAGCGGGGCTGTATCACTACATCAGCGGCAAGGAAGCGCTGCTCTTCGAGATCATCAGCTTCGGGCTCGATCAGGTCCACGACGAGGTCGTCGTCCCGGCCCAGGCGCTGCGCGATCCCGAGGAACGTCTGCGCCAGCTCGTGGCGCGGCATGCGCTGATCATCACGCGCGGCCACGGCGCCGTCGCGCACCTGACCGACGAGGTCCGCGCGCTGCCGCCGCCGATGCGGAAAAAGATCAACCAGCGGATGCGCGCGTACTTCCACCTCGTCCGCGACACGCTCGGCGAGCTGAAGGCCGCCGGCCGCCTGCGCAGCAATGTCGACTTGACGGTCGCGGCGTTCGGGATTGTTGGAACCGTAATCTGGTTCCCGCGCTGGTTCCGGCCCGGCGGCCGCCTGACCGCGGAGCAGGCCAGCACCCAGATCGCGAACCTCGCGCTCGCGAGCGTGCTCCGGCAGGACTCGGGCGCGCGCCGGTCCGGCCTGCGTCTCGTCCGTCGCGGTCGGCGATAACCATCTATGGTTCAATGGGGCGATGCCGCTCGCGGCCGCCCTTCTCGCGCTCGTGCTGCAGGCCGGGCCGCAGTATCTCTGCCCGATGCACCCGGACATCGTTTCGAGCGAGCCCGGGACCTGCCGGAAGTGCGGGATGGCGCTGGTCGCCGGGACGTCGCTCGACGCCGCGGACTACCGTCTCGAGCTGACCACCACTCCGGCTGCAGTCGCACCGGGCCGGCCGGCGCGGTTTCGCTTCGCGATCTTCCATCCGGGGACAGGCGCTGCGGTGACCGAATTCGCCGTCGTTCACGATCGGCCGTTCCATTTGTTTGTCGTCAGTCAGGACTTCTCGCACTTCGAGCACGTCCATCCTGAACAGAGCTCCGACGGATCGTTCTCGATCGATCTGACACTGCCGCGGCCGGGATACTACCGGCTGTATTCCGACTTCCTGCCGGTCGGCGGCGGGCCACAGGTCATTGCGCGGAGCGTCGTGACCGCGCGCTTCAACGGCGACATCGTGTCGTCACTCGCGCAGCTGGAGCCGGACCGATCGCTCTCGAAGACAGTCGATCGAACGCTCGTCGAGTTGCGGATCGATCCGGGCGAGCTCGAGGCCGGCCGGACCGTCCCGCTGACGTTCCACCTGTCCGACGCGACGTCACGACAGCCGGCAACCGATCTCGAGCGGTATCTGGGAGCGTGGGGCCACGCGCTGGTCCTGAGCGAGGACGGCATCGAGTACATCCATGCGCACCCGGCCGAGCCGCTGCCCGATCTCGAAACCACCCTAAAGGGTGGTGCCACACTGTCACGGGGCGGACCGGACGTCACGTTCGAAGCGCTGTTTCCGAAGGCGGGCAGGTACCGAATCTGGCTGCAGTTTCAACGCCAGGGCCGTACGGCAACCACGTGGTTCACGGTCGCTGTACGTCGCGTCGCCGAGCGCTCACCACAGTAGTCCGTATACGGGACGGCGACGATCGATCGCCTGGGTTGTCGAAATACGCCGTGACGCCGATCGTCGTCCCACGCGGCAGCGAAACCGCCGACTCGAAGATGTACGGCGTCGGCCACTCCTGGCTGTAGTCGTGGACCCAGAGCAGTGGCTGCACGACGCCGTCGGGACGGAGCGCCGTCATTTCGAGCGACCGTCCACCCTCTCCGAGCTCCGGCCACACGGCGACCGCCGACGTATCTGTGCGCAACGCTGCAGATAGGCGTACGCGGTGGCGATTCGTCCGCGCCGGAATCGACACGGCGTCGGATCCGATGACGATGTTCGAGGCGGTCTGGGCTGGAGCGTCGTCGGCGAGATACAGGCCGACTGCGCTTCGATCTCTGACCGGCTCCTCAGCGGCGCGATAGTACACGTCCACCACGACCCGGGTGCCGGGCGTGAGCCGGTATGCGACGCCATCGGGCAGATTCGCCGACCCATGCCACGGCGTCCACGCGCCGAGCCACGTCTCTCCTCCGGTGGCACCAGCGTGGGCATAGATCGCTGCGGCGCGGACGACGCGGCGATCGCCCGGTTTGAAGGCGACGCCTCGGAGCCACCGTGCCTGGTCCAGTCCGAGCGACAGCTCGACACGGACGACCTCATTCGCCGCTCCCGGCCTCACGGTGTGCGTCGCCGGCAGCTCGCGAACGACGTCCGGCTCGCCGTGCTCCCAGCCTTCGATGGCCGCGACCGGCAGCGGCGGGTTCCCCTCCTCCGCTCTCGGCATGCCACTCGGGCCCCCACCGTCGACCCACGCGACGAGCAGATCGATCTCGCGTGACGTGAGGCTGATGTCGTTGGCAAAACGGCCGTGGCCGCTCACCGCCTGCCACGGCGGCATCCGCCGCTCGAGGATCTCCTCGCGAATGGCCCGCGCCCATGGCCTCGCCTCGCGATACGTCGTCAGCGGCATGGCGAGGTTGCGATCGGTATGGCACTGGAAACACTTCCGCTGGAGGATCTGCACAACCTCGCGCTTGAACACGATATTCGTGGTGATCCGGATGTGGGATTGTGCCGAACGCGGGCTGAGGATGATCGATCCCGCGATGCACGCGACCAGGAACGTGAATGCGACGGCGAGCGATCGGCCGGCCTGGTTCGTTGACACCGCTAGTCCCGAACGTAGAGTATCCCACTGGCCGTGACGCGCCGGGCGATCATTCTCGTGTGGCTCGTGTCCTCGGGCTGCGCGCGTCCCGTGCCCGGCACGACGCCGCCGCCGACCTCGGCCGGTGCATCGCTGGATCCTTCTGCGTGGGGATCCACGCACGCCGGCACGTCCCCTCCTGATTTTGTTCGCGGCGATGAGTGTCTCTTCTGCCATCGGAGCACCGTCGGCGTCACGTGGAAGGACACGTCGCACGGCGCAGCGGTCCGGCACCGCGAGGACGCGCCCGCATTGGCGGCCTCGCTCCAGGCAGATCCTTCGCTTGCCCGCGTCGCAGCTGACGTCGAGTACTTCCTCGGCAGCCGGAATCGGGTGCGGGTGATGAAACAGACAGGCGCCGGAAAGTTCGCGCTGCTCGACGCGCGAGCGGAGCTCGACGGACGCGGCGGCGTCACACGATGGATTCCGATTATGCTGTCGTGGGACGCCGAACGTTTCGCCAACCGCTGCGCCGGCTGCCACGCCACTGGCGTCGATCCCGCGACGAAGACCTTCTCCGCATTCGGCCTCGACTGCTACTCGTGCCACGGGGACGTGTCGCTCGACCACACGAAGGATCGGTCGCTCGTGTGGTGGTCGGCGGCACGAAGAAATGAGAGGGCCTTCGAGGCCGTGCAGGCGATGACGTCGATCTGCGCGCAGTGCCACATGCGCGGCGGCCGCTCCAAATCAACGGGACTTCCCTACCCCAGCACGTTCATCGCCGGCGACAATCTGTTCAAGGATTTCAATGTGGATTTCGCGCGTGCGGATGACCCAGCGCTCAATCCGGGCGACCGCCATGTCTTCAGGAACGTCCGCGACGTCGCGCTCCATGGCGCGGACACGCCGATCTGCACGACCTGCCATCGCATCCATGCGCAGTCGAGCGACCGGCACCGGTTCCTGCCGCGAACGGCCATCTGCGCGGATTGTCATCAGTTCGAGGGGACGGCCGTCCGCACGGCACCCTATGTCGTCAACAGTCCGTTATGCGAGTACGAAGGTGTCAGGTCCGGGCGCTGACGCGACGCCGGTAACGGAGAGAGGCCTCGAGCTCCTTGCGGTACTCCGCGATCTCGACGTCCCGCTGGCAGCAGACGAGCATCAACGCACCGTCGTCGCGGAAGTTGCCGTCCCACTCGATCACTTGTGCGTCGAACCAGCTCTCACGGTACTCCTGCATCTTCGCGTCAGGCATGCGGTCGAAGTAGCTGCGAAGACTGCGGCGCGTTTCGTCCGGCTCCTCGTCGTACGGTTCCTGTTCGAAGTTCCAGACCGGTTCTTCCACGCCCGTCTTCGATGCCATTCGTGGATACTACACCCATGACACGTCGGTTGGTACTGGTGTTGGCGGCGCTCATCGCGCCGGCGGCGGCGTTCGGGCAGCCGAATGCCGAAGCGATCTACAAGACGCAGTGCGCCGTGTGCCACGACAATCCAACGACGCGGGCGCCGGACCGCGAGACGCTGGTGTTGAAGAGCCGCGCGGCGATCCTCGCGTCGCTCGTCAGCGGGTCGATGGCTGCGCATGCTAGAGAGCTGACCGCCGTGGAAAAGCGCGCGGTGGCCGACCTGCTCGGCGCACCGCCTGGAACGGCGGCCGCGGCGCCGCCGCCCGAGACCGCGCTATGCGCGGCCGACACCCGGCTGCCGGCCGATCCACTTGCCGGCCCGCGCTGGATCGGCTGGGGCGCCGGTCCCGCGAACACGCGCTTTCAACCATCCGACCAGGCAGGTTTGACCGCCGAGGAAGTCCCCAGGCTGAAGCTGAAATGGGCGTTCGGGTTTCCCGAAACGGTGACCGCATACGCCCAGCCGGCTGTCGCCGGCGGTCGCGTGTTCGTCGGCAGCGAGAAGGGCGCGGTGTACTCACTGGACGCTGCCACCGGCTGCGCGCACTGGTCGTACGCGGCGGCGGCCGGCGTGCGCACCGCCATCAGCGTCGGGCCGGTCGGAAAGCGCCACCTCGTGTTCTTCGGCGACATCGGTGCGAAGGTCTATGCGCTCGACGCCGCGACCGGCGAGCGCGTCTGGGACACGGAGGTCGATCCGCATCAGTTCGCGCGCATCACAGGCGCGCCGATTCTGCATGAGACTCGGCTCTTCGTGCCGGTCTCCTCGGTCGAAGAGATCGCGGGCGCCCGGCCGAAGTACGAGTGCTGCACATTCCGCGGCAGCGTCGTCGCGCTCGACGCCGCAACGGGCAAGAAGATCTGGCAGCGGCACATGATTGCCGACCAGCCGAAGCCGGTGAAGAAGAACGCGCAGGGCACGCAGCTCTGGCACCCGGCGGGCGCGGCGATCTGGTCGGCGCCGACGCTCGACCTGAAGCGGCAGTTGATCTACGTCGGGACGGGCAACGGCTATACGGAACCGGCGGCAGCCACCAGCGATGCGATCGTCGCGATTGAGATGGCGACAGGGGCGATTCGCTGGGTGCAGCAGATCACGCCGAACGACGCGTTCGTCGTCGGTTGCCAGCCGGGCAATCCCAATTGTCCGGCGGAGCTCGGTCCCGACGTCGATTTCGGCAGCTCGCCGATCTTGCGGACGCTGCCAGGCGGACAGGACATCCTCGTCGTGGGACAGAAGTCTGGCGTCGCGTTCGGCCTCGATCCGGATCGAAAAGGCGCGATCGTCTGGCAGTTCCGCGCCGGGAAGGGCGGCGCGCTCGGCGGCATCGAGTGGGGCATGGCAGCCGACGAAACGAACGTGTACGTTCCGGTGTCGGATGTTCTGCTGAAGCCCGCGGAAGCGGGAGGACTCTTCGCGCTCAAGCTCACCGACGGGCAGAAAGTCTGGCATGCCCCACCGGCGCCGCTCGGCTGCACGACTGGCCGCGGATGCTCGGGTGCTCAATCGGCTGCGATTACTGCGACCCCCGGCGTCGTTTTCTCCGGCTCGATCGACGGCCATCTCCGGGCGTACTCGACGGCCGACGGGCGCGTCCTGTGGGACTTCGACACCGCACGCGAGTTCCCGACCGTTAACGGCATCAAGGCGAATGGCGGATCGATCGACGCGCCCGGCCCCGTCGTCGTCGGCGGCATGGTGTTCACGAATTCCGGGTACGGGATGTGGCGCGGGAAGCCAGGTAACGTGCTGCTGGCCTTCGAGGTGGAGAAGTAGCGCAGCCCTTTAGGGCTGCCTGAGATGACATGACCCATCGCGGATCCGCTAAAATGAAGCCCTTGGCTCGGCCCCGGCCGGGAGGTTAGGCGCATGCTGACGCGATCCTTGGGCGCTCTGCTCGTCGTCATATTCCCGGCGATCTTGTTCGTGACCTCGAGCGCCGCGACGCGCGCCGCGGGAACGCCTGTCACCTTCACGAAAGACGTGGCGCCCATCCTCTACAAGAACTGCGTCAGCTGCCATCGGGACGGCGAGATGGCGCCCATGTCGCTCATGACCTACAAGGATGCGCGCCCCTGGGCGAAGTCCATCCGCAAGAACGTCGCCGAGCGCGTGATGCCGCCATGGCACGCGGACCCTGCGCACGGCAGCTTCAGCAACGCGCGACGGCTTTCTCAAACCGAGATAGACACGATCGTCGCCTGGGTCGATCAGGGGGCGCCGCAAGGCGAAGCGTCCGACCTTCCACCCGCTCCGACATACCCGGACGGCTGGGACATCGGTGTTCCGGACGCTGTGTTCGAGATGCCGGAGGAATTCGCGGTCCCGGCGGACGGCGTCGTCGAGTATCAGTACTTCACCGTGCAGCCGAACTTCACCGAGGATCGGTGGATTCAAGCGGCGGAAATTCGCGCCGGCAACCGTGAGCTCGTGCATCACGTGATCGTGTTCGTCGACGAGCCGGGCGGATCGCCGTCTCGTGCGCCGGGGATCCAGATGATCCCGTCAGCGCGTGCAGCCGAATCGAGCACATCCGCCGCGTCTACTGCGTCGCCCACTTCGAGCACGCCGTCGACCTCTGCCGCACCCGCAGCGTCGTCGCCCTCCAGCGCTACGCCGCGGCGTCCAGCGGCACGCCAGCTCGGCCGGCTGCTCGTGGGACAGGCGCCTGGCGCGCGTCCAGCGGTGTTCCCGCTCGGCAGCGCGAAGCGCATCAAAGCCGGATCCACGCTCACGTTCCAGATGCACTACACGCCGAACGGGACGGCAGGAAAGGATCGGACCCGCGTCGGTCTGATCTTCGCGAAGCAGCCGCCGGCCAGCGAGATCCGCACGGTTGGCGTCATGAACACGCGGTTCGTGATCCCGGCGGGCGACGGCAATCATCAGGTGCTGTCGCAGGCGCAGTTCACCGAGGACGCGAAGATCTGGAGCTTCTTCCCGCACATGCACGTGCGCGGCAAGAGCTTCGAGTACCGCATCGTCCGGCCGGACGGCAGCTCGCAGGTCCTGTTGTCAGTCCCGAAGTACGACTTCAGCTGGCAGGGAGAGTACGTGCTGGCTGAGCCGGTCACCGTGCCGAAGGGCACTCGGCTCGAGTGCACCGCGTTCTTCGACAACTCAAGGGCGAACCTCGCCAACCCCGACGCGACGAAGGACGTACGCTGGGGCGATCAGACCTGGGAAGAGATGATGATCGGCTGGACTACCTTCAGCGTCGAGCCGACCACGACGACAGCGTCAAAGCTCTAGTCCCCAGTCCCCAGTCCCCAGTCCC
>DATAEE010000098.1:0-21889 GCA_036258175.1 Vicinamibacterales bacterium
TTTCCACGAGGTCGGCGAGTGGCGCACCTGCGCGGGGTGGGGTTCGCGTCTGACGGTCGGGATGTTTCGGGTCCATAGCGGTTTCCGGTTTCACGAACCGTGCCCGACGGATTGGGCTGTTACAATTGAGCGTCCATCCCATGACGCGCCCGTAGCTCAGTTGGATAGAGCACTGGCCTTCTAAGCCGGGGGTCCCGCGTTCGAGTCGCGGCGGGCGCGCCACTTTTCACCTGTAAGTTCTCACGCGGCGGGTGACACTCCCGCTCTCGTTTTGGCCACGAGCCGTTCGTAGGGAGTCTGACCGTCCAAGGCTCCGTGCGGTCGGTGGTAATTATAGTAATTCTCCCATTCTTTCAGCTTCGCGTTGAAGAGGTGAATGTCGTCGGTAATCCCGTCGCGATCGAGCAGCTGATAGGCCTCCTGGTCGTCGACGCGATGCGATCGTTCGACCTTGCCGTTGAGGTGGGGTGTCCGCGGCCGGATGTACGCGTGACGGATATCGAGCTCGTCGAGATGCCAATGGAAGTGCGACTGGAACTCGGTGCCATTGTCAGTTTGCACGACGTGCACGCGGAACGGTAATCGCCGGAGGACCTCATCAATGAATGCGATGGCCGTCCGTTGATTGCAGGTGTCGTAGACCTTCAAGACGCGGATCCGCGTGCAATCGTCGATCGCGGTGAATTGGTAAAACCGCCGGCGCGTGCCTGGTATCCGCTCGAGAAACTTCACGTCCACCTGGAGCGGATGCCCTGGCTGCGCCTTCTCGTAGCGCGTCCACCGCTGGGCGTGCCTCGGTTACTTCTGATTGGCCGGGAGGCGATTCATCCCGTGGCGGCGCAGAATGCGGTGTACAGAGGCACAGGCCACCGAAAGCCCGTGAACCGCTTGAGATAGTCGGCATTCTTGCCCGGACCAAAGTGGTAATACTGTCGAAGGTAGAGAATCTTACTCACCACCTCGGCCGGTGTCGCCCGCGGTGAGTGGTGCGGCGCTCGCGCTCGGTCGGCTACGCCTCCGCCGCCGTGCTCCTCGAAGCGTTGCCGCCATTTGTAGAACGTCTTCAGGGAGATCTCGAAGTGCCGGCAAGTGCGTGACACATTGCCGGCATGTTGGGCGGCCTCCAGGAGTTTCAGCCGCCAGTGCGTCAACCGTCTGTGCTCTGCATTCGTCATCGCGTCTCCACTCTAAGGTTTAGGCTTAGAACGGAGAGCGTGAGGTGTCACCCCTGTCCGGTGATTTCACACCCGCCTGACAAACGAAATAACTTCGCGTTGGCGTCGGTCACAGTGCCAACCGTCGAGCGCGCATTGCGGGGTGTTCGCCTTCGCCAAGGCTGCGGCGAATAGGTCCGCTTTCGGCAAGGCTACGGTGGACAGATCCGTTTGTGTTCCGGAAATTCTGGCCACTTCGTCATTCTGATCCGAGTCGTCTTTGAGCGTCTCGTCAAGCTTGAGATGCAGTGTCCGGACGGAGGGCTGGCCGGCTGGTGACACCATCCGCGATCATGTGTCGGTTAGTTTCGTTCGTGCAAAGCCCTCGAGGCATAGGAAATGTGGTTGTAACCGTTGTACTCTGTCGGCCAACCGGATGTCCTCTCTCCTGGCGCGACTGGAACAGGTCACAGCGAAGCACCCGGACAAGCGTCTCTACACCTTCCTCGATCTGAACGGACGAGAGCTGGAGTCGTACACCTACCAGGCGTTCCTGCGCCGGGTCGACCTGGTCGCCGGCCACCTCCAACGCGATCGTCGCCTCGCTGCCGGCGACCGGGTGCTGCTCGCCTATCCGCCGGGCCTCGAAATGATCTGCGCGCTCGTTGCCTGCACCCGCGCCGGGCTCATTCCCGTGCCGGTGTTTCCGCCCAGCTCGCACGAATTCCGCTCGGCGTTCTACAAGATGGTGCGTATCGCGCGCGATTGTCAGGGCGCGGCGGTTCTGACCACTCGCGAGTATCTGCTGTCGTTGCACGTGAACCTGGCGAGAAGCGGACGGCCGACTTCCTTAGACAATCTCGACCTCGCCGCCTTGCCGTGGATCGTCACTGAGGAGTTCACTCAACCGGCTGGTACGCCTCGTGTGGGGCGCTCATCCGACGTCCTGTTTCTGCAATACACCTCTGGGTCTACCAATCATCCCAAGGGCGTGATGGTCACGCACGCGAACGTGCTGCACAATTGCTCACTCGTCGCCGACCACCCCGATCCGGTCGCAGTTTCCTGGTTGCCGCAGTACCACGACATGGGACTGATTGGCTACTACCTGTACGCGGCGCTGAGCGGAGGAACGACGTACGGGTTCGCCCCGATGCACTTCATCCAACGGCCCGCGCTGTGGTTCGAGACGATCACGAGGTTTCGCGCCACCATCACTTCGGCGCCGAACTTCGCCTTCGAGTATTGCATGAAGCCCGGCCGAATCTCCGAGCAAACGCTGGCGCAGACCGACTTGCGATCGCTCAAAGTCCTGATGGCAGCCGCCGAGCCGGTGGATGCCGGCACGTACAGCCGGTTCCTGCATCGATTCCAGCCGTATGGACTCGGCCGGCACAGTTTTGTGGTCGCCTACGGCTTGGCCGAGCACACGCTCGCCGTCAGCAGCTACGGACGGACGGCGCTGTCGGTGAGCAGAGACGCTCTGGCTCGCGGTTGTGCTCGCGTTGTGACCGCAGCCTCCGAAATCACGAGCGCGAGGCAGATCATGAGTTGCGGCCCCCCGCTCGGCGATACTCGCGTCCGGATCGTCGACCCTGACACACACACCGTGGTCGAGGATGGACAGGTGGGCGAAGTCTGGGTACACGGACGAAGCAAGTGTCGTGGCTACTGGGATTCACCCGAGCTCACTCGCGACACCTTTCACGCGCACGTTGTTGGCGAAAGCCAGGAGGGCGAGGGCTATCTTCGCACCGGAGATTTGGGGTTCACGCATCGCGGCGAGCTCTTTGTATGCGGACGCATGAAGGACCTGATCATCGTCCGCGGCGTGAACTGTTACGCACACGACGTCGAGCACGTCGTCGAACACGCATCGCCACTGATTCGACGCGGCGGCGTGGTGGCCTTCGAAATCGAGCAGCAGACGGCGACGGGGTTGGCCGTCGTCGCGGAGGTGAGACGACGTAGCGCGTTGCCCGACCTGTACGACATCGCCGTTGCGGTCAAACACCAGCTGAACGTCGCGATCGGCGCGATTGCGCTGGTTCCACCGAACAGCCTCCCTAAAACGACGTCCGGCAAGGCGATGCGGCAGCGGACGAAGCAGTTGTGGCGGCGCGGTCGATTCGATGTGCTGGGTGAGCTGGCGGCGGCTGACGAAGCGAGGGCGTGCTCCGACACAACCGCGCTCGCGACAATCGACACGCTCAAGACCCGCTATCAACTCACTGGTACTGAAACATGCTCGTTGCTCGATTCCGGCATGGACTCGCTCGACCTCGTGCGGTTCATGCACGAACTGCAGGAACTGCTGAACCGGAAAGGCGAGAACCTGCTGGCGCGTGCGCTCGACACACAACTCCTTCAGCACATCACGGTGGCCGATGTGTTTCGAGTGGCGGAGCTCACGGAGACCGCGCCGGAGGTGACAACGCAGTACCTGGCTGACGTGGTCGCGCGCCTTCGCGACGAGCAACGCCGGCGAGAGCACGACACGATGGTGCTGGACGCGAGCCTGGCTCGTGCGCTCCCGCCCGCACCTCGCCGGCGTCGTGCGCCTTCGGACGGCGTGCTGCTCACCGGCGCCACCGGGTTTCTCGGCCCGTACCTCCTGAAGAGCCTGCTCGAACAGAGCGATGCGGCGATCTACGCGCTGATCCGCGCGCCGAACGAGGTGCACGGGGCCGAACGGCTGTTTACCGCCTTCACCTCGTCACTGGGCGCCGAAGCGCAATCGCTAGCGGCCGAGTTCACCCGCCGCGTCAAACCAGTGTGCGGTGACCTGTCGCACGAGAACCTTGGCTTGACCTCGCGCGCGTGGCAGGCGTTGTCGCAATCGGTCGGCACCATTTTTCACAACGCGGCGGCCGTGAACTACCTCTTCACGTACCAGAAGCTTCGACCTGCGAATGTGTTGGGCACCGCCGAACTTGTGCGGCTTGCCTGCGAGCACGGTCCGACGGTGTTCAATCACGTGTCAACGACGTTCATCTTCGGCTGGGCGGTGAAAGAAGTCCTGTACGAAGCCGACACCAATGCCGGCATGGAGCTGCTCGACTTCGGATACAGCCAATCGAAGTGGGTGTCGGAGCGGCTCGTCGTCGAGGCGGCCGGACGCGGCCTGCCCACACGAATCTTCCGTCCGGCGCTAGTCACACCGTCGATCACCGGCGGAGGCAACAGCTTCGACATTGCGATCCGGCTGTTGGCGTTCATGGTGAACCACGGCATAGGCGTCGCCGCGCACAATCAGGTGAGTTTCGTCCCGGTCGATGTCGCAGCGAACAACATGGTGGCCATCGCACAGATGCCGGACACGGCGAACGCGACGTTTCATGTCACGAGCGACGACTACGCCAACATGATGGACGTCACCAGCGCGATCACGGCGCTGACCGGCCGGACGTTCGAGCTGTTTCCGCTGCGCGCGTTCGTCCCCGAAGTGGTCGCGCGCTGTACGCCGGACGACCTGCTCTTTCCGCTGCTCGACTTTCTGATTGGTTCGATCGACAGCATCTCATCCATGGAGTTCAAGCGCTACGACAGTGCCGCATATCGCCGTGCGCGGGATCGCTCGCCGCACCGCAGGGCCGATCCCCCGTTGATGGAGACGGTCTCTGGCATTCTGCGATTCATGCAGCGGACCGGCATCGCGTCGCTCCCCTCGCCGCACGCCGGATCGCTCTGGACAGACACTGTGAAAGCGACTATCGTCGGCATGAAATCATGAGCACGCGTCCGGCGTACTGGGCAAACGAGCCGCGCGCAGGCGTGGAATCCGGAATGCTCGTGGCCGTCGGTAGCCTGGCGGTCGCGATACCGACGTACCTGTTCATGCGCCTGCTTGTGCAGTTTGCGCCGGACGATCCGCAGGCGCGGCGTTCACCGGAAGAGACCGTGGCGCTGCACCGCCGCAGCGCTACTCACCGGCGGAGTGCACGAATCGTCGCCTGGTTCGTCACCTCGTCGCGCCGCTCTATCCTGTACGTGAACGTACACCGGTCGGGTCCCCGTTGCCGCTTCATTCCGTCATGCGGCGAGTACGCCGTCCTGGCGGTCGAACGATTTGGGTTGAGGCGCGGGCTGCGACTGCTCGGCGGACGCCTGCGCAGATGCTCTCCGGACTATGTCGGCGATTATCTCGACTTTCCTTGCTGAGCTGGGTCTGCGGCGCACCGGCGCACGTTGCCGCGGCAGCCGCCATGGAGGAGGAGCAAATGGCCGAACAGGACGCGATCAGGCTTGACGGTCTCTACCTCGGAAGAAGTCACGATCCGGGAACTCTGCGCTTGTACCTGACGCGCAATTTCACGCGCTATCTGGAGTTCAAGAAAGCCGACACCCTCCATGCGGATCGAAACAGCAGCGGAGGCGTGGTGGCGTGGCTCTCGCCGAATGCGCAGGTCACTGAAATGTCAGCTGCCGGAGTGACGCCGGAGGATTTCATCCAGGGAGGCCTGCTCGAGCAGTTGGGACGCGCGAGCGACAGCGAAACGGTCCGCCGGCTCCTCGGACTGGGTAAGGGAGTCTGTGACAGCAAGAAGGAAGACCAGCCCAAGGGAACCGCCCCGCCGCAGGTCTCCTGCCCGAAGAGCGCCGGCCACTGCGACCCGCCGTAGAGGGCGGACATGCTGACCGTCGAAGACGTCGTTCCGTACCTGTTGCGACAGGGCCTTCTCGAGGAGCCGGTCGTTGCGGATCAGCCGATGAAGGTGTTCGACGTCTCTCGGCGGAACCGCAACTTCAAGCTGCTCGCCGATGGCGGTCGCGGATACTTCCTCAAGCAGGGAGCGACCGCCGATACGGCTCGTACTGTGACGCGCGAGGCCGGCTTGTTCCGATGGTTCGGCCAGTCGCGGCACGCCGACCTCCTGTCGCCGCTGTTACCGCGTTTTCGTCTGTTCGATCCCGATCGCTGCACGCTGGTCGTTGAACTGAGCGATTCCGAGAGCCTCTACGAATATCAACGGCAGCACCGGCGTCTGCCGCGCGCCGTTGGCCAGGCGCTCGGAGACGCGCTTGGAACCCTGCACCGGCTCACAGTCATTCCGGCGGACGACACGGGCAGCGCCCTCCCGGCTCCGGCCGACTGCGTCTTCGCGTTGCACCGGCCACGTCTCGAGATTCTGGCGACAGCGAGTCCGGCAAGACTCGCCTTCGTGAAACTGCTGCAGCAGTCCGAGGAGGTGACCGCGTTTCTCGATCAGCTGAATCGCGACGTCCGGAATCAGTGTGTGATTCACGGCGACGCGCGCTGGGACAACTGTCGCGTGACCTGGATCGATGCAGTCCGCCGCCCTTCCGTGCATTTTGTCGATTGGGAACTCGGCGGCGTTGGCGATCCGCGCGCCGATATCGGCATGGTGTTCGGCGAATGCCTGAGCACGTGGTTGCAATCGATACCACTCGTCCGTGACGCTGCCGCTGCGGATTCGCTGCCGCCGGCGCGGGTTCCGTTGTCCGCGATGCAGCCAGCCATGCGAGCGTTCTGGCGGGCGTACGTCCGCCGCATGGCGCTCGACGCCGTTTCAGCATCCGAGTGGCTGTATGTCGCAATGAGGTACGCAGGGAGCCGACTCGTTCAAGCGATGTACGAGGAACTGCAGGGTGTCAGCCGGCTGCCCGCCACGGCCATCTATGCAGTGCAGCTGACGATCAACATCAGCGCGCGTCCGCGCGACGCCGCGGCCGTTCTCCTCGGCCTTCCGTAGTCCACCTGGCCATTCGCGTGACCAGCTACTTCGAGCAGATCGCCGCAGTCGTTCGGGCCACGCGGTTCCGGTCGGCGTCGGACGTCGTCTGGTTTGGCAAGAGCCTCGATCGATCGCTTACCAGCCCGTTTGCGCGCGCGCTGCCGGTGTCACAGCAACGCGGGCTGCTGCTCACCGCGTTACAGGACGAGCTTTACCGCAGCTTCTATTGTCCGGGCGTGGCGTCACCGCGGATGGACGTCGACCGTCAACCCGCGTCGAGCGCCGCGGGGACACAGTTTGCCGAGCGCCTCAGTGAGGCGAACTGCGGCGCCGGTTCGTGGGAACCGGGCTGGGAGGTCCGTCGCGTGGTCGGGGACGCCGCATTCGTCCAGCGGCACGGGCTTGAAATCGTCGCGCCGTTGTCGTGCTGCTGGGCGCCATCGGCCGGCGGGCTGTCGGCCGGTGCCAGTGCCTCCATACGATTGTCGAAAGAAGCCGTCGGCCTGCCGGGCTCATACCTTGCGCTCGGCGATTGCTGGTCCGCCGAGGCCGGAGCGGGCGACCTGCTGCGGGTGTACTGGAACGTCACCAACGACGGCGCGATTACCCTGATGCGTCTGGCCACACGCGAGCTGAACGCGCAGCGCGTGCCGTTTCACCTCAAGGTGAGCCGGCAGGTGCTCTGGGCCGAACGCAGCGATCGTGCGGTGATTTATCTGCCGAGAACCGAGTACCCGGCGGCGCGCCCGCTCCTCCAAGCGATGCATCGCGATCTCCAGCTGCACCTCAAACCGTCGGTGCCGGCGCTCACCAAGAGGCTCGCTGCTGGCGTGGGGCTGGCTGAGGATCCCGGCAACGGATTCAGCTTCGGCGAACACCGCTGTCGCGTCATCGCCGATGCGCTGATCCTGGCGCAAGAGCAAGGGAAATCGTCGCTCGACGATCGCATACAGGTCGTGCTGGACGTGCTGCAGCGCGAGGGCATCCGGTCGGACGCACCGTATCTGAATGCGGAGTCGTCGGACGGTTACGACTTCGCCGCCCCACCGATTTCGACACCGGTGACCAATCGCACGATTGAACCGGAGCGCCTTCGGCCTGCGGTGACGGCTACCACGTGTGTCGAGACGGCGCACCAGATCGGATGGCAGATCTGCCGCGACGCGCACTGGAGCGGCAGCCGCTGCAACTGGATGGGCGCGACGAGCGACGATTCGGGCCGCGCCGCCTGCGAAGCGCTCGGGCCGCATCTTTATGCGGGCAGCAGCGGAGTCGCCTGGTTTCTCGCGGAATTGCATGCCGCCACCGGTGACCCGACGACTCGCAAGACCGCGGTCGGCGCCATCGAGCAGGCACTGTGGCAGTCCAAGGGAATCGCCGCGTCCGATCACCTCGGGCTGTTTGTCGGCTGCAGCGGTATCGCGCTGGCGGCCGCACGCGCCGGAACGATCCTGGGCGAGGATCGTCTGCTCAGCCGCGCCCGCGAGTTGGCGCACGGCCTGCCGACTGCCAGTGACGCCGTCGTCCAGGCCGATCACATCTCCGGCGCGGCGGGCGCCATCGCTGCACTGCTGTCGCTGTATCACGCGCTCGGTGACGACTTCCTCCTGGAGAAAGCCGTCGCACTCGGCGAGATTCTCGTCGAGCGCGCGGTTCGGACGACGCGGCACTGGTCGTGGACGACAACCAATGAGCATGGCGAGGCAAACCTCACCGGCTTCTCGCACGGGGCGGCAGGCATTGGCTGTGCGCTCATGGACCTGTCGCGTGCGGCGCGTGACGCGCGCTACCGTCAGGCCGCCGAGCGTGGGTTCGACTACGAGCGCCGCTGGTTCCTGCCGTCGGCACGGAACTGGTCGGACTTGCGTGGCGTTCCGCGCAGGGGGGGCAGGCGTCACGCGCCTCCTGGAAGCCACGTCTGGTGCCATGGCGCACCCGGCATCGCGCTCTCGCGGCTGCGCGCCTTCGAAATCACGTCCGAGCCCCGATGGAAGCATGAAGCGGTGATCGCGCTCGAAACGACTTACGCGCTCACCGAACGCGCGCTGCATGCGGGCAGCATGAGCTTTTCGCTGTGCCACGGCCTCGGAGGCAATGCCGAGATTCTGCGCTTCGGCGAGGTCATGCTTCCGTCGCAGTTTTCGGCCGGCCCATTGATCGAGGATGTGGCAGCCGCGGGGATCGAACGACATGCGAACGGTGGAACACCGTGGCCCTGCGGTGCGCTGGGAACGACGCCTTCTCTGATGGTGGGACTGGCAGGAATCGGCTATTTCTACCTTCGATTGGCAAACCCGAAACTGCCGTCAATCCTTTTCGTGCAGCCGGAACGATTTGCGAGTCGTTCGGACGCGGCTTCATCAGCCACACCAGACACGGTCTGCGTCGGTGTCTGAACTGGAGGTCATGTGCCCGGTATTCCCACGCTGTTCCAGGCGCTCGAGCTCACCGTCAAACAGCTCGAAACCCAGGGGATGCATTCGTTCGTCAGCGTCATCAAGGCCAACCCGGGATATGCCTATCTCGGTGCCCTCGGCCCCGCCATCGGCGATTTCCTGCCGGCCGACCCCCCATCGTCAGGACAGCACCCCAATAATTACGTGCGCATCTGGAAGACCATCTTCTTCGTGCTTGCCGATCTGCCCGCGTCTGGCGAGACCCCGGCGTCGAAAGGACTGCTCTCGACGCTCATCACTCTCCGCGATGGGCTGAACGAGCTCGCCATGATCGGCAGTAATGAAGACACCGATGCGCTTGTCGACTTCCAGCCCAAGGGCAGTGCTCTCAAGGATGCCGCGGATCATCTGCAGCATCTAATTAACGTGTTGAAGGATCGGGCCCAGTCTATCGCCCTGTGGATTGCCACAGATCTCAGGCCGAAAGTGAATACGATGGCGCCCGGCGACGCGGTGCCCGCTCCCACGACGTGGCAGGCGCGCGACTTCCTGCATTGGAAGAAGACCGGCGTCTTCGTGCGGCATCTCCTCGACAAGGCCGATGCGACAGGTGATGCGCGACTGAAGGCGTACGCATACGGCTGGATCATCGGATACGCCTGCAGGGTCTGCGGCAGCCCCTTCGTCAACTCGATTGTCGGTGGCCCCTTTCGAACTCAGTGGTGGCGGCAGCGGTTCGTGCGCGGCTATGTCGACGCGTGGGTGCATGGCTACTACCAGCAGGACCCGCGGCCAACGATGAGCCTCGACAGCCCGAGCCCGGCTTATGAGTTCTGGCCGTCGTTGTGCGACGCGCAGCTGCACAAGAAGATCAATCTGGGAGCAGGCGATCCCGTCGATCCTGCGGTGCTCCTGACGACCATCGGCTCCCGCCAGCCATTTCCGCCGCTCGTGCCAGCCGACTTCTCACAGCGCTGGTTCGAGGCGCTCCAGGCGGCTTACGGCGCGTCGATCCCGACAGGCGTGACCGCCGGTTCGCTCAACGGCGCCTACGCAATGACGTGGATGATGTTGTGGTTCCAGACGAGCGGCGCGGTGCTGGGCTTGCTCGGATGCAGGCCGAAGGAACCACAACCGCCAGGCAACTGCGGCAAGGACAAGGCGGAGCTCGATCCCTTCAAGAAGAAACCTGATGGAACACCGGCGGGTCCGCCACCGGCGAACATCGACGAGGACTTCGATGAGGCGGCATACATCTGCGCGATCATCATGTCGATTCTCGGCTTCCTGCCGACGCCATCCGGAGTGATCTGGGACATCATCTCTGATGAGGTCAAGACGGGTGCTGTCGACTGGGACAACGTCCGGTGCAAGGTCTATTGGAATCGCGAATACCTGCACAATGCGATCGCCGGCCTGAAGAAGCTCGTTGCGCTCACCGGCTTTGGCTATCCCGATCCGCAGGTGCTCCACGAAGACAAGCAGGTATCCGACGTGATGGGTGGCGCGACGCCGCTGGAATCGGCGCGATCGCTGGCGAAGTCGCGCGTCCGCAGCGAGTTTCCGTCGAAGCCGTGGATCACCATCACTGCCGACGAACTGGACGCGATCAACAACGGCACCGACCCCATCAAGGCGGCACTGGCGCTCGGCAGGATCCAAGACGAGTTCAACAAGAATCCCGACGCCAGCAAACCAGGGTTCGAAAAAGGCGGGACGATGTCGTTCCCCATTGCCGTGTATCCATCGTTTTTCATGGACGACCCGGCGAATCCGCTCACCAACGGCGACCTCACCACCCAACGCGGTGACCTCTATCGGCCGCGCGGCCAGGAAGGCCCGCCGGGCCCCTTCGGAAACGCCGTGGCGGCCGCGGTCGACCTGTTCGTGCAGATTCGCGACGGCTTTCCGAATTGGAACCTCGATGCGGATCGCGGGCTCGCCTGGTACACCTGGCAGTTCAAGGGCAATAAGTACGATCCCAACAACGTCGAGGCAGAGAAGGAGTCGTGATGGGAAGCAAAACGCCGGGAGGCGACAAGGAACACACGGCGAAGCCGGATCGTCCTGCCGACGTCACGACGCCCCGCTTGCTGGACATTGAAGACCTGTGGCGCTACCGTCGCAGTTCATTCGCCGATCAACGTCACGATCGTGCGCCACGTACGTTCACGCCGTGGCTTCTACTCCGCTACCACAAGACCGACAACGGCAAAGGCCGGCCCATTCCGGACAACACGGTGTTCTGGGTCTCGCCCGACATCTGGGTCGAATCGAGCGATCCGCTCGGCAACGCGGTGGTCGGTGAACAAAACATCGTCCACGCCCGCGTGCTCAATCTCGGCAAGGCGCTGGCGAGGCCGACGCGGGTGGACTTCTACTGGGCCGACCCGTCGCTCGGGCTTGGGCCCGGACAGATGAACTTCATTGGCTCGGACACGGTGTTCGTCGACTACCACCGATCGAAGGACGTTCGGGTTCCGTGGACGCCTCTCGTCACCGGACACCACTGCCTCGTGGTGAACACCACCGCCGAGATCAATGACCCGATCGAGATGTCGTTTCACCCGCGCCTCGACCGCCATGTGGGACAGCGGAATATCGGCGTGGTCCACGCCGCGCCGGGAAAACCGATCCAGCTGTCGCTTGGTGTGAACAACCTGGCTCCGATGCTGACGTCCGTACGCGTGACCGCGCGGATGCAAGACGTCGTCGTCAATCCGGAAGCGACCGCCAGGTGGTCGCGATACGAGATCGTCAACGCTGTGGCACATCACGTTCGCGGTGAGGACTCTCGCGACATCATCGAGATGGCGGGCTTCGAACGGAGCGCGCCGCGTGTCCGATCCCAGCTGTCCGATCGCACAACGCTCGCTCCGTCACGCGAGGCGCATCGCTTTTTCGCTCAGCTCATGGGATCGGCGGGTCGGGCGCGAGAATCAACAGCCGACACGAGCGAAAACATCACGTTGCACGAGCTTACTATGCAGGGCTTCGAAGGCCGGCAGCTGGATCTGGAGCTCGGCGTGCCAAATAACGGCGCACGGGGCGAGTTCGTCGTGTTCCATGTGATGCAGCAGATCGCCGGCTTGGCGGTCGGCGGCTACACGGTGATTGTCGAGGTGGCGGGTTAACGCATGACGTTGGCCCTCTTTGGCGACACCTCGACCGCTCCCTTGATCGGCGATGCCATCGGATAAATCCCTGTGACAGCCTCACGATAGCCTCGGAGGCTGCGGTGACTGTCCATCATCAGGTGTTTCAAAGTTCCACAATAACTTGGGAACAGCGTCTGGGGGGAGGACCTGTTCCTCAGGGGCGGAAAGGGCGTGATCGTGGTCTGGTATTGGGCGTGAACGGAATGGGGCAGATGGGGGTTGGCCTGGCGCCGGTCGTGGCTGCGCCTTAAGCGGATCTCGACCCCCAGAGGCCCACCGACAAGCTTGTGATGCTCCAGATCGAAAGGTACAGCACAACAACGCCCAAGAGCCTTCGCGAGGTTCTCGGGCCAGCCGCCCCCATACACACGGCGCGCCGCCACGACCAGGTAGGCCGCGATGGCCACCTGGGCGCAGACATTAGTGACGCCGAGCCACGTGATCGATCCGGTGTACTGCACGATCGCAGGAATCGTCAGCATGAGGAACGCGAACGCCTAAACGAGGAGGCCGGCTCGCGTGAGCCGGCCTTCAGCAGTTACTTCGGGAGCCGAACGACAAAATCGGGGTCCGGCGGCGCGAAGCCGGCGGTCACGGCGTACAGGGCGTCGCCGAACTCCGCGATCGTGGTTGGCACTTTGATCGCCGGGTTCGACGCGAACGGCTCGATGATGTAGCGCGTTATTGTGCCGGACAAATAGTTTGGCGCGAGCTCCACCACGGCGATGCGATTCAAGGCGTTCTGCACCACATAGAGTGTGTGTCCGTCGAGGAGGAGGCCGTCGGCACTGCACACGTCGTCGGTATTGAGGTCGATCGGGACGACACTGTACGTCGCTGTGTCGATCCGGTAGAGGCGTCCTTCGCTCGTGTGGACAACGATCAGGTGCTTCCCGTTTGGAGTGGCATCGATCCCGTTGGCCCTGATCGGCGGTCCCGCACAAGCACCGCCCATGCTGAAGTTCACCGGTAGCGGAATCGGCTGGAAGTCCTCTGACGGGTCGCCAGACGGCCCCAGGGCCACGCGGTACAGGAACGGCGCGGCGGCATCCGTGAAGTGGGCGGCGTCGCGAGTCACGACCACGTCATTGATGAGGGTGGTCGGCGTACCGGGCGGCAGAATCGAGGACGGTGGCTGAAACTGGTAGATTGCGATCTGATCTCCCGAGGAGGCTGCATAGACCGTCGCGCTCCCGCTCGGACCACCGGCCACGAACAGGAGATCACTGCGCGGGTCGTGCTTCATGCCCAGCGCCGGTCTTCCGGTGGGGCCGACCAGTTCGGAGATCTCACCCGTGCGGAGGTCGCCGACGAGAATCTGCCCGGCCGTTTCTGGGGAGAGCGAACCCACGTAGAACGCGGTACCAATACCAGTGGCGATCCCTTCCGGCCCAAAGCCAACCGGCAGCCGAATGACGGCGGGAAACACTGGCGCACCGAACCCGAGTCCCGGTGGCTGGTGGAGCGCGGACGCAACCAGCACGAACAGTCCGAGCAACTGGGCGTGTCTCTTCATCGCAACCTCCGATTCGCCTTGTCCTCTTGCGTTCCGGCCTGCTGCGGCTTCGGCGACGGCGAGCGGCAAGGTCGTCTGTGCGCCCGTCGCCCGGCAGCACCTTCGAAACGAGCGGTCCCGATCATACGCTCTCGCAGACTCACCGTGCGGATTACTCGCGGAAAGACCATATGGAAAGACCGACCTCGGCTTTGTAGATGTCGCGGATTACTCTTCCGCTGCGACAGCTCAGAGCAGAGCCGCATGCAAAGGAGGTCGGTCGTGGCGGAGTCTACTACGATCATCGCATTCGATCAGCACGCGCAGTCGGTCGTGGCCGCGGTGCTCGAGGCGGGAGCGTCGGAACCGGCGGTACACGCGCTGGCCGCCGATTTACCGAGCATCGGGCGATTCGTGACCCGCATCGCCAAGCACGCGGCCGTGCGGTGTGGCTATGAGGCGGGGTCCTGCGGATTCAGCTTGCAGCGTTTTCTGACGACGGCTGGCATGCCGTGTGAGATCCTCGCGCCGTCGTTGATTCCGCGCCGCTCGGGCGATCGGATTAAGACCGATCGCCGTGACGCCCGGCAGCTCGCCGTCTTGTACCGCGCGGGCGCCTCACCACGATCCACATCCCGACGGAACACGAAGAAGCGATCCGTGATCTGCTGCGGTGTCGCGAGGACATTCGAGCCGATCTGCTTCGGGCGCGCCACCGGTTATCGAAGTTTCTCCTGCGACACAATCGTCGGTACGCCCAGACGAAAACGGCGTGGACACGTCGACACACCGTGTGGCTGCAAACGTTGGAATGGCCGCTGCCGGCATTGGAGCAAACGTTCCGGTCCTACGTGCATGCCGTCAACGAAGCTGAGGGTCGACTCCAGCTCGTCGAAGACGATCTCCGTGGCTACTTCACGACCGGCCCGTTCGCGCAATCTGTCTGCCGGCTTCGCTGTTTTCGTGGGATCCGCGAACTCACCGCGTTGACGATCGCCGCAGAACTCGGGGACGCCCGCCGATTCCCGAGCGCGCCGCGTGTGATGGGATTTGCCGGTCTCGTGCCGTCGGAGCATTCCAGCGGATCACGACGAGGCCGCGGAGCAATCACAAAAACGGGTAACGCGCATTTACCTCGCGTGTTGCTCGAGGCCGCGTGGCACTATCGCCATCACCCGCATCTTGGTCTGAGTCTTCGAAGTCGACAGGAGGGTGCACCGCCCGATGTCGTGGCCCGCGCGTGGCAGGCTCAACATCGACTTTTTCGCACGTATCGGCGCTTGATCGGTCGCGGTCGGCCGCCACAGGTGGCAACGACGGCCGTCGCACGAGAGCTCGCGGGATTCGTCTGGGCCACGTTGGCGTCGTGATCTGATCGGCCGAGTCGATAAAGGAGAATCCTGGAGGCGACTTTGCGATAGACGAACACGTCGAATTCGCGTCATAAAGAGCCAGGCCCGCTCCCGACGTATCACGGTCATGCGGTATCCAACCCGCGAATATCAGAGTGATCACCGTCGTGCAGTGCTCGGCTGATCAGATGACGGCGCACAGCAAAGGGCACTCGGAAGCACGAGTGTCCATTTCACTTGACAGTCGGTCTTTCCATATCAGTCGCCAAGGGTTTAGTCACATCCGGACCACATTGCGCCCGAAGCTCAGTTCCTTACTCTGAGGGCGATCCCTGAGCTTCTAAGCCGGGGGTCGCAGGTTCGAATCCTGCCGGGCGCGCTTTCTCTGGCCAGATTTTACCCCGGAGCACTGGCGGGAAGCCGGACGCGCTGACCGCGGATCCGACGACGGGTCATTAGGATTCGTCCGGCCGTCGGCCCGACAGGCCTGGAAGGTCCTGTCGTAGGAGGGGCTGACCACGGACCGTGAACGCGCGTTATGCTAGCCGCGCGAGACGGCCTAATCCGCCTATCATCCTGCTCGTACCCGATGATCGCCAGACTGCGCAGCTTCCTCGATGTCCGCCCCGGCGAGACGGTGCCGCTGCTGGTCACGTTCGTTTACATGGCGATCGCGGTCGGCTCCTTCCTGTTGGCCAAGCCCATTCGGAACGGCTTGTTCCTCGGCTCGTACGGTTCGTCGAAGCTCGTGTACGTATACGTGCTCGTGCCGCTGGTCCTCTCCGCGGTCGTGCCGCTGTACACGACGCTTGTCGAGCGACACGGCGAGCGCCTGGTCGTCACAGCGAGTCAGCTTCTGCTCGCCGCCAGCGTGTTCGGCTTCTGGTGGATGTTGATGTTTCGGCCGGCGCCGTGGCTGTCGGGCGCGTTCTACGTCTGGGTGAACTGTTACGGCATCATCGCGTCGGTGCAGGCGTGGATGTTTGCCAGCGCGGTATTCGACACGCGTCAGGCGCGGCGGCTGTTCGGGCTTGTCGGGTCCGGCGCCTCGTTCGGCGCCGTGCTGGGTGGCTTGATCGCCAGCGAGCTCGTCGGGATACTCGGCACGATCAACCTGCTGCTCGTCCTCGCCGGCCTGATCACGACGGGCGCCCTCGTCGTGAACGCCGGCTGGTACCTTCGCCGGGCTGACGCCCAGGCGCCGCAGCGGTCCGGCGCAGGCTCCGGCGGCCGCCGGCGCGTGCCGCTCGTCGACACCCTGATGACCGTGGTGCGGACACCGTATCTCCGGAACATCGCACTGCTGGTGTCGATCGTGGCCCTCACGACGCTGTGGACGCAGTTTCTCTTCCAGGCGGGCGCCGAGCGGCATTTCGCGGGCAGCGCGGATGCGATGACGCGTTTCTTTGGCCGGTTCAACTCGACGCTCGGCGTGGCTGCGCTCGCCATCCAGATCGTGGCGACCGGTCCCGCGCTGCGGCGGTTCGGTCTTGGCGTCACGATCCTGCTGCTGCCCGTGCTGCTCACGACCGGCATAGCAGCCATCGCCGTCACGGCCTCCCTCTGGGCCGTCCTCATGACGAGCGCGTTCGACCAGGGCCTTCGCTTCTCGATCGACAAGGCCACATTCGAACTGCTGTACCTGCCGGTCGGCTCCGCCACGAAGACGCAGGTCAAGACAACGATCGACCTGGTCGTGAACCGCCTGGCGGACGGCGTCGGCGCAGTGCTCCTCGGCGTGGCAACCACCGGCTTCCTCGTGCTGCCCGGGGCCGGCCTCGGCGTGCGCGGCGTCGCGATAATGTCGCTGCTGCTCATGGCGATGTGGATTCTGCTGGCCCTCGCGCTGCGCCGTGGCTACGTGGTCGCAATTAGCGACAGCATCACGCAGCACCGACTGGACGCGGAGCGCGCGGCCGGTACGGTCCTCGATCGCACCGCTACCGAGGCGCTCGCCGCGCGCCTGCGGGACGGCGAACTGGTCGAGGTGCTGTATGCACTCGACGTATTCCGCATGCAGCATCGGGGCGTCGTGCACCCCGCCGTGCGGGGACTGCTCGGGTACCCAGCGGCAGAGGTGCGCAGCCAGGCCATCCTCGTCCTCAGCGAGGCGGGTGACACCCCGTCGGCACCCGACATCGAGCCGCTGCTCGCGGACCCGGATGCCGGCGTGCGGGCGGAGGCGCTGTTGTTCCTCGCGCGGCACGGGGACGTAGATCCGCTGTCGAGGCTGTCGGACGTCGCGGACTTTCCGGAATACTCGGTGCAGGCGAGCATCGTGGCGTTTCTCGCCCGCGAGAGCCCCTGGCAGAATCTGGACGCCGCGCGCGTCATGCTGAGGCAGATGATCACCGCAGGCGACGGGCCGGACGCGATGCTGACAAAAATCGAAGCAGCACGCGTCCTCAGCCAGCTGCGCGAGGGTTTCGACGAGGAGCTGCACGCGCTGCTGCAGGACGGCAACGCGGAGGTCGTGCGGGCCTCGCTGGTGGCCGCCGGCCAGCGTGGCGACGGCGCGTTCGTGCCGGCCGTCCTCTCGAAGCTGGAGGACGGAGGGTTGTTCGAGGACGCCGCCCAGGCTCTCGTGCGCATGGGAGAGGCCGCCGTGGCGGATCTCCGGTACGCGCTCGAGGACACCGCCTCGCCAATCACCGTCCGCACCGCGATTCCGCGCATCCTCGCGACCATCGGCGGAACCGCGGCGCGTGAGGCGCTCGTCGAGAACCTCCTCGCGAGCGACATGGCCCTGCGCGCCGAGGTGGTTGCGGCGCTCGGTCGACTGCACGCACGCGACCCGGAGCTGGCGATGGACCGCCGTGCCGTGGAGATGGTGCTGACAGCAGAGGCCGTGACGCACTATCGGTCGTACCAGATCCTGGCCTCGCTCCAGCCCACGTTCGACGAGTCGGACCCCGTCGTGCAGGGGCTTAACGAGGCCATCGGCCAGGAGCGTCATCGGATCGTTGGGCTCATCGCCCCGCTGCTGTCGGTTGGGGATGCCTCCAGCGTCGCCGCGGCGCTGCGCTCGGCCGACGCGGGCATCCGCGCGAACGCGCTTGAGCTTGCCGACAACGTCCTGTCGCCGGAGCTGCGGCGGCTCGTGCTGCCGCTAGTGGATGCCCAGGTGTCGGCGGAGGAGCGGGTCGCGCTGGCCGGAAAGGTCGTCGGCGCGACGGTGAAGTCGCAGGAAGAAGCCGTGGTGGCGATGCTGTCGAGCGACAACGCATGGCTGAAGGCGTGCGGCGTCTACGCGGCCGGCGCGCTGCGGCTTGAAACCTTGCGGCCGCTCATCGGGCCGCTCGTCACGGCTCCTGATGCCCTCCTGCGGGAAACCGCGAGGGCTACTCTGCAGCGCCTCGAAGCGCCGGCCCCCACGGTCGAGAGCCGCCGGATCGCCGCGCGCGCGGCCGCGGCCTACTCGCCGGTCACGGCATCCGAAGCCTTCGGCGTGGGCTAGCGTCGCGGCTCAGCGTCGAGGGTGACGTCTCTGCCGAAGGCCGCGCGGTCCCGCGTGGAACGCATTCGAGCAGAGCGGATTGCTCCCACGTTTCCCAAACTTGAAGTGCCCAGCCGCGCGCTGGGACTCTCGCCGCGCCTCGCGGTGTGGCTCCGCCCTGAACCGCGTGGCACCTTCGCGTGGCAGCGTCTGCAAGTGACTCACCTCCGTACGCTTGCCACATTGACCTTTCCCCTTCTAAGCCGGGGGTCACAGGTTCGAATCCTGTCGGGCGCGCCAATATTTTCGATGTAGCGTCTCAGGACGCTGGTGCCACTTCAGGTCTCGTCTTTGCCAGTAGCCGTTCGTACGGGGTCTGTCCCGCAAGCGCCCCATGCGGACGGTGGTAATTGTAGTAGTCCTCCCACTCCCGCAGCTTTTCGTTGAAGAGGTGGATGTCGTCCGCAATCCCGTCGCGGTCGAGCAACTGGTAGAACTCCTGATCATCGACGCGGTGGGATCGTTCCACCTTCCCGTTTAGGTGTGGGGTCCGCGGCCGGATGTAGACATGGCGGACGTCCAAGCCCTCCAGGTGCCAATGGAATCGAGATTGAAACTCCGCGCCGTTATCCGTCTGCACGATGTGTACGCGGAAGGGTAACCGCCGCAGGACCTCATCGATGAACCGAATCGCCGTGGTTTGATTGCACCGGTCGTAGATCTTGAGCACACGAATGCGGGTGCAATCGTCGATCGCGGTGAATTGGAAGAGCCGTTTCCGCGTGCCTGGAATGCGCTCGAGAAACTTCACATCGAGCTGCAGTCGATGGCCCGGCTGCGGCTTCTCATACCGCTGCCAGCGGTGTTTGTGGGGACGATGCTTCTGATTGGCTGGCAGTCGGTTCAGGCCGTGACGACCGAGAATGCGGTGGACCGACGATCGGGCAATGGAGAGCTGATGAAAGCGGTGCAGGTAGTCGGCAATCTTGCCCGGCCCGAAATGGTAGTTCTCGCGGAGGTAGAGGATCTTGCTGACCACCTGGCGCGGGGTCGCTTGGGGCGACCGGTGCGGTGCCCGCGGGCGGTCAGCTAAGCCGGCCGCGCCGTGTTCCTCGTAGCGGCGCTTCCACTTGTAGAACGTTTTTCGGGACACGCCGAAATGCCGACAGGTTCGGGCCACGTTTCGGGCGCCCGTGGCTGCCCGCTGCAACACCCTCAGCCGCCAGCTGCTAACACGCGTTTGTTCTGCCTTCGTCATCGCGGCTCCACTCTAAGGTTTTTGGGCTTAGAGATAGGAGCCTGAAGTGGCACCTCTGTGGTGGGATTTCACACGGAGCACTACATCTTCGCCAAGTGCTCCGTTCGTATGGGACTCGGGTGGTCCAGCGTCGGCAGGCGGTCCTGCCGGGAGACGAGCTCTGCGTACGGACCCAACATCCGTTCGTAAATACGGTGATAGAACTCGGGCAGCGCCTGCGACTTCCCCTCGTGGAAAGTTCGAAGCTCGGCGTCTGACCGCAGCCTTCGCAGGATGCTGCGGTACACGTTGATCCACGCCCGCGTGCTCGCCGTCCGGGTCAGGTGGATCAGTCTGACCGTCGGCCGTGTGGTGCTGTTCATCCGCTGCTTCAGCATCCGGAACGAGCAGCAATGCTCGAAGAGTTCTATCAGCTTCTCGTAGTACGTCACCGGATCGTAATGTTTCAGCCTCATGACGAGGTACGGCGCGTAGTAGAAGCTGAAGGGCATCGACTCTAGGATCCGTCCCTCCTGCCTGAGCTGGTCGTTGAGGGGGGTTCCGCCGTACGGGACCGGTATGTTGAGCGCCGGCCACGCGAACGGCGCGCGCGTCATGAACTCTTTGGTGAGCTCGATCGGCTCATTCCCCTCGTCGGTATCGAGCCCGAAGATGAAATTGGCTTGCAAGTAAGGGATGTGCTCGTGAAGGTGCTGAAACTGTTCTGACACCCGATCGAGCTTCGTAACACCCTCTTCGCGTCCCGCACCGGCCTTGTTCGAGTAGTCCGCCCACGACTCCACACCCGGCGCAATCGCCAAGCAGTGGGTGTCCCGCAAGCGCTTCAGGCGAGGCCCGCGGAGAACGGACAGTGAGCTTTCGATCACGTAGGGATTTCGTGCGCCGGGTGGAACGATCTCGAGCGCATCGAGCACGTGATCGAACTTGACTCCGAAGTTGGGATCGTGAAAGCCGAGCATGACCCCGGGCAGCTTCGTCGAGAGAAAACGAAGGTCGGCGATGAGGCGATCGCGCGGCAGCAGCCGATACGGGTTGTTCCAGTCTATGCAAAAGTTGCAGGCGTAGGGGCAGCCCATACTCGTCAGCATGGGCACCGTGGTCGTGAAGGATCGCCGACAGCGCCAGAAAAACGCCGTTCTTCGGATCTCGGGCAGGCGTTCTTCGACCGTCGGAAGATCCTCGAACGGCTTGGCGCTCGAAACAACCGACCCAGGGTCGAAACGTCCCGCAAGGATGTCTGCAATCAGGCTTTTGTCGCATTCCTTGACGACCAAGTCGAAGAACCGCGCGCAGTCCTTCGGAAAGGCCTTCGCATGCGGACCGCCGACCACGGTCCGGACGCCCGCGCGTCTGTACTTCCTCGCCAGCGCATAGGCGAGGGCACTGTCGTGCGTGTAGCTGGCAATGAAGACAATATCGAGATCCGTTGGCAACTGGCTGCCCGGATCTCCGAGACCGTAGTAGGGTGCATAAAACGTCTGATGCCCGAGCTGGCGCGACCAGACTGCCACCGCCTGAGGGGTGACCGACGCGTACTGCTTTGTCATGAGCAAACGATAGGGCAGGTCAGTTGGCTGACGGGCCGGCGACCCGAGGATTTCCAGTATTCCAACCCTCATCGGTCTCTTTCCCAGCGTGGCAGACCTCGATCATAGCGATAGCGGCCGACGAAAACGGGAGAAATCCTCCGGACGGCGAGACGTGACGGAACGCCAAGATACTACGGCCACTCGAGTGCGAGGCTTGCGTCTGGTTGAAGCCGGATGCGCGATCCGAACGGCCGGCTCACTCGATCGAGCGTGTCTCTCAGCCACTGAGCATCTGTCGCCGACACGCGGTTGAGTCGGAACTTCCGGATCTGCATGGGCATCATCCGAAGTCCGAGGAGCTCACCCGTGGGCGACACGGAGACGAAGTACATCACTGCGAGGTCGTTTCTGAACT
>DATAEE010000099.1:0-19422 GCA_036258175.1 Vicinamibacterales bacterium
CGCCCGCGCTGAGCCGGTTCTGGGTCCTGCACGGCGCCTATACGGTCCTCGAACTGGTCAAGCTTCTAATCGGTGTCGTTGTCACGGTATGGATGGGGAGATCATGAACATGCGCCAGAAACCGCTTCGGGTGATTCTTGCCGTCGCCACCGTTCTGCTCGCAGCCACTGCGCTGGCGCAGAGTACGTCCCGCCGCCTCACGCTCGATGATCTAGGGCGCGTCGTCCGCGTATCCGACCCGCAGATCGCTCCGGACGGCAAGTCGATCGTCGTCGTCATGTCGCGGGCCAACTACGACGAGAACCGTTACGACGCCGAGCTCGTGGTCGTCGACGTGGCGAGCGGCCGTCAGCGATCGCTGACCATGGATCGGCGCGGCATCGGCCAGCCGCGTTTTTCACCGTCAGGCGATCGACTGGCATTTGTCGCCAGCGTCGCGCCGGCAGCCGGACAGCCGGCGCGGGCGCAGGTGTTCGTCATGCCGATGGCCGGTGGCGACGCGCGGAAATTAACCAACGTACCCAAGGGTGTACAGCAGTACGCCTGGTCGCCCGACGGGCGCACGATCGCTTACGCCACCGAGGACGAGATCGAGAAGAAAACGGGCCCTGAGCGGTTCAACGATTCGTTCGAGATCCAGAACGACGACATCTTCATCACGTCCGAGCGCCTGCCGACCCACGCGTGGCTCGTTCCCTCCGACGGGGGCGAGGCCAAACGGCTGACGTCCGGATCGTGGAGTCTCCCGATTTCCTATCCGCCCGGCGCGCCCGCATCGCCGCTGGCATGGTCACCTGACGGTAAATCGATCGCCATCGTTCGCCTGGCGACTCCGCACTCGGGCGACAACGATCGGGCGACGATCAACGTCGTCGACGTCGCAACAGGCCAGTTGCGTGCAGTGACAGGAGGCGAACGGGCCGAAATTCAGCCCACCTTCTCGCCGGACGGCTCGCAGATCGCATACTGGCACCCGCGCGAGGGCGATTCCGGCAGCGTGAACGAGATCCACGTTGCGCCCGCCGCGGGCGGTAAGGGCAAAAGCATTACGCGCGCGCTGGATCGGAACGCCGCGCGATCGATCTGGATGCCGGACGGCAAGACCCTGCTGGTGGGAGCGAATGACACCACGCGCGTGTCGCTGTGGCTGCAGCCGCTCGACGGCCCCGCGCGCAAACTCGATCTGGGAACCGCGAGCCCGTCCTCTTCCTTCTGGGTCGACGTCGCCGTTGGCAAGGATGGCGCGATCGCGTTCACGGCGACAGATCCGACGCGGCCGGCGGAGCTCTACTACATGGCTTCTCCAACGAGCGCGCCAAAACGGCTGACCGACGCGAACGCCGAAGTGGCAACGATGGCGCTCGGAAAGACCGAGGTCATCACCTGGAAATCCGACAACTTCACGCACAACGGCATCCTGACGTATCCGCCGGACTTCGCGCCCGGTCGGAAGTATCCGCTGGTGCTGGTCATCCACGGCGGACCGCGCGCCGCGTCGCTCGAGACCTTCGGGATGAACGCGCAGATCATGGCGGCGAAAGGGTGGGTGGTCTTCCAGCCGAACTATCGCGGCAGCGATCAGATTGGCGCCGCCTACCAGCGGGCGATCGTCAACGACGCGGGGGCCGGCCCCGGCCGTGACGTCATGGCCGGCGTCGAAGCGGTCAAGCAGCGCGGGTTCGTGGACACGTCGAAAATCGCCGTCTCGGGCTGGTCGTACGGCGGCTACATGACGACGTGGTTAATCGGCAACTACACGGGCTGGCGGGTCGCGGTCGCCGGCGCCGCAGTCACCGACTGGATGGATCAGTACAACCTTGGCGACGCGAACGTCCGCCGCGCCTCCGCCTTCGGCGGATCGCCCTGGACCGATCCGAAGCGCATGCAGGCGTTCATGGACCAGTCCCCGATTACGTATGTTTCCAAGATTCGGACCCCGACGCTCGTGATGACCAACATGGAGGACTATCGCGTGCCGCCGACGCAGTCCTTCAAGCTGTACCACGCGCTGAAGGACAACGGCGTCCCGACGAAGTTCATCGGCTACCCGATTTTCGGACACAACGCGAACGATCCCGTCCGCTCGCGCGACGTCCAGCGCCGGTGGATCGGCTGGATTGAGCAGTACTTCAATGAGGTGACCACGAGCAGCCGGTAAACGATCTCGGGCCTCGTGCCTCGTTCTTCGTGCCTCGGTCGGTGCCTCGGGCCTCGTGCCTCGGGTCGTGCCTCGTGCCTCGCTCGTGCCTCGCTCGTGCCTCGCTCGTGCCTCGCTCGTGCCTCGATCGGCCTCGAGGAACGAGCCCCGGGGCACCCATCGAGGCCCGAGGCGCGAGGCACTGCCCGAGGTCCGAGGCACGAGATCCGAGGCACGCATGAGGCTCGTCCAGCTGACGGCTGCGCTCGCGATTGTGGCCTGGGCGGCGGCCGAGTGGTTGCGACGTCGCGGGCCGCGGAACGCCGAGGCGGCCGCCCGCATTCTGTGGACGGCCGGCGTATTGTTGCTCGGGGCGCACACGCTGGCCGCGTTTCATTTCGTCCACGGGTGGAGCCACCAGGCGGCGGCCGACGAGACGGCCCGTCAGACCGCCGAACTGATCGGTCTCCGCTGGAGCGGCGGCGTCTTCGTCAACTACGCCTTCCTGGCGGTGTGGGCGGCGGATGCCGGCTGGTGGTGGGTTGCGTCCGCGTCGTACCGCAACCGGTCCCGGTCGATTGACACGCTCGTCTTCTTCTTCTTTGTCTTCATGTTCGTCAACGGTGCGATCGTGTTCGCGCACGGCGCGATGCGTCTGCTGGGCGTTGCCGCCGTGACGATCGTCCTGTGGTCGTGGTACCGTTCGAAACGTGATTGATACGGGCGTGGCCGCGTGGGCAGATCTCAGGCCTCGCGCGCGTTTCTATTACGGCTGGATCGTGCTCGGCGTCGCGGCGCTCGCAATGGTCGGCACGCTGCCTGGCCGCACGCAGGGCCTCGGCCTCGTCACTGAGCCGCTGATACGCGATCTCGGCATCGGCCGCGTCGCCTTTGCGCAAATCAACCTCGTCGCGACGCTCCTCGGATCGTTCTTCTGCTTCGGCATCGGCCGGCTGATCGATCGGCGAGGCAGCCGGGTCGTACTCGCCGTGATCGCGCTGGCGCTCGGCGTTACGACGCTGGCGATGACGCGAGCGGCTGGTCTAGCCGCGATCCTGGTGCTCGTCACGCTGACGCGCGGCTTCGGCCAGAGCGCGCTGTCGGTCGTCAGCCTCGCCATGGTCGGTAAGTGGTTTCGCCGGCGGCTCACCACCGCGATGGCCGTGTACGCCGTCGTCATGAGCATTGGATTCATGGCGGCGTTTCCGCTCGTGGGCGCTCTCGTGATCGCCCGCGGATGGCGGTTCGCCTGGGCGGGCGTGGGCGTGGCGCTGGCCGCCGGCCTCGCGCCGCTTGCCTGGCTGCTGGTCCGGTCCTCGCCCGAGGGAATGGGGCTCGAGGTCGACGGCGCTCCGGATTCCGAGTCGTCCGAGGAGCCGGCGACACAGGCGACGTTGTTCGACGCGCTCCGATCGCCCGCTTTCTGGGTGTTTGCTCTCGCCAGCTCGGTGTACGGGGTGGCGGCATCAGGCATCGGCCTTTTCAACGAATCGATCCTCACCGAACGCGGCTTCGCGCCCGCCGTGTATCACCGCGCGCTTGCGGTGACCGCAGTCACCGCGCTCCTCGGCAACTTCGCGGCGGGCGCCGTCGCGAATCGCGGATCGCTCAGGCGCATCCTCGTCGCGGCCATGGCGATTCTCACTCTCGCGCTCGCCGGGCTGCCGCACGTCACGACGGTCGCTCACGTCATGACGCAGGCGGTGGCGATGGGGATCGTCGGCGGGTTCATCATGGTCGTGTTCTTCAGCTTCTGGGGGCGCGCGTACGGCCGTGCACAGCTCGGCCGCATTCAAGGCGCGGCGCAGGCGTTGACGGTTCTGGCCTCGGCCGTGGGTCCGTTACTCCTGGCGTTCTCGGTCGAAGCGACGGGTTCCTACACAACAGCCTTCTATACGCTGGCGGGCGCCGTGTGCGCACTCGGCGCGGCGGCAGCCATCGTCCCGATGCCGCGCAGCTGCGCCTGATGCGATCGCGATCGGAGCTCTTGTCGACGCTCGCGTACGCCGCGATGATTCTCGCGGCGATTGCGATCTTTCTGATCGTTCGTGATTACGGCGAAACGCTGGTCGCGCCGGCGCCTCAGACATCTGCAGCGGTTTCTCCGGAACCGGCCGAAAGGCCGCAAGCCAACACACTGTCTCACGTTCTGCTCGCGCTCGCGGCGGTCGTCGTCATCGGTCGACTCCTCGGCAGTGCGTTCGCCCGAATCGGGCAGCCGCCGGTCATCGGCGAGGTGCTCGGCGGCATCGTGCTCGGCCCGTCGCTGCTCGGCCGCGTCGCGCCGGATGTTGCGGCTTACGTGCTTCCCGTCGCCGTCGCGCCGTACCTCAGCGTCGTCGCGCAACTCGGCGTCATCTTGTACATGTTCCTCGTCGGGCTCGACCTGAATCTGGACCCGCTGCGAAGCCGCGCGCGCGCGGTCGTTGCCACGTCACACGCGAGCATTCTCGCGCCGTTCGTGCTCGGATCGCTTCTGGCCCTGTACCTCTACCCCCGGGTCTCGACGAACGACGTTCCATTCACCAGCTTTGCGCTGTTCATGGGCGTCGCGATGTCGATTACGGCATTTCCGGTGCTGGCGCGGATTCTGAGCGACCGCGGCATGACCCGGAGCGAGCTCGGTGTCATCGCGCTGGCCTGCGCTGCCGCGGACGATGTGACGGCGTGGTGCCTGCTGGCATTCGTCGTAGGCGTCGTTCAGTCCGAGGTCGGGGGCGCACTCCTGGTGGCCGTGTCCACGCTGGGCTTCATCGCGGTCATGTTTTTTGCGGTCAAGCCGCTCGTCGCCAAGCTGGTTCATCGGCGCGGCAACGGATCTGCGGGACAGGGCACGGTCGCGCTCGTGCTCGTCCTGATGCTCCTGTCAGCGCTGACGACCGAGCAGATCGGAGTGCACGCAGTCTTTGGCGCATTCCTGTTCGGCGCGATTGTCCCGCGCGAAACCGGTTTGCCTCGTGTGCTGACCGGCCGGCTGGAAGACCTCGTCACCATCCTGTTGTTGCCCGCGTTCTTTGCATTCACGGGTATGCGCACCGAAATCAGCCTCGTCTCCACGGCGGCCGAGTGGGCGATGTGTCTGCTCATCATCGCCGTGGCGACCATTGGCAAATTCGGTGGGACGCTCGTTGCTGCGCGTCTGACCGGGATGAACTGGCCGGGCGCCGCCGGGCTCGGCATCCTCATGAATACGCGGGGGCTGATGGAGCTGATCGTCCTCAACATCGGCCTCGATCTCGGCGTCATCTCGCCAGCGCTCTTCACGATGATGGTCATCATGGCGCTCGTCACAACCATCGCCACAACGCCCCTGCTCGAGATGTTGGGCGGTGGTATCCTGACAGTGCCAGCCAGCCAGACGCGGGAGTACGAGCGTCGCCGATGATCGACCGCGGGGCCCCAAAACTCACAACTCGTTTCGTGCTGCAGCTCTGCCTCATGGCAGCAGCCATCGCGGCCGCGGTCGCAGCGCAGAATCCGCAGCAGCCGATTTTCCGCACTGGCGCCAATCTCGTCCGGGTGGACGTTACCGTGATCGATCGTCAGGGCAACCCCGTGAATTCTCTTACCGCCGACGACTTCGAGCTCGTGGAAGACGACGTACGGCAGACCATTCAGACGTTCAAGTTCGTCGAGGCAACCGGACAGCCGCCCGAGGGAGACGATCGGTCCCTCGCAATCCGGTCGAAATACGACATCGAGATGGAAGCGGCGCGGGACGACGTGCGGGTCGTCGTCATTTTCTGGGATGAGTACTACATCGACCGGATGGCCAGCGCGATTAGAGCGCGCCGGTTTCTGACGCAGTTCGTAGAGTCGGAGGTTGCGCCCCTGGATCTCGTGGCGATCGTGGACGAGTACACACCGGCGGACGCCATTCCCTTCACGCGCAGCAAGACGCAGCTGCTCGACCAGATTCGCCACCTCAAGGGCCGGCGCGGGATCTACACGCCGCCTCGGAACGCGGCCGAGGAAGGACACCTCTCGATGGGGAACATCGAGCGGCTCCGCACCGAAGTGACGGTGTCGGCGCTCGAGTCGATCGCGGTGAGACTCGGCGGGCTTCGAGAAGCCCGGAAGGCGATCGTGTTCGTCAGTGAAGGCCCGTACGGGCTCGGTCGCGATTGGTATAGTCGCCTCAACGAGCTGAGCCGCGCGGCGAATCACGCCAACACGGCCATCTACACCGTCGATCCGCGCGGGCTGAGCAACTTACCCGCGAGCGACATCCTCGCGGAAATCGCGTACAACACGAACGGGCGCGCGATCCTTCAGTCGAACGCGCCCGAGAGGCTGCTCGGGCAAGTCTTCCGGCACCTCAGTGCGTACTACCTGCTCGGCTACGAATCCTCACAGCGGCCGCAGGATGGCAAATTCCATCGCATCGAAGTGCGCGTCCCGCGGCGGCGTGTAGATGTCCTCGCGCGCAAGGGGTACTGGGCGCCAAGCGCGACCGACATGGAAAAGGCGCGCGAATCGGCCGCCGCGGCGGAAGCGCCGACAGAGGTCGTCAAGGCGCTCGGGAAGCTGGCGTCCACGGAGGTCCACGATGGCGACTTGTGGATCGGCACGGCCCGAAGTGCGGACGGCGGCGGTGAGGTGACGCTCGCGTGGGCACGCCGCAAAGCGCCAGCCGCAACGAAAGGGCCGCAACCGGTCGGCCTGTCCGTCCTGGCCACCACGTCAGACGGTCGAACCGTTTTCGAAGGGCCGGCGAGTGACGGAGTCGTCACCTTTGCGGCGCCTGCCGGCCACTTGAAGGTGCGAGCGCTCTATCACGACGCGGCCGGGGAGCGGATTGGAGGGGAGACGCGCGAGCTCGACGTTCCGGACTGGTCGACCGCCACGCTCGCTCTCAGCACGCCGGTGATCCTTCGCGGCACCGGTCCCGCGGGACGACGTGTGTTCGGGCCCGCTCCGCATCCAGGCCGTGAATTCGTCCGGACCGATCGACTCATGATCCGTTTCGAAGTGTATGGTGCGGCCACTGGCACGGCGGAGGTGTCCGCGAAGTTCCTCGATCGCACCGGGCGCGTGAGAAGTGAGCTTACCGTGTCGCGGGGAAGCGGATCAGGTGAATATGACATCGAGCTTCCACTCTCGTTCGCCGCGCCAGGCGACTACTTGATCGCGCTCGGAGTGGCGAGCGGGGACGGAAAGATTGAGACCCTCGTGCCGATTCGGGTACTCAGTCGACCGTAAAGAGAGTAACATGCGCACGCTTGTCGGTTGCAGGTGTCCATGGACGCAGATCGACTCGATAGGCCGCCGCTGGTCGATGTGACGGCGGAGCTCGAGCGCGCGTTCATTAGCGAGTACCTCGTGTCGCACGGGTACGATCCGCCTGCGCTCGCCGCGCTGCCACACGACGCGCACGAGGCCCTGCTCAAGGAAGCGAGCCTCCATGCTTCGACGAAGTTGTCCGAGGTCGAAGCGCGGGCTCATTACATCCACGATATCCACGGCCGCTAGTGGGACTAGTGCACGTCGGCGACCTTGCCGTGGTGAATATGACCTTGAGATTCTTGTAGACGTAGGTCGCTTTGGCACTCGAGTTGATGATTGTTTCCGGTTCCCCGGTGCCAGTACCGATGCCGGATGGTTTGATTGTGCGCGACGCGACGGGTCTCATTCGGATCACGTTCGGATCCTAAGCTCTTCATTCCAACCTCGACCGCACTATCGCTTTGGTACGCTTGATGCTCTGGTAATGCCTGGTGAAGTGCCTGACGGGCAGCTCAACCAGGAGGACCCGAACATGTACAAGCGATTTGCTGGTCTGACGTGCGCCCTCGTCGTCGTACTGCTGACGGCTGCCTGCGCAAAATCAGACGTCGGCATCACAACCGCCGTGAAATCGAAGTTCGCCGCGGATGAAACGGTCAAGGCCTACAAGATCGATGTGGACACGAAGGAAGGCGTGGTCACATTGACGGGCGAAGTGCCTTCGCAGGCGGCCAAGGAGACGGCCGTGAAGATCGCGCGCTCGACCGACGGCGTCGCCAGCGTGGTCGACAATCTGACGATCTCCGTGGCCGAAAGGGAGCGTGGGGTCGGTGACGCCACTGCGGCCACCGCGGGCCGCGTCGGCGACGTCGCCAGCGACGCGATGCTCACCAGCTCGATCAAGACGAAGATGCTCGCCGATTCGGACGTCGCGGCTCTGAAGATCGACGTCGACACGCAGAACGGCGTGGTGACACTGACGGGTAACGTCAAAACCGCAGCCGAACGCGACGAAGCGCTTCGCATCGCCCGTGAAACCGAGGGCGTCAAGAGCGTCGTCGACCGCCTGAAAATCGCCCGGTAGTAAGGACAGGTAGGGGCGGTTCCCGCCTTCGCGCTGTCGCGCTACGGCGAGGCAGGCGCGAACCGCCCCTACGGCGTCCTCCGTTGCAGCGCCCCGCCGTTCCCCCAAGGCATGACGACCGTCATGCCGTCCGAATGAGTCTCCGCACTGTTGCTCCCGCTCTTTCGCTGGCAGACTCATCACCATGCCTGAGCCGCCAGCCGCCGAACTCTGCGCCGCCACGAAACGCTACGGCGACGTGACGGCGCTCGATTCCGTGTCCTTCGCGCTCGAGCGCGGCCGCGTCACGGCCCTCCTCGGTCCGAACGGCGCTGGAAAGACCACCGCCGTGAAGCTGCTCCTGGGCCTCGCGCGCCCGACGAAGGGGAGTGCGCGGCTCTTCGGCGGCGAGCCGCGTGATGTCGCGGTACGCCGGCGCACGGGCGTCATGCTGCAGATCGCGCGCGTGCCCGACACGCTCAAGGTCCGGGAGCATCTTCAGCTGTTTTGCAGTTACTACCCGTCGCCAATGACTGTTGACCAGGCGCTCGCGACTGCCGGACTCAGCGGCGTCGCTGGACGGAAGTACGGAGATCTCTCCGGCGGACAGCGCCAGCGTGTCCAGTTTGCGCTCGCAATTTGCGGGAACCCGGACGTGCTGTTTCTCGACGAGCCGACCGTCGGCCTCGACGTCGAGTCCCGCCGAGGTTTCTGGCAGGAAGTACGCCGGCTTGCGTCCTCGGGCCGGACCATCGTGCTGACCACTCACTACCTCGAAGAGGCGGATGCGCTCGCCGATCGGATCATCGTGCTCAGCACGGGGCGGATTGTCGCTGACGCTCCGCCCCACGCGATCAAAGCGCGCGCGGGAGGTCGCCGCGTGCGCTGCCTGACTGCGCTCGACGATGACACGCTCGCGCAGCTTCCGGGCGTGCGTTCCGTACGGCGTGACGGCACGGCCGTCGAGCTCTTAACCGGCGACGCCGAGAGCCTCGCGCGAGCTCTACTCGCCCGGGATCCATCGCTGGCGGGGCTCGAGATCACTGGCGCCGGGCTCGAAGAGGCCTTCATGGCGCTTACGAGCTCCGCTGGAGCCATCGCCGCGCGAGCAGCGCACGACACGATCGGAGCGTAACGATGACCGCCCTCGCCCCTCGCATCTATGCGCTCGAAACGAAGTACGAATTCCTCAAGCTCGTGCGCATCCCGGCTTTTGCAATCCCGTCGGTCACCTTTCCAGTGGTGTTCTACGTCCTCTTCGGTCTCACGTTCGGTTCTGGACGCGGCCTCGGTGGCGTTTCGATGGCGACCTACTTGATCGCGACCTACGGCGCGTTCGGCGTCATCGGATCCGCCCTCTTCGGTTTCGGCGCGGGCGTCGCCATTGAGCGGGGCCAGGGATGGATGCTGCTCAAGCGGGCCACGCCGATGCCGGTCGCCGCGTACTTCTTTGCGAAGCTGGCCGTGTGTCTGATTTTCGGCGCCATCATCGTGCTGCTGCTCTCCTCGATCGGCATCGCCTTTGGCGGCGTTCGACTTGCGCCGCTGACCTGGGCAGGGCTCGGCTCGACGATCGTTCTGGGGGCGATTCCGTTCTGCGCGATGGGGCTGGCGATCGGCTATTTCGCCGGTCCGAACTCCGCGCCGCCGATCGTGAACCTCATTTATCTGCCGATGGGGTTCGTCTCCGGGCTGTGGATCCCGATCGACGTGTTGCCGGGCGCGATCAAGTCCATCGCGCCGTTTCTTCCCGCTTACCATCTCGGCCAGCTTGCGCTGTCGGCGATAGGCGCCGATCGGGGCGCGCCGGCCTGGTCCCACGTGGCCGCGCTGGCCGGGTTCACGTGCATCTTTCTCGCGCTTGCCCTGTGGGGCTACCGAAACGACGAAGGGAAGACATATGGCTAGGATCGTGATTCTTGCGGCGGCCGGCGCGGGCCTCGTCGCGCTCGGCGTCGCGGGTGGCGCTCGGGGGCAACAACAGGCAGCACGGGCGGTCACGGTCGTGACCAACGTGCGCCTCTTCGATGGCGAGCGCGTTATCGAGCGGACGAATGTTGCGTTCCGCGACGGCACGATTCTGGACGTCGGCGACCGGTACGCGCCTCCGCCAGGCGCGACCGTGGTGGACGGCGCTGGAAAGACGCTGCTTCCCGGTCTGATAGACGCGCACACCCACACCTGGGGGGACGCACTCGAACGGGCACTCGCCTTCGGCGTCACGACGGAACTGGACATGTTCACCGAGCACAGGTTCGCGGCCGCGATGCGCACGGCGCAGGAGTCGGCGGCTGGCGCGCCGCGCCGAGCGGACCTATTCTCCGCCGGAACGCTGTTGACGGCCCCGGGTGGCCACGGCACCGAGTACGGGATGACGATCCCGACCGTCTCCGGTCCCGCGGACGTGGAGGCGTTCGTGGACGCGCGGATTGCAGAAGGTTCCGACTACATCAAGATCGTCTATGACGACGCGCGAACGTACGGGATGAAGATCATACCGACGATCTCCCGGGAGACGTTGATAGCGGCCATCGCGGCAGCGAAACGCCGCGGCAAGCTCGCGGTCGTCCATGTCGGGTCGAAGCAGGATGCCGAAGATGCGCTCGACGCAGGTGCGAGCGGCTTGATTCATATCTTTGCCGATGCAGCGCCAGATGCTGCGTTCGTGGATCGCGCGGTACGCGCGAAGGCCTTCGTGATCCCGACGCTCTCAGTGAACGAGAGCACCACGGGCGAGGCCGGTGGAGCCGAGCTCGTCGACGATGCGCGGATTGCGCCGTACCTGAACAGCGCCGACCGGGCTGGCCTTCGACGTGCGTTTCCGAAGCGGGCGAACGCCCGCCGGTCGCTCGACCATGCGAAAGCGGCGACACGCATGCTGCACGAGAAGGGCGTACCGATCCTGGCCGGCACGGATGCGCCCAACCCCGGCACCACACATGGCGCCAGCACTCATCGCGAGCTGCGCCTCCTGGTCGACGCCGGTCTGACACCGGCCGCCGCGCTCGCGGCCGCGACGTCGGCGCCCGCTCGTGCGTTCAACCTGAAGGATCGAGGCCGCGTGGTGCCCGGGATGCGCGCCGATCTCGTACTGGTCAACGGCGATCCGACGCGTGACATCCTGGCGGCGCGGGACATTGCCGCTATCTGGAAAAGAGGCGAACGACTCGATCGTCCACGCGGCGCCGCTGACCCGACGGCGCCCGTCGCGGATGCGGGTGACGGCACCATCAGCGATTTCGATGCAGGAGACGCGCCGTCCGCGCGGTTTGGCGCAGGCTGGCAGATCTCGACCGACAGCTTCATGGGCGGCAACTCCACCGCGGAGTTCCGCGTCGTGAAAGGGGGCGCGCGTGGGAGTGCTGGGGCGCTCGATGTCACCGGCTCGATCAACGTCGGCGCGCAGTTCACGTGGGCGGGCGCGATGTTCTTTCCGGCGGCGACGCCGATGACCGCTGTCGATCTGTCGAAGTTCAAAGAGGTCGCCTTCTGGGCGAAAGGAGATGGCGGCGAATTCCAGGTGATGATCTTTGCGACGCGGCTCGGCCAGATCCCGGCCACGCGGCCGTTCCGCCCGGGCCCGGAGTGGCAGGAATTCGTCCTGCCTTTCGCCGATTTCGGCGTCGACGGCTCCGACCTGCGCGGCATGCTGTTCTCAGCCACGGCGCCCGGACCGTTCCGGTTTACGATTGACGACGTCAGATTCAGGTAATGCGATTTCGACTCCTGCCGCGCGACGCCGCGGAAGCCTGGACGCCGTACGCGTGGCTGATTTATCTGGCCGTCTACGTCGGCTACGCCTATTTCAGCAACCGTACGGCCCTGGACTGGGCGATTGACGTCGGCGTCCTGTCGGTGTTCCTGGCGTTGTACTTCCGTGCCTTCTGGGTATGGGGCAGGCAGGCGTGGCCCATCGTCATCGCCATCGCGGCGCTCGGCCTCTTCACGAGTCCGCGCAATCACGGCGGGTCTGTCTTTTTCATCTACGCCGCCGCCTTCGGCTACCGGCTCGGTCCGTCCAACGTCGCGTTCAAGTGGATCGCGGCGATCGTGCTCCTCGTCGTCGTCGAGGCGGCGACAATCGGGCTGAGGCCGCAGACCTGGATTCCCGCCATCGTCTTCTCGATCATCGTCGGCGGCGTGAACGTGCACTACGCCGAGGTCCGCCGCAGAGACCGCAAGCTCGCGCGCGCTCAGGAAGAGATCGAGCACATGGCCAAGATCGCGGAGCGTGAGCGCATCGGCCGCGATCTGCACGACCTGCTCGGCCACACGCTCTCGGTCATCGTCCTCAAGGCGGAGCTCGCGTCGAAAATCGCCGACAGGGATCTGTCACGAGCGCTCAGCGAGATCCGTGACGTCGAGCGGATCTCCCGCAATGCGCTCACGGAGGTTCGGCAGGCGGTTTCCGGGTATCGCGGCGAACGGTTGCAGGACGAGCTCGCGACCGGGCGCGAGGCGCTCGAAGCCGCCGGCGTCACCGTGGTCACCCACATCGAACCTGTCGGCATCGGACGGGATCAGGAACGCACGCTCGCGTTCGCGCTCCGCGAGTCGATTACGAACGTCATCCGCCACGCGCGCGCGCGGCGGTGCGAGATCCGTCTATCGCGTAACGGTCAGGGTCTGGTGCTCGCGATTGCCGACGACGGAGTCGGCGGCGCAGTCGAGGAAGGCTCCGGGCTGTCGGGGATGCGCGCGCGGGTCACTGCGCTCGGTGGCACGGTGGAGCACGACGGCCACGCCGGCACGCGGGTGACAGTCAAGTTGCCCGCGTAGGCCGAGCGCGAGCGAGGTCGTAGCTTGATGATGCGAAACAGCGCGGCGAGCGTAGCGAGCCGTGGCAGGTCCTGGGGGTGGGGCCCCAGGACAAGAAATAAAAGATGATCCGCGTCCTCATTGCTGAAGACCAAACGATGGTCCTCGGCGCGTTGTCGGCACTCCTCGGAATCGAGTCAGATCTGGAGGTCGTCGGCGAGGCGCGCAACGGCCGCGAGGCGCTGGCGATCGCATTGCGGAAGGCGCCCGACGTGGTCGTAACAGACATCGAGATGCCGGAGATGACCGGCCTCGATCTCGCGGCGGAGCTGAAACGGCAGGGAAGTCGAAGCCGCGTCGTGATCCTCACGACATTCGCGCGACCCGGGTACCTCCGGCGGGCGCTGGAGGCGGGTGCCGCCGGCTATCTATTAAAGGATGCGCCTTCTGCGCGCCTGGCGGACGCGATCCGTCAGGTCGCCGCCGGCGGCCGCGCGGTCGATCCGGCGCTGGCGGCCGAGGCGTGGACGGAACCGGATCCGCTCAGCGAGCGGGAGCGCGAGGTGTTGCGGCTGGCGGACGAAGGGCGGTCTGGGCCGGAGATCGCCCGTGTCCTCCGGCTGTCGGAAGGGACCGTCCGCAATTACCTGTCGGAAGCGATCGGCAAGCTCGGCGCGAGCAACCGCGTGGAGGCCGCGCGATTGGCCAGACAGAAGGGGTGGCTGTAATCACGTCAATGCCAAATGCCAAATGCCAAATACCGAAAACAAGCCTTCGGCATTCGGCCTTCGGCATTTGGCATTTCTAGGGCGTGGTTCGCTGCGACCTGTATGGCTCCGGCATCTCCTCTTTCGTAAACCGCGGCAGCCGCTCCTCGCGCATCGCCACGTGATGCACGGCCGCCGCAATTGCGATGGCGGATCGCTTGACGTCTGCCTCGACGATGCGTTCATAGGTGTCGAGGTTGGTATGCCACGTGTGCGAGTTGTACTGAATGGGGTCCTGACCCAGGCCGATCCCGGGAAGCCCCGCCTCGTTGAACGAGGTGCTGTCGGTTCCGCCCGCCCGGCGGCTTCGCGTCGCAGCCGCCCCGACGACGCCGAAATCTTCGAACGGAGCGAAGGCTTCGCGCAGGATTGCCGCGGCCGCCGGCGGACCGAAGATCGACGCGCCGCGGATGCGCCCCGTGCCTGAGTCGACGTTGAAGTAGCCGTTGAAGGTTTCGAACCCGGGCTTTGGCTCTTCAAACGTGCCGAAGTGAGCCTTGACGTAGGCCTTCGAGCCCAGCAGGCCTTGTTCCTCGCCGCTCCAGAGGGCCACACGGATCGTCCGCCGCGGCTTGACGCCGATCGCTTTGAGAATGCGCGCCGCCTCCATCATTACCGCGCAGCCTATTGCGTTATCGGTCGCGCCGGTCGCGGCGTGCCACGAATCGAGGTGGCCGCCGAGCATGACGACCTCGTTTTTCTTGTCGGTTCCCGGAATCTCTGCGATTGCGTTGTACGAGGTTTTCCCCTCCGGGTACAGGCGGTTCACGATCGTGAATTCGAGCTCGACCGGCGTACCGTCACCCAGGATGCGGCTGATGCGGCCGTAATCCTCGTTTCGAAGGATGACAGTCGGCAGCGCTTTCGAGGGATCGTAGGTGCGGTTCTGAAACGCGCGGATCTGGCCGTGGTCCCGCCCGGCGTCGTTCACGCGAATCAGCGCGCCGTTCGCGAGAAGGAACTGATCGATGCGTTCGTTGATGGCGCTGTTGCTCAGCCGGCCGGGCGGCGGCTCCTCCGGACCCCGCGGGCCTTGTGGGCCAAATGGTCCGGGGTTCGGATTGTCGGGGTCGTACTGAGCGCGAAGCTGCTCGTCGTCACGCCGCAGCGCCGGCGGCGCGAACGTCACCGACACCGCCGTGTGCTTGCCGACCAGAACGATTCGACCCTTGACGGCTGCGCCGACCGAGTCGAGGTAGGTCATCACTTCGGCTTCTTCAGGACAGTTTTGCGGTTCCCCCTGTCGCGCAGCCGGTGTGCACTGCGGTGGCGTGATGATTGTGGCAGCGGCTGAGACCGTACCGTTCGTCCCCGGCGTCCAGGCGAGTACTTCGCCCACGAGCGAGTCTTTGACCGGGGAGGTGATGAAGCCGGCAAACCGCTCGTTGAGCCAACCGGTCCGCCCGAAGTCCCATGGCTCGAGGTGCACGTTCTCGAAGCCCCAGTCCTTCATCTGTTTGATCGCCCACTCCGCAGCTGCTTTGTGGTTGGGGGACCCGGTCAGCCGAGGTCCGTAGACGTCGGTCAGGAAGTGCATCGTCCGCAGGATCTGGGAGCGCTCGCGCCCTTCCTGCCGGACCTTGGCGTTCGTGCCGTAGTCGATGCGCTCCTCGGTCGCACCCCGTATCGATCCCAGATGAACCGCAAAGGCCAGCGTGAACAGTGTCAATGCATGTAAGTGCCGGCGTTTGCGCATGATGCCTCCAGGCGGGCCCGGTGCCCGTCGGTTAATTAGCCCCGCATCCTACCCGAAGTAAGGCGGCTATCCGGTGCCAGGAGCGGGGGTTGCGCGCTTTCAAGACCCCGTGCTATATTCGCAAGGTTCTGGACGGCGTCAGGACACCCTATCTGGCGCCAGCTTCCATTGTGACCGCGGGCCCTCGGGTTCGCCGAAACACAACAATTCACGAGTAGGGTCAGTTTTCCCACTGGCGCCAAGCCGCAAGGCTTCAAGGCCAGGGGATGAGTTATTTGCGAAAAAGGGGGTCGCTCCCTTTTTCCAGGAGCACTTGTGCCGACGATCAGCCAGCTCGTGCGCCAAGGGCGCGAGAAAGTCGTGAGCAAGACCAAGAGCCCGGCGCTGCAGGACAGCCCGCAGAAGCGCGGCGTCTGCGTTCGCGTCTTCACGCAGACGCCCAAGAAGCCGAACTCGGCGCTGCGCAAGGTCGCGCGCGTGCGGCTGACGAACGGGATCGAGGTCACCACGTACATCCCCGGCGTCGGCCACAACCTGCAGGAACACTCGCTCGTGCTCATCCGGGGCGGCCGCGTCAAGGACCTCCCCGGCGTGCGCTATCACGTCGTCCGCGGCACGCTCGACGCCGTCGGCGTGCAGGGACGGAAACAGGGCCGCTCGAAGTACGGAGCGAAACGACCGAAGACATAGACAGCGTAGGCCCGACCTTCCGCCTTCGCTGAAGCTACGGCGGACCGCCGTAGCCTTGGCGGAGGCGGTCAGGTCGGGCGTGGTGGAAAAAAGAAAATGCCACGTCGCAGAGAAATCCCGAAGCGTGAACCGGCGGCCGACCCGATTTACAACAGCGGCCTCCTGACGAAGTTCATCAACACCGTCATGCGCGACGGCAAGCGGAGCACCGCCGAGCGCATCATGTACAAGAGCTTCGACATCATCAAGGAGAAGACCGGCGACGATCCGCTGAAGGTGTTCAAGAAGGCGATCGACAACGTCAAGCCGAGCCTCGAGGTGAAGTCGCGGCGCGTCGGCGGGTCGAACTATCAGGTGCCTGTTGAGGTCAATCCGAACCGGCGCCTGTCGCTCAGCATCCGCTGGCTCGTCGGCTATGCGCGGTCGCGCGGCGACGGCAAGACGATGGAAGAAAAGCTCGCGAACGAACTGCTCGACGCGTCCAACCTGCGGGGCGGCGCGGTGAAGAAGCGCGAGGACACGCACAGAATGGCGGAGGCGAATAAGGCCTTCGCGCACTATCGCTGGTAATGACGATCGGGCCTCGGACCTCGTGGCTCGGACCTCGGGCGGTCCCTCGGGCCTCGCGCCTCGAGGAGTGCCTCGTGCCGCGTTCCTCGACGCACGAGCCCCGAGGTACCGTGCGAGGCACGAGGGACCAGGCACGGCCCGAGGCCCGATGCACGAAGCACGAGGCCCGGACGAAGGTTAGAACGTAATGCCCAGGCAAGTCGCGCTCAATCGCTGTCGCAACATCGGCATCATGGCTCACATCGATGCCGGAAAGACGACGACTACGGAACGGATCCTGTTCTACACCGGGATTACGTACAAGATCGGTGAAGTACACGACGGCACCGCCGTCATGGACTGGATGGAGCAGGAACAGGAGCGCGGGATCACCATTACGTCCGCCGCCACGACTTGTTTCTGGCGCGATCACCGAATCAACATCATCGATACGCCGGGCCACGTCGACTTCACCGCCGAGGTCGAGCGGTCGCTGCGCGTGCTCGACGGCGCCGTCGCCGTGTTCGACGCCGTCGCGGGCGTGGAGCCGCAATCCGAAACCGTCTGGCGCCAGGCCGACAAGTACCGCGTTCCCCGGATCTGCTTCGTCAACAAGATGGACCGCATCGGGGCCGACTTCAAGCGGACTCTCGAGCAGATCACGACGAAGCTGGGCAGCAATCCCGTCGCGATTCAGCTCCCGATCGGCAGCGAGGACAAGTTCGCCGGCGTGATCGACCTCGTCAAGATGAAGGCGATTCGCTACAAGGACGAGACGCTCGGAGCCGACTATCTGGTCGAAGAGATTCCCGCGGAGTACCAGGAAGAGGCGCAGCATTACCGCGAGCAGCTCATCGAGAAGGTGAGCGAAGCGAGCGACGAGCTGCTCGAGAAGTACCTTCACGGGCAGCCGATCAGCGAAGACGAGATCAAGGCGGTCATCCGCAAGCGCACGATCGAGTCGGTCCGCAAGGACGCGGCCCCCTTCGTGCCGGTCATCTGCGGGTCGGCCTTCAAGAACAAGGGCGTGCAGCCGCTGCTCGACGCGGTCGTCGACTATCTGCCGTCGCCCCTCGAAATCCCCGCGATCAGCGGGCTCGACCCGCGCAAGGCGGAGGAGACGCTCGTCGAGCGGCCGGCGAAGGACGACGCACCATTCGCGGCGCTGGTGTTCAAGATCATGACCGACCCGTTCGTCGGTCAGCTCGCCTTCATTCGCGTGTATTCCGGCGTCCTCGAGTCAGGCTCGAGCGCGTACAACTCGACGAAGCAGCGCAGCGAGCGCATCGGCCGCCTCCTGAAGATGCACGCGAACAAGCGTGAGGAGATCAAAGAGGTCTACGCCGGCGACATCGCCGCCGTGGTCGGGCTGAAGAACGTCACCACCGGCGGGACGATCTGCGACGAAAAGGAGCCGGTCGTCCTCGAGTCGATGGACTTCCCCGAGCCGGTCATCTCGCTCGCGATCGAGCCGAAGACCAAGGCGGATCAGGAGAAGCTCGGGCTGGGGCTCCAGAAGCTTATGGCCGAGGACCCGACGTTCCGCGTCCGCACGGATCAGCAGACGGGCCAGACGATTATTGCGGGTATGGGAGAGCTCCACCTCGAGATCATCGTCGACCGGTTGAAGCGGGAGTTCAGCGTCGACGCGAGCGTCGGACGGCCGCAGGTCGCCTACAAAGAGACGATCACGCGCCCGGCCGAGGCCGAGGGCAAGTGGATCCGCCAGACCGGCGGCCGCGGCCAGTACGGCCACGCGAAGATCCGGATCATGCCGCGCAAGCCGGGCGAGGGCTACGAGTTCGTCAACAAGATCGTGGGCGGCTCGATCCCGAAGGAGTACATCAAGCCCATCGACGAGGGGATCCGCGAGGCGATGACGACCGGCGTGCTGGCGGGTTACCCGGTGGACGATGTGGCAGTGGAGCTCTACGACGGGTCGTACCACGACGTCGACTCGTCCGAGATGGCGTTCAAGTTCGCGGGCTCCATCGCATTCAAGGAAGCCGCGCACAGGGCCAAACCCGTCCTCCTCGAGCCCGTCATGCGGGTCGAGGTCGTCGTCCCGAAGGAGTTCCTCGGAGACGTGATGGGCAACCTGGCGAGTCGGCGCGGCCATATCCAGTCGCAGGAAGAGCGCGGCGGGACGCAGATCGTCAGTGCGCGCGTACCGCTTGCGGAGATGTTCGGCTACGCGACCGACCTGCGCTCGCGCACGCAGGGGCGTGCCACCTACTCCATGCACTTCGACCGCTACGAGCCGGCGCCGCAGGCGGTCAGCGAGGAAGTGGTCGCGAGGGTACAGGGGAAATAAAACCGATTCGTAGCGCAGGGCTTCAGCCCTGCTCGAACAGCAGCCCTGAAGGGCTGCGCTACCAGACGGAGAAACGCAGCGATGGCGAAGGAAAAATTCGATCGGTCGAAGCCGCACGTGAACGTGGGAACGATTGGGCACATCGACCATGGGAAGACGACGTTGACGGCGGCGCTGACGAAGGTAGCGGCGGACAAGGGCTGGGCGAAGTTCGTGCCGTAT
>DATAEE010000100.1:0-53480 GCA_036258175.1 Vicinamibacterales bacterium
CGGCACGATCGCAAGGATCAGCCGCAACGCTCCAAACGCCAGCACCGTGCCGAGTACAGCGGCTGCAGCGGCGAGCACGAGGCTTTCCGTCAACAGTTGACGCACGAGCCGGAGCCGGTGGGCGCCGAGCGCCGCGCGCACTGCCATCTCTTTCTGCCGTGCGCCCGCTCGCGCCAGCAGGAGGTTCGACACGTTCGCGCACGCAATCAGGAGCAGCAGACCGACGGCGCCGAAGAGGATCCAGAGGTCGTCGCGGATGCTGCTCGGGAAGGTCTCCTTGAACGAGAGCAGGCCCACGCGCCAGTTGTCTGGAAACTGCGCCGGCTCGCGCTGCTTCAGGTCGGCGATGATCGGACGAAGGTCAGCTTCAGCTTGCGCCTCGGTGACGCCAGGCTTCAAGCGGCCGAGCAGGTGCACGCCGCGAACGCCTTCGGCGACGGCCCGCCGCGTGAACACGATGGGCAGATACACATCCGCGCCTCGCCACATGAACCGCTCGGGCATCACACCGACCACGGTCCGAACTTTCCCGTTCAGCGACAGCTCCCGGCCGACGACCGAAGGATCGCCGCCGAATTGCCTCTGCCAGAACCGGTAGCCGAGCACCACGACCGGCGCCGCATCGGGGCGGCCATCTTCTGGCGTGTACGTGCGACCCACGAGCGCTGGGACGCCCATCACCTGGAACGTGTTGGGCGTGCCGTGATTGCCGCGCAGCCGCTGCGGATCGCCGTTTCCGGTCCAGAGGACGTCGCTGATCGTCGATGCGATGACCCCGTCGAAGATCGTGCTCCGCTCGGCAATCTCGAGGAACTGATCGGTCGAATATCCGGTCCGGTAGCCTCGCTGGTCGGGGCTCCAGACGCGGACGCTCATCAGGCTGTCGACATCCTTATAAGGAAATGGATCCAGGACGACGGCGTGAAGGACGCTGTAAATCGCCGTCGACGCCATGATCCCGAGGGAGAGCGACAGCAGAGCTACAGATGTGAAGCCAGGGCTCTTCGCGAGCGTCCGGATCCCGAACCGGATGTCGCGCAGCGTGGGGTCGAGCCAACGCATCAGAGCGGACCGATTCGCGTCATAATGGCCCCCCCGTAGAGACGAGGGATTGTAACGACTTTCAGGAGCCTTCGCATGACGACGTCAGTGACACTTCCGCTGTGCGCCATCGGAATCGCCGTGCTCGCGGCCGCCGCGGACGCTCCGCGCCCGGGCGGTGCGGCGCCGCCCGCGCAGGACGCAGGCGGATGGAAATTGCTCTTCGACGGGAAGACGACGGCCGGGTGGCACAACTACAAACAGACGGGCCCCGTTCAGGGGTGGGGGGTCGTGGACGGCGCGCTCGTGCGTCAGGGCAAAGGCGGAGACCTGGTCTCCGATGAGGAATTCAGCGATTTCGAGCTCTCGCTCGAATGGAAGCTGCCTCCGGGCGGGAATTCCGGGATCTTCTACCGCGCGCCTGAAGACGCGGCGGTCATCTGGCATCACGCCATCGAATATCAGCTCCTCGACAACGCGGCGCACAACGATGGCAAGAACCAGAAACGATCAACCGGCGCCGCCTATGACATGTACGAACCGGCGCGCGACGTAACGAAGCCGATCGGCGAATGGAACGAGACGCGCATCATCGCGCGCGGCAACCACGTCGAGCACTGGCTGAACGGCACGAAGCTGCTCGAGTTCGAGATCGGGAGTCCCAGTTGGAACGAGCGCTTTGCGCTGAGCAAGTTCAAGCCGTATCCGGAGTTCGGCAAGACGCAGAAGGGGAAGATCAGCTTGCAGGACCACAACAACGTGGTCTCGTTCAAGAACATCAAGATCCGACCCATCACGAGCTGATAAGGATTTCAGCCGACGGGGCAGGCCCGACCTTCCGCCTTCGCTGAAGCTACGGCGGACCGCCGAAGCCTTGGCGTAGGCGGTGAGGTCGGGCGTGCGGCGACGACCCGGACGCTCGCTGTGTCGCGATTAGCGCTCCTACGTAACAGGCCGCAATCACGATCAGCAGCACGCGGAAGCCCGTCACCAGCGACAGATACTCTCCCACCCCGCCCGCCATCGCGCCGAGCAGGTTCACGCCGTAGTCGCGCGACAGAGATGGCGACTGCTTGATCGCCGATCCGAACAGCAGCCCGGCGCACAAGATCGGGCTGAACACGAGCACGGCGTAGAAAACTGATTCGGCGATTCGGCTCTGGAAACTGATCGTCCCGATCGGAATCAAGAAGTTCAGGCCCAGGAGCGCGAGAAGTACAGCGCCAACCAGCCACGGGCGGCGGATCTCGCGCGTCGAGACGATATAGGTGGCGACCAGCGCCATGACGAGCACCGCTGCGATCGCGAGCGACGCGACGACCCAGGTCGAGCCCCAGAGCAGGGCGAACTGGATGATCGACTTGGTCTCGAGCATCATGAATCCCGCACCTAGCAAAAACATCTGCAGATCTCGGGTTCCTAGGGTTCCTGAGGTTCCTAGGGTTCCTGAGGTTCCTGGGGTGTCGGCGGCGCGCAGCGCGCCCGTGACCGCAGCGAGCGAGACGATCAGGATCAGCGCGAGCGCGACGATGTAGTGGCGCGGCACGTGGCGGTCGCGGAGATACAGGAACGGCCAGTCGTCGCGTGCCGGCTCGATCGCCGCGTTGCGATGGTGGATGCGCGCCGGGCTGGGCTCGTGCGACTGGCCGAAGGCCGCGACCCGATCCGGCGGATCCGGAAGGGTCGCAACGGTCTTGAACCTCGGCCCCGCCATGAGCACACCCAGGTAGGCGCGCGCCTCGTGCACATGCACGCGCGGCTCCTCGCCAAACGCCTCCGCCGCGGTATTTGCGAGCCGATCAACCAGCCACGGTTCACGGAAATAGTTATAGATGACGAGCAAGCCGTCCGGCTTGAGCCGATCGCGCACCGCCGCGAAAGACTCCTCGGTGAACATGTAGCTCTCGAGCCGCACGCCCGCGAAGCTGGACTGCAGCGTCAGCGAGTCGATGAGCGCGAACACCACCAGGTCGTACTTCTCCTCCGTCGTCCGCAAAAAATGCCGCGCATCGTCCGTGACCCGTCTCACTCGGGGATCGGAGTACGGTCGATCGGGATGCTGATCGCGGCCGAGGCGGAGGATCACCGGGTCGATCTCCACCGCATCCACCCGCGCGGCGCCATGTTTCAGCGCCGCCGCGACGTCGGTTCCCGATCCGGCGCCGAGAATCAGCACGTCCTTGAACGTGTCGCCGAACACCGTGTACGGCCACTCGTAGAAGTATTCCTTGTGAGCCACCGGCGCCATCGACTGGTGGAAGATGTTGTTCACCTCGACGACGGTATCCGGCCCTTCCTGTCGGACGGTGATCTTGTAATACGGCGACCAGATCGCCTCGCGCGCCATGAGATGCACGAGCACGAGCGAGACCGCGAGAAGGGCGAGGCCAACCGCGGTTGTAGTACGAGCCTTCAGGCTCGTCCGGGACGACGCTGAAGCGTCGTACCACATGGACGTCATCAGCGGCACAGCCGCCGCAAACGCAATCCCGAACCAGAACGTCGGCGAGAGCTCGGCCCACGAGCAGATCGCGAACGCGACCACTCCCGCAAGGCTCCCGAGTAGATTGGCCATGTAGCCGCGGAGCGGCGGCAGCGCGGACATCTCGCGCGCCATCCGCTGCGCGAGCGCGACGAAGAGCGCCGCGACGATGACGAACAGCAGCGGCAGCAGGAGCGTCGTCTCGACGGCGACGACCTGTTCGGTGGTCCCGCTCGAAAAATAGATGCTGCCGGAGGTCGGCACCGCCACTTCGAGCCGGAAGAAGTAAACCGCCGCGACCACAAGGACTTGAATCAGCGGGAACCACAGAAACAGATTCCGGCGCATCGGCGCGAGCAGGCAGCCGACGCCGATGCCAAGGAAGCTCGCGAGCAAAATGAAATTGGAGAAGAACGCGAGCAGACGGATGTAGGCCGGCATCCAGCGGATCAGGGCGACTTCCAGAAACAGCACCAGGAATGACGCCAGGAAGGCCCTGGTTGCATTGCCGGATTGAGAATTGGGGATTGTCAAGATTGATTGTCGATTGCGGACTGCCAATCGTGAATTATTGGCAATCGTCGATTGAATCGTCAATCAACCATCGACAATCGACAATCAGTATGGCAATCGACGATTCGACAATCAGGCAATGCCTAGTTTCTTAAGCTGCTCGTCCGGACATCCCTTCCAGTCCGCCACGAGCGTGTTACCCATGTACTGCAGGTCCGCAATCCCCATTTTGCTCGTCCAGAAGCCGCTCGCGGCCAGGTCGCGGAACATCCGGAAGAACGCCACGCCCTGGGTCAACATCACCGTCGGCGGTTCGAGACCTGAAATGTCGTCCAGCACGTCGCGCCGCTGGGCATCGTCGCACGCGACGAACCGTCTGTCGAAGCGATGTTCGCACTCACGATCGAGCCACGCGAGGCCGCCTCGCATCGCCGTCTGCCCCCGCGGCTGGTCGCCGACGATGAAGTCCATGAACTCCGGGACGCCGGCGTCCGTCGCACTCCCCGACCGCTCGTCCTTCGGAATGATCAGATCGACCAGAATCACGACCGTCGCGTATTCGTGGGCGGTGAAGAACTTCGGCTTGAACGCCGTCCCGGCCTTCTTCGCCGTCTGCCGCGCCGCTTGCGCCTTATGATGCGCTTCCTGCGCTTCCGCCGCGGTCCACACGAACCCGGCGGCGACGGGAGCGGACCCGAGCACCTTCAATGCTTCACGACGTTTCATTCGTTCCACCACGCCCGACCTGAAGGTCGGGCCTACACCGTCCCTGCTTTCCTCTGCTCGGCAATGAACTGCGATGTCTTCATCGACAGCGCCAGGATCGTCCACGTGGGATTCTTGTCCGCCTGAGATACGAACGGGCCGCCGTCGGTGACGAACAGGTTCTTCACTTCGTGCGCCTGGCAGTTCTTGTTCAGCACGGACGACGAGGGATCGTTCCCCATTCGCGTGACGCCGAGCTCGTGGATGATCCGGCCGCCTGCTTCGATGCCGTAGCCATCCTCTTTCGACGGCATCGGGCTGAGCGGCGTGCCGCCCAGCTCCTGGATGATGCCGCGGAAGGTCTCCTGCATGTGTTTGGCCTGCTTGTACTCGTGGTCGGTCCACTTGAAGTGGAACCGCAGGACGGGGATGCCCCAGCGATCGACCACGTTCGGATCGATATCGCAGTACGTGTCGGCATTCGGGACCATCTCGCCGCGGCCGGAGAAACCGATCGTCGCGCCGTAGTAGCGGCGGTAGTCGTCCTTCAGCTGCTTCCCATAGCCCGGCGCGCCCGGTGGACGGCCCGATCCTTCGATGCCCGCCAAGCTGTGGATGCCGCCGAGGAAGCCGAAGTGTGGCATCCCCCGGCCGCCGTAGAACTCGATGTGATACCCGCGTGGAAAATCGAGCTTACGGTTGTCGAGCCACCACGGCATGTACATGTGCATCCCGCCGACGCCGTCTTCGTTGTGAGGAACACCGGCCACCAGTTTCGGGATGAATCCGACGACGGCGGTTCCGGTCGTGTCGGTCAGGTATTTGCCAACCGTGCCGCTGCCGTTCGCGAGGCCCTGCGGAAACTTCGAGGACTTCGAATTGAGAAGAATGCGCGCCGACTCGCAGGCGCTGGCCGCCAGAACGACGAGGCGCGCCTGCACGTGCGTATCGCGTCCGGTTTTCTTGTCGACGTAGCTGACGCCCGACGCGAGACCGGACGCGTCGACCGTCACCTCGCGAACCATCGCGTCGGTTTGAATCGTCAGCCGGCCGGTCTTGAGCCCGGGGGGCAGCAGTACCGAGGGCGACGAGAAGTTCGCGTGGACCGCGCAGCCGCGGCCGCACTGCCCGCAGTAGTGGCACGCCGGCCGGCCGTTCAAGGGACGCGTGAGAATCGACAGCCGGCTGGGGATGCAGGTGATCTTGAGTCGATCGCACGCCTGCTTGACGAGCAGCTCGTAACAGCGCGGCGCCGGCGGCGGCTGAAAAATCCCGTTGGGCTCGTTCGGGAGGTCTTCGACGGACCCGAAGATCCCGACGAGCTTGTCGACCTCGTCGTAGTACGGCTTGAGGTCGTCGTAGGTGATCGGCCAGTCGTCGCCGAGCCCGTCGATGGTTTTCCGGCGGAAGTCGTACGGGCCGAAGCGGAGAGAAATCCGGCCCCAGTGATTCGTCCGGCCGCCCAGCATCCGGGTCCGGAACCACTGGAAGTCCTCGCCCGGCGCGGTGGTGTAAGGCTCTCCCTCGAGCGTCCAGCCTCCCCATCCGGCGTCGAACTCTCCGAACTGCCGAGTCGGAATCGCCTGGCCCCGGCGGGGCGAGTCGTACGGCCACGCGAACATCTTCGAGTCCTTCGCGGTGTCGAACATGACGCCCGCCTCGAGCAGCAGCACGTCGGCGCCCGCTTCGGTGAGGACCTTTGCAGCCATCCCGCCGCCGGCCCCCGATCCGACGATCACGACGTCCCAGGTTTTCCGAGACCGGACGACTTGCATGTCGCGGATCATTCTAGTCGCAGACCTGCCTTGCAGTCGTCGCAGGAAGGGACTAGCATCCCGCTGGAACCGGGAGGCTCGCCCGAGGTGTCTCGCGCGAGCGTCGCTGGGGAGGTGAAACATGCGCGGGCGGATAGCAGGCATTGCATGTCTCTTGGTCATTCTCGTTGCAGCCGCAGTGCCGGCTGCGGCTCAGCTCGAACGCGGACGGATCGCGGGTTTCGTCAAAGACCAATCTGGCGCCGTCGTGCCAGGCGCGACCATCACGGCCGTCAACGTCGAAACGCGACTGAAGCGCAGCGTGGTGAGCGATGCGACCGGCTACTACGTGTTCCCCGCGCTCGCGCCGGGCGCATACGACATCGAGGTCGAGCTCGAAGGGTTCAAGAAAGGCGTGCAGTCGGGCGTGAGACTCGACGCCTCCGCCGGCCTGACCGTCGACTTCACGCTCGAGACTGGAGCGATCAGCGAAGCGGTGACCGTCACCGCGGAAGCGACGCCGCTCCAGACCGATGCCACCATTCGCAAGACGGTGGAGGCCAAGGACATCGAGCTTTTGTCCTTCCAGGGCCGTAACCCGCTCGGCGTGGCCGGGCTCAAGGCGGGCGTGGTCGGCGGCAGTTTCAACAACCTTGGATTCGCCGCCTTCAGCAACGGCGGCTTCAGCATCAACGGCAGCCGGCCCGACGAGAACACGATCTACAACGACGGCGCGGTCGCGATCCGGACGCGCTCGTCAGGAACCATCATCGGGATCCCTGACGTCGAGACCGTCCAGGAGGTCCAGGTGCTGACCGCCAACTACATGCCGGAGTTCGGGCGTGCGAGTGGCGGACAGATCCGCTTCGTGACCAAGAGCGGCAGCAACCGGTACACCGGCACCGGGTCGATCTTCTTCCGCGACGAGTCGCTGCAGGCGAACACCTGGTCGCGCAATCGGAGCAGCAATCCGACAGAGAGCGCCGGCCCCGCGCCGTTCGACTTCAAGCAGTACGGGTTCTCGGTGGGCGGCCCCGTGCCGGGCGCGATCTTCAAGGACAAGTTCTTCTTCTTCGGCGCGCAGGAATGGGTCGACTTCTTCCAGGTACAGACCAACACGGCGATCGTCCCGACCGAGCGGATGCGCCGCGGTGATTTCGGCGAGCTCCTGGACCCGAACAACGGCTTCTACACCGGCGCGCGCACCGTCATCGATCCGCGGACGGGACAGCCGTTCCCGGGAAACATTATTCCCTCGGACCGGCTCTCGGCGAACGGGCTGGCGATGCTGAACGCGTTTCCTCCGCCGACGCCTGGTTTCCGGCAGGGCTCCTCCAATCTGATCCAGACCAGTGAGAACCCTCAGGACCAGCGGAAGGACACGATCCGTCTGGACTACCGTGTGAACGACAAGCATCAGCTGGCGTACCGGTACTCGAGCCAGAACTGGGTGGCGGTCGACGCGTTCCGCGGGACGTTCCCGTTCGCGCGGACCGACTGGGATCGGCCGAACAACACGCAGATCGTGAACTGGACGAGCACATGGGGGACGAACCTCATCAACGAGATGAGCTACACGCACTCGCTCGACGAGGTGTTCATCAACGTCTTCGAGTCGAACCTCTACAAGCGGAGCAGCTACGGCATCAACTACCGCTACATCTTCGCGGACCAGGGGAAGGAGATCGAGGACAAGATCCCGACTATCTCGATTTCGAACTTCAGCGAGATCGACGGCGGGCCGTACCCGGCGTCGTCGCAGGGGCCGATCCACACCTGGTCGAACGTCTCGACGCTCGTCAAGGGCCGTCATACGTTCAAGGCCGGGATCGTGATGGAGTACTCGGGCGAGGATGACTTCGATCAGATCAACGTGCTGGCCATCCCCGGCGGCACGAACAATCAGAACGGCCGCTTCGAGTTCCTCGACGGCCGCGGGGCGAGCGCCGGCGGCACGGGCGTCGGCATCGCGAACGCGGCGATGGGACTGTTCAGCAACTATGCCGAGCTTGGCGAGCGCGCCTTCACCAAGTGGCGGTCACTCGCGACGGACATCTTCCTGCAGGACTCATGGAGGCCGACCACCAACCTGACGATCGAGGGCGGCTTCCGCTGGGTGTTCTGGCCGCCGTGGTACTCGACGACGAATAACATCGCGAACTTCGACGAGCGGTTCTACGATCCTGCCCGTGCTGCAGTGATTAATCCCTCGACCGGACGTCTCACCAGCGGCGATCGCTACAACGGCATCGTGCTGCCCGGCGACGGCTTCGAGGGTGAAGGCAATGATCTCGTCGTCGCCGGGGATCCGCGCGTCCAGGCGCTCTTCCGCGGCGAGCCGCGCGGGTTCTCCGACATGCACTACAACGTGATCGAGCCGCGCGTTGGCGCCGCCTACTCGCTCAATGACAAGACGACCATCCGCGCCAGCGCCGGCGTCTTTCACAACCGCGTGACGCTCAACGACTCGACTATCCTCGGCGGGAACCCGCCGTTCCAGCCGATGGTCGCCGTCTCGAACGGCCTCGCCGACAATCCCAGCGGCGGATCGAGCGGAGCCACCGACCTGCCGTTCGCGATGCAGGCACAGGACGTCGCCTTCAAGCACCCCACGTCGTACATGTGGGCGTTCGGCTTCGGGCGCGAGATCCCGTTCGGATTTGTCCTCGACGTGACCTACGTCGGCCGGCGCGGGCTCTACCTGCAGCGCGAGCGCAACATCAATCAGCTGCTCCCCGGGACGCTGCAGGCCAATCCGGGCGTGAACATCGCCGCGCTCCGTCCGTTCCGCGGGTACAACGTGATCCGCATCTCAGAGAATGCGGGCCGGTCCATCTACAACAGCCTCCAGGTCAGTGCCGACCGCCGCTACAGCAACGGCCTCAAGGTGGGCATCGCGTACACGATCGGGAAGTCTGAGGACAACGGAAGCGACAAGCGGAACGTCTTGTGGAACACCTACGACGATACCGACTTCTGGGGGCCGTCGAACTTCGACCGTCGGCACTCGCTCAACTTCTACTACATCTACGACCTGCCCTGGTGGAGCGGGCAGGAAACGCTGATGAAGAACCTGCTGGGCGGCTGGCAGATCTCGGGCGCGACGTTCATGAGGTCCGGCACACCCTTCTCGGTCGTCCGGACGAACGACATCGCCGGCGTCGGCGACGGTGGCTTCGGCCAGCCGTACAACCTCACGGGCGATCCCAAGGCGGGCGCGAACGGGCAACTCTCCAACGGGGTGGGACAGGACAGCAACTTCTGGTTCAATCCTGCCGCGTTCACGGCGCCGGCGCCGGGCACGTTCGGCGATGCGCCGCGCAACCTGATCTACAACCCGGGACAGGTCCAGTGGGACATCGCGCTCTTCAAGAACTTCAGGGTCGGCGGCGATCGCCGGCTCCAGTTCCGCGCGGAGTTCTTCAACTTCCCGAACCACCCGAATCTGGGTGGTGGAGGCGGCCAGACGGGTGCGCAGCAGAATCAACTCGCCGGTGGTCTCGGCTACGCCGATCCGAGCAACGCGAACTTCGGCCGCATCACGACCAAGACCGATGACCGGCGGGATATTCAGCTCAGTCTGAGGTTCCTGTTCTAGCGTGCATTGACGATTGGCGCGGAGAACGCCGACCTCCCCGATGGGAGAGGTCGGCGCCATCCGCGCCAGTCGAACTCGCCTTGCACTCCCTCGGGCAGCGTCACATCCGCCGACAACTTACCGTCCGGCTGCAGACTCAGGCTCACCGACAGCTGCCCCGCCGGGTGCGGGATTGAACCGGATGCGCGAGTCAGCTCTCCGAGGAACGGACGAATCACCACACGCCTGAACCCGGCGCCGGCGGAATCGATCCCGAGGACCGTCCGGAAGATCTCGTAGCTGGGGCTCGCGCTCCACGCATGGCAATCGGATCGTGTCGGCTCTGGCTTCTCCGCCCACGTCGACAGGCCGCGCTCGAGCATCTTGTCCCACTCGCCGAGAAGATTGAGGTAGCGGTCGCCCTCGCCCACCTGGTTGACGGCCGAGTGCAGGTAGTGCCGGAAGTACAGCGTGCACTGAGTGAAGGAGGAGTCCGCGAGCGTCCGGTTCACGAGGGCGCGAGCCTCCTCGCCCTCGACGACGCGCGCGAGGACGGCCAGTGCGTTCGCGTGCTGGGAGAACTCCGTCATGGTGGCGCCGGGCTTCAGCCCGGCGACGGGCGTGTCAGCCAAGAGCATTCGAGAGGCGTCCCAGTACAGCTCCTTCACGGTGGCGCGCAGTGTCGCCGCGGATGCGCGATGTTCCGCCGCGCGCGGCTTCGAGCCCAGCGCCTCTTCGAGCTCCGCCGCCCAGTCGAGCGCGAGTAGCAACTGTAAATCGAAACAGGCGGACGACCCGTCGGTCGACGTGGGCGGGATGCCGCGATTCGTCCAGGCCCAGTCGACGAAGTTCCACCACGGCAGACCGGCCAGCATGCCGTTCGGCTTCTGGTAGCGCGCGAAGAAGCCCAGGACCGCTCGAACGCCCGGCAGCATGTCGCGGACGAAGGCTGAATCATCCACGTAGCGCCAGTAGTCGTGGACCAGGCCGATCCACCAGAGCGAGAACGGCGGGATGTACTGCTGCTGCCGCGTGGGCGCGCGGCTCATCGTCGCGCCTTCGGCCGTACGTGACTGGTTGAGCTGCGCGATCGCATTCTTCGCGAGCCGCGGATCGCCGGCATTGTAGTACGAGACGAGCGCCTGGATGCGCGTGTCGCCCGCATACTGCAGCTGCTCGTAGTAGGGGCAATCCATGTAGGTTTCGTGCGCGCAGAGCCGCGCGGTGCGCCAGCCGACGTCCAGCATGCGCACGAGCCGTTCCGAGCCGGCGTCGAACGTCGCTTTCCGCTGGAATGGATAGCCGGTATAGACGCCGCTGAAATCATCGACGGTCAGCGGTTCGGCTTTCGTCTCGATGTCCAGGTCGATGTAGCGATACGTCCGCCACCAGAGCGGCCGATATCGCCGCCTGGCGCCGCCATCGCTCGTGAAGCTGTCGTAGTACCCGACGAACGTCTTGCCCTCGATCTCGTTGCGGTTCCCTTTCTCGAGACCCTTAGCGGCGTCGACAAAGAGCGCCTCTGCATAGCCGACGCGAATGACGGCGCCCGCGCCGCCGCTCACGACAAGCTCCGGATAGGCGGTCGTGAGGTGCGCCTGATCGAGCAGCAGGCGCGCACGGCTGTTCGCCGCCACCGTGAACGGCGCCGGCTCCCTTGGAAACTGCCAGGGGACGGTCACGCCGCTCGACCGGCGCACCGCCGCGAGCCGCTCCGTCCGTTCCTCCATCAGCGGAAGGTCTCGCGCGACGAGGAGCCAGCGGTTGGGCGCGTCGATCGACTCGCGCAACGCGGCGCCCCAGCGCGGATCGCTCTGTCCGGCTGCCCACCCGCCATCCTCGAAGTCCGGCTGCTCCCAGCCCCACGGATAGCTGGCGCCGTCCACGTTGTCGCAGGGTCCGGCGACGAAGTATCCGCGCATCTGCGCGTGCGAATAGTGGAGCGGCCGGTAAGCGCGGTTCGCGAAACACTTCCATTGGGTGTTCGTGTCGATCAGGCGCTCGCGATCGGAGGCTCCCTGCAGCAGGAACGCGGTGCGGTGCGTGACCTGCGCCTCCGGCGCAAACTCGCCGAAGTTCCAGACGAGCGCGGCGATCACATTCCGTCCCGACGTGAGGTGGGGCGCCAGGTCCACGGTCTCGTAGCGCCAGTGGTTCAGGTCGCTCCGCGCCGGTCCCCACACGACACGCGTGCCGTTCACGAAGAGCTGATACCGGTTGTCCGCCGACACGTGAACGACGAACGACGCCGGCTTGTCAGGCAGGTCGAAGACGCGACGGAAGTGATAAACGCCGTAGTCGAAGGCTGATGCGGCGGGGACCGCGATCCACCGTGCCGTCCACCGCTGGCTGGACGGACGCTGCCTCAGCACGAGCGGCAGCGCGATGAGCGGCGCCGACTGGAGAAACTCGCGGCGCTTCACCGCGTTCCGGCTGGCCTGAGCCGCAGAATGATTTCCTTGGCGGTGAGCTTACGGGGCTCGACTTCCGCTCGCGGCATCGTGAACCGGGTCCCCGCGTTATGAATGACCACGCGGCCACCGTTCATCGTCATGGCGGTCTGAAGATCGCCGGCGCGCCGGAGTCCCGGGATGTAGAGCCGATCAATGAACGCGGAATCGTCCGACGTATCGAAGCCACCGACGTCGAGGATGCTGCGCGAGACCGGAACGATGGCGCCGGCGAGCAACCCTGGCAGGGCAGCATCGCCGTCCGCGACGAGGATGGCGCCCGGGACGTCGGTGAGAGTTCGAACGATGTCGGCGACCCGCATGGCGGCAGCGGTGCGGTTGTAGGTCTCGAAGTGATTGATTTTCGACGCCGCGGCCGCGTCGAAGGGCGTGAAGCTGACCGGCTTCACTTCAAATCGAAGCCGCGTGAGCTCGCGCTGCAGCGCAGGATCGTTCGCGGCAAGGACGACCGTCCGCTCCGCCCCCAGCTGCGGAACCAGCGGCTCGCGCGCCTGGATGCCGAGCGCATGGAGAAGCCCCGCGCGAAGGAGCGGGCGCTCCGAATCGCCCATCTGCTGCTTCGCCGCCGCAATCCAGTTTTCCGTGAGCTGCGCTGGCGTGACGGCGTCAGCCGGCAGCGGCCGGCCATAAAAGACGAGGACGTCCGGAGGGACATCCGCCTGGAATGACTTTTCCTGGACCCGGACATCAGCCGGCGCCTCTTTGAGCCAGCGCGCCATCCACGCGTAGACGTGCTCGCGGCTCTGGCGGTTGTAGTTGTGATCCGCCTGCTCCTGGACGGCGAGGACATGGTCCCGCGCATCGAACAGCGCGTAGAACTTCTGCATCTCGGGGTACTCGAGCTGCATCGTTTCTTTGGTCCAGTCGCCCGTGGCCGAGACCATCAGCAGCGGGCGCGGCGCGATCGTCGCCGCCAGCTCCACGTTGTTCGTGTCGATGCGAAGCCCGGGCAGGTTCTCGCACAGGCAGCCGCCCTGCATATGCAGCGAGATCATGTTGACCGGCGCCGCGACCTTGATCCGTTCGTCAACTGCGGCGAGCAGAAACGTCTGCGTGCCGCCGCCCGACGCGCCCGTCGCACCGATGCGATCGCCGTCCACTTCCGGCAGCGACTGCAGGAAGTCGACGCTGCGAATGCTGTTCCAGAGCTGCAGCCCGGCGACGCTGAGCCCCCAGAGCGACTCCCGCTTGCCGCCGAATTCCCGGTGCACGAGCTGCCGGCTGTCGTTGTAGCCGATCATGTCGTAGGTGAAGACGACGAACCCCTGGCGTGCCAGGTTGACGGCGCGCGCCGGCACCGAAGCCACCGGGGTGTTCTCCAGCCGGCCGTACGCCCAGTGGCCGTGCGGCGACAGGATCGCCGGGAAGCGGCCGGATCCAGCCGGCCGGTACAGATTGCCGGTCACGAAAAAACCGGGGAGACTCTCGAAGTAGACCTTGAAGACCGAGTACCCGTCGTGTTTGCGCTCGTCGAAGACCTGCGCGCGAAGCGGCGTCTTGATCGGCATCGGGAGCAGGCCGGCCGACGCGAGGATGTGCTCGCGCAAATAGGCGGCGCGCGGCTGCCATTCCTGGAGCGAGGTGTATTGCCGGACCGTGAAGCGGTCGTTGAGCGTTCGATAAGGACCAGCGGGACTGGTCGCCTGCGCGTCTATTGCGGGGCGCGCCGTCCCGGCCAGGAACAGGGCCAGGACGGCCGCACTGAAGGTCAGTCGCGACACCAATCGACAATCGACAATAGTCGACAATCGACAATTGTCAATCGTCAATCAATCGACAATTTCCAATCCCCCATCGTCAATGCAAGCGTCAGAACTGCAGCCTGATGCCAAAACGGACCTGACGTTCGCTCCCGTCGTTGGTCGCCGTGACGACTGCGTACCCGTTCAGGTTGTTCACGGTGCCGTCCGGATTGAGCCGCAGGTTCGAAACGTTCGTGTTGCCGTTGCCCGGATTCTGGAACCGCGGCGTAGCCGTCACGTTGAAGATTTCCGCGCGCACCTGGAGGTTCATCTGCCGCGGCAGACCGAACTGCCGGAAGATGCCGAGGTCCCACGACTTCACGCCCGGACCGCGCAGGACGTTGAACGGCGCGGTGCCGAAGCGCGCCTCGGTCACCGGGGCGAACGCCAGCGGGTCGAAATACGGATTGGTCGCGCCGATCCCGCCGAGGATCTTCACGTCCGGCTTGACCTGGTCCGCCCGTTGATCGTTGTCCGGCGCGTTCAGCGATGTGCCTGAGGCGGTCACGGTGAACGGCGTGCCGCTGTAGAAGCTGAGGATGTTGTTCACCTGCCAGCCCGCCACGATGTGCGAAACGACGCCTCCGTCGTTCATCCAGCGGCGACCCGGACCGAACGGGAGCTGAACGATGCTCGTGATGTTCAGGTTATGCGTGCGATCGAAATCGCTCGTCGCCTTGTTCAGGTCGTAGTAGTCCGGGATGTTGATCCGCAGCACGCTGTCGCTGTTCGCGTTGCCGGCGATCCCCGTGGACTTCGACAGCGTGTAGTTGATCGCGAACTGATAGCCGTCGGAGAACCGCCGTTCCAGCCGCGTCTGAAGCGCGTCGTACTGGCTGTCGCCAATCGCCGCAATAAGGCGGGTCTGCCCCGCGCGGCCGTACAGCCGGTTCAACTGGCGCCCGGCCTGTGCGCCGCCGATCGGCGACCAGTTCAGCTCTCTCAATCCGAGCTGATCGATCTGTCGCGTCCCGACGTACGCCGCTTCGGCGACGAAGCCCCGGCCGATTTCCCTTTCGAACGCTACGTTCCACGACCGGATGTAGCCGCGTTCGAATTCATCTGCCAGCGTGAAGACCGTAATCGGGCTGGGGACCGTGACGAGGCCGTTGCCAAGATCCGGGTCCGGTATCAGCGGGATACCCTGGCTCGTCCGGCTGGCGAAGGCGAGCGAGTTGGGAGCGTCGACGAGCAGGTTGAGCACCGCCGGATGATTCGTGCGCAGCGGCCGCGCCAGCGCGTACGGATCGTTGGTGATGCCAAAACCGGCTCGAAAAACCGCCCTGTCGCTGACGCGGTAGGTCAGGCCCACCCGCGGCGCGAACAGCGATTTGCTCACGCTCACGCCGAGATCTTCCGGCACCGCGCCGACGCCGCCGATCATCATCAGGTTGTTGGCGACGTCAAAGCGTTCCAGACCGCGATGCGCGCGCGTGGGCACGGGGAAATACTCCCAGCGGGTACCGAAGGAAATCGTCATCCTCGAGCTCGCCTGCCACTGATCGCGCACATACAGGCTGTACTGCCAGTTACGCGTGGTATAGGGCTCGACGAGCTTCAAGCGGCCGACGCGATTCGGCACGCCGAGGAGGAACGACGCGACGGCGTTGTACATGTTGCCGCTCGGACCACCCTGGATCTGCGTCGGCCCGGCCTGGAAGCGGAACCCGCCCCGCGCGCCCAGGCTGTCTCCGCCGCTGATCTCCGGCTGGGTGTGATTGAGCGCCTGATAGTAGATGTCGGTGCCGAACCGGAGGTTGTGGTTGCCTTTGATCCAGTTCGCGTTCATCACCATCTGGTACTGATCGTCGCTGCGGTAGTACGGCATGAACGTATCGACCGTGCCGATGTCAGCGTACGTGTCGAGGTCGAAGAGCGGTGTGCCTCCCTCGTAAGCGTTCGGGCCGTTCGTTCCCGGCAGGCCCAGGAGATCCAGGCCTTTGTTCTCGCCGATGTCCGACTGCTCCACGCCGGTGTTCATGCGGACGAAGCCAAAGTGCGCGTCGAACAGCAGCGTCGACGTCATCGCATACGTCGCACCCGCGGACACGTTGTAGGTGTTGCCCTCGCCCTGGCCGGGGTTGCTCGTGCCGAGCGCCTGGCCCTGCAGCTCCTGGCCGAAATTCGTGCCGTTCTCGGTGAAGAAATCGAGAACGCTGAAGCGGCCGAAGACGTTGACGTTCGGCGACGCGTTCCAGTTCACCTTCGTGTCGAGCGTCGACCGGTTCAGCACGAACGGCGCCTGCGCGAAGTAGTTGTTCGTCTCGGCGATCGAGCCGTCCGCATTGCGAAGGTTCGGCAGCGGCAGCAGCGCCAAAAGCCTCTGTGCCGTCGGATCGATCATGTTGGACGGGATCGTGTTGTTCGGGAACGGCGTGCGCGCGGAGCCGTTCGGGTTGCCGGTGAACGGGTTGTAGATTGGCGTCGGCGATGCACGCAGATCGCCGCGGCGGACCGCCTCGGTCGGCACCGAGATCGTCCGGTTCAACATCTGCTTGTCGCGCGTTCCCTCGTAGCTCGCGAAGAAGAACAGCCGGTCGCGGACGATGGGACCGCCTGTCGTGGCGCCGTACTGGTTGTAGTTCCAGTCCCCTTTCGGCGTGCCGGGCGGCGCGAAGTAGTTTCTCGTCCGAAGCGCTTCGTTCGAGTGGTACTCGAACAGCGAACCCTGGAGGGTGTTGGTGCCGCTCTTGATCTGCACGTTGATCGCGGATCCGCCCGCGAGCCCCTGCTCCGCGTCGAAGCTGCTGGTGACGACGTTGACGGTTTCGAGCGACTCGAGCGCCGGGACGTAGGCCGCGACGTGCGGAAGCCAGATGTTGGTGGTGCTCACCCCGTCGATGCGGACGTTGTTGGAGCTGCGGCTCGCGCCGTTCACGTTGAACACGAGCGCGCGGGACGGATTGGAGGGCACCGAGTGCTGCTCCGCGGGAGGCGTAAACCCGGGGAGCACGCGAAACATGTACTGATAGTTTCGGTTGATCGACACCGGCAGGTTTACGAGCTCCACCGCTTTCAGCTCCGACCGGACTTCCGCCCGATCGGTCTGCAGCACGGGGCTGGTCGCCTCGACCAGCACCGTCTCGGACAACGCGCCCACCTCGAGCGTCGCGTCGACGCGAGTGATGCTGTTGATCGTGACGGGAACGTCCCGGGAGAACGTCTTGAACCCGGGCAGTGTGACGGCGACCGTGTACGTGCCGGTCTGCACGGCCGGGAACCGATACGCGCCCGTCTCGTCCGAGACGCCTTCGCGCGACGCCTTCGTTTCGTGGTGCGTGATCGTGACGCTGGCGCCCGGAATCGCGCCGCCGCTCGCGTCGTGCACGCTGCCCACGATGGATCCGTACAGTACCTGCGCCGCCGCGGCGCCGGGCGCGGCGAGCGTACAACCCAACACGAGGGCCACGAGGGCGACGATCCGCCGATGCCCGCCTGGGGAAGCGGTTGCCGATGTCATGTCGACTCTCCCTCTGAGGACGACGTCCTCAGCGCGCACGCCGGTGTGGAAAAACGCGTCCGGCCGGGAATCTGTGGTGGCGGGCGAGGTTCGAGCGGTGCCCGCCTCGATCGGCCGCTACGCTAGAAGAGGGGCGTTCCTTTGTCAAGCATCCTAACTGTTCCCTGCGCACGTCTGATGAGCCTGAAAAGCCGCCCGGAAATACTTCAGCACCCGCACGGGATCGGCTGACGGCGGAATCTCGGCGAAGCAGTAGCCGTCAAACCCAATTCCGTTGAGCAGGCCGATGAGACGCCTCCACGGATACTCATCCAGGAAGAGATCGCGCATGTGGACCTGGCCAATCTGCGCCTGCACGAGCCGGAAGTTCGACTCCAGCCCGCCGTCGAGGAGATCGTCCTGATTGGAGTTCCAGCACACGCGAACGGCGGGGTGATTCTCGGCGTGGTTCAGAATCGTACGGATGCGCGGCACTCGCGCCGTGCCCTCTCCGTGGACCTCCAGCTGGATCTTGACGCCCTGGTCGGCCGCGGCGGCGCCGCAGACTTTCAACGCCCGGCCGATTTGCTCGAGCGTCTTTTCCTCGGGCACGCCGGCCGGCAGGCCGTTCGGCCGTACCTTCACGCCTGGTGAGCCGACGTCGTGCGCCAGCTGCACCCACGCTTTGGTCTCTTCGATATTCTTTCGCACGATCGCCGCATCGGGCGACTGGTATTCGCAGATCGTTCCCAGCCCCGCCAGCGCTATCGGCGAATCCGCGAACCGCTTGCGCACCTCCGCCCGCGCAGCCGCGGGCATCGCGATCTCCACGCCGTGCGCATGCGTCGTCCGCAGCTCCACGCCATGCAGGCCAGCTTCGGTGAGGTTCTTGATGATCGTGGGGACGTCCCAGTCCTTCGCGATGTTGTAGGTGACGGTACCGACCCGCGGGCCTTTTCTGCGTGGCGGCGACTGGGCAAGGGTTGGCTGCCCCAACGGATGGACGCCTGCCAGACCCGCGGCGGCAGCCACCGTCGCGAGGAAACGTCGTCTGCGCGTATCCATGAGGAACTCCGGTGTGGCTAGTGTTTCTGTCCGATGCCGAACTGATCGCCAACGCGGATCGGGCGGTCGCCGTTGAAGACAATCTCGAGCAGTTTCTCGCTCTGCACGGCGCGGTGCTCCTCATCCAGGAGCGCCGCGACAATCTTTTTCGTCTTCGTTTCTATGACCTCTCCGGTCGATGAATACGCGTATGTGCCGTCGATCCCGAACGAAATCCATCCCGGCTGATCGCGCACCTGAATGCTGGCGATCTGCTTCGGCGGCATGACCGTGGCGTCGAAGACATGGAGCCGGTTGTTCGCCGCATCGGCCAGCCAGAGCTCGGTCTCGTCCGGGGTCAGCGCGATGCCGTGGCTCGGGCAGCCGTGCCGTTTCACCGGCCCCTTCTGGTAGCCAGATACTTCCACGCGGTGCAGCCGCCGGCCGGTCTGGATGTCGCCCACCTCGAATCCCAGGAGCTCGTTGACGTTCACGAAGCAGAGCGTCTGCCGGCCGTTGATCGTGAAAGGCCGGATGACGTCCCCGAACGGGCCGACGCGTTTGGTGACCGCGTGCGTCGCCGCATCGGCGATGTTCAGTATGGGCGACTTCAGGCCGCCGAGATAGACGAACCTGCCGTCCGGACCATAAATCGTGTTGTGCGCGCCGGAGCTCGTCTCGAGCCGCGAGATGACGTCGCCTGTCGCCGCATCGACGACGTGCCAGTGCGGGCCTTCGAAGGAAGGCACGTAGAGCGTCTTGCCGTCCAGTGCAATCGCCATCCGATCGCAGCCGCCATCGTAGGTCCGGTTCCAGAGGATGCGCTCGGTCCGCAGGTCGATCGAGAACACGCGCTTCGGCGTGCTCACATACACTCGCCCGCTGCCCGCGCTTGCGACGATGCCCTTGACGTTCTCCGGCGGTTCGCCGTCTTTCTGCTCCAGCGTCGGAATCCGCTTCACGAACCGGTGTCCGTTCGCAATGTCGAAAACAAGGATCCCGACGCCCCCGTACTCGACGTAGTTTCGGATTCCGGGCACGGCGACATAGAGCAGCCGCTTCTCGTCGGGCGCGCTCCCTGAGAAGACAGGCACAGTGGCCGCGAAGCCGAACAAGACGAGAGCGAAGCGCAAGAGCTTGAAACTCATCAGATTGGGCGTGTTATATCATGCGTCCTTTCTCTTTTCTGTGAGGGAACACGACATGCGACGAACAGCTCTTCCGATTGCAGCCGCCCTGTTAACGACAGCGGTCGGCCTCGCCGCCAGCGCGCAGAAAACGACGCCGGTTCACCCGGGCAAGGGAGGAAGCCCGCACGTCCGGTCGGAGTGGACCGTCGACGGCGCCAACATCTCAGTCGAGTACGGACGTCCGTCGCTGAAAGGCCGGCCCGAGGCGCAGGTGATGCCGCCAGGTCAGGAGTGGCGAACAGGCGCAGATGAGGCGACCACGCTCAAGACGGACAAGCCGCTGAAGTTCGGAACGCTCGCCGTGCCAGCCGGTGCCGTGACGCTCTACACCGTTCCGGGCGACAAGGAATGGCAGCTCGTCGTGAGCAAGAAGACCGGTCAGTGGGGTATTCCTTATCCCAAGGGCGAGGACCTGGGCCGCGTGCCGATGAAAGTCACGAAGGCGGACAAACCGGTCGAACAGCTCACGATCTCGATCGACGACACGCCCGCTGGCGGCGTGCTCCGCGTCGAGTGGGGAACGGCGAGCGCCAGCGTGCCGTTCACCGTCGGCTAACTTCCTCCACATACAACACGGAGGGGACGGAACAATCCGTCTCCTCCGCTATCGCACAACCCTCCACCAGCGGCGACTGATCCGCCGCCCATTCTCATCTAATAGATAAGAAGTGGATGGAATGAGCATCCGTGGGCTGGCGTCCGCGGCCGTTGTCCTGGCGGTGACAACGCTGGCCGCCTGCGGCGACTCTCCCACCGCCCCCGATTACCTGCCCGGGCTGGTGGTCCAGGCCGAAACCGCTGCGTATACGTATCGCGCGGCGCCGGGCGACTCGATCGACACGGCCTGGCAGCAGACCTATCACGACTGGGCGGTCGCGGCGCTCCAGATCACCACCACGCGCCGGATCGTCTACAACAAGTATCTCAACCGTGAGCATATGGGTTCGATTACGGGCAGATTCAACACGAACGGGTTCGCGACCAACGAAACCTTCGAGATGCATACGATCTGGCCGATGGACAATCACGAAGTCGTCCACCTCCTCACGTCGACGTTCGGCTTTCCGGTCGCGCTCTTCAACGAGGGCATCGCGGTCGCTCACCAGACGAACCCGTCGGGGAACGACTTCGTGGCGAAGTGGAATGGGACGCCGCTGCACGATCACGCGCGCACCTTCCGCCGGACCGGCCGGCTGATCCCGCTCAGCCAGATAGTCGATTCGGAGGCGTTCCGCAGCGGCGACGCGGAGATCACCTACCCTGAGTCAGGTTCGTTCATGCGCTGGTTGATCGACACGCACGGCCTGGCGAAGGTCAAAGCGCTCTTCGGCCGCGTCGCGTATCCGGATCCGCCGGCAGCATCCCGCGCGGCGTTTCTCGGCGTGTTCGGCATGACGCTCGAGGAGGCCGAGACACAGTGGCTGGCGTTCCTCGGCAGCTAGCCGCAGATTTACTCTCTCGCGAACGCGAGCCAGGCCGCGACCGGTGCGAGAAACAGCCAGGGCAGGAGAACGAGAAGCATCAGCGGCGCGTGCTCCCGCGCGAGCGCCGCGAGCGGCGTGAGATCTGCGGCTGGAAGCGCCGGCAGCCACGACCAGATCGCGGCGGCGGCGGCTGCGGCGAAGCCGATCGCCGCAATGCCGGCCGCGAGATGTGCGACCGCGATAGGACGAGCCGCGATACGCGCCGCTTCCTGGCGCGCCCGCACTTGCGCTTTCCACCAGACAACGGCGGACGGAGGGATCCGCGCTTCACCCGACGCACGTTCGTGATCGTCGGCGAGCGCCGCAGCCACGTCGATCAGATCGGCGCAGACGCTGCACGTCACGACGTGACGCCGCAGATCGATATCCGCCCGTTCGGGCCAGCGGCGCGAGACGATCGCGTCGAGCGCTTCCTGCTCTCGCGGGCACTCAGTCCTGCACACGGGATACTCCATTGCCCAGAAGAGCCGCCAGCTTCCGGCGCGCCCGGAAGAGCAGCATCTTGACGCTCGCCGCCTTGACGCCGAGCATGCCGGCGATCTCGCGATGCGAGGAGCCTTCCGCGTACGCGAGCCACAAGAGCGCGCGCTCGCGCGGGCGGAGCCGGCCCATCGCGCGGGACACGTCGGTCCTGACGGCCGGATCCGCTGGCGTCGTCGAGGGCTCCCGCGTCGAGCCGGCGGCGGCGCCGTGGACCGGGCGAGCCACGCGGGCCGAACCCCGCACGAGGTTGATCGCGATCCGAAACAGGTAGTGCCGTCGATGGGCGTCGCTGGCGAAGGCTCGGTCCGCGCGCAGGAATCGATAGTAGGTTTCCTGCAGCAGGTCGTCGGCCGCGTGCGGATCGCCGGTCATGCGCGACAAGTACGCCCAGAGTGGACGGGCCGTGCGTTCGTAAAAAGCGCGGAACGTCGGCTCGTCCATCGTGAGCGTCTCGTCCGTTTCGCCTGCGTCCTGGAGGAAAGCCCGACTAAGGCCGGACGCGGTTGCGCGCGCGACGTCCGAGAGGGTCAGATCTCTAGTCATTCATCCCGCCGGTCTCCGCACATCACGGCTCGCTGCGCGAAGCGATGGGAAGCGGCGCGAACAAGCCGAGCCGGTGCGACAGCGCGTACGAGACGACCGCCGAGACGAGGAATCCACCGCCGACCGCGACGGCCAGCACGCCAACTACCCACAAGGGCAGCTGGACGTCCTCTATGACGCGGCCGCTGGCGTACTGGAGGCCCAGGCCGCCGAGCGCGAGCACGAAACCCACCTGCAGGGACCAGAGAATCCGGCCGACCGGCGCCGCGATCGCGCGCGGACCCTCGACGGCGATGGGCGCCGACTCGAGGAAGCGCTGCCCCGCAGGTGACTGGACGTACGCCAGCAGCTCGTCGTTGGCGGTCAGGCGGTCGAGCAACTTGTTGTGCGCGTCGGTCTGGATCTTCGTGAGCCGGAGCCACCGGCGGTAGTCGATCACCGTCTTGATGATCCAGACGACCAGGCTCGTCATGATCGCCAGCGCTGTCATGGCCGCGATGCCAGCCAGCGTCTGTTCCCAGAAGTTGATCAGATCGCGCTTCGGATCGTTGAAGCCGCGGGCGTCGCCGAGAAAGTATCCGGGGTTGTGCGCAATCTCCGGATGCTGCGCCAGAAACGCCGCCAGCGCCGGATACGTCGCCAGGTAGTTCTGGCTCGTGAGGAGCGACGGATCCAGCCGGAGCACATAACCGACCGACGGCGGATATTGCGCGAGCGTCTGGTGCAGCGCGTCTCGGGTCTGACCCGCCTCGCGAGTTTCGACCGGCGGCGCCGGAGCGGTCTGGGGTTGTCTGGCCTGCGTAGGGGGCAGCGCGAGCGCGACGACGAGCAAAGCGGTCATGACGGTTAATACGCAGCCGGGAGAAAAGGGTTAACAGGGACGATCAATTTTGTAACCGGCCCTCTCGCCCCGCGGGAAGACAAAAGGTGAGTCACGGCGCGACCGGTTACGAAGAAAGCTCGTCATTCGGGCCCATAAATACGGCCCCGGAATCGCATAAGATGCTCAGGCCGCTGGATGCCCACCAGCTCCCCCGAACGCTCTCTCGTCGGTCCGATCCTGTTTGGCCTGATGACGCTGGCGGTGTACAGCGTCCTCAGGGCGATGGAGGTCGTCCCGCGCGTCGACCCGTGGGATCGTGCTCTGCTCGTGAGCCTTCCCATTGTCGCCGCCGGCGTGATGATCCTCGTCCGCGCTCTGACGACGCCGACGCCGGGCGTCGACGCCGTCAACTCGATGCGCCCGATCCCGCTGGTCGCGCCTTCGCCGCCGCCGCCGCGACCGGCTGCCGCCTCCGAGCCCCGCCCTCAACCAGCGCCGCCGCGAACGCCACCGGCGGAGGAACCGCCGAAGCTGGACGCGGTGCTGCGGTTCGCGCGCGAGCTGAACGCATCGCCTGAAATCGACCGGCTGCACACGGCGATCAGCCGTGGCCTGGCGCCGCTGCTCGGGTATCAGGACGTCTGGATCGTCACGCGCTTCGGATCGCTGCAGCGCGTGATTCTTCCGGAGGGCGCCCGCTCCGGCGCCGAGACGCTCAAGTCCGTTCAGCAGTGGGTGACCTTCCCGCTCGCCGCCGACGGCGCGACGTTCGGCCTGCTCGGCATCGGCGTCGGCCAGGAGCGGATGAACGACCGCCGCCGTGAAGTCATCAGGGAGGTCGCGACGCTCCTGGCGCAGGCGCTCAAGACCTCGGAGACCTTCGAGCGCATGCGGGAGACGAGTACGGTCGATCCCCTCACGGGATGCTCGACGCGCGCCCACGGTCTCAACCGTCTGGAGATCGAGTTGCGCCGCGCGCAGCGGTCCGGAAAGCAGGCGGCCGTCCTGCTCCTCGATCTCGATCATTTCAAGGGAGTCAACGATCGGTACGGCCACCCGTGCGGCGATGCGGTGCTCGCGCAGGTCGGGCGGACCATGATGCAGACGCTGCGGGCCAGCGACATCCGCTGCCGCTGGGGCGGTGAGGAGTTCCTGGTCGTGCTGCCGGAGACCGGCCTCGAAGCGGCCAAGCGCGTGGCCGACTCGCTGTGCCACCGGATCGCGGACGCGCGGGTCATCTATGGCATCGAGGAGGTGCATGTTACCGTGAGCGTCGGCGTGACGGTGACTCGACCCGGGGAGATCGACACGCAGAATCTTGTCTTGAGGGTCGACGCGGCGCTCTATCGCGCGAAGAACGAAGGACGCAGCTGCGTGCGGGCGGTCATCGGGGACTTGCGCGGCGTGCCCGTTGCGCGGCCGCCGACCGGGCCGATACTTCCCTTCCCCGACAGGCGCGATCCCTCCAGGTCAGATCGACGGCGAATCGCCGGATTCGGCCGCCGCCGGACCGATCGCACACAGACGAATGGCTAGAGGCCGCGGGCGTGCGGGCCGCCCCAGCCTTCGCGCGTCAACGCGCGCTGGAGATCCGCCCAGCGCTGATTCAGCTCCCTGGGACCACTGAATCGCTCGACGCGGATCGCCGAATCCGGCCGATCGATGACTAGCTCATACCCCTCGCCGCCCGAATCCGGCCGCACCTCGCAGCGGATGCTCACCGCTCCGCGACGGAAAAAGTAGTACATAGCACCCGAATCTTTCGGATCGTGTGCGCCCGCCGGATAGTGTGCGGTGCACGCCAGATCACATTCGTGCAATCCGGTCCACGCAAATAGACCGTCCCGGGTCCGATATCCCTTTTGAGGTTTGGCCGTAACCGCGCGTCAACGCGGGGGTTTACCGCGCCAGGAGGGCGGCGGCACCGCTCCTGAATCCTCGGGGAGTCTTGTATGCGCGCCAAGAGAACAAGAAAGGCGAAGGCTGGAAAAATGGCTAAGAAGCACAAGTCCAAGCAGGTCTCGAAAAAGACGTATGCGCGGATTCGTTTGCTCGCGGCGGCGGCGCTGGTGTTCTGCGCGGTGATGGCGATTGTCGTGGACGCCTCGGATCAATCCAAAGCGACGCCGATCGCATTCGCCTCCACGTCCTCCTCGTCGTCATCGTCGGTGGCGCCGATTACGCAGAAACCCGCGGCAGCGGCGGCGAAGCCGACGCCCGACTCGACCTACGTGGGATGCCTGCGTGAGGACAACGGGAAGTTCGTGATGACCGAAATCGGCGGCCCCGACGCGCCGAAGTCACGGAACTGGAAAACGATGTTCGTGACGAAGAAGGCTGGGAAGTTCGAGATCGCGCCGGTCGGCAGCCTGCGGCTGTCGCCCTACGTAAACCAGACCGTCCAGGTGACGGGCAAGCGCAACGACAAGATGTTCGCCGCCCGCTCGCTGAAGGTCGTCGGGTCCACCTGTAACTAGGTAGTCCCTCGGGCCTGGTACCTAGGGCCTCGGGCAGTGCCTCGGGGCTCATGCCTCGTTTGAGTTTGTCGACGCTAGGGGGCCGGTCGAAAGACCGGCCTCTTTCTTTTGTCTCCGTCAATCGGGCCATCGTGTCATCGATCTATCGCGCTAAATGTTCGCCGGTTATCGCGATATTCCGATATCCACTTCAGATACCCCGATAGACCGATCCCCCGCTGTCCCGATGACTTGAATCGATGACGCGATCATCCGTGGACAGATGTACTGCGCACCAGCTCGCTTGCCAGAAAACTCTCACGAAGTCGCCGATCGTCGAGCTGCCCGACGATGCGCGTGACCGACGCGCGCGCTTCGTCCGCGAGGGCATCGGTCCCATCGATCGCAAGCAGCGCGTTGAGCGCCGACAGCAGCACAATCGGGTCGCCGAGCGTTCGCGCCAGGCCGACCGCGCGCGACGCATCGTCACGAGCCTCGGAAACCTTGTTCAGTCCGGAGCGCGCCCGTGCGCGTGTAATGAGCCCGAGGATCTCGTACTTCTTACGTGACCGAGCCCGGCTGTCTTCGATGCACTCCGAGGCCGCGGTGACCGCCTCGTCCCAGTGTCCGCGCGCGAGCGCGAGCTCCGCGCGTGCTTCGCTCATGCGCAGCCGCCACAACCAGCCGTGCCAGCCGCTCGCCGCCGCAACCGACGCCGCCACGTCGTCCACGATGGCGTCGGCCCGCCCCGGCTCGTGCGTCCGCGCGTACACGAACAGCAGATCGATGCTGGAGCTGACGAGCGGCGGTGCGAAGCTCACGCGCCTGGCGAGCTCGCGCGCTTCATGGGCGGTGGCCTCGCCGCGCTTGTAATCACCGAGCGCGATCTCGACGCCGGCGGCCATCGCGATCCCACGCGCCAGCATGGGCAGGACGCCATATTGACGACCGAACGTGCGCAGCTCGTCGAACGCCTTTCGCGCCTCCGCATAGCGACCTGCGGCGGCGAGGCTGATCCCGAGGTGCTGGAGCGCGTACACCCGGAAGTTCGGATCCGGTGCAGTCCGGGAGCTCTCGATCGACTCGACAGCGCGTTGCACCGCCTCGTCGATGCGACCAAGGTGATACAGCGTGATGACCGTCCGGGAGAGGCCGAAGGTCCTGGCGCCGCCGATCCGCGCCATCGCCTGGCGGTCCATTTCCGCCGCCCCGACGACGTCGCCGTCGGCGTTCATCACGCCCGCCACCCACGACATCGCGTCGGCGACGAGATCGTCGTGGCCCAGCGATTCGGCGATGGTCAGCTCTTCGCCGGCGTAGCGCCGTACGGCCGGCGTGTCGAGCATCCAGAACGCGCATTTTGAGAGCTGTCCGAGCACCTCGGCGCGCTGCACTGTCGGGCCGGGGTCGATCAGATCCAGCGCACGTTCCAGCTCCTGACGGGCCGGCGCCCACATCCCGAGGTCGCCGAAGGCGCGGCCGCGCCGCGAATGCAGATCGAGCCGGCGCTCGCGCGCGGCGCGATCGGCTGGCAGGAAATCGAGCGCCTGCAGCGCGAGGTTGTAGAACCGGGCGGCTTCTTCGAGCGCGAACGCCGCCGCGGCGCGCTCGGCCGCCCGGACGGCGTAGGTAATCGCCCGTTCCGCGTCCGCGGCCGACGCCGCCTGCGAGTAGTGATACGCGAGGTCGGCCAGCGGCTCATTGCCCGGCGGAGCAAGGCGCTCGATGGTCTCGGCGACCTGGCGATGCAGCCGCGCGCGGCGCGTCGTCGTTGGCTCGGCGTACAGCGTGTCGCGCACGAGCGCGTGGGTGAACGCGTAGCGGCCAGGCACCCCGGGCGCTTCTTGCACGAGCCGCGCCCCGAGCGCCTCGTCCACGACGTCGAGGAGCCGATCTTCGGGGAGATCGGCAAGCGCCTGCAGGACCGGAAGGCTGAACTCACGGCCGACGACCGCAGCCAAGCCGAGCACGCGGTTGCAAGGGTCGCTCAGGCGCGCGAGCCGCCGGCCGATGACCTCGCGGACGCCCTCCGGCACGCCGAGCTCCTTCCCGCCCCTCGCGCCCTGCGGCTGGTCGAAGCGCGTCAGCGCGCCGGTCTCGGTCAGATGGCGCAGCACTTCGCCGATGAAAAACGGATTGCCCTCGGTGTTCTCGGCGACGGCCCGCGTGAGGGTGGACGGGCTGTCGCGGCCGATCGAGTGGGTGATGAGCTCCTCGACGTGCGCCTCGCTCAGCCCGCGCAGCCCGATCCGGACGACCCCTTCGTCGCGCCGAAGATCCGCAAGGATCTCCGCGAGCGGGTGCGTGCGTCCCAGCTCGGTCTCGCGGTACGTCGCGACGAGGCACAGCGGCGCTTCGTGCGACGAGCGGACCAGATGCCGGAGCATGAGCAGGGTGGGACGATCCGCCCAGTGCAGGTCCTCGAGGACGATCAGGAGCGGTCGCGACTGGGCGATGGCCGACAGCAGCGCCGCCGTCGCTTCGAACAACCGGTATCGCTGCCCTTCGGGGCTCGACTCGACCTGATCCGCCGGCACGGCGGCACGCCGGCGCAGCGCCGGCACGAGATGCGCGAGCTCGCGGACGCCATCGACGTTGCCGAGCTGCGCTTCGAGCAGGCCGAGCGGGCATTCGCGCGCGTACCACTCGATCGCCTCGACGAACGGCTGATACGGCACGAGCGCTTCCTGCTCCGACCGGCCGAGCAGCGTGATCCCGCCGTCGGCGATCGACCGCGCGAACTCGCCCACGAAGCGCGTCTTGCCGATGCCAGGCTCGCCGCCAACCAGCACGAGCTGACGGCGTCCCGCGCGGGCTCGGTCCCAGGACGCGCGCATCGCGCCCAGCTCCGAGTCGCGGCCGACGAGCGCGGTCTGGCCTTCAGCCGGCCGCGCGAACGCCGGCGGCGGCGCGATCACGATCTGCGACGGGTCGATGGCGCTGATCCCATGGAGCGACCGTTGGCCCGATATCGCTTCAAGGGCGGCGAGCGCTTCGCCCGCGCGTTGATATCGGTTCTCCGGATCGCGCGTGAGACAGCGCTCGATAACTCGGCGGACCGCGGGATCGACGTGCGGAGGCGGCGGCGTTGCCGGCTCCGTCAGGATCGCCGCCATGAGCTCTGGAACGGTCGCCCGGTCGAACGGCTTCGAGCCGCCGACGAGCTCCTGCAGCAGGACGCCGACCGACCAGACGTCGCTGCGCGTGTCGGCGGGCGCGCCGCGGAGCTGCTCGGGTGACATCGCGTGCGGCGTCCCGCGTGCGTATCCGGTCTCCGTCATCGCCGCGTCGCCGACTGCCGGCCGGCGCGCAAGGCCGAAATCCACCACCTTGATCCGGCCGCTCGCCGTCAGGAGCACGTTAGCCGTCTTGAGATCGCCATGGACGACGCCGCGCTCGTGGGCGTGCGCGACTGCGCCGACGATCTGCATGGCGACGTCCATCACACGCTCTCGCGGCGCACGGCCGGCGGCGATCAGCTCGCTGAGCGGCTGGCCTTCGATGTACTCCATCACGATGAAGGGGCGGTTGCCGTCCTCGGCGACTTCGTAGACGGTGCAGATGTTCGGATGATTGAGCGCCGAGACCGACCGCGCTTCCGCGAGGATCCGCGCCGGCGCCTCTCGATCGTCTTCCGCGTGTATGAGCTTGATTGCGACCGACCGCTGCAGCCGGCCATCGAACGCGAGGTAAACGGACCCCATGCCTCCAGCCCCGAGGAGGTTTTGTATTTCGTACTGCCGCACGCGGTCGCCGGTTTGAAGCATCAACCCCGACCTTTAATGCCCGAGTATACTTCCCGTCTTATGTTCATTCTCTTGACGCTTTTCTTACTTCAGGCGCCGCCGGCCGCCGGTGAGCTTCCAAGTTGTCCCGAACTGGCCCGCGCGATTACCGATATGACGCGGCAGGACGCGCGGTTGCGCGACTGGCCCCAGCTCGGCCGCTACCGCGACGCGAACCGGCAGCTGCCGCCGCCGGCCGCGGGCGACTCGCGTGTCGTGTTCATGGGGGATTCGATCACCGATCTGTGGCAGCAGCCGCAATTCGGCGGCTTCTTTCCGGGAAAGCCCTACGTCGATCGCGGGATCAGCGGGCAGACGACACCGCAGATGCTGATCCGCTTCCGGCCCGACGTGCTCGATCTGAAGCCGAAGGCGGTCGTCATCCTCGCCGGCACGAACGATATCGCGGGCAACACCGGACCGATGACGAACGAGGAGATCCAGGCGAACCTCGCGTCGATGAGCGAGCTCGCGCGCGCGAACGGCGTCAAGGTCGTTCTCGCGAGCATCCTGCCGGTCAGCGCGTACCACGTGCAGCCCGGCGGTCCGCCGCAGACGACCCGGCGGCCGATGGAACGGATCCGCGCGCTGAACGAGTGGCTCAAGACGTACGCGGCCGCCAACGGCTACCTGTATCTGGACTACTTCTCCGCCATGACCGACCAGTCAGGCCTGCTGCGCACGGAGCTGAGCGAGGACGATCTCCACCCGAATGCGAAGGGCTACGAGATCATGGGGCCGCTGGCGGAGGCGGCGATTCAGAAGGCGCTTACTCGCCACTCCCCTTGAACTGATCGTCTTCGTCCGCGAAGAGGACGTTGAAGCTCGTGAGCGTCCCGTAGCAGCCGCTGACGTACCCCTGCAGCTTGACCTTCACATCGTCCGGCAGATCCGACGCGTTCACTTGCTGCTCGAGCGTCCGCAGCCGATTCCGCAGCATCACGACCTTATGAAAGAACGTCTCGATGGGCCAGCTCTTCTCCTGCAGGCCCGGCGTTCCCGGACGCAGGACAAGCGCGCCGCCGCGCCATTTCTCGGCCGGGGCGACGGGCGTGATGCCGGTCTCCTCACGGATGATGCGCCGCAGCAGCAGCTCGAGATCAGTGGTGGAATTCTGGGGGAGCATGATGGGCGGCGCGCTCCTTTCGCGATCGCTCACGATCGAGACCGCGGGGGACGAACGGCCCTCGCGAACGGCGGACGATGGGCCCGGCGTCGCGGACGTCGCAACCCGGGGCCCTCCGCGATAGTTGTGCTGGCTGCGGCAGTACCCGCAGGCGACGCGCAGCGGCCGGCCTGCTGGATCGGCCGCAATCACCGTGTGCATGCGATCCATCTTGCACGCATGGCAGGAGTCCTCGATGGATTCGCCAGCTCGATACGTTCGGCCCGTCGACATGACAGGGTCCATCATTGCACGAGCTAGCCACCGAGTGCTCAAGGTTCAGAGTTCGGTTCACGGTCCGAGCGATTCGAACCGTCAACGTGAACCGAACCGTTAACCTCGAACCCCGAACCTCACCTTGAACCTTGCACGCTGAACCTAGAACCGTGGCGATGTCGTTGGCGTCGTGCTCTTCGTTCTACGTTCGTGATAGTCAACCGGCCGATCGTCGGTCTTGAGCGAGTCGGGATCGATCCAGTAGTAGTCGCCGAAGGGGCGCTTCTCGGGCCAGATCTCGTCGAGCGTCGCAGCGTCGTACAGGATCCCGCCCTTCATCACGTACTGAATGTCCGTCGTGTTGCGGATGTTCTGCAGCGGGTTGGAGTTGAGGACCATCAGGTCGCCCAGCTTGCCCGTCGCGATCGAGCCGATATCCTTCGACGCGCCGAGGAAGTGCGCGCCGTGCACGCTCGCGAGCTCGAGCGCGCCCATCGGTCCCATCGCCGACGCGGCCATCCAGACTTCCCAGTGTGAGCCGATCCCGTGCTGCTGGCCGTGTGAGCCGATGGCGCCGTAGCCGCCGTTGGCGATGATATCCGCCAGCCCCTGCGCGAGCAGCGGGAAGCTGTAGTCGCTCGCCGGCCGCGTGATGCGCCGGCGCGCGTGCGGGATGAGCTGCCGCCACGGCATCCAGCGCCGCATCTTCTCGTCCTTCCAGGTGTCGCTCTCCTGCCAGAAGTACTCCTCGTTCCACGCCGCCGAGCCGCCGACGATGAAGGTGGGCGAGTAGACGGCTTTGGCCTGACCGAAGAACTTTGCCGCGTCCTGATAGAGCGGCATGTAGCTCATGGGATGTTCCCAGCCGGTCTGGCCGTCGACGATCATGCTCAGGTTGTACTCGACCGAGTCCCCCTCGGCGCTGACCATCAGCCCCTTCTTGCGCGCGATGTCCGAGATCCACTGCCGCTGGTCGCGCCGCGGCTGGAGGTACTGCTTGATCGAGACCGCACCCCACGACTGCAGCCGCGCGACGTTCTGCTCGGCCACTTCGTAGCTCGAGATCTCGTTCTGCCGCGGCCCGTCGCCGCGGTACAGCGGATCGCCGGTGCTGTAGGTTCGGGGGCCGATCATCAGCCCCGCCTCAATCAGTTCTGCGGCCGGGAAGATGTTCTGGGACCACATCGAGTTGTCGAGGTTCGTCGTCACGCCGTACGCGAGGTAGATGGCGGTCTCGGAGCTTCGTGACGGCGTAATGCCGGCGTGCTCACGGTGATGATGCGCGTGCATGTCGACGAAGCCGGGAATGATCGTCTTCTCCTTCGCGTCCACGACGCGCTCGATGCCCGACGTCGAGCACTGCCCCACGCACGCGACGCGTCCGTTCGTGACAACCACCGTGCCGCTCTCGATGACCTGCTTGTTCTCGAGCGTGACAATGCGCGCGTTGGTGAGCGCGATCGAGCCTTTGGGGACCCGGCGTGGGATGGAGAGCTTGATCGCGGTCTCGTCCGTTTTCTTCGAACTGACGTGATAGATGAAATGCCGCGGGCCGCTGCCGAACTCGATGGTGTCATTGTCTCGCCACCGGGGAAAGAGGCCGCCCTCCTTGCTGACCTGCGTGACAGGCAGCTTGCCCTTGCGCTTTTCCAGCTTCACCGGCGTCGTCCCCGTGCCCTCGAGCGGGAGCGGCGTGAGATAGATATTGTCCCCTTCGTCGAACGCGACCCATTTGCCGTCGGGTGACGGCACGAGCTCGTCCGAGTACTCGAAGATGAGATGGGTGCGGCGATCGCTGCCGTCTGGTTTTACGGACACGAGGTGCGTCACCTGCTGCGGCCCCTGTCCCCCCTGACCGGACTGACGTTCTTCTTTCTGCTCGGGAAAGAAGATCCTTCCGTCCGGACCGAAGGAGGCGCGCACGATCTGGCGGCGGCCCGCCGTTCCTTCCACGCGCGTAATTGTCTCGGGCTCGCCGCCCGTCGTCTTGACACGGACCAGCTCGAACCACGGATTGCGCGTCAGCGTCCGACCGCGGAACGACTCCCCGGCGCCGCGCGAGATCACGATCGAAGAACCGTCGGGGCTCCAGACCGGGTTCACGTATTCACCCGGATGCGGCGTCAGCTGCTGCGGTGTCGCTGGCGCACTGCCCACGTCCACCTTCCACAGGTGGCCGTACTCCTTTTCGTTCCATGTGGTGAATGCGATCGAGCGCCCGTCGGGCGACCAGGCGGGCGCGAACTCGAAGCGGTCCGTGGCGAATCCGGCTGGCTTGCCGAAGGCGTCGGGGGTGAGACGTCGTGGGCCGGTCTGAAGACCGGCCCCACCCATGTCCATGATCCAGATACGCCCGACCGCCTGGAACGCGAGTCGTTTGCCATCGGGTGACCCCGTCTGCCAGCGCGCGAACTTCACGTCGAACGGCCCGTCGGGAATCTCGACGTTCTTGTAGGCCATCTCGGACACTGTGCGCTTCACGCGCGCGGTGAACGGAATCGTGTCGACCGTGCCAGACGCCGCGTCTACGCGTCGGATTTTTCCGCCCTGCGCGATCACGATCGACTTGCTGTCGCGCGCCCAGGCGTAACCCGGCAGCACACGCCAGGTTTTCATGCCTTCGCCCATGTCCACTTCGATCGGATCCATCAACAGGCGCTCACGTCCGGTCGTCAGATCGCGGAGCCACAGCGCGGTACGCGGGCCGAACTTGTGTCCTTTGTAGGAAATCGTCCCGTCGGGGATCCGGCGCGCGAACGCGAGGTGGCGTCCGTCGGGCGACGGCTCCGGCGCGACGCCGCCGCCACTCGAACCGCGGTTCTGCTGCGCGTTTGATCCGTCGGTGATTTCGGCGACCTCGCCAGTCTTCCGTTCCAGCCTGCGAATCTGGTACGCGCCCGCCGTCATGTCGCGGCGGCCCGACCACGCCTGCTGTCCGTCGCTCGCGTGGAAGTAGAGATACTTCCCGTCTTGGGACAGCGACGGGGACGCCGCGCCCTGCTGATCGCGCCCGGTCAGCTCGACGCCCTCGCCGCCGTCGCGATGGAACATCCACAGCCCGGCGCCGCCGGGCCCCGCGTTCGGCCGAAGGTTGGTCCGGCGGATCACGATGAACTGACCGTCCGGCGTCCAGGCGGGCTCGAACGCACGCGCCTCGCGGTCGTTCTGGACCTGGCGCGCGTTCGAGCCGTCGGCGTCCATCACCCAGAGGTTGTTCTGCCCCTTGCGATCGGAAATGAAGGCGATCGACTTGCCGTCGGAAGAGATGCGCGGATGAAAGTTCAGCGCGGCGCCGCTGTCCTGGGTCAGGCACTGCGCGTCACCCCCCGCGGCCGGCACGCGATAGACGTGGGCGAGCAGGTCGAACACGATCCACTTGCCGTCGGGTGAGAGATCCACCGACATCCACGTGCCTTCGGACGTCGTGAACTCGACCTCGCGCGTCGTGCCGCGCGCCTTCGTCGTGTCCCAGGGCGGCTCGCGCGTCTTGTCCTTTTCTTCATCAGATTGCGCCTGTCCGAAGACCGTGACGGCAGCGGCAAGCGCGAGGATCACGGGGGCGAAGCGCACTGGGCTGAACATGAAGCCTCCTGAGCGATGCAGATATTACTCGATGCATCTCGCCGTGGGTGATCGGCCGATCGAGCCAAGTAATCAGGACATCCTTGTATCGGATATCGGCTCATCTGATCCCGACATCTCGATATCGCGATAACCCGTTATCGAGATATCCCGATAAGGCGATGTCCAGATGAAAAATAAGCCGATTTGAACATACCCCGATGTCCCGATTACTTGAACCGATGACGCGATCAGCCATGGCTCGATTGAGTAGCGTGATCAGCTACGATATCGCCGTCTGGAGGAGGTCCACATGCGTCATCGACTCACGGCTTGCGCGGCCGGCGTCGCACTGATGCTCGCGGGCGGCGCGCTGCCCCGGGCGCAGTCGGCCGGAGCATCCGGGCCGAAGCTGCTCGACAAAGAGACGTTCATGGAGATGGAGTCGGTCGGCAGTCCGTCCATCTCGCCCGACGGAAAGCGCATCGTGTTCTCGCGGAGCTGGGCCGATCAGGTCAAGGACCAGCAGCGGAGCAACCTCTGGATGGTGGAGGCCGACGGCTCCCGCGTGCGCGAGCTGACCCGCGGCGACTGGCGCGACAGCGCGCCGTCGTGGTCGCCGGACGGCACCCGCGTGGCGTTCACCTCAGACCGCGACGGGACGTCGCAGCTCCATGTCATGTATGTCGACACCGGCGAAGTCGCGCAGCTGACACACCTCACGCGATCGCTTCAGGGCGTCACGTGGTCGCCCGACGGCAAGCAGATCGCCTTTACGCAGATGCTGCCTGACGAGGATCCCATCCTCAAGGTCGAGCTGCCGAAACGTCCCCGCGGCGCCGAATGGGCCAAGCCCGCCGTCGTCGTCGATCGCCTGACATGGGCGCGCGACGGGATCGGACCGGTCGAGAAAGGCTACACGCACGTATTCGTCGTCGACGCCATCCTCGGCGGCACGCCGCGGCAGATCACCGAGGGCACGTTCAACCACGGCGATGCGCAGTGGTCACCCGACGGCAAGACGATCTACGTGTCCGGGATCCGCAAGCCGGAGGCGGAGTACCAGCGCGGCGACAGCGAGATCTACGCGATCGATCTCGCGACCCGCGACGTCCGTACGCTCACCGATCGCAAGGGCCCGGACGCGTCTCCGACGGTCTCACCGGACGGTCAGTTGATCGCATACACGGGCTACGACGACCGCGACTTCACGAGTCATCTGTCGAGCCTCTACGTGATGGACCGCAACGGCGGCGCGAAGCGGATGCTGGCCGGCGCGCTGAACAACTCACCGTCCGAGCTCAGTTGGGCGAAAGACGGATCGGGCGTGTACTTCACCGTTGACCAGAATGGATCGACGACGATCTATTTCGCGCCCGTCAAGGGCGAGCTTCGGAAGCTGAGCGACGGCGTGCATACGTTGAACGGCCTTTCGATCGCCGACAACGGTCAGGCGGCGCTCGTCCGGTCGACGCCGAAGCTGCCGGGCAATCTCGTGACCTTCAAAATCGACAAGGATGCGAAGGTTGTCCAGAAGTTCGCGGGCGCTGATGTCAAGACGTTGGTCGACGTCAACGAGGACGTGCTCGCGGGCCTCAAGCTGGGGGACCACGAAGAGCTGTGGTTTACGTCGAAGGACGGCCTGAAGGTACAGGGATGGTTGATCAAGCCGGCGAACTTCGAGCCCGGCAAGAAGTATCCGATGGTGCTCTGGATCCACGGCGGGCCCTGGGCGCTCTACGACGTGGGCTTCAACTGGGCGTTCCAGAACTTCGCGGCGAACGGCTACGCCGTGCTCTACACCAACCCGCGCGGCTCGACCGGCTATGGCCAGGACTTCGTCAACGGCATCCAGCACTCGTATCCCGGCAAGGACTACGACGACCTGATGGCGGGCGTCGATGCCGCGATCGCGAAGGGGTTTATCGACGACCAGAACCTGTTCGTCTGCGGCGGGAGCGGCGGCGGCGTGCTGACGGCCTGGATCGTCGGCCACACGAACCGGTTCGCCGGGGCCGTTTCGATGCGCCCGGTCATCAACTGGCACTCGTTCGTCGGCACGACCGATGGCCCGAACTGGTACCGGCAATTCAAGAAGTATCCCTGGGAAGATCCGATGGAGTACGCCGTCCGCTCGCCGCTGCACTACGTCGCGAACGTCACGACGCCGACGATGGTGATGACCGGCGAGGCGGATTTGCGGACGCCGATCCGCCAGAGCGAGGAGTTCTACCGCGCGCTGAAGCTGCTGAAGAAGGAGACGCTGCTCATCCGGATGCCGGACGAGTTCCACGGCTGGCGCCGGCCGTCACACCGGCTCTTACAGCAGCTCTATCTGATGGCGTGGTTCGAGAAGCATAAGCGGCCGACGACCACCACTACGACGGAGCTTCGGTAGCGTTGCTGCAATGCAGAATTTGACGATGGTGGATTGCTGGACTGATTGTCAGATTGTCGATTTCCGATCGACGATTCGAATCGTCGATTTGACAATCGCCAATCGCCAATCAATCTGGTAATCCACGATTGTCCATTCTGCAATGCTGCGAAGCGCCTAGTCCCCTGCCACCCTTTTGAGCAGTTCGTTCTCGGTCAACAGCTTCCCCGCTCCCATGACAACGGTGGCGAGCGGATTGTCAGCGACGACGACCGGCAGCTCGGTTTCTTCCTTCAGGCGTTTGTCGAGATTGCGGAGCAGCGCGCCGCCGCCGGTCAGCACGACGCCGCGATCGACGATGTCGCCGCACAGCTCCGGCGGGATGCGTTCGAGTGCTTCGCGGACCGCCTTGATGATCGCCTTGACCGGCTCCGAGAGCGCCTCGCGGATCTCGATGTCGGTGATGACGACGGTCCGCGGGACACCGTCGGCCACGTGCCGGCCCTTGACGTCCATGAAGAGCGTCTTCTCGAGCGGCGTGGCCGAGCCGATGTCGAGCTTGATCTGCTCGGCGGTGCGCTCGCCGATCAGGAGATTGTGCTTCCGCTTCATGTGCTGAAGGATCGCGGCGTCGAGATCGTCCCCGGCGACGCGCAGCGACCGGCCGTACACAACGCCGGCCATCGAAATCACCGCGATGTTCGTCGTGCCGCCGCCGATGTCGATGATCATGTTGCCCGTGGCGTTCACGACCGGCAGGCCGGCGCCGATCGCGGCCGCCATCGGCTCGTCGACCAGATGCACCTCGCTGGCCTTCATCTTGGCGGCGCTCTCGCGCACGGCGCGTCGCTCGACCGGCGTGATCTCGGGCGGAACGCCGATGACCAGCCGCGGCCTCGTCAGTACGCGGCCCTTGTTAACTTTGCGGACGAAGTGCCTCAGCATCTTCTCGACCGCGTCGAAGTCGGCGATGACGCCGCCCTTCATCGGCCGCACGGGTGTGATGTTGCCGGGCGTGCGCCCGAGCATGTCGCGCGCTTCAGTCCCGATCGCCTCGATGGTCCCGCGAACGGTGTTGATGGCGACGAGCGAGGGTTCGTTGAGCGCGACCGCGCCCCGCGTGAAGATGCAGGTATTGGCCGTACCGACGTCGATGGCGATGTCCGAGTTCGAGAAAAGACCCATAGAACCGCTCGCGCGGACAAGGTTGCGGGAGCATATTCGGTTCCGTCGGAGCAACCGGCAGGCGGCGCGCTAAAACGCTTGATTTTCAGACGGGTCAGCGGCTTGCGCGCGGTGTGCGCGCCAGCCGCATGATGACGGATCGGGATTGCGGCTTACTGATCTGAACCGTCGATGGCAGGCATCGTCCTGGGACGTGGGCTGCGCGCTGGCGCTGATGCGCCTCATCGGCGCGCTGTTGTACGGCGTGGTCGCGCTCAGGAGCGAATAGCGCCTTACAGTAGTGATCCCGTGCGGTGAATCTTGAAATTGCTGCGCGCCGGTCGCTCTGATTTCCTCGCTAAACTCCTCTGATTCACGGCCTTTTCTGGCACGAACCTCGCCTGCATCAGAGTGCCGATCTCTGCTGGAGTACCTATGCAGGCCCCTCAAAATGTCAATCTGAACGACATCACCGAGCGTCTGGTCACCGGCGCCGAACGGCTGCTCGCTGACGCCGAAAAATTCGCGGGCAAGCGCGCCGAGCGCCGGGCCGAGCTTCCGCCGGCCGACACGACGTTCCAGGATGCGCTGCGGGCGCGCACGCCGCGCGCGATCGTCACGCCCGCGCTCATCGCGCTCAACGTTATGGTCTTTCTCATGATGGCGTTCCGCGCCGACGGCCCGATCGCCGATCCGAAGACGGTCCTCGAATGGGGCGGGAGCTTCGGGCCGCGTACGACGAACGGCGAGTGGTGGCGCGTCATCACGTCGATCTTCATCCACACCGGTTTCTTCCAGCTCGTGATCAACATGGCCGGGCTTGCGCAGGCCGGCCTGATCCTCGAGCGTCTCGTTGGACGGATTGCGCTCGTGACGACGTATCTCGCTGCAGGAATGGCCGGGGTGCTGCTGGGCATCTCGGCGGAACCGCTTGCCATTACCAGCGGTTCCTCGACGGCCGTCTTCGGCGTCTACGGTCTGCTCATCGCGGCATTCGCGGGAGGGCTCGTCCGGCGATCCGAGGCGAGCATTCCGTTGCCCGCGCTGAAGTCGCTCGCGCCGGCAGCGGGCATCTTCGTCCTCTACAATCTCGTGGCAGGCGGAGGACTCCTTGCGGGTCTCAGCATGGGGTTCGCGTGCGGCAGCGTGCTGGCGATCGGCGTCAGCCTGAGCAAGCCGGGCGTGGGGCGCGTCGCAGGCGTGGCCGCCGCCGCGGCGGCCGTGATCGTGTTCCTCGGGTTCCCGCTGCGCGGCATCGCGGACGTCCGGCCGGAGATCGCCCGGATCAACGCGCTCGAAGAGAAGGTGATGAGCACGTACGAAGTGGCGATCGATCGCTTCAAGAAGGGACGGCTGCAGCCGGAGGCGCTGGCGAAGTTCATCGAGAAGGAGATCATGCCGGACCTCGCGAAGGCGCGCGCGCGGCTCGAAGCGATCCGCGGTGTGCCGGCACCGCACCGGCCGATCGTCGCCGACGCGCTGGAGTATTTCCGCCTTCGTCAGGACAGCTTCAACATGCGGACAGAAGCCATCCGCAAATCCAGCCTCGCGAAGCTCAGGCAGGCGGAAGGTGTGGAGACGGCTGCGCGGCAGGCGCTCGAGAGAATCAGACTGTAGGCGCTATTTGGGCGCGGGCAGCCGGGCCGACGGAATTCCGAGATACAGCGCAAGATCGCGCAGCTTCGCTTGAATCACCCTGACGTTGCGGGGGCCCATCCGGAGGAATTGCTTCTGCGCGGGTGAGAGCGATTCAAGACGCTCATCCGAATACGCGTACGAGATCGTCTTGGCCCGCAACGGCACCTCGCCGTCGACCAGTGGCGTCTCGAGCAGATGCACGATCGCGCGCTCGAGGACCGCGTCCACCTTGTCTTCCGGGATGCCTTGCTCCGCATACGCTTCGACGAGGCGGGGCCGCAGCGTCGCGTAGAGCCGTGCCGTGCCGCGCGCGTCGAGCGCGTCGATCGCCTCGGCGAACCCGTCGTAGCGGGCGTAAGTTGCGGGATCGACGTATGCCCCTGTCGCTGCGCTCTTGACGCGAAACTTTCCTTGCGGCGCGACGGCTTTCAGATGCCGAGTGGGCGTCTTCCCTTCCGACACATTGATCGCCACGACCACGAAGTTCCGCAGCAGGCGATCGGTCGTCAGCCAGGCGGCAACCGTCGGATGCGAGGAGAGCTCGGTCACCAGCTTCCTCACAATCGGATCGGTCGCGTCGAGCGGCGGCAGCGGGATGTTCTCTCCCGCCTCGGCGGTTGGCGCGGCAGCGGCTGGAGCGGCAGCGGGCGCCTGAGCGGGCGCCGGCTGCTCTGTCTTTCTGCCGAACAGCACGTACACCGCAGCAGCCACGGCCGTGATCAGGACCGCAGCGGCAATTGCGACCAGCGCAGATCCGCGTGGGCGGCCCTCGGTCGGGGGCTCTACAGGCTTGTCGAGCCGTACATCATCCAGCAAAGCCACGACGTCACTCTAGCATTGGGGATTGTGGATTGGCGATCGCGGATTTATCGGCGATTGACGATTGCCGATTGGTGATTGTTGACGATTGGTGATTGGTTACAGGGCGAACAGCGCCCAGAGCGTGGCGATGTAGGCGACGATCGAATACCCGAATAAGAGCAGAAGCCGGCGCACCGGCGAGAAAATTCGCCAGGCGGCGACCGGGTGAACGATCGCCGCCAGCGACCGGCCAATCAGAATCTCGAGAGGCGAGCTCGCCGGACGAGGTGGTTGCATGGGGAGCACCACTCCTGCCGCCGACAGTGGCAAGAATCCGGCCAAGGCGATGTCTCGCGAAATCGAAGCGCATGGCGTCGGATCGTCAGAACCCGTCTGCTTGCCCGGTGAAGGTAGTCAGCCTGCCGCCGGACTAGCGTGCGACTCGTGCCGGCGCAGCGACAGCGTTCGCGGCTGCCTTCCGGGCAACCTGGGCGCCGTAATCGAACACGAAGTCCTTGAATTCCCGATGCAGGAAATCGGCGCCGAAATCGTACTGCTTCATTTCACGGAAGGCCTGCTTCGCGTCCCAGCCGTCGCGACTCATGCGGTAGGCCGCCGTCATGACCCCAGTGCGATGACGCCCGCCAACGCAATGGACGTACACCGGCGTGTGCGCGGCATCGTCCACGATGCCAAAAAACTCCGAGAGTTTGGCATCCGTCGGTGGCTCGTGCGTCGTCATCGGAATCTGAACGTACCGCATGCCGACGCTCTCGACCATCGTCCGTTCCGCCGCGTCCGCATCGTCGCTCGTGAGGTTGATGACCGTCTTGACGCCGAGCGCGGCGAGATCTCCGTAGTCGTGGTCCTTCGGCTGCGCGCCGCGGTAGTACTTTGGGTTGATCCGCCCGAAGTTGCGGATGCGGATTTTCGAGAGGTCAAAAGCCGCCTCCGCCTCGGATGACCCGCCGGCTTGAATGGTCTGTGCGGGAACCGGGGCGACGAGCGAGAGAGCGATGAGCGTTGCAGCGAGAGCAGATTCCCTAATCAGGCGCACGTGACACTTCCAGGTAGAGCTGTCCTATCAGGCGCGGTGGGCACTAATTAAGACGCCCGCGGCGGCGAAACGGTTGTGAAACGGCCGCTCCGACTGACAGAACTGTCCCTTGACGTCCTCCGCCTCCAGTCCCCACAATTGTGATCTCCCCTTCGACCGAACCAATGATCTTCTTCCCGACTCTCGTACTCGTGGGGCTGTCGGCGTGGTTTCTCCACAAGATCGGCGGAGGCGATTTTCTGCCGCAGTTCGCGAAGCTGGTCGACCGTCCGCAGATCGTCGAGGGCTTTACCGGCTACCTGAGCGGACGCTCTGCGCTGACGGGCGAATTTCGCGCCCGGAAAACGGAGGTCTTCCTGAAGCGCAAGCGGACGCGGCACAGCGTCGGCTATCTCGTCGTGTCGATGGTGACAAACGCGCCTGCGACCGTCGACTCGCACGAAATGTCGGCGTACTGCAGGCAGGATCGTGATGCCGAGCTCGCGCTGTTCGCCCTCGAGGCCAAACACGAGGTCCAGCTCACGCATGATCCGTTCTGCTTGAAGGCGCGCTGGGCACCCGCGGGCTTCTTCATCTTCCCGGGCCGCTTCGACGCCGAGAAGTGGGGTAACGTCCTCGCCAGTATGCACGCGCTCGCCGGGTCGCTCGAACGCCGCGCAGCGTAGGCGCTGCAACCTTCCACGTCCCGGTCGCGTCAAAGCCTCCAGCGCAATATCACCCACAATGTGGTTTAGACGCGGAACCCCGGCGCTCGGCGACTTCGAACAGCTCATCCTTTTGGGTGTGTTGCGGCTCGGAGACGACGCCTACGGCGCCGCGATACGTCAGGAAATTCATTCGCGGTCCGGCCGCGACGTCTCGATCAACGCCGTCTACACGACGCTCGACCGGCTCGAACGCAAAGGGCTGCTCCGGTCCTGGGCAGGCGAACCGACTCTCCAGCGCGGGGGGCGCCGCCGCAAGTTTTACGCGCTGCGGCCCGCGGGCATCGCGGCGCTCCGGCAGGCGTATCACACGTTCGTCGCGATGGCCGACGGGCTTCAAAGCCGCTTGGAGACCAAGTGAACCCGCCGCGTCTGGCCCTTTGGCTTCTGACTCGCCGGGTCCCGCCTGAATGGCGCGACTTCGTCCTCGGTGACCTGCAGGAAGAATTCGAGAAGCGCTCGGCCGCGTCGATGCCCGCCGCGCGACGCTGGTTTTGGTGGCAGGCGATCCGGTGCCTGGCGGCTCCACCGCCGTCGCGGCAACAGGTAGTCATAACATCGAGCCCAGCAGGAGATCCCATCGTGCGTACACTCGGCGCCGACTTTCGATATGCCCTGCGTATCCTCTGGCACGCGCCGTCGTTTGCGCTCGCCGCCATCACGGTGCTCGCGCTGGGCATCGGCGCGAACACCGCCATCTTCAGCATCGTCAATACCGTGCTGTTGCGCGCGCTTCCCTTCGAGGAACCGGACCGCCTGGTCCGGCTCTATCACATCCCGCCGCAGAACGCGTTTCCGGGGATAGCGCGGTTTTCGGTGTCGCCGGCGAACTTCTATGACTGGAAACGGGACGCGCGCCGGTTCGAAGGAATGGCGATCTACAGATTCCGCGAGTTCACACTGACCGGAAGCGGCGACGCGGCGGCCGTCGTCGCCGGCGCAGTCGGGTCCGACTTCTTCGAGATTGTGCGCACCCGCCCGGCGCTCGGCCGCGTGTTTCTTCCCGAGGAGGATTTCCCCGGCCGATCCCGCGTCGTGATCCTCAGCGACAGATTCTGGAAAAGTCACTTCGGCGGCGCGCGGGACGTCATCGGTCGCCGACTGACGCTCGACGGCGAGGCCTACACCATCGTGGGCGTGATGCCTGCCCGGTTCTCGGCCAGGGCGTGGGGGATCACCGGCCGGGACCTCTGGGTTCCGCTCGCGTACACGGATGAAGAGCGCGCCGTGCGCGAAAACCACAACGCCAATGTGATCGCCCGCCTCAAGCCAGGGGTCGACGTCGCGCAGGCGCAATCCGAGATGGACGTCATCTCGACCCGGCTCGAGCGGGAGTACCCAAAGGAGAATGCCGGCTGGGGCGCGACCGTCATTCCGCTCCAGGAAGTGATCGTCGGCGACATCCGGATGTCACTCGTGATCCTGCTCGGCGCGGTCGCGCTCGTGTTGCTGATTGCCTGCGCGAACGTCGGCAATCTTCTGTTCGCGCGTGCGCTCGCGCGGCGCAAGGAGCTCGCGATTCGAGCGGCGCTCGGCGCGGGACGCGCGCGCGTTTTCCAGCAGCTGCTCGTCGAGGCGCTGGTGCTCGCCGTCCTCGGCGGGGCCGCTGGTCTGCTGCTCGCCAACCTCAGCCTGGATGCCGCCGCCGCACTGCTCGCGGCGCAGGTCCCCAGGGCAGACGAAATCACGATCGACTGGCGCGTGCTGCTGTTCGTCATCGGCGCCTCGGTTCTGACCGGGATCGTGGCGGGCGCGCTGCCGGCGCTCCGCGCCGGGACGACGGACCTCAACGATGCGTTGAAGGAGGGAGGACGCCAGGACGGCGCGATCGGCGTCAGGACTCGGCGCGTGCTCGTCGTGTGCGAAGTCGCGCTCTCGCTGGTGCTGTTGATGGGATCGGGCGTGATGCTGCGCAGCCTGATGGCGCTGCGTCAGACCGACGCCGGTTTCGATCCCAGGAACGTGCTGGCGATGTCCGTCTCGCTGCCGCAGACGCGCTACCGGACGCCGGCGCAGATCACCGCGTTTTTCGACACGGCGCTCGAGCGGATCCGCGCCCTGCCCGGCGTGCAGGCGGCTGGCACGGTCGACGATCTGCCGCTTCAGGGCGGCTCGGTCCAGCCGATCGTGCTGGAGGGACACGCGGAGCTCCTGCCGCGCGATCAACCGACGGTCGAAGTCCGGAAAATCACGCCCGGCTATCTGCGCGCCATGACGATCCCGATCCTGCAGGGGCGAGACGTCGCCGACGGGGACCTGGAGGTCATGCTCGTCAGCCGCTCTGCGGCGAAGCTCCTCTGGGGTGATGACAACCCAATCGGCCGGCGCGTCACACTGCCTCTGCAGTCGCGCACAGTCACCAAGCAGGTCATCGGCGTCGTCGGCGACGTGAAGCAGGGGGCGCTCTCCGAAGCGGCGGCGCCAACGGTGTACGAGTACACACGGGAACGCAGCGTGAACAATCTGGCGATCGTTCTGCGCACAGCCGTGCCGCCGCTGACGCTCGCTCAGCCCGCCTCGGCCGTCCTGCGCGCGATCGATCCGCAGCAGCCGATCCGCGAGATCAGGACGATGACCGATGTCGTCGACGAGACGCTCACGTCGCAGCGGTTCAGCGTGCTGCTGCTCGGGATCTTCGCCGTCGTCGCCCTGCTGCTTGCCTCGGTCGGCATTTACAGCGTGCTGTCCTACATCGTGCGCGGCCGCAGCCGCGAGATCGGCATCAGGGCGGCGCTGGGAGCCCAGACCGGGGACGTGCTCCGGCTCGTCGTGCGCGAGGGCATGACCCCCGCGATCATCGGCATTGCCGTCGGCGCCGTCGCGGCGCTTGGATCGGCGCGCGCGCTGGAACGGCTGGTGTTCGGCGTGAGCGCCACAGATCCGCTGACGCTCGTCGTCGTTTCTGCAGCGCTGGCGCTGGTCGCGCTGATGGCCTGTCTAGTACCGGCCTACCGCGCGTCGCGGCTGGATCCGCTGACGGTGCTGCGAATGAACTAAGCACCGTGAGCACCTTGAGCACCTAGATCAGGGCTTTCGCGGCGCCGCGACCGGCTTCAACTCCGGCCGGTCCAGTCCTGCGGGCGCCAGCTTCTTCTCCAGCTCCGGCAGATCGCGCGACACGAACGTGTTCAGCCGCTCGACGTTCGCCGTCACCTGGGGCGTGAGGTGATCGAGCGCACGAACCTGCGCCTCGGTTGGCGCGGTGCTCGACGCCTGGAGCTGACCGGCGAGATCGAAAATCAGGAACCGCGGTCCGCCCCAGCCAGGTTTGAACTTCTCGCGCAGTTCCACGACCGTTTTTTTCACCTCGGCGACAGCCGTAGCCGCGTCTTTCTGATCGCTGTCTTTGACGCGCTTCTCAAGGTCGTCGAACCGCTTCCCTGCTTCTTGCAGCAGCGCCGCGCCCTCGACGAACGCGCGCTGCAGCTCCGCCGTCGCCTTCGCCGCGTTGTACCTGGCCCGCAGTGCCTCAGTCGTCGTCTTCACGCGCGGATCGGCTTTGACCTCCACGCGCTCGGTAAGTTCCTTCCCTCGCGTGCGCATCTTCACCGTATAGACGCCGGGCATCACGAGCGGTCCTTTGGGCGGTCCGAACCAGCCCTCGTCGTTTTCCCCGACCTTGATGCCGAGCGGATGACGGAGATCCCACGCGACCCGGTTCATGCCTTTTCGATCCGGCCCTTCCAGTTCGCGGACGACGGATCCGTCGGGCGCAGCAATCGTGATCTTGACGGTCGGTGGCGGTGGAGGCGGCGGCGGCTCGGCCGAGCCCGATCCGCTGTTGCCGTTCGTCGTAGGCTTCGGCGCGGGAGGCGGTGGCGGAGGATCCTCGCGGAGGTAATACGTGATCAGTGCCCCGTACGCCGGGTTCGGCCCGCTGAACTCTGACGCGCCGGGCGTCGGCAGCATCCGCATTTCGTACTGCTGGACTGCAGGCCGCGGCGGGAACAGATGCACATTCGACGTGAGGATGTCCTGCGATGCGCGCTCGAGCGGCGTGATGTCGTCCAGGATGATGATGCTCCGGCCGTGCGTCCCCAGGACCACATCGTTGTCCCGCTCGCTGATCACGATGTCATCGATTGGCACACGCGGGAGGTTGCCGGCGGCGAGCGTCCAGTGACGGCCGCCATCGAGCGTGAAATACAAGCCGAACTCGGTCCCGGTAAGCAGCAGGTCCGGCCGCCGCGGATGCTCTTCGATCGTGTTGATGACGACGCCGTCCGGCAGGTCGCCTGTGATTGACGACCACGAGTCGCCGCCGTTCGTCGTCCGGAAGATGTACGGCTTGAAGTCGTCGTCCTGGTGGCCGTCAAACGTGACGTACGCCGTACCGGCGCCGTGGCGTGACGCGAGGACGCGGCTGACCCAGCGGGCACCAGGCAGCCGGAATTTCGACGTCAGGTTCTGCCATGACTTGCCGGCGTCCGGCGACATCTGGACATTCCCATCGTCCGTGCCGACGTAGAGCACCCCTGCTTTCACCGGCGACTCGGAGATCGTCGTGATGGTTCCGAAGTCGCTGACGCCGTCGTCTCTCGACGGCGTGTCCTCGTTGCGCTCGCCGCCGCGCGCGAAGAACCCGGGCAGCTTCTTCCACTCCTGGTTGCGGGACAGGTCCGGGCTGATGGCCTCCCACTTGTGGCCGCGGTTGGCGGTCCGGAACAACTTGTTGCCGCCATAAAAGACGACGTCTGGATTGTGCGGAGATAGGAGCATCGGCGTGCTCCAGTTGAAGCGGTACGTCTCCTTCGGGTCCAGCGGGACGGGCCGGATCCCCTTTTCCTCGCGCGTGTCGAAGTCGACGAGGTAGGTCCGGCCGCTCTGCGAATTCGCGTAGACGACGCGGTGATCCCGGGGATCGGGCTGCGTGTAGAAGCCGTCGCCGTAGGCAATGTTCACGACGTCGGCGTTCGTGATCCCGAGCGTGCTCGGCGTGCGGCTCGGGACCGCCCACGTGCCGTTGTCCTGCGTCCCGCCGTAGACCCAGTACGGATCGCGCGAGTCGATGCTGATGTCGTAGTACTGGCCGATTGGCAGGTTGTCGACGAAGTGCCAGGTCTTGCTGCCGTCCTGCGAGACGAAGAGTCCGCCGTCGTTGGCCAGCATCAGGTGATCCGGATCCGACGGGTTGATCCACAACCCATGGTGATCGACGTGAATGCGATCGCCGGTGCCCTTGGTCGTAAACGTCTTCCCGGCGTCGATCGAGAGGAACAGCGGCGAGGCGAGCATCCAGACCTTGTTCGGATTCTGCGGATCGATCCGGATCTGGCTGTAATAGCTCGGCCGCTGGTTCGTCGAGCTCTGTTTCGTCCAGGTCGCGCCGCGATCCTCGGATCGGAAGACGCCGCCCTCCTTGTGCTCGATGACGGCGTACACAATGTTGGGATTGCTGCGTGAGATCTCGACGCCGATGCGCCCCACGACGCCCTTCGGCAAGCCTAATTCGAGCTTCTGCCACGTGTCGCCGCCGTCGAGCGATCGATAGAGGCCGCCGCCCGTTCCGCCGCCGATGAAGCCCCAGCCACGCCGGCGTCGCTGATACGCGGCGGCGAAAAGCGTCCGTCCATCGCGGTCGAGCGCGACGTCGACGACGCCGGTGTCCGCGTCGATCTTGAGAACCTGCTGCCAGGTGCGGCCGGCGTCCCGGGTGCGATAGAGACCGCGCTCATCGTTCGGTCCCCACAGGTGTCCGAGCGCGGCGACGAACACGATCGACGGATCGCGGGGATGAATCACGACACGGCCGACATGATGCGTGTCGCGGAGGCCTACATGCGTCCACGTCTCGCCGCCGTCGAGCGATCGATACACGCCATCGCCCCACGACGAGCTCTGACGGTTGTTCGGCTCACCAGTCCCCGCCCAGACGATGTTCGGGTCCGACGGCGCGAGCGCGATATCTCCAATCGAGAGCGATCCGCCATCACGATCGAAGACCGGCTTCCACGTCGTGCCGCCGTTGACGGTCTTGAAAATCCCACCCGATGCCGCGGCAATGAAGATGATCTTCGGGTTCGACGCCACGGCCTCAACGTCGTCAATCCGCCCGCCGAATGCCGCGGGGCCGATATGGCGCCATTCGAGACCATCGAGCGGCGAAACGGGACGATCGTTCCGGGCCGCGAGCGAGCCGGCGGCGATCAGGAGCGCGACAGCGAGCGTCGGGATTAGAGGTGGCATGGCGTCCTCGTCATGTGGCACGGAGGGGCGGTTCGCGAACCGCCCTTACCCGTCTACCTGCAATATCTCTTGTCCAGCGTGCACGCCTGCGATCGGGCGGAGGCGGCACTGGTCTCGTCGCCGGCCAGGCGATATGCCATCGCCAGGTTCGCGAACGCCTGGCCGTTCTTCGGGTCGAGCGTCGTCGCCCGCTTCAGCGCGTCCACCGCCGGGCCGGCCTCGCGCCGGACGATGTGGATCGCGCCGAGCGTGTTCCAGGCGGCGAAGTAGTTGGCATCGAGCTGAACGGCGCGGCGCTCGAGCGTCTCGGCGCGCGCCAGGTCGCCCCGCGCGTACGCGACCGCCGCGAGATTGTGGATCGCGCGGACGTCGTTCGAATCCTCTTTCAAGACTACGTTCAGCTCGCGCTCGGCCGCCGCGTGGTTGCCGAGCCGCAGCCATGACAGCGCGAGCTTGAACCGCGCCGCAGTGTAGCGTGGATTGATCGCCAGCGTGCGCTCGAGGGCCGCGGCCGCTTCACGATAGCGCCCCTCCTGCCCGAGGATGGTCCCCGCGAGAAAATGCGTCTGCGCGACCGACAGATCCTGCTTTGCCGCGTCCGCCAGCGTCGCGAGCGCGCGTGCGCGATCGCCGCGCTCCGATTCCTCGATCGCCCGCATCACGAGCAGATACAGGCCGAGCCTGTCCTTCGGATCAGCGAGAGCGGCGTCTCCCCCGTCGGACGGCGGCGCGTAACCGATGTAGCCGAGCGAGAGGAACTTGTCCGAAAGCGCGGTATCGGCCGCAGGACCCCGCGCGGCCTTCCGACCACGCCGGTCGAGCGCGGCCAGCATCATCGTGCCTGCTGTGACTCGGCCCCGGCCAGACTCTGCCGCGACCTGGTTCGTGCGTTCCGCCGGATCTTTTTCCAGGTCGTACAACTCCGGCCGCGGCGCGTCGATGTACTTGAACTGCGCCGTCCTCAGCGCGCGGAGGCCGCTCCAAGTGAACTGATGCTTGGGCAGCAGCGTCTCGGCATACGCCTCGAGGTGGGGATCGGTCTGACCGTCCACATGCGCGCTGACATCGACGCCGTCGAGCGCCGCCGTCACGCTCACGACCGTCCCCAGGTCGGATATGTTGGCGCGATTCGCCCCCGCCGCCATCGTCGTCGGCATGATGTCGATGATGCGGACCTGGTGAGGGTAGCGCCGGGCCGCGACACCGGGTACGCGGAGGAGCCAGGGGATCCGCAGCGTCGAATCGTAGATGAAGAAGCCGTGCGTCGCCTCGCCGTGATCGCCGAGCGCTTCGCCGTGATCTGACGTGACGCTGACGACGGTCCGATCCCAGGCGCCGCGCGCGCGAACCGCGTCGAGCAGCTGACCGGCGTACCGATCCGCTTCGCGCACGTCCGCGGCGTAGCTGCCGCTGGTGTACGGCGCGTGCGGCTCGAAGAGATGGACCCAGAGGAAAAACGGCTCGCGGGCGCGCGAGAGCCATGCCGAGGCCCGCGCGACGGTGTCGGAGCCCGAGCGCTCCGGGCCGGTGACCTGATCGTCGTATTCGTCGAACCCGCGCGCCAGGCCATAACGCCTCGCCAGCACGATCGAGCTGACGAAGGCGCCGGTCGCGTAGCCGTTCTTCTTGAGGACGTCGGTGAACGTCGGCATGTCGGCGGCGAGCGCGAAGATGTGGTTGTCGCGGACGCCATGCATCGGCGGGAAGACGCCAGTGAAAAGGGACGCGTGCGCCGGGAGCGTCAGCGGCGCGACCGTCACCGCCTGCGTGAAGTCCGTCGACTCCGCGTGCAGTTTCTCGAGCGCAGGCGTGCCCGGGCCAATCGCGTCAGCGCGGAGAGTATCGATCGTTATCAGAACGATCGAGCGGGGTGGAGTCGCCGGCGGTTCTTGCACACACGCCGGCGCCGACAGGACGAATCCAAGGGTTCCAAGGGTTCCTAGGGTTCCTAGGGTTCCTAAGGTTCTTGAGGTTCCAAGGTTCATTAGTTCGACGAAATGATCCCTCAACAACCTTAAGAACCCAAGAACACCAGGGAACCCCAGGAACCCGAGGAACCCCAGGAACCCGAGGAACCCTCGTGGTTCAGAAGATCAGTTTGAGCGCGAACTGCATCTCTCTCGCCGGGAATGCCTGCGTCGAGCGACCGAACTGTCCCGACGCGAGGTTCCCCTGAGGCAGCCGCAGGTTCACGCGGTTGAACACGTTGAAGACCTCCATGCGGAACTGCAGCTTCATGCCCGGGTACGGCATCGCGAAGTTCTTGAAGAGCGACAGGTCCGTGCTCGCGAAGCCCGGGCCGCGATACGCGTTGCGCGGCAGGTCGCCGATGATGAACCCCGTGATCGGGAAGTCGGACTCGAGGAAGACGCCGTTGATGTAGTCCTGCGTATCGGCGTCGATCTCGGTGCCGAACGACGGTTGATTCGGCCGGTCGTTCCGCACGCCGTCGCCGTTGAAGTCGCCGCGCGCGCCGAACGCGCGGTTGGTGAAGACGCTGAACGGGAAGCCGCTCTGCAACGCCGTGATGCCGTTGAGCTGCCAGCCGCCGAGCAGCGCGCCCTTCGCACCGGTCGCGTTCCGGAAGAACGGCAGCTCCCAGAGCCAGTTCGCCGCGAACCGGTGCCGGACGTCGAAGTCCGACGCCGCCCACTCGAGCTCGAGATCGCGCGCGTCGACCGGACCGCCGGCGACCTGGACATCCGATCCGTTGTCCATCGACTTGCCGACCGTGTACGACACCTGCCAGGTGTAGCCGTTCGAGAAGCGCTTGTTCAACTGGAACTGCGCGCCGTGATACTCGGTGTGCGCGAGCATCGCGCGGAAGTTGATGCCGCCGAACCCGCGGTTGAGGCGATCCAGCCGGCCGTCGAAGAGGTCGCCGCGGACCGTGTTGTAGTCGACGAGCCGCCCGAAGTTGCGGCCGATGTTCCCGACGTAGTTCGCCTCGAGCACCATGTTCCAGGCGAGCTCGGTCTGGCCGCCGACGAACCAGTTGTACGTGAACGCGTCCTTCGTTTCCGGATCCGGCACGCGCAGCGACTGCTGCGACGTCCCGAATCGGGGGTTCCACCCGATGATGTTGCCGACGATGCCCAGGCCGTCCTGGACGCCGATATTGGTGTTCGGGCCGGTGATCGTGATGGGTTCGTTCCGCACCGATCCATCCGGGTTCCGCGGACCGTAGGCGATCGGGATTCCGCCATGCGCCGCCACGAAGACAGGCGAGGCGACCGTGAACGAATAGTCGGGCGGGTTGAACCGGATGTTGGTGATCGAGTTGTTGAAGAGCCGCTCGTAGGCGATGCCCCAGCCGCCGCGAATGACGTAGCTGCCATCGCCCCTGGGATCCCACGAGACGCCAAGCCGGGGTGCGAAGTTGTTGTAGTCGTCCGGCACCACCTGATCGACGCGGCCGACGGTCGCCGTCGCGACCTTCTCGAAGATATCGTTGCCCGGTCCGAAGATCAGGTTGGTCAGCAGGTCGTTCTTTTCGGTCGGCCGGCCGTACCATTCATGCCGCAGCCCCAGGTTGACCGTGATGTTCGACCGGATCTTCCAGTCGTCCTGGAAGAACGCGCCGCTCTCCCAGAAGCGGAAGTTGCGCAGGTTCGGCTCGATCAGACCGGTCGTGGGGTGGATGCCCAGGATGTCGACCGACTGGACCTCGTCCTGCGCGAAGTCATGGATGCTGAAGAAGCGGATGCCCGGGCGCCGCACGGCGAAGTCGGAGTTGTCGCGGACGTGCCGCACCTCCCCGCCGAACTTGATCCCGTGGTTCCCCTTGTTCATCGAGACCGTGTCCACCCAGTGGAACGTGTACTGCGCGAACACCGCGGGATTCGTCGGCAGATTCCCGAACCCGATGATCCCGTCGTCGAAGGCAACGTTCGGAGCGCCTTCGTTGATCGCCGTCAGGCCGCGCTCGCGCCACGAGATGCCAAAGCGCGCCTCGTTGACCGTCGAGCTGCTCAGGATCCACGTGTGTGCGGCGGTGAAGTTCTGCCCTTTCTCCGTGATCGGCTGGTTGAAGCCGTCGCGGACGATCGTCTGCTTGTCGTCCGAAAGGCGGTCGTCCCACAGGTAGCGGGCGAGCAGCCGCTGCTGCCCCGTCAGTTCCTGGTCGATGCGGAAGCTGATCTGATCGCCATCGATCGTCTCGGAGAGAGGAATGTTCGCCGTGCCGATGTCGGGGACCCCGTCCGGCCGCGCCTGCGCGCTGTTGGTGAACAGCGCGCCCGCGCGCGTGTAGTTGGGGTTGTTCGCAATCCCAGGCGTGTTCGTCGCGCTGTCGGTCGCGAGCCCCGCGACCGGCTGCCCGGTGTCGCGGATGTTGCTCGTCGGGTTCGGCGACGGGAAGTTCTGGAACATGAAGTTCGCGATCGAGTTCGGGAAGCGCTGCGCGACGAGCTGGCGGAACTCCGGCGTCTCGACCGTCCGGACGAGCGTCACGCCGCGCGTCACGCGCAGACCCTCGTACGAGGCGAAGAAAAACGTCCGATCCCGCAAGATCGGCCCGCCCATGGTGCCGCCGAACTGGTTGAACTCGAGCGGGTCCACTTCGGCCGCAAACACCGTCCGCGCGTCGAGTGCGTCGTTGCGGAGGAACTCGTACGCGGTGCCATGGATCGTGTTCGTGCCCGATTTGGTGACGACGTTGACAACCGCCGCGCTGTTGCGGCCGAACTCCGCGGAGAAGTTGTTCGCCGACACGCGGAACTCCTGAACCATGTCGACGTTGGGGTTGACCGCGACACGGCCTGCCGTGAACTGATCGTTGTTGTCGGTGCCGTCGAGCAGGAAGTTGTTCGCGCGGTTGCGCTGGCCGTTGACGAAGGCGGAATTGCCTCCGGCCGACCCGCCGAGCACCGCGTTGCCCGGGTTGCCGACCGCGCCCGGCTGCAGCTCGATCAGCTGCATGACGTTCCGGCCGTTGAGCGGCAGCTCGGCCACGCGCTTCTCGTCCACGAGGCTCGAGATGCGCCCTTCCTCGGTGTTCACGAGCGACGCCTGCGACGTGACGCTCACCGTTTCGCTGAGCGCACCGACCGCCATCGTGAAGTCGAGGCGGACCGTCTC
>DATAEE010000101.1:0-5718 GCA_036258175.1 Vicinamibacterales bacterium
CCGGTTTGATCGGTGCCGATGAAGTTGCCTTCGATGGTGTTTCCGGTCGACGCCGCATTGTTGATGCTGATCCCCGCGCCGGTAAATCGATTGATCGCCAGCCCGCGGATCGTGCTGAGAGCGGACCCGGTTGTAAGGACGAAGCCGTTGAGCGCCACACCATTGCCGTTCAGCTCGATAAACGGTGTACCGTTCGGGTTCGCCTGCGACGCGCCGTTGATGAAGATGCTGTCCGTGATGGTCGGCAGCGCCGAAGCGAGCGTAATCGTCTGCGCTCCGCCGGCGCCGATGTTAAAGATGATCGTGTCGCGCTGGCCGGTGTTCGCGTTCGCGTCGATGATCGCCTGCCGCAGCGACCCCTGGCCCGAGTCGGCCGTGTTCGTGACGACGAACGTACCCGCGCCGGGCGTGATCGTCGTCTGCTGGAACGCCGTGTTGTTGAAGAAGTTCGGATCGACCTGGTCGCCGATCGCCGTCGCGAGGTTGAACCGCGTGCCGTTGACGGCCCGGACGTTCATGGTGATCGAGGCGGTCTGACCGACCTGGATCGTCCCAATCGGACACGTCAGGGAGCCCGCAACGAACGTGCACGTACCCGTCACCATGCCGAGGAACTGGATGTTCGGCGTCGGCAGCGAGTCGGTGACGATGACGTTGGTCGCCACGTCCGGCCCGTTATTGGTGACCGCGATCGTGTAGGTGAACTGCGAGTTCACCGCGACCGGGTCGGCCGAATCGGTCTTCACGACCGACAGCTCGGCCTCGCCCGTCTGCGCGCCGCAGCGGCTGAGGAACAGCGAGACGACGCCCGACCCCGCGCGCGCGACCAGGATGTCCGGCCGCGCGTCGCCGTTGACGTCGCCGATCGTCAGCGTGTTCGACGCCGGACCATGCGTGTAACTGCCGGTGAAATGGAATCCGCCGTCGCCATGGCCCGCGAACACCGACATGTTGCCGCCGGTCACGTTGGCGATGTCGAGGAACCCGTCGCCATTGAGGTCGGCCACCGCGCCATGGAACGCCCCGAAGTTGGCCGGGATCACTTCGGTCGGTCCCGTGAACCCGCCAGCCGGCGTGCTGAGATACACGAACACGGCGTTCCCCGTTACGGGCGCTGCCGACACATACATGATGTCGGGCCGTCCGTCGCTGTTCAGATCGCCCGTCCGCCGCACCCGCGGGTTTGCGCCCGTGCTGAGGACGGTCGTCTGCGTAAACGTCCCGGTCCCGTTGTTCGTGAGCACCGAGATCGTCGCGTTCGCGCCGTTGCCGGTCACGATATCGATGTCGCCATCGCCGTCGTAGTCGTCCAGCACCACCTCGCGCGGCATCTGACCCGACGGCAGCGCGATCTGAGGCGTGAAGTCGCGATTGACCGGCACGCCGACCAGCAACCGCGCGACCGAGCCCGCTGCCTGCGCTCCGATGACGAGATCGAGATTGCCGTCACCGGTCACATCCGCCGTCGCGATCCCGATCGGGTTGATCGCCCCGACAGGAATGGTGCTGACTGTCGGGAACCCGCCGGTTCCGTCCCCATACGCGATGCTGACGGAGTTACCAACCTGGTTCGCGGTCGCGAAGTCGAGGTTGCCGTCCTCGTCGAAGTCGGCCACGACAATTCCGTTTGGATTGGCGCCGACGGAGACGAAGACCGCGGCCTGGAACGTACCGTTCCCGTTCCCGCGAAGCACGGCCACCCGGCCAGTCGTGCTGGCATCGGTCACGACCACGTCGACGATGCCGTCCTCGTTGAAGTCGCCGAGCGCCGACATGTACGTGTTCAGGCCCGCGGCGAAGGTCGTTGGCGAAGCGAAAGTGCCGTTGAACGTGTCCTCGCCGCACGGCCCGAAGATCGGCGTAATCACCGTCGTCTGCGACGCGGCGTTGTTCGAGAAGTCCGGATCGGCCTGGTCTGCAATCGCCGTGGCCGCGTTCGTCCTGACGCCGTTGTAACCGCGGACCCTGAACGTGATCGTCGCGGTCCCGTTGACCGGAAGCGTCCCGATCGGACAGGTCATCGCGTCGTCGCCGACGAAGGTGCACGTGCCGGTCACCATCCCGGCGAAGACGACGTCCGGAGCCGGCAGCGCGTCGTTGACGATGACGCCCGTCGCCACGTCGGGACCAAGGTTGGTCACGGTGATCGTGTAAGTGAACTCGCTGCCCGTCGTGACCGGGTCAGCCGAGTCGGTCATCGTGACAGCCAGATTCGCGCTGCCAGTCTGCGTGCCGCAGCGGTTCAGCAGCACCCCAACGCCGGCGTTCTCGAGGCCCACCAGAATGTCGGGCCGGCCGTCGCCGTTGACGTCGCCGATCGTGAGGTTGCCCGGGTCGGTGCTGATCGCGTAGACAGCCGGCGGACCGAAGTTCCCCGTGCCGTCGTTCCTCAAGACCTGTACGATGCTGCCAAACATCACGAGGTCCCGGAACCCGTCGCCGGTGACGTCGGCGGCGGTGACGTCATGTATGTCGACACTGGTCTGGATGATGTCGATCGGGCCGGTGAACGCTCCGCTCGCGCTGTTGAAGTAGACGCTGATCGCTAGGTCGCCGGTAACCTCCCGGCCGAGGCCGATATCGGGCCGGCCGTCGCCGTTCAGATCGCCGACGGGACGGATGCCGAGCAGCGTATCGACCGGCAGGCGCGAAACCTCGGTGAACACGCCAGTCCCGTTGTTTCGCAGGATCGAAATCGTGCTGTCGCCGCCGTTGGCCGTGGCGATGTCGATGAACCCGTCGCCGTTGAAGTCCTCGAGATCGATGCCGCCCAGCTCGGTCCCCGACGGCAGCGCCACCGGCGCGAGGAGACCGCCAGCGCCGTCATTCCGCATCAAGTACGCGACGCCCCCCTCGTCCTCGATGCCGAGGACGACGTCGAGGAAACCGTCACCGGTCAGATCCGCAGAGAAAGCGCCGCCCGCATCTTCGAGGCCGGTCGGGAACCGTGTCACTCTCGGGAATCCACCGGCGCCGTTGCCATACAGGATCGTGACCTGGTCGTTCTCGTTCGCGGTCACCACGTCGAGGTTGCCGTCCCGGTCGAAGTCGCCGACCGACATGCCGTCAGCGCCCGCCTGGAAGTAGACCGGCGGGTCGAACGTGCCGTCGCCGTTCCCGATCAGGAGCTGGATACCGCGCGGGTTGCCCGTATCGTTGGACGCGACGACGTCGACGATTCCGTCCTCGTTGAAGTCGCCCAGGGCGACGATCTCCGTATTGCGGCCGGCCGGATAGATCGCCGGCGGGCCGAACGTGCCGGCCTGGCACGGTCCGTATGCGATGACCATCGTCGTCGCAGCCGCCGTGTTGTTGGCGGCGTTCGGATCCGGCTCGTTCGCCTGAACGGTGGACGTGCTGCTGTGAATTCCCGCCGCGGTGGCGCGGGCGCGGATCGTCACGACGGACGATGCGCCGCTCGCGAGCGACCCAATCGGGCACAAGGCTCCCTGCGCCGTCACGTCGCACGCCATCGGCGACGAGGACAGGAACGTCACGCCGGCCCCGAGCGTCTGCGTCAGGCTGACACCTGTCGCCGGCGAGGGTCCGTCGTTGGTGACGGTCACCGTGTAGACGAGCTCGCCGTTGAGCGTCACCGGGTCCGGCGCATCGGTCGTCGCCACGCGAAGGTTGGCCGACGGTCCGCCAGCCGTCACGCACGCCGAGAACTCCGACGTGTTGCCGCTCGGATCGGTCGCCGTCGCCGTCACGATCGTGGACGCGCTGACGGTCGTCTGGAAGCTCGCGTTCCCGTCGGCGTTCGTCGTCACCGTCGTCAGGCCGACGAAGGTCTGGCCTTCGCCGTTGCCCGAGCCGTCGCACGTTGCGTTGGTGAAGAACTCGAGCGTGTATTGCGTCTGCGCCGTGCTGTTCAGCGTTCCGATGACCGTTGTCAAGCCGGCGCTCGTCGTCGCGGAGGTCACGACCGGGAAGTTCTGCAGGTTGTTGGCGCCGGTATCGCCGTCGCCGGTGTCGTTCGGCGTCACGCCGATGGTGCCGAGATCGATTCCGAGCGCGCCATTGTTGAAGACTGAGTTGCCGGAGATCCGATTCTCCGTGCCCGAGCTGGCCTCGATGCCCCTGACCGTGTTGCCCGAAATGACGTTGCCCGCGCCGGCGGCTAGTCCGCCGATCGTGTTGCTCGACGCGCCGTTGCTGATGACGATGCCCGACTGACCATTCGGGAGCGGCGTGAGACCGTTAGCCGCAGTGCCGATGTAGCTGCCCTGAATCACGTTGTTGAGAGCGTTGGCACCCGTTACGAGCACACCCGGGCCGGAGTTTCCAGACACCAGGTTGCGCAGACCGGCTGTCTGGCCGCCGATCTGGTTGCCGAAGCCGCCGAGCTGAATGCCCGAGCCGTTCGGATGTGCGATCGTGCCGGTGACGTCGGTCCCGATGAAGTTCCCCAGGATGGTGTTCCCGCTGGAGGCGCTCGAAATGAAGATGCCTGCTCCACCGAAGCGGTTGATCGCCAGCCCACGGATGGTGCTGTCACTCGCCGGGCTTCCAAGGTTCAGGCCGGCGGCCGGCAGCCCGTTTCCGTTCAGCTCGATGAGCGGTGTGCCGTTGTAACCAGGCTGCGTCGTGCCGTCGATAATCACCGGGTCGGTCAAGTTCGGCAGGGCCGTCGAGAGCGTAATGGTCTGCGTTCCACCGCCGCTGATGTTGAACGCGATCGTGTCGCGCTGGCCGAAGTTGAGGTTCGCGTCGATAATCGCCTGCCGCAGCGATCCCGGCCCGCTGTTGTCCGTGTTCACGACGGTCAGCGTGACCGCGCCGGCGTTGACAGTCGTCGTCTCGAACGCTGAGTTGTCGGCGGACGACGGATCGAACTGGTTCGACGTCACGGTGACGGAGCTGGTCCTCGTGCCGCCGGCGACCGCGCGGGCCGTGACGGTAATCGACGCCGAGCCGCCCGACGGCAACGTACCGAGCGGGCAGCCCACCGTCCCGGTGATGAACTGGGCACCGAGGTGGAAGAAGGTGCACGAGCCCTGTGAGGAAACCGCGCTGACGAAGTCGAAGCCACTTGGCACGACCTGCGCCACGAGCACGTCCGTGGCCGCGTCCGGCCCGGCGTTCGCGACGTCGATCGTGTAGGTGACCAGTGCGCCGTTGGCGACAGGATCGGGCGCGTCGCTGATGTCGACCGACAGGTTCGCCGGCGGCTGGCCGCACGTGTTGAGGAAGATACCGATGTCGGAGTCCGGCGCTCCGACGGCGACGTCCATCCGCCCGTCGCGGTTGACGTCCAGCGTGATCGGCGGCGTGAGAACTTCCATCGAGAAGCGAACCGGGGCGCCGGCACCGCCCGTTCCGTCGCCGAGCTGCACCGACGCCGTTCCGGTGTTGCCGTCATTTGAAACAACGTCGAGCCGGCCGTCCCCGTTGATGTCCGCCAGGGTGCCCGCCAGGACGTTCGTGCCGACGGCAAGGTCCAGCTGTGGACCGAACGCGCCAGTTCCAGTACCGAGGAATCGGGTTATCCGGCGGTTTGGACTGACGCCGTCACTGACGAGCAGATCGACGTGAGTGTCTGCGTTGAGGTCGCCCGCGGGCGGCCACACACGTGTGCCCGTCTGCGCCGTCGTGATTCCCACGGCTGGCAGGAATCCGCCCAGGCCGTTGCTGTTCACGATCGAGAACGTGGCGACGTTGTTATGCCCGACGGCAATGTCCGGCGCGCCGTCCTCGTTGAAATCACCGAGGACCACG
>DATAEE010000102.1:0-9905 GCA_036258175.1 Vicinamibacterales bacterium
CGCGCAGTGGGCGCTCGGCGCGGTCATCGCCCTGGGGGCCGATCTGATCCCGCGGGCGGTCGAGATTCGGCTCGATCCGGTGGCCCTGGTGTTCTCGCTGCTGGTGACGCTCGTGACCGGGCTGGCGATCGGCCTGCTGCCTGCGTTGCAGGCTGCGCGTGTGAACGTGAACGAGACGCTCAAGGAGGCCAGTCGCGGCTCTACCGCCGCCGGCCAGCGTCTGCGCGCGGGCCTTTTGGTCGCCGAGGTATCGCTATCGCTCGTGCTGCTGGTCGCGGCCGGCCTGCTTCTCGCAAGCTTCGCTCGTCTTCAGCGGGTCGAGCCGGGGTTCGAGCCGGAGGGAATCTTCACGGCGCAGCTCGGCCTTCCGCCGCAACGTTACGACGGCGACAAGCTGGTCGCATTCTACGAGCAGCTGTACAGACGCCTCTCGATTCTGCCGAGCAGCACCTCGGCCGCGCTCACCGACCGCGTGCCGCTGACCGGCGGGCAGACGCCGGCGCCGGTCGCCGTCGTCGGCCGTCCCGTGCCGCCCATGAGCGAACGGCCATACGCGAATCGTCATCTCGTGTCGCCGAAATACTTCACGACGCTCGGAATTCGCCTGCGCGCCGGGCGTGACTTCGACGAGCGCGACAGCGCGCGTGTTCCGCACGTCGTGATCATCAACGAGACCTTCGCTGCCCGTCACTTCCCCGGCGAAGATCCACTCGGCCGCACCTTGATCACCGGCATGGGGCAACTGCCATCGCAGATCGTCGGCGTGGTCGCCGACGTGCGGAGCTCCGGCCTGAACACACCGCCCGAGGCGGACTATTTCCTGCCGGCGCTGCAGCGGCCGGAGACCTTCACCAACATCCTGGTCCGAACAGACCTCGGTCCCACCGCGATGGCCTCGATCGTGCGGGACGCCCTGCGGACGGTGGACCCGGATCTCCCGCTGCTCCAACCGGAACAGCTCTCCACGCGCATCGCGCAGACCATCGCCGACCGCAAGCTGGCACTGGTGCTGCTCGCGGGATTCGCCGCGCTCGCGCTCGTGCTCGCCAGCCTCGGCGTGTACAGCGTGATGGCGCACCTCGTGGCGCTCCGGACGAGTGAGATTGGTATACGGATGGCGCTCGGCGCATCGCCGCGCATGGTCCTGCGGTTGGTCCTCGGCCACGGCCGCCGGCTCACGCTCCTGGGCATCGCGCTGGGCATCGTCGGTGCGTTCTTCGTATCGAGACTGATGCGGCAGGCGCTGTTCGAAATCGATCCGGCGGATCCGCTCATCTACCTGACCGTCGCGGCCACGCTGCTGGGGGTGGCTGAATTCGCGTCGTGGCTTCCGGCCCGGCGCGCGACCCGGATCGATCCCGTGATCGCCCTGCGTGCCGAGTGACGACCATTGTCAGCGTTCGGGCGCGCGATCGATCTGCGGAGAGCGCCCGTTCTGGATCCGCTTGATCTGATCCTCGACGGCCGTGACGGCGGCCGTGGTCGTGTGCACGCCGACGTCGATCGCGAAGTGGCGGGTTTCACCGGGCTTCAGCTTTGGAACGCGTCCCGCCTCGCGTTCGAGCCGGCGCGGATACGGAAACCCCGTGCCGGGTTCAAGTCCCGTGACGTATCCCTCTTCGGGCGCGGTTAAGTTCTTCCAGAGCGTGACGTAGGGGAGTTCCGCGACCGCGAAGTTCATCGACACGGCGCGGTCGCGTGCTGCATTGCTCAGCATCAGCACGGCGCGGCCCTCACGATCGGCAAGAGGACGCAGGTTGTAAACCTGCTCGATGAACCCCCGAACCGGCCCTGAATACTCGGCGTAGGTCGCGACGTCCTTCGCGGCGTGCGCGTTGAATGGCGTGACGCGCTGGACTGCCGCCGAGAAACGCGCGCCGGCTCCGAGAAGCGGCGGACCGTAGTTGACGTGGTAGAGAAGCTGGAACTCCGACTCGAACGCGCTGCGGTTGGTGAGCGCATCCTCGATCCGGAACGTCGAGCTCCCCGGCTCGGTCCAGACCTCGGTCCAGAGTTCCAGCTTGGGACCGTAGAACGCTCGCTCGTCGACGCGACCTCTCACGCGGATACGGGGACGCGGCTCCCGTTCCACGATCACCTCCACCTCGGATGCGGGGATGTTCGCCACTTTGCCGTGCAGCGTCAGGTTCATCTCGGCCTGCTCGCCGACGTTGTTCACGAAGCGATCGGGACCGGGGTGACCGGCCCATTCGAGCCCGCACCGTGCCAGCCACTCGTTGAAGCCCTCGAGCCACCCGAGGCCGCCGCGCGCCTCGAGGTTGACGTACTTGGGGTGCACGACCTCGCGCACCGGGGAGTCCCAGCCCAGCCTGAGATCGCCCATGACGACACGCAGGATGCCCATCCCGCGGGTGGGGACGACCGTCATCGTCATCCGTCCGTTGTCGATCACAATCAGATCGACGCCGTCCTGCTTGCCGCCGTGCAGCCGCTGCCGCCGCACGGACCACGGGACGCCGGGAGCCACGCCGGTGTCGCGGGCTGTGATCTGCCAGTCTGGCGGGTCGATGTTCCGTTCGACGCTCGTGAGGACGTAGCGGGTGCTCTGTCCTGATGCCGGCTCGTCCAGCATCGCGATGATCAGGGTGACGACGAAGAGCGGAAAGAGGAGCCGCATGCTCGATCGGCGGCAGCCTACCACTGGTGTTTCATGACCGCATAGGGGTGAAGCCGGCGCGCAGCAGCGTGACAGCTGCGTAGGCCACCACGACGAGCACGATCCACCGCAGGGCGTCGAGTGGCAGCGACTGCACGAGCCACGCGGCGACGAAAACGCCGGGGATGCCGCCGGCGGCAAGCCCGAGGGCGGCACGGGATCGGAAGCGCTCGGTGCTGACGAAGCGGATGCCGGCGATGCAGGCCACGAACGCGCCGGAGCCGGCCATGATCGGGAACGCGGCTCTCGGATCCATGCCGAGGAGGCTGAACGCGATGAGGCTCGGGGCGTAGTTGCCGACGCCGAGCGTGATGAGCGCACCGAGCCCGAAATTGAGCGCGAGCGCGAGCGCGAACGCGCGCGGGGTGAAGACGAGCGCATCGCCGCCCGCCGGGAACAGCCCCAGCAGGCCGAGCAGCATGAACAGCGAAGCGGCGAGCAGCGCGCAGCCCATGCCGACCCGCACCGCCCTTCGCGAGAGCGACGCGACCACGCCGGCCCCCAGCCATCCGCCCGCGACGCACACCGCGATCAGCATCGTCAGTTGCCACGGATCGACGTTGACGACGCTGATGAAGATGAGCGCCTGTGCCACCACCGGCAGCCCGTGACCGACCAGCAAGGTCCCCGGGATCAGCTCGGCGGGCACCATCCGCAGCAATTGGAACGCGGTCGTGGTCGTCGCCAGCGAGCCGATGCCGAGCGTGTCGAAGAAGTTGGTCACGAACCCGACCGCGAGCTCGGGCGCAGACGGCACCATACGTTCACGGCCCGCGGCCGCGCGGACCGCCATCGTCCAGCGGATGGCCAACAAAAGACCACCGGCCGCCAGCGCGGCGAGCAGGAAGCGAACAAGGGTCACGAAGGTGCCGCGTATATTACAGTCGACTTCTGCGGGGAGGGAGCCGTCATGATCGAACGCGACGACCGATTCGAGTTGTATGATCTGCGCGTCGAGGTGGTGGCCACCGATCGGCCGATGGTCTGCGGGCACCGCGCTGGCGACTGGTTCGAGTTGCATGGCGAGAACCTGTCGCTGCCGGCGGGACAGCCGTTCTCGATCTACGCGCTGGCGGCGCTGCTGCCGCTGCTGCCGGCGAAGCAGCGCGTCACCCACCCGCACGACTGGATGACCACCGACGCCGACGTCGCATGCCCCGACCCCAACTGCGGCGCGCGCTTCCGGATCACCCGCACCGGCTCGCGGACGTTCCGCCACGGCGACGTGACCGCGGTGCCGCTGCCGCCGGCGTGATGCCCGGATTGCGATGACCGCCGAGCCGCCGCGCGTCAGGATTGCGCCTGACTACGAGATCTCCTGCCTGCTGAAAGGCGGCTGGCAGCTCGCGACCGGCCACAGCGAAGCGGTCTCGACCGACATCGCCGGGGACATGGATCGCTTTGTCGGCGCCGGGATCACCACCTTCGATTGCGCCGACATCTACACCGGCGTCGAAACCGCGATCGGCGACTGGCTGGCGCGACGGCGCGCCCGCGGCGGCGGTCCCGCCGTGCAGGTGCACACGAAGTACGTGCCCGACCTCGATTGCCTCCCCTCGCACTCGCGCGCTGACGTCGTGCGCGGCGTCGACCGATCGCTGACCCGGCTGCAAGTCGAGCGGCTCGATCTCGTGCAGCTCCACTGGTGGGACTTCGACGTGCCCGGCTACATCGAGGCCGCCGTGTGGCTCGACGAGTTGCGCCGCGCCGGCAAGATCCGGAACGTCGGCCTCACCAACTTCGATCGGCTGCGGCTGACCGAGATCCTCGCCGCCGGCGTGCCGATCGCGACGCACCAGGTGCAGTACTCGGTGCTGGATCGGCGCCCGGCTGGTGGCATGGCCGCGCTCTGCGCCGAGCGCGGCATCCGCCTGCTGTGCTACGGCGCCGTGGCGGGAGGGTTCCTCGGCGAGCGCTACCTGCGGCGGACCGAGCCCGCGCCGCCGCTCGAGAACCGATCCCTGGTGAAGTACCGGCTGATCGTCGAGGAATTCGGCGGGTGGGATCGCTTCCAGGCGCTGCTCGCCGCGCTCGAAGCCGTTGCCCTGCGTCACTGCGCCGGTATCGGAGCGGTCGCGATCCGATGGGTGCTCGATCAACCGGGCGTGGCGGGCGTCATTGTCGGAGCGCGCCACGCGGGTCATCTCGATCAGCTCCGGCGCGCGTGCGCGATGACGCTCGACGACGACGATCGGGCCGCGATCGCCCGCGTGCAGGCGGACGCCCCCGGCCCGGCCGGCGACGTCTACGACCTCGAGCGAGTCAAGGGCGGCCGCCACGCCGCGGTGATGCGATACACGCTCAACCGCGGTGCGGGGTAAGCGACCGGCCCGGCTCTCATCGCGTCGATACGGAAAAACGATCCACGGGTGAGCGAAAGCGTCACTGCCGAACGGACAGGACCGTGACAGACTTGGGCTCCAGTGTCACCGTCAGCCGGTCGCCCTGGGCCTTCGCCGAGACGGCCTTCGGCGTCACACCTTCGGTGTCCCGACGGAATTCACGCTGTCCACGGCAGCGGCAGTCAGCGTTTCGCCGGCCGCTGATGTCGCGCTGATGCCAGCCAGACGCGCCGCGATCTCGACGGGGCACGTGGGATCGAGATTGGTCACGGCCAGCCACAGTGGTCCGGCGTCATGTTCCCGCCGCGAACACGTGACTCAGTACTATCGGCGACCCGCTGCAGTGGTGATGACCGCGACGCCGTCGGTCAGCCACTCACCGGATGCCGTGATGGTGACTCGGCCCGTCTGCCCCCTCCGATCGCTTGGCCAATTCCGCGCCGTGGGCCTGGATCTTCCGAATCGCCTCCCCGATGTGATCGATGTCCGTCGGCTGAGCGAGCAGCACGTTCTGCGTCATCGCAACGGTTGTGGCGCACACCTGGCGGTTGCCCCTCAGCTCCTCGAAGCTGTCGCGATACTCCTTGAGGCGCCGGGCGCTGAAGAGGCGCTTGAAGCCGCGCGAGGCGATCGCTTCGTCCAGCAGGCCGTCGAAGTACTGCTCCTGGTACCCGGTCGAACAGGGAATACCTTCGGCCCTCATCGCCCTGATGAACTTCTCGCGAGACAGTCCCTGGAACGTGTCGGCGTCGTACCGGAACGGGTAGAGATGCCACACGGCTTGGCTGTTCTCCGGCAGGCGCGCCGGCAGGATGCCGGCGATCTCGTGGAGGGACGCGGACAGGCGCGCGGCGTTCTCGCGGCGCCGGGCGGTGTCGTCGCGCAGCTTGTCGAATTGCTGCAGGAGCATGGCCGCCTGGAAGTGCTGCATCCGGAAGTTGCCGCCGCGCGTGAAATTTGGACGCGGTCCCTTGAAGCCTCCGTACGGGCGGCCGCAGTCGTGGAACGAGCCGGCCCGGTCGATCAGGTCGTCGCTGTTGCCGGTGAGGGCGCCACCTTCGCCCGACGGCAGGTGCTTCGAGTTCTGGAAGCTGAAGCACCCCAGGTCGCCGATCGTCCCGCACTTCTTCCCCCTGTAGTCCGCGAGCCAGGCCTGGCAGGCGTCTTCGATCACCGCGAGACGGTGCTTCCCGGTGATGGCCATAATCGGATCCATGTCGCAGGGCAGTCCGTAGATGTGCACCGGCATGACCGCGCGGGTACGTTCGGTGATTCGACTCTCGATCGAGGCCGGTTCCATCGTCAGAGTGGCGGGATCCGTGTCGGCGAAAACCGGCAGCGCCTTGTGGAGCAGGATGGCGTTGTAGCTGGCGTTGAACGTGAATGGCGAAACGATGACTTCGTCGCCGGCATCCACATCGAGCACATGCATTCCGACGATGAGTGCCGTCGTTCCGCTGGCGGTGGCCAGGCAGCGTCTGGCGCCGAGCAGTTCTGCGTACGCGGCCTCGAATCGCAGCACCTGCTCGCCCGAGCCGCGATACCACTGACCGCTCCTCAGCACCCGCAGGACGGAGGGTTCCCAAGCCTGGCGCCACTCCGGCCACGCGGGCCAGCTCCCCTTGTGGACCGGGGTGCCTCCGAGCAATGCCGGTTTGTCGGCCGCGGTTCGCCCCATGGCGCTCTTTCCAGACAGACTCAGGGTGGCCAGTGCGCCAGCGGCGAAGCCGAAGAACTCCCGACGGTTGTTCCTGATGCTCATGTGGTCTCCTGACTAGCGGAGCAACTGGAGGGCCGCGCGCACCATGGGGACCGGTGCATGCTCGACATCGTGCACGATCTGAAGTTGCCACCGTAGCGGAACACCAAGGCTGTTTGCCTGCTCCGTCGCCGTCGCGAAAAACCGCAAGCCTCTCGCGAAGCGGTTCGTACCTTGCGTCATCGCGCCCTGTTCACGGTCCCGGTCGGTGATGTCGCGGTCACCGAGAATGACGACCAGATCGCGTGAAAACGCCTTCGTCAACGCTTCGCGGTCAGCTGGACTGCCGCCGAGGCCGTACGGAAATCGCGCCGACCATACCGGAAAGGCGTATCTGCCGGCGCTCGCGGCGAGCGCGCGGCGAAAACGTGCGTCAGGCACGAACAGCACGAGACGGTGGACGAACTGAGCGCCGCCGGAGAAGCCAACGATGTCGTACTCGGTGCCCTTCAGGTCCAGATCGTGCCGAACCACGTCGAACAGCCGATCGATTGTGGTCAGTGCCCACTGTGGCTTTGGAAGGATTCTGCCGGCGGCGTCGAGCATGTTGCCGAACATGTACGCATCCTGCGGGTAGTACTGCTCGGAGAACTGCGGCGCCAGCACGATGGCATTCAGGGCGGGAAGCTCGGTGGCAGCAATATCGCACGCTTGTCTCGCCGTCCGCGATTCGCTGCCGTGCATGACAAAGACGATGCGGCTGTTGGCGGTGAGCGACGGTGGGCGGCAGAACCATACCGTGATCGGATAGTGATCCGTGAAGACAAAGCTGCCGGACGCCTGGCGCGCGATGTCCGAGGCGGCGCCCTGACCAGCGGCGACTGACGCGCTATTCATCGCCAGGAGACCGAGCGACAGAAGGCACTCCACACTCAGGCGACGCACGCGCTCCATTCTACTAAGCGGAGCGCCTGTGGTCGGCGATGTGCTCGACGATGTGTTCGGCGTCCCGACCCACTCCCCCGAGCAGCGCCGAGCTGAGCGAGTAGAGAAACAGAAGCCCCATGAAGTAGAGACCCGGGACCGACTCGACGACGCCCCGGTTGTGGATGGGGAACCCGTGACGCGTGGGGAGCGCGAGATCGATCCAGTTGAAACCAGGCGTGCATCCGGTGCACCAGATCACATTCGACGTTTTCAGAACCCGTCCGTCCTCGAGGAGCGGATAGCCATCCCGCACCCCCGTCGTCCTCCCGACCCGTTCGATACCTGCAGCGGTGATGTCCTGCCGCCGCACCCGACCGAGCGGGATGCCTCGGGGAGGATCAAGGAAGTGACCGCGAAACTTTCTGCCCATCGCGGACCTCACTGTCAGCCGCGTGGCAATCAGCCACATGATCGGTGTGAACAGGCGATCGGGAATGCTCCCAGGGCGGGTGGGCTCCTGGCCCGTGTCCGGACCAGACAACCACGTCCGATGATGCCCGGAGAGCTCGATGGCGATCTCTGCGCCTGAGTTTCCTGCGCCCACCACGAGGACCTCCCCGTCCCGCAGTTGGGCGCGGTTGCGATATCCACTGGAGTGAAGTTGGACGATCGCGCGATCGAGCGCGGCGGCGAAGGCCGGAACCCTGGGATGGTGGTACGCGCCGGTAGCGACGACGACGTTCGTGGCTGACAGTACTTCCCCGCCGCAGAACGCTTCGAAGCGGTCGCCTGCTGAGGACAGCCGGTCAACTTTGATCCCAGTCCGAAGCGGCAGTTCGAACTGGCGTGCGCAGGGTTCCAGATAATCGGCGGCCTGATCTTTGGTGGGGTAAACGGCAGATGCTCCTGGGAACGGCATGCCGGGCAGCCCGTCGTAGCGGGCTGGAGTGAACAGCCGCAGGCGATCCCACCGCTTCCGCCAGGCATCGCCGACTCTCTCGTGTTCGTCCACGATCGCAAACGGCAACTGCCGGCGCCGGAGGTGGTAACCGACCGCCAGACCAGCCTGGCCGCCACCGATGACGAGGGTGCCTACTTGAGTGCGATTCATCCAGGTGTGACCGTACCCGATGTTCGAAGGGAGGGCATCGGACGGATTACCCAGAATCACGGCTGACGTGAAAACTGGGTAATCCTTTGTATGGTGTTGGTTGTAAGCGCCTACAGGTTCGTGGCTCTTCCGAGCACTTTCTGGAACACCTCGACGGCCTTCCGCATCTCGTCCATCGTTCCGAGCGTGATACGGCTGTGGGTTTTTTCCATGGGCGGGAAGTCGCGCCCCACCGCCACGCCGAGCTTGCGGCAGGCGTCTCTGAACTCGCTGGCGGGACGGCCCAGGTTCACGAAGATGCAGTTGGTGTGGCAGTCGGAAGCCTCGAACCCCATCCTTTTGAAGGCCTGAAGCGTGAAGTCGCGCACGCGCGCGTTTTCCTTGCGCTCCTCCTCCATGTGCGCGGTGTCCCTGAGCGACGTGATGCCGGCGGCGGCGGTCAGCGTGTTCATGCTGCCGAGGCTCCAGGCCTGTGATACTGCCCGCACCGTCGCCGTCTGGCCCACCGCGTATCCGAGGCGCAGACCGGCCATGCCGTGCGCCTTCGAGTAGGTGCGCGCCACGAACACGCCGGGCAGTTCCTGCGTCAGCGGGATGGCCGTTTTGACGGCCGGATCGTAGGTGTAGTCGATGTAGGCCTCGTCGATGAGGATGGCGGTGTCAGGTGACTCCTGCTTGACGCGGCGCACGAACCGATCGACGGCCGCAAAGTTGTGTGCCGTTGCTGTTGGGTTGTTCGGGTTGCAGAAGAACACCAACCCGGCGCCCTTGGCAGCTTCGGCCATGGCATCCAGATCGAGTTTGAGCTGGCGATCGACCGGAATCGCCTTGACTTGGGCGCCGATTCGGCGCGCGGCGCCTTCGGGCGAGGCGTACGACGGCGACCCGGTCACGAGCGGCTTGCTCGCGGAGCAGAACGCGCGCACACCGGCTTCGAGGATGGGACCGGAACCCGTGCCAATGATCACGCGGTCGGTGCCGACGTTGTTGTGCTTCGCGATCGTCTGGCTGAGTTCGCCCACGTAGTCCGGAGAATAGCCGCGCCCCACACGCGGGGAGATGGCGCGGTGCAGCGCCTCAATCGAGGACTGGCCGGGGCCGCGCGCGTTCTCGTTCGAGTCGATGTGGATGACGCCGTCGTCCGGCGGC
>DATAEE010000103.1:0-4238 GCA_036258175.1 Vicinamibacterales bacterium
CTCGTCGCCCTGAAGCAGCTCGAACGGCAGCACCGCCAGCGCGGCGCGGGTCGCGGGTTCGACATCGGCAACAAAGCGATACCCTTTTCCTTGAACCGTCTGAACGAAGCGCGAATCGTCGGCGGAATCCCGCAGCGCCCGCCGAACTTTCCGGATCACCGTGTTGACGCTGGTGTCGATGTCGATGAAAACGTCGCGGCCCCACAGCCGGTTGACGATCTCGTCGCGCGTGACGAGCTCTCCCTGCCGGTCCACGAGCAGCATCAGGAGCTCCATCGGCCGCCGCTCGACTTTGACGCTCCGCCCCTGCCGGCGCAGCTCGTAGGCTGAAACGTCCAGCTCGAAGTCACCGAATCGAAACGCGCGGTCGGGCATGACGTGACCGTCCGATCTTATCGCGTCTCAGTGCCCAACTTCCCACGCGAGCAGCACTTGCGGGGTCAGAAAACCTTCAGATGGACTTCACGGAAGCTCCATCGCCAGAGCTCAGGGCGTCGCGGAAAACTCCATGCAGGAGACAACGATGACATCCTTCTGCCTGCACCAGTTCGACCCGAAGAAAGGCGTTCCTTCCGGCCGCCCGGGAACGACCGAGATGGGAACCCTGGTGACTCTGACCGACGAGATCATCAAGAACGGCGTGCCGCACGCGAACGAGACGAGTCAGCCGGCTCCGAAGCGTGCGCGCGTTCACCGCCGGCGCGCGAAGTTCACCATCACCGACGGACCCTTTGCGGAGACGAAAGAGTTGATCGCCGGGGGCACTGTATGCTGAGCGCATGGCTTCAGCTGCATGGCCTCGGGTCGCGGTCGTCGGCGCCGGTGCGGTGGGCGGGTATTTCGGCGGCATGCTCGCCCGCGCAGGCGCCAACGTCACGCTCATCGGACGGCCCGTCCACGTGGAGATCTGGAAGCGCGACGGCCTCTTTCTCGACGCGCCCACCTTTCAGGGAAACATTCCGGTCGCGGCCTCGACCGACGTCGCGGCCGCCGCTGACGCAGAGCTCGTGCTTTTCTGCGTCAAGAGTCCGGATACCGAGGAAGCGGCGCGTCAACTCGCGCGCCACGCGCGCGCCGAGGCGTTGATCGTCAGTCTTCAGAACGGTGTGGACAACGTCGCGCGGATCAGGACGGCGGCGGCGCTGGATCCGATCGCGGCAGCCGTGTACGTCGCGAGCTCGATGCCCGCGCCGGGCCGCGTCAAGCACGGCGCCCGCGGCGATCTCCTCATCGGCGACCTGCCGGGACGCACGGACCCGCCGCGCGAGGCTGCCCTCGCGCGCGTCTCGGCCTGGTTCGAGGCCGCAGGCGTTCCATGCCCGGTCTCGCCAGACATCGAAGCGGATCTCTGGGTTAAACTGATCACGAACGTCGCGCTCAACGCGATCTCCGCCGTCGCGCACGTGACCTACGCCAACATCGTCCGCCTCCCCGAATCGCGCGAGACGGTCCGCCAGCTCGTCAACGAGTGCGTCGCCGTGGCGCGCGCCGGCGGCGTGGCGCTGCCGGCGATCGATTTCGTCGAGATGCTGTGGGCCTTCAGCGAAAAGGTCGGCCAGGTCTATTCTTCTACGTCGCAGGATCTCGAGCGGGGCAAGCGGACGGAGATCGACGCGCTCAACGGATTCGTCGTGCGGCGCGGCGCCGAGCTGGGCGTGCCGACGCCGGTCAACCAGTCGCTCCTCGCGCTCGTGAAGCTACGCGAAGCGCAGTTCGCTAGGGTGTGAACCCGACGCGAGTCATGAGGATGCGGAATCGTACGTCGCTGCGCAGCGGGTCGAGTCGAGGATCGACTTTCAAGTGGACCATCCACGTCGAGCCCTCGGAATATCGGTCTACACAACGGCGTTTCAATTAGCGATCCACTGCCTGAACGTCATTTCCATATAATTCAAGCGATCTCCCGTGTCGTTAGCCCCTGGCGCGCGGCTCGGTCCGTACGAAGTCACCGCCCACATTGGGGCCGGCGGTATGGGTGAGGTGTGGCGAGCCCTCGACACCCGCCTGGGCCGCCCAGTGGCCCTGAAGTTGATCCGACACGCCACGACCGATCCGGATGCACGCGCCAGACTCGAGCGCGAAGCACGCCTCGCGGCCAGTGTCTCGCACCCGGCGATCTGCCAGGTATTACGAGTTAGCCGAGATAGACGGGCAACTCGTCCTCACTATGGAGCTCCTACAAGGCGCACCGCTGGCGGCCCGCCTGGGCCAGCCCTTCCCACCCGCAGAGGCGGTGTCGACCGCACTGACGATCATCGGCGGGCTGGGTGCTCTGCACGAACGAGGGATCGTGCATCGCGACCTCAAGCCTTCGAACATCTTCATAACCCCACATGGCGTCAAACTACTGGACTTCGGTCTGGCGCGCCCTGTGTCCCCTGGTGCAACCGACACCACGCTCGCTGTTACAGAGAACGGTATTGGCATGGGGACGCCCCTCTACGCCGCTCCGGAACAGCTGCTCGCCCGGCCGTTTGACGTCCGGGCCGACGTGTATTCGCTCGGCGCCATCTTGTTCGAGATGCTGACGGGGCGCCCGCCCTTCTCGGGTGCGACACTTGCGGAGTTGATCCATTCCGTCGTCCACGAGCCGCCCCCCGTACTCGCCGGATCACCCGCCGTGTGCGCGCTCGATCGTGTGGTACGACGGGCGCTCGCGAAGGCGCCATCCGACCGATACCTGGACATCGCGTCCTTCGCTGACGCGTTGAGCCCGACGCGGGCGCTACTTGCTGGCGGGGTGGTAACAGAAGCCCGGGCCATGACGCGGTTGGCGGTGCTGCCCTTCCGTTTGCTCAGAACCGATCCCGAGATCGAGTACTTGAGCTTGAGCCTCGCCGACGTGATCGCTAATGCACTGTCGGGGCTGGAATCGCTCGTGGTGCGGTCGAGCCTCAGCACGGCCAAGTATGCGACCGGAGTCCCCGACCTCGGAGCCGCGGCGAGAGAACTCTCGGTAGATGTCGTGCTGACAGGCACGGTCCTGCGATCTCACAACAGGCTGCGGGTCAGCGCGCAGCTGATGAGCGCGCCTGCCGGGGACATGCTCTGGTCCCATACGCTGCAAGTCGACATGGACACGATCTTCGAGCTGCACGACGAGTTGGCGCAGCGCGTCATCCAATCGCTGCCGCTGACCCGAGATGATGTTCGGCGCGGTCCCCGGCTCCGCCCCACGAGTGCCAAGGCTTTCGATTTGTACATGCGTGGGATGCAACTCCGGATGGAAGCCGCGACGTGGCGACGGGCCCGCGATCTGTTCGACCAGTGCCTCGGGATCGACGCGGGGTTTGCCCCGGCGTGGGCCGAGCGTGGACGCCTCGATCGCGTGCTCGCCAAGTATCAAGGCTCGACCCTCATCGCACAGGCCGAATCGGCCCTGCAGCGAGCACTCGAACTCGACCCCGACAGCGGACCCGCTCACTACTACCGCGCACAGCTCGAGATCGACACTGGCCGTCCCGACGAAGCGCTGATGCGGCTCGTCAAACGTGCCGCCGCCCGGCACGCCGAGCCCCAACTCTATGCCGGCCTCGTTCACGCCTGTCGGTACTGTGGCCTGCTGCGCGAGTCCGTGTCCGCTCATCAGCATGCACGGCGGCTCGATCCCACCGTCAGCACGAGTGTGCTCCACACGTATTACGTCCAGCGTGACTACGACCGGGCACTTGAAGAAGCCGCCACGAGCAGCGACCCATTGGAGGCACGAGTCCTGGGTGCGACAGGGCGAGACACTAAAGCCATCGAGGCCGCGCGTCGCGAGGAGGCCCGGTTCGCGCAGATTCCGCGATTGGCGGCATACTGCGCAGCCCAACGAGCCGCCTTCGAGGGACGGTCATCCGACGTGTTGGCGATTGCCGAGCCCTATGACTCGTCGAGCGTCAGCGACGGGGAAGATTTGTTTCATTGGGGCGAGATCTGTGCGCGGGCCGGCCTGCCGGGCGAAGCTTTGACGCGGCTTGAGCGAGCAGCCGACTGGGGATATATGTGCTCCCCAGCTTATGAAGGCAGTTCCTACCTGGTGCGGCTCCATAGAATGGCCAGGTTCGCGGCGCTGCTCGAGCGCGTCCGCGCCCGGCAGCGAGCGGTAGCCAAGCAGTTCACTGGTGCAGGAGGTCTGGCGTTGCTGTCCTGACAAGCTGCCTCGACTCCACCATTCCGCGCGACGCCATGAGGATGCCGGTAAGACACGCGCGATCAGAGAGGCGCGGTCGTCCACCATTCGGTCGCGGCGGTAG
>DATAEE010000104.1:0-6824 GCA_036258175.1 Vicinamibacterales bacterium
CCAATTTGCACCCGGGTCCCCAATCGGGTACCGCACTCCGTCGCGGGATTACTCCGGTCGTCGCCGAGTAGTAATCGGGCCAAACAGCCGCCGGGAGGTTGCGAACGGGTTTTGTTACAGGTTCTAAAGGTGCGGCGAGAGCACACAATCGACCACGGGCGGCATCGCGATTGTCACACCCGACTTGCGCCACGGGCTGATAGGTCAGAAGCTCAACTCTCACCGCCCCTTTCGGCTCTTGGCCCCGGGGCCTCCGGTTGGTCTGCGATGCATCGCGACGCTTTCTGGCGAGCGATCGACGCATAGCTCTCACCTTCAGCCTCCGAGAACGCGACGGGAGCCGTGTTGGCGAGCAACGAAACGAGAACCGCGCGCCCTGGTTGGAAGCCCAGTCCAACGAGGAGGAAGGCCGTGATGGCGACCGGGGCACCGAAGCCTGCGCTGCCTTCCAGCAACGCACCGAAACAGAACGCGACCAGCGTGGCCTGAATACAGGAGTCGCGGGAGGCGTGTTGTTGGGATCCATAAACGCAAACGATCGAACGAACCGGTGTGGATGGAAAGGTTGTAGAGCCACAACCCGTTGAAGACAAGCCACAGGATCGACCACACCGCGACGGGAAACCCGTAAGCCACACTCCAGCCCGCGAGGGACAAGGGCATCCGCCAGACGGCGAGAGCCAGAATCGTCGTCGCCGCCAACCCACACGCCGACGCAAAGAGGCCGCTTTTCCGGAAGATCCCCATCAGCACGAGGACGACCGCGAGCGGGATCACGGCGACCAGCGCCGACAACGCCAAGGAGTGGAGCGGAGCAAGCGGTTGCGGCCACACTGGAGCAGCCATACCGGTTAGTGGAAATCCTGTGCGTCGTTCAGATCATGACCGTGCATGGTGACGCTCTTCTTGGGCCGCTCATCGACGTGGAGCTGAAAGATGTCCGGTCGGGAATAGTGTCCGACGACATCCAGGTCGAACTTACCGCGTACGATTTGGGCGAGATCGATCTCCGCCACCAGGATCACTTCGTCGTCCGTGTTCGGGCCGGCGATGAAATTGCCGAAGGGATCGACAATGCAACTTCCGCCGCGAGTCATCACCGTCTCCGCTTCACTGCTGAAGCTGGACGCGTACTCGGCGGGAAAGTCGCGACGTCGGTTGAACTGGTTGCAGGACAGCACGAAACAGCGCCCCTCGACCGCAATGTGGCGCACCGTGGCCAGCCATGAGTCGCGTGAGTCCGCCGTTGGTGCGCAATAGATCTGGATGCCCTTGGCGTACATGGCCGCGCGCATGAGGGGCAGGTAGTTCTCCCAGCAGATGAGCGCGCCCATCCTGCCAACGGGTGTATCGAACACCGGCATGGTGGAACCATCCCCAAAGCCCCAGACCAGGCGCTCGGATGCGGTCGGCATGACCTTGCGGTGTTTGCCCAGATACGTGCCATCTGGCGCGAAGAACAGCACCGAGCAATACAGCGTTCCACCATCCCGTTCGACGACCCCCATAACCAAATCCATCCTGTTGTCGCGCGCCACGCCCGAGAGCCGGCTGACGGCGGGACCGGGGACATCCACGCTGCTCGCCCAGTACCGGCGGTACTCCTCGCGGCCGGCGTCCGAGCGTGAACCCACAACGGCCCCAAACGCGAGTCCTCGCGGATAGGCCGAGAGAAAGGCCTCTGGGAATACGACCAAGCGCGCGCCCTGTGACGCCGCGTCTGCAGCAAGAGCCTCAGCTTTTTGAAGACTGCGTTCAAGATCGAACGCCACCGAAGCCGCTTGCACGACGGCGACTTTCGGTTTCGCCTCGGATGCACGAGAACGTTCCTGCCGACTTGCATTGTTCATGTCAACCCCCAGCGCGTACGTGATGACAATCCCGACGCCGATGACCCAGCCGAGACGCCTACTCAAGGATTTTCCTCTCCGCCGCTCGGAATACCTCTGTGGGACGAAGTGGAGGTCGTCGACTTCGACCTCTAGCTCCTCGGCCTGCCGGCGACATCCGAAGCGTCTTCGCTTCACGCTCGAAATGGGTCAGGCCTTCGGAATCACCGGCAAGCGCCTGCGCCAGGATCTTGATCGCCACGTCGCGATCCAGCTTGTGATCGCGCGCGCGATACACCTCGCCCATCCCGCCGCGGCGAGGGCGCAGAGGATTTCGTAGGGTCCGAGGCGCGTGCCAGCGGACAGCGACATGAGAGCCGAGGGCGATTGTAGCGACGGTGCCCCTTGCCGCAAAAGGGAAACCCGCTCAGGCCATCGCCGAGCGCTTTCGCAGCGATTGCCAGCAAATCAGCGCGCATCCGAGCGATAGAAACGCCTCGTGGATGTCGGCACCCTTGTCATACCGCACGCGCAAGCGGCGAAACTGATTGAGCCAGGCAAACGTGCGCTCGACGACCCACCGCCATCGGCCCAAGCCACTCCCATGCGCGGTGCGGCGCATGGCCAGCCACGGCACGATATGTCGCGCCCGCATTCCGCGTCGAATCGCCGCCACGTCGTATCCGCGATCGCCGAGCACGGAGTCCGGCCGGTGCCGCGGTCGCCCGCGTTTGCCGTGCAGCGGCGGAATTGAATCGAGCAGGGCGAGGGCCTCTTGCGAGTCGTTACGATTGGCGCCGGTCAGGCGGATCGCGAGCGGTACGCCGCGTCCATCACAGATCAGATGCCGTTTGCTCCCGCGTTTCGCACGGTCGGTGGGATTCGGACCGGTCTGCGTTCCGCCACACACCGCGCGCACTGAACAACTGTCCAAGATGGCACGGGACCAATCGATGTCGCCGTCGCGCGCGAGCCAACTCAGGAGTGCGAAGTGCATCAGATCCCAGAGGCCGTCTTGCTGCCAGTCGCGCAGTCGTCGCCAACAGGTCATCCCCGATCCGCAGCCCAGTTCCGTCGGCAGCATCTGCCAAGGAATCCCGCTGCGCAAGACGAACAGGATGCCAGTGAGGCAGGCGCGATCAGAGACGCGCGGACGTCCACCCTTCGGTCGCGGCGGTGGAACGGGTAGTAGCGGTTCGATCAGATTCCACAATGCGTCTGGCAGCAGCACGGCAGCCATAAACCGCCGACGTTACTGCGGCCACTAGAAGGCGTCTGCTATTCGCCCGGTTTTGTTACAAGCTCTTACGGGGCGTTTGCTGTAATCGCTTGGTGGCCGCATTGGGAGGCGGCCGGAGGAGCCTTCCTGCACCGGGCCCGCAGACCCGTGTCCGCGCCGCTCAGCAGTCGGCGTCTGGTTATCCAGCGCATCTGCGGTTGCTGGAATCGTTCGACCGGAGGCGCTCCTTATTCTCGATTTTCAAAGCGGCCCGCGTGGACCTGAGCCGGGAACTGTGGTTTCTGAACCGGCGCAGCCAAGTGACGCAGCCCGGGTCTCCAGCGGTTGCCCGGCTGGGTCGCATCTGGCATGGAACCGGCATGGCATCACCCGCCTCAAGGTGCCGGTGGCAGGGCGCGCAAATACTCGTAGATCGCTGCGAGATCGCGGTCCGTCATCTTGCGGAAGTTCGGCCACGGCATGACCTGCAACAGCGGAGCCGGCGGAATGTTCTTCAAATCGTGCCCGGTCCGCATCGTCAGCAAGAACTCCGCGAACGTCAGGCCTGCCGGAAGACCCGTGGCGGGGTCGGGTCGCAGGTTCCGGGAGACGAACGGCCCGAATGCGCTCCCGCCGACGAGATAGCGGTCCGGGTCTATTTGCTCGGGCTCGCCCAGGAATGGGTCGCCTCCTGGCAGATACGGCGAGAAATCCACCGTGTGGCATCCGTTGCAGTCGCCGGGGCCATTGACAAAGTAGCTGCCCAATCCGACGAGCGCACGATTCTTTCCCTGCAGGTCGAGCGGCAGGGGCGCAATCGCCAGGCCCTGTTTGATGCGGCTCTCGTCGTGATCGCCCGGTTGAGCGCGGGCTTCAGAAGGCCATGACGCCAGGCTCAGCGCTGTGACAAACAGCGCGAGGGACGTCGCCAGCCAGAAGACCGGGCTCGTAAAATGTCGCCAGCTGTTGTTTCTCATCGCGACCTCCTGAACTGAGTGTCTCCGCCAGCCTCTTGATTTGAGATGGGGTTGCGGGTTGCGGAATGGTAGCACACCCCTACACGGCGTAGAACGCTTGGGCCGCGCGATCCGAACAATGCGCCGTGCCCCCAAAAGGGGGCGCTTGCCGGGAGGCCATTAGTGGAGTTTCGCTGAAGGGTTCATCAGCTTACGAGCGGCTAGCCGATCTCTGAGGGTCTGACCGAACAGACACTCAGGATTCTCGCAAGGTCTTCCGGGCCAGCGCAGCCATCATGGGGCCAAGCCACGTCAGGGTGCTGCTTGCAGACCCAAACCGTTGTCGCAATGGCAGGTTATTACGGGCTCATCGCTGGTGGCTCCTGCCAGCCAGCTCCAAGCATCTTGGTTCTCCACTCTACGGCAGTCTCGAAGAGCGGATTCTGCTCACAAAATACCTGACTGCGGATTAGCTCGTCACCGATAGTCAATCTGAGTTTCCACCCGAACGGATGATTCGTGATGATGCAGTGTGCAGTCCGTCTAGCCTTGACCAACCGCCAAGCCTCAGCCAGCTTCTGTGCTGTGCCTGTCCAAGGAAGTCGCTGGAGATATCGCGTTCGCAACCGGTTTTCACAGTCTCATCGAGCTGATGCACATCGCTCAGACGGAGAACCGCCGGCAGCTTCAGGAATGCGTCGCGGTCATTCCCCCCAACAGATCGGCTAGCAGGCGCAGGTAGCACCTACGCCGCAGGAATCGCGTGCAGCTGATAAACGCGCGACGCGTTCCGGTAGCCCTCAAAGACGCGCCAGCCACGATCGCGCTCGGCACTCGTGCGCGGCCAAGCGCCTCCAGCGCGCTCGGAGGCAGGGCCCCTGAATGATTCGGACTGCGTCGTCACGCGGGCGAGCTTTCGCTGCATGAGCGGCGTCGAGTTCATGGCATTTCCGCGCATTGCAGCGGTTGCTGAAGTGGCGTGGTCGCCCCAGGACTCCCGGGAGTGGGCGGAGTTCAAGGCAAGGCTTGGCGCGCAAGCGCCGCGCTGGGCGGCGCTTGGCATCAACGCATATTGGTCGCCGAAGATCGAATGGCGGCGGTGAACACGGAAGCCGGCAGGCCTACTTGGCCGACGTGGAGCTCGCGACCTTGAAGCTCAACTCGGGGTCGTAACGAATGACGATCCGTTCGGTGCGGCTGATGATCCCCGCCGATTTCGCCGAGAGCTTGGCTGCCCCTTCGGGCCCGAGCACTCTGACCGCTGCTGGACCCTTGTCCAGATCGGCGAACGTATTGACCAGCGTGAGCGTCACGAATTCACTGCCATCGCCGCCGAAAATCGTCTGGCTCACGAGGTAACCGAGTGACTGGGCCTTCTTCTGGATTGGCAGGACATCGGTCTTGACGTGGTTCTCGTAGTCGGTGATGCGTCCGGGCGCAATCGACAGACTACTGAGGACAGCGAGCTTCGGTGGTTCGCTGCTCGTGGGCTGGTAGCTCAGGTCCGGACGCGTGCGGATGACGAAGGACCGAGAGCTGGCAATGAAGCGGCGGTTCTTCGCGCTATACGCGCGCGCGCCCTCCTCGCCGAGCGCCTTCACGATCGGGCTGGGTTCGTCGCGCGCCGCCAGATTGGCCATCGGCGTCACGAATGCGATCTCGTACGCTTCTCCAATCGCCGTCCGCCACGCGTCGCGCTGTCGGATTCCGCCTTTCTGCAGAGTGGGCATCACTTCCTTCTTCTGGAACTCTTCCCACTCGAGCGCCATCTCTGGTTTGACGTGGACGACATTCACGCCCAGGAGTTGGGGTGCTGCGGCTCCTTCCGTTTTCGTCTGAGCCGCCTTCTGAGCGGGTGTCTGCGCGCTCCCCGTGTACCCGAGCCAGAGTGACACGGCCGCTACCGACACCAATCCGACCGACCGCCGAAACGACGAGGCGCGTCTCATGCGAACCTCCAATGCAATCTGCGGGTGACCGAGCGTTCTTCAGCGACCAATCGCGACGTGGAAACGTCCGCAGTCAGCCTCTGACCCGCGGGTCATGCTGTCATGTAAGGAACGGGCTTTGTTTACTCCTGCTGAGTCACGTTGTCAAGTACTTCACGCGAGAGGGGAGTGCGTGAATTCGACGGGTGTAGGGTGCAAAATCGGCTCTTCGTCGATTTCAGTGCAGCGATTTTGATTAAACGCCGCCCGGTCGTTGGTAGAGCGATGTTGCCATTCGTTACCTGCATCTGTTGAGAGAATTGGATCTGGTCTTCAGACATGCCGTAGAGTGCGTGCCTCCACTTGACGATGATGTCTTCAAGATCCAGCGCGCATGCCTTAAGGTCAAACGTCGGCGGGAGCCGCGAAGGCATCGAACCTTCAACCCGCAGATTAAGAGTCGTGGGAACTGCTTGGGCAGACTAGCTGTTCAATTGAGCACACTTGTAGCGGTTCACAAGTAGAATCTGTTTGTGGCGTATTCTCGTCGCACCGAGCCCGGCCGCGTTCGTCTCGGCGCCCGCGCCCACCGTCCTTCCAAGGCGCGGATGCAGTCATCCGCCGATCCAGATTTGGCAAACCGCCGGCCAATGCAGTCGAAGCAAAATGGGATGTTCAATGCCCAGGCGTTCCTCGACTCGGCGGGAGTCGCGAGAAGGATCGTGGAGTATCGGCGAGCCGACGTCATCTTCACCCAAGGCGATCCCTGTGAGAGCGTTCTGTACATCCAAAAGGGTGGCGTGAAGATCTCGGTGGTCTCGAAGACGGGGAGACAGGCGGTCGTGGCGATGCTGGGCCCCGGCGACTTCTTTGGCGAAGGAGGCTTAGCGGG
>DATAEE010000105.1:0-36513 GCA_036258175.1 Vicinamibacterales bacterium
TGGCCTGCCGCGGGTCGCTGAAGAAGAGTCCCTTCTCGACTGCGGTCTTGTAAAACGTCTCGTAGTCCTTCGCCCCCGGCGCGTTCTTTACGAGACATGCCGGCCCCGCCATCACCATGCTCATCGAGTTGTTGCCCATCGTCATCGGGATCTCGATCTCGATGTTGTGGACCGTGCAGGTCTGGCCCGCGATCTGACGCGTCTGGCTGGTCGGCGTGACGTTTGCCTTGATGTCCGACGACTGGATCTTCTGCATGTCGGCGGCCATCTTGGTCATGTCGTAGATCTCGGCTTCCTTTTTCTTGTGGTTGAGCGAGATCATGCGCTGGGCGTCCGCATCGATGATCATCGACGTCTGATCGTCGCCGCGCGCCTGGTCGATGCGCATCTTCGAACCCTTCAGATACTGGACGCTGTCGCCGGCCGCGGCGGCGCCGAGCGCTCCCTTTCCACTCGTTTTCTGGTTCACGGTGACATCGGCGAAGACCGGCGCCGCGAGGAGCGCCGAAAACGCGACGGCGGTCATGACTCGCGTACAGGGATATCCGTTGGCGGTTCGAGCAGACATTGAAGCTCCTTAGATCAATGACGGGGGGCAACGGTTATTGTAAGGCAGGCCGCCTCAATACGGCTCGGCTGAAACGCGACACGTAAGCTGTATAATCCGCGCGCTCCCTGTTCATCATGCGCGCGGCAGCTTCAGCTCTCACTTTGCTGCTCGTCGTGGCCTCTTCCGCCGACGCCCAGTACTTCGGCCGCAACAAGGTCGAATACGACCGGTTCGAGTTCCGCATCGCCCGCACGGATCACTTCGACATCTACTTCGCCGCTAAGGACGAAGCGGCCGCCGCCGACGCCGCTGCGCTCGCCGAGCGCTGGCAGGATCGCCTGGCCCGCGCGCTCGATCACAAGCTGACCGAGCGGCAGCCGCTCGTGTTGTACGGCAGCCATCGCGAGTTCTCGCAGACGAACATCATCGGGGGCTCGGTCAGCGAGGGTGTGGGCGGCGTCACCGAAGGGCTCCGGCGCCGCATCGTTATGCCCTTCGGATACAGCCTGGCAGAAACGGACCACGTTCTCGGCCACGAGATCGCGCACGCGTTTCAGTACGAGATCTCGGCGCGGCACGGCTCCTCGATGTACGTGCCACTGTGGTTCGCCGAAGGCATGGCGGAGTACCTGTCGGTCGGGCCCACGCATCCGCAGACCACGGTGATGATGCGCGACGCGGTCGCATCGGAGAAGCTGCCTTCGATCGAGGAGCTGGATCGCGGCCGCATTTCTCCGTATCGCAGCGGCCATGCGTTCTGGAGCTGGATGGCCTCCCGGTTCGGCGAGAGCGCCCTCGCCGCGACGCTCAAGTTGAAAGGCCACGCGAGCGCGCTCAAACGGATCGAGCGAATCACGGGAATGACGCGGGATGCACTCGAGCGCGAATGGCACGTCTGGCTGCGCAAGACATTCCCGCCGGAGAAGATCGAGCGGACGGCCGAGTTCGCCCCCGTTGCGACAGGCGGGCGCGTCAACCTCGCCCCGGCACTAAGCCCTGACGGACGCCGCGTCGTATTTCTGTCGGAGCGGGATCGCCTCTCAGTCGATCTGTTCGTCGCGGACGTGCGAACCGGGCGGATCGAGCGGAAGCTGCTGACGACGGCGGCGCGGCCGGAGATCGAAAGCCTGCAGTCGCTGCGATCGGCGGGTGCGTGGTCTCCCGACGCCCGGCGCTTCGCCTTCGCCGTCGTCCGCAACGGCCGGGCGGCGCTGCTTATCTTCGACGTCGAGCGAGGAAAGGTCGGCCGCCGCGTGACGCTGCCGTCGCTGGGCGAGATCGCCGGCCCGTCATGGGCGCCGGACGGAAACACGATCGCGTTCACGGCCCTCGCGGCGGGCGCCACCGACTTGTATGTTTACGGATTGGACTCGAATCAGCTTCGCCGGCTGACGTCGGACGCGCACGCAGATCTCCAGCCGGCGTGGTCTCCAGACGGGACACGCATCGCGTTCGCGACCGACCGATTCACCACCGATCGGTCCGCTCTCACGCCTGGACGGCTCGAGCTGGCGATCCTCGAACTGGAGTCAGGGCAGGTGACGCGCGTCGCTGCGTTCGACGCGAATCACTACTCGCCGCAGTGGACGCCGGACAACGCGTCGCTCGTCTTCGTGACCGATCAGGCCCCCGGACGCCTCGCCCGTGTCGATCTTGCTTCCGGCGCCGCCGGGCTGATCGCGGAGGCGCCCGGAGCTGTCAGCGGGCTGACGCTGGAAGCGCCGTCGGTGTCGGTCGCGCGTGATGCGGGCGCGATCGCGGCGAGCGTTTACCATCGCGGGCGCTTCGACATTCACGTCGCCATGCATGTGCCCCCTCTCCCGCGCATTGCGCCCATAGCGCCGGTCGCGGCTTTACCAAGCGTCGTCCCGATCGCGCCGGTCCCGTTCGTGGCACCCGAGTCGTCACCTGCGAGGGTGCCGGGATCGGTTAAAGCGGAAGGGAACGTTCCGCGCGCGGCGCTGGAAACCGACGAGTACCGTCCCCGCCTGATGTTCGACGGAGTGCTCCAGCCGTACATCGCGACCGGAGGGAGCGCGTTCGGCAGCTTCGTCCGCGGCGGGGCGGCGCTGTCGTTCGGGGACATGCTCGGCGGCGAGCGCTTCGGCATCGCCGTTCAAGCCGGCACCCGTCGATCGGACCTCGCGGTGCAGGTGCAGTATCTGAACCGCGACTCGCGCTGGAACTGGGGCGTGGCGGCCGAGGTCATTCCGTACGCGCGCGGGCGCACCCGGACGCTCGAGGAGAGCGACGGCGAGATCGTCGTGCGGGAATCGGCCCGCGAGATGCAGTTTCATTCGCGGCTCGCCGGTCTGCTGTCGTATCCGTTCGGTCGAACGCGCCGGCTCGAGCTGAGCGCCGGCGTCCGGCACATCTCATACGAGCAGGAGCTTCGGCGGCGCGAATACGCGAGGCCGGGTGGAAAGCTCGTCGCGGAGAACGACTCGCGCCTGCCCGGCCTGCGGCCGGCCGGTTTCTTCGAGAGCTCTGCCGCGCTCGTCTCGGATCGGGCGGTCTACGGACCGGTCGGGCCGATCCTCGGCGAGCGGTGGCGGGTTGAGCTGTCGCCGGCCGTGGGATCGCTGCGCTTCACCGGCGTTCTCGGAGACTACCGCCGGTATGTCATGCCGATGCGGCCCTACACGATCGCCGCGCGGGTGCTGCACTCGGCGCGCTACGGCCCGGACGCGGACGACCCGCGGCTGGTCCCGATGTTTGCGGGCTACCGGCACCTCGTTCGCGGGTACGATGCCGCGGCGTTCGGCGGCTGCGACGACATCGGCGACTGCGATCGATTCGACGCCCTCTTCGGTAGCCGTCTTCTGGTGACGAACGTCGAGCTGCGCGTGCCGGTCGCCGGCATCGCGTCGCGCGAGGTCCGCTACGGCGCGATTCCGGCCGAAGCTTTTGCGTTCGCGGACGCCGGCGTGGCCTGGACCGGGCTCGATCTCCCCGCGTTTGCCGGCGGTCCGCGCCGCGTCGTGCGCAGCGTCGGAGGCGGCGTTCGGGTCAACGCGTTCGGGATGGTTGTGGAAATCGGCGCCGCGCGGCCGTTCGACCGGGCGCGAAACGGATGGAACTTCGTCTTTAATCTGAGACCGTCTTTTTAGCCACGGTCGCAGCGCCGGGCACGAGCCGCAGTACGCCGCGCCATTCGGTACCGTTGCTCCAGCCTACCGCTTGTATGCCGAAGACGCAGCGTTCACCTGCCGTCGGCGACAGTCCCGGGAAGACGACGAACAGCTCCTCGCGGCCGCGCCCATCGATCACATCCTCAATCGCCTGCATCCGGGTTGATGTCACTTCCTGAGCGGCATTCACGGTCGCGGCCACGACGATCAAGCGGTCGATCCGTTGTTGCCTCGAGTTAGTGACAACGAAGCGGACGCGCAGGCCGGTGGAGCTGCCGGCTTCGATGGCGGCCGCCTCGACCCGCGCGGGCGCGTTGTCGGCCTGAACGATCGACAACTGCGCGGCCGGCGGCTCGGCGCCGGCAAGAAGTGAAGCGGCGAGCACCCACACCAGACACGAGCCCATGCAGAGAAGCCGAGTAAGCGCCAAGCCCGGCTGGACGAGGACCCCTAAGCGATTCACCCTCTGATTAGCTTCCATGTTGATGCCGCTGGCGACGCGCCGGCTGACTCAAAAATCACCCGACGCCGCGGTTTGTGTAACGGGCCATGCACGTGGTGACTCGGATAGCGTTGAGGCTCGCGATCGCCCCCGTTGCCGTGTATATCGGCGTCGCGCTGGCCCTGCTCCACGCGCGCGTCGCGTGGCGGCTGATCGATGGCCCGGCAGCGACGCCGGCGCTCGCGAGTGGACCGCAGGCGACGATGCACTTCGATCGCCACGGCGAGCCGCGTCGATGAAGACATCTTCACGGTCGGCACCGGCCCGTACGAGCTCTATCCTCTCCACTCGGCACCAGCGGCCGCTGTCACGCCGACGCTGATGGAAGCCAGCTTCCAGCCGATCCCCCTGATTGAAAGGACGCGGCTGAACCCGTGCGCCACAGCGGTACACGAGGCTAAGCCTCGTACCACGCTATAATCGTTTCACCTCTTCATGCTATTCACGTGGTGGCAGTGGCTCGTCCTCGGGCTGGTGCTGATCCTCCTTGAAATGGCCGCGTCCGGCGGTTTCTACGTCATTTTCTTTGGCGTGGCGGCGATTGCGATCGGTGCGCTGCATCTGCTCGACCTCGCCGGTCCCGCGTGGGTCCAGCTACTCTTGTTTTCAGCCCTTTCTGTGGGGTCGCTGCTCGTGTTTCGCAACCCGATGATCCGCTGGCTGAAGCTGGATCAGGGATCACCGGACGTGGACACGCTGGTGGGGGAGATCGCCGTTCCGCTCGAAGACATTGCCCCTGGCGAAGTCGGACGCGTGGAGTTGCGCGGCACCGTCTGGCAGGCGCGTAACACGACCAGCGCACCCATTCCTCGCGGCCGGCGGTGCGCCGTCGTGCGCGTCGATCGGCTGATGCTCTTCATCGAACCGGAAGGAGCACGAACGTGACAGGTACGCTGATCCTCCTGATGGCGCTCGCGTTTTTCGTCCTGATCGTGATTGCGAAGACGGCGATCGTCGTTCCGCAGCAGAGCGCCTACGTCGTCGAGCGGCTGGGGCGATACTCCGGCACGCTCGGCGCCGGCTTCCACATCCTGCTGCCGTTCGTGGACGTCATCCGCTATCGCCACTCGTTGAAGGAACAGGCGGTCGACATCCCGGCGCAGGTCTGCATCACGCGGGACAACGTGCAGGTGGGCGTGGACGGCATCTTGTACCTGAAGGTGCTGAACCCCGAGCGCGCGTCCTACGGCATCAGCGACTACGGCTTCGCGATCAGCCAGCTGGCGCAGACCACACTCCGAAGCGAGATAGGGAAGATCGATCTCGATCGAACGTTCGAGGAACGGGGCAACATCAACGCGCAGCTCGTGAGCGAGCTGGACAAGGCCTCGGAGGCGTGGGGCGTTAAGGTGCTGCGCTACGAAATCAAGAACATCACGCCGCCGCACGACGTGCTCGCCGCGATGGAAAAGCAGATGCGCGCCGAGCGAGAAAAACGAGCGGTCATCCTCACGTCGGAAGGTACGCGCGACGCCGCCATCAACACCGCGGAAGGCGACAAGCAGATGGTGATCAAGGCATCGGAGGCGCGCAAGCAACAGCAGATAAACGAGGCAGAAGGACAGGCGTCGGCCATTCTTGCGGTCGCGACCGCGACGGCCGAGGGTTTGCGCAAGGTGGCCGAGGCGCTGCGGCTGCCGGGCGGGAACGAGGCCATGCAGCTCCGCGTCGCGGAGCACTATCTGACGCAGTTCGGCGAGCTGGCCAAGGTAACCAACACGCTGATCCTTCCTGCGAACGTCTCTGACATCGCGTCGATGATCGCGCTGGCGACGACGGTCGCGAAAAACACACCAGCTCGCACCTGATGCCGCACTGGCACCTGACGGGTGCCTGGTGCCTGGTGCCTCGTGCCTGGTGCGGGACGGGGTGCCGGGTGCCTGGTGGGTGCGTGGTGCCTGGTGCGATCGTACCCCCTGGCATGCGGCGTGCTGGGTCGGCGTCCGTATGGGCGCGAAAACCTATCAGGAACTGGTGTTCTGGCAGTTATCGAACGAGCTCCGACAAAAGATCATCGCCTTCACGTCGCGCGAACCAGCGAAGAGTCACCGTCGATTCAGTGACCACATACGTGAGGCTGTCTCGGCGGCATGCTCGAACGCGGCTGAGGGATTTGGTCGTCGCAGTCACGCAGAATTCGCGCAGTACATCGCGATCGCCCGTTCGTCGGTCATGGAAACGCAGGACAAGTTGCTGGAAGCCCTCCAGAGTCGATTCATCAGCCAGGCGGAATTCGACGACATGTCCCGACTCGCAGATCGCGCGATCGGCGCCGGCACGAAGTTTCTCGCGTACTTGGAAGCGGGTAGCCAATACCCGCGCAAACGCGGCCGCTAGGGAACGATCCGCACCACGACCCGGCAACCCACCAGGCACCCGGCACCCACCAGGCACCCGGCAACCCACCAGGCACCCGGCACACCGTCCCGCACCTGGCACCAGGCACCAGGCACAAAGCACCTGAATTATTCCATTCGCAACGCGGTAACAGGATCGACCCGCGTGGCGCGGCGAGCCGGGATCAGGCACGCCAGCACGCCGATGCCGAGCAATCCGACCGTCACCGCCGCGAGCGTCAGCGGATCGCCGGGTGTGACCTCGAAGAGCATGCTCTCGATCGCGCGCGTAGCCAGGAGCGCGGCGGCAGCGCCGACGAGCAGACCGGTGACAACCGGCGTGAGGCCGTGGCGCAGGATCAGACGCCGGATGTCTGACGTGCGCGCGCCGAGCGCCATGCGGACGCCGATGTCGCGCGTCATCCGGCTCACGGCATACGACACGACGCCGTAAATTCCGATTGCGGCGAGCGCCAACGCGAGCAGGGCGAAGCCGCCGACAAGTAGCGTGCGCGATCGCGGCGCCTGTACCGACGCCGTCACGACCTCTTCCATCGTCGAGGCAGGAGCTGGGATTTCCGGGTCCATGCTGCGGATGATTCCCCGAATGTCGTCTGTCATCGCCGCGGGATCGGTGCGCGTGCGCGCGACCAGTACCATGCCATTGACCGGCGCTTGCGCCGACGGAACCCAGAGCTCAGGGTGCGCGGCGCGGCCGAGACCGTGATGCCGGACGTCGCCGACAACGCCGACGATCGTCAGCCACGTGCCGGGCCTGGCCAGCGTTCCAAGCGCAACGCGCCGGCCGATAGGATCGGTTCCGCCCCACATTTTCGCCATCGTCCGATTGACGATCGCGACACGGGCGCCCGACGGCGTGTCCCTCGAGTCGAAGAAGCGGCCCGCAACCAGCGGCACGCTCAGCGTTCTGAAATAGTCGATGGACGCGATGCGGCGATCGATCAGCGGTTCCTGCCCGCGAGTTACGGTCTGCACGTCTATGACGACGAACGTGGAATTGTTCGTCGCGCCGCCGAGCGGAAGGCGGTTGACGATTCCCGCGGACTCGACGCCGGGAAGCGCCTGGACGCTGGTAATAGCACGCTCGAAGAACTCCAGCTTGTCGGCCGGCTGAGGATACTTTGCGTCCGACAGGAAAATGCCGGCACTCACCACTCGTTCGGTCCGGAATCCCGGGTCGACGTTCGTGAGTTTGACGAGGCTTCTGACAAGCAGACCGGAGCCTGCGACGAGCACCGTCGCGAGCGCCACCTCCGCGACGACGAGCGCGCCGCGCAGCCGGCTGCCGCCCGCGCCGGCGCGAGAGCCTTGTCGAAGCGAATCCGGCAGACCCCCTCTCGACGCTTGAAACGCGGGCGCCAGACCGAACAGCACCCCCGTCGCTAACGCCACCACGGTCGTAAAGATCAGAACGGGGGGATCGAGGCTGGCCGACAGGCCGGGCGGCAGATCCTCGGCGAGCAGCACCGCCAGGAATCCGAGCGTCCATCGCGCGACGAGCAGACCGGCCACGGCGCCGGCAAGCGAGAGAACAATGCTCTCGGTCACGAGCTGCCGGACGATGCGCAGCCGTCCGGCGCCGAGCGCCGAGCGCACCGCGATCTCGCGCTGCCGCGCCGAGGCGCGCACGAGCAGGAGATTCGCCACGTTGGCGCAGCCAATCAGGATGAGGAGACCGACCGACGCGAAGAGCGCAGACAGCAGCGCGCGCGACCGCCTCACAAACCGCTCGTGAAGCGGCACGATCCGCAGCCCTTTGCCGCCGCTCGTCTCAGGATAGTCGCGGGCCAGGCTTTGGGCGGTGGTCTGCAACTCCGCTGACGCCACGCTGCCGGAGACATCAGGGCGCAGACGCCCCAGCACGATCATGATTCCCACGAAACGCCGCTCGTAAAACGGGTTCTGCACGAACGGGATCAGCGCATCCACGGGCATCCCCGGAAGCTGAAGCTCCCTCGCGACGCCGACGACCGTGTACTCGAGACCGTCGAGCGTCACACGTTCCGTATCGGGTACGCCCTGGCCACCGATCCTGGCCCAGAGCGAATCGGACACAATCACGGCGCGCGGCGCGCCCGGCTTGTGTTCGTCCGGCGTGAAACCACGCCCTGACGTGATCTCGAGTCCAAGCAGCCGCACCAGCCCGTCCGACACGAACGTCGTCTCGATGGGTCCCGGCTCGCCGGCGCGGGTCACCGTCATCGTCCAGGACGGCGACATGCCTTCAAGCGAGATGAAGCTGGTGAGGCCTGCGCGCAGATCCCCGAGGTACAGCGCGCCAAACGATCCCAATCGCTCGCCGATCCGGGTTCCAATCCAGCCGCCTCCGACGGTCGCACCCTCCTTGCTTTCGACCCACACGGTCTGGAGTTCGTCGGCATTCGGGTAGGGAAGGGGTCGCAGCAGCGCGGCGTGGACAAGGCTGAAGATCGCCGTCGTCGCGCCTATGCCGAGCGCGAGAGTGACGACGACGACGGCCGTGAAGGCGGGCGTCCGCCGGAACGTTCGAAGCGCGTAGGTCAGATCTAGAAGTAGGGTGCTCATGGTGCTCATGGTGCTCAAGGTGCCGGTGCTTTGGGTGCTCAGGGTGCCCGCGCGTCCGAACCGGAGAGCGAATGCAGTAGTGGCGACGTCGATGACGGTCTTTGCGAGTAGTCGCGCGAGCGCCAGAGATCCGCGGGACGCGCGGTCGATCCAGAGATCGGCAAATGCCGCGACGAGATCAGGCTCGAATCGCTGACGGAATCGGCGAGGGTAGATTCTTAGCAGCGCACGGTAAGCTGCGAGCGCCAGGTGCGGAGCGGCGGGCATCAGGCGGGGTCCTTGATCCAGCGGCGCGCGCGCGCGATGGCAACCTGCGACGCGAGCCGGCGCGCTTCGGCGCGCGCGACATCAGCGCCAAGTCGTGTCAGCCGGTAGCAGCGGCGTCCTTCGTCCGGCCGGCCGACCTCTTCGATGAGCTCATCGTCGAGCAGCCGGGCGAGCGCCCGGTAAAGAGTGCCGGGGTGCAATTCCATGGCGCCGAGCGTCCGGTGCTCGACCGTCTTCATGATGTCGTAGCCGTGCCTCGGCGCGTCCGCCAGCGCCAGCATGATCTCGAACGAGACGGCGGTGAGCGGCAGATATGACCGCGGATCCCGGGCAGGCATGCTTTGGCTGAGACGGGCAGAAGGCCAAAAAGGTTGCGTGGAATTATTCGCCTAAGGCGAATAGGGCGTTAAGAATGCACCAGGCACCTGGTTTCAGGTTCCGAACGTATTGCACGCCTCCGGATCGCCGCGTTCGAGGCCCCGTCGGAACCACTCGACCCGCTGCGCGGACGACCCGTGCGTAAACGACTCCGGAGCTACACGGCCGCCCCCCATGCGCTGAAGCCGATCGTCGCCGATGGCCGCGGCGGCGCGGAGTCCCTCTTCAACGTCGCCGCTCTCGAGCTCCACGCGGTTCTGCATGAACCGGCCCGGCTGTGTGGCGTCGTGTCCCCACACGCCGGCGAAGCAGTCGGCCTGCAGCTCGAGCCGCACGGAGAGTTCGTTCGCCTGCGACGGATTGCGTTGTTGAAGCTGGCGCATCTGGCCTTCGATCCCCGCGATGGTCTGGACGTGGTGGCCGACCTCGTGTGCGACCACGTAGGCCTGCGCGAAATCGCCCGGCGCGCCAAAGCGCCTATCGAGCTCGTCGAAGAAGCCCAGGTCGAGATAGACCTTGCGGTCAGCGGGGCAGTAGAAGGGGCCGGTCGCCGATTGGGCGAATCCGCAGGCTGAATCGATCGCATCGCGGAAGATCACCGCGCGCGTCTCCTGGTAGCGGTTCGGCAGGAGTCTGCTCCAGGTTTCCTGCGTATCCTTCATCACCGCACCGACCATGTCGAGCAGGCGCTCTTCCTCGGGGCTGCTCGCAACCGGCCCTGATGTGCCGGTCGTGTCGGTTCCGGCAGGCACGCCACTCAACAGCGACAGGAAATCGGCGCCCGTCAACCAGCTCAACAACAGAACGACGAGCAGGCCGCCAATGCCCAACGGTACGCCTCGCCCGGCCATGCCCGATCGTCCCCGCATATCGTCGATGTGGCCACGATCGCCTGTCCAACGCATCGGCGTCCCTCCGGTCTAAAATCTAGGCAATGATCGCGCCGACGGCAACTCCGGTCGAGCGTTTTTTCGATCGGGCGTTCGCGCGCGCAACGGGCGCGGCGCCGGTGCCCGGCAATCGCGTTCGGCTGCTCCGCGATGGCGGCGAGAACTACGCCGCGTGGCTCGAGTCCATCGCGGAGGCGCGCGAATGGATCCACTTCGAGAGCTACATCATCCACGACGATGACGTCGGGCTTCGGTTCGCCGAAGCGATGGCGGCGCGCGCCCGCGCTGGCGTACGGGTCCGCGTGCTGTACGACTGGCTGGGATCGTTTCAGATCACGCCGCGCAAGTACGCACGGATCCTGCAGGACGCGGGAGCCGAACTCCGCGCGGTCAACCCTCCGCATCTCGGCAGCCCGCTGGCCTGGTTGAGCCGCGATCATCGGAAATCGATCGCCATCGACGGACGGATCGGCTACGTGTCGGGTCTGTGCGTCGGACAAAGCTGGGTCGGCGAGAGCGCCTGGCGAGACACAGGGATTGAAGTGGAAGGTCCCGCAGTCGCTCACATCGAAGACGCGTTCGCGGACCTCTGGGCCCATACCGGCGAGCCGTTACCGGCCGGGGAGCGTATCAACGTCGGCAACATTCAGGCGGCCGGCAGGCTCGCGGTCCGCGTCGTGGCGAGCGTGCCGGGCGCCACCGGGATGTATCGCCTCGATCAGCTCGTCGCCGCCGCGGCCCGCAAGTCGCTGTGGCTGACCGATGCCTACTTCATCGCGACGACGCCGTATGTGCAGTCGCTCAAGGCGGCGGCCGCTGACGGCGTCGACGTCCGCCTGCTCGTACCCGGTTCGAGCGACGTGCCGGGCGTCCGCGCCTTCACGCGCGCCGGGTATCGGGCGCTGCTCGAGGGGGGCATCCGCGTCTTCGAGTGGAACGGCTCGATGCTCCACGCGAAGACTGCGGTGGCCGACACGCGCTGGGCGCGCGTCGGGTCGACGAACCTGAACCCGTCCAGCTGGATCGGCAACTGGGAGCTCGACGTCTCGATTGAAGACGAGACGTTCGCGCGCCAGATGGAAGTGATGTACGAGCAGGACCTGATGAACGCGACCGAGATCGTGATCGGCCGCCATCGGCGAATGCGCCCGATCGACGCGCCGCACGCATCACGCGGCGCGGGACCCGACCGGCGCCGGCGCCGGCGCTCGCGCGGCCGCATGACGGCCGGCGCGCTCGGTATCGGCAGCGCGGTGGGCGCGGCGCTCACACGCAGCCGGCCGCTCGGCGCCGCAGAAGCACGCATCCTGGGCGGTGCCGCCGTGCTGCTCGTCGCCCTCGGGATCGTGGGCTTCATGTGGCCGCGCGTTCTGAGCGTGCCGCTTGCCGTCCTACTGGTGTGGACCGGGCTCTCCGTCTTCGCTCGCGCGTGGCAACTTCACCGCGCGGCGAACCGGACGAAAGTCACAGAGCGTCAGGGAGATGGCGCCGCCGGCTGACAGGATTTGTCAGCAGCTTTGACAGCCGTTGTCGGGCGCCGCTCGGTTTGACACCTGACGCGCCGTCGCAATTGCCTGAAACGCCGCACGTTGGCTCACGCCGCCGGGCTGGCAGTGGGCTTGCTCAACAGCCTCTTGGTTATGCGCGCCCGGAGGTCTGCGTCTAGGGGGTTCACGCTGGTTGAACTGCTGGTAACCGTCGCGATTATCGGAATCATCGCTGCGATTGCCGTTCCGGCACTGCTTCGCGGCAAGATGGCGGGCAACGAAGCATCGGCGATCGGATCGATTCGCGCGATCAACGCCGCGGAAACGGCCTACGCGACGTCGGCAGCGCGCGGCGGGTTCGCCGTTCTCCTTTCAACGCTCCAGACGCCCTGCGGCGGCGCGGGCGCCGGATTCCTCTCGGGCGATCTCTCCTTCGATCCCAGCTTCAAGAGCGGCTATATCGTCACGCTGCAGGCGGCCGCTGGATCCGGCGTCGGACCGGTCGACTGCAACGGGACGCCGACGCAGACCGGCTACTACGCATCTGCCACTCCGCGCGTGGTCGGCGCCACGGGTCAGCGCGCGTTCGCCAGCAACAACATCAACTCCGTCTGGCAGAACACGACCGGCGCCGCGCCCACTGAGCCGTTCGCGGTCACGCCTACGATCAGCCCCATTCAGTAGCACCGAGCGCGGCTTCGACAGCGCTCAGCCCTTCATCGAACATTCGCGGATCCCCACCGAGCGCGATCCGGAAGTGTGCTGGCATCTCGAAGAAGCGCCCGGGGACGACGGCAGTCTCGTACCGTTCGAAGAGTCGCGCCGCGAACGCGTCGGCGGTAGCCGAGGCAGACAAACAAGGGAAGATCAGCGGACCGTCTCCAATCGTACATTCGAGCTCGCGGCGCCTGCCAAGAAACTCACGCGCGCGTGACAGGTTTGCACCGACGATCTCGCGGCCGCGTGTGTGAAGCGTCTCGAGATGCTCGAACGCCAGCCGTGCCAGACGATCGGGCGGGAACGCGCCTGTGCCATCCACGACGTCACGGGCTCGGCGAATCCGGTGAGTAATCGCCGCGGACGCGATGGTCCAGCCGCAGCGGAGACCGGAGAGGCCATACGATTTCGTGAGACTGTTCGTGGTGACGATCGCGTCGCCGAGTCGCGCCGCTGGCGGTGCACCGCACGCGCCTGCAACGTCTCGGTAGACCTCGTCGACGAGCAGGATCGCTCCCGAGCGTGCGGCAATGCGTCCGAGCGCCGCCAGTGTCTCGTCGGGAATCGTGACACCGGTCGGATTGTGCGGTGTCGTGACGACGATCGCACGGGTCCGCGGAGTGACCGCCGCCTGGACGCGATCCGAGTCGATCGCGAACCCGTCGGCCGCAGGTCTGTCGAATCTGACAATGGTGGCGCCGAGCAGGCGCGCGGCGCCGATTAACGGATCGTACGCCGGGCGTTCGATGAGCAGCTCGTCGCCAGCCGACACTGCAGCGGCGAGTGCGAGGAAGTTCGCGCCCGAGCACCCGCTGGCGGCCGCGATCTGATCTGCGGCGACGCCATACCGGCTCGCGATGGCTTCGAGAAGGGGGCCATAGCCTTCGTCGTTCCGTCCCGAGAGCTCGAGCGCCTCCCGCGCGCCAGGGAGATCGTCAATCGTGCATGCCTTCAGGTTGCTCGCAGCCAGATCCAGCCGAGCCACCGGCCGCGATTTCGCCCATTCCATATACGGGGACAAGCCCATCGTCGTCGTCCTCACCGCCGCTTGAAGAAGTAGAACACCGGGATTCCGGCCGCAAGCAGAAGCGCGCCCGCGGCTGACCGATAGGGATCGTCGCGAACGACGCTCCAGACGACCCAGATGGCGACCGCGACGAAGAGCGCCGGGAGGATCGGATAGCCCGGGGCCCGAAATGGCAGTGGTTCGCCTGTCCCGGAGCGAGACCGCTGTGAAGAACGAAACACGAACAACGTGGCGGCGGTCGATCCGAAAAAGATCCAATCGGCAAAGACGACGGTGTTCAGCAGGCCGGCGTAAGTGCCGGTTGCGAGCAGCGCGATGGACCATACGGACTGAACGACTATCGCGGCGACCGGCGTCTGGAACCGCGGGTGCAGCCGGCCCATGGCTACAGGAAAACACCCGTCGGCGGCCAGCGCGTAGTACACGCGCGTCGGCGCGAGAATCGCGAGGTCGAGGAACCCGAATGTCGAGATCGCGATCGCGGCGGCGACGAAGGTTCGTCCGGCCGGGCCGAACCACAGCTCCGCGGCATCAGCCGCTGGTGTGGGCGATTGAGCCAGGCGGCTGACCCCGAGCGCCCGCAGGTAGGACACGTTCGCGAGGACGTACACCGCGACGACAATCGCCGTGCCAGCAAGAAGGGCTCGCGGGAGCGTCACCTCCGGCCGGTCGACTTCTTCAGCGACGTAGTTCGCGTTCTGCCAGCCGCCGTACGCGAAGAGGATCGGAACGAGCGCCGCACCGAGCGCCAGCGGCGATGCTACCGATTGCGTGCTGGCCGTCCAGCCGTCGCTCGGCGGGAGCACCAGGCCGGCGACGATCAAGATCGCAAGCGCGGCGACCTTGAGCACGACGAAGACATTCAGCACACGGCTCCCCGGTTTGACGCCGGCAATGTTGATCGCGGAGAGCAGGACAATCGCCGCGACGGCCACCGCGGGCGCTGCGGCCGACGGCCCGCCGGCGAGCCTGAGGGCATACTCCGCAAACGTCAGCGCGACGGCTGCGATGGCGCCGGCTTCGATGCTGACGAGGAGCGCCCAACCGTACAAGAAGCCGGCGAGCGGATGCAGACCATCGCGCAGATAGACGTACTGCCCACCGGCGCGAGGAAAGCGGGCGCCGAGCTCGGCCCAGATGAACGCGCCGATGAGCGCCACGGCGCCGCCGAGCGCCCAGACGAAGAGGATCAGAGAGAACGAGTTGAGCCGCGCCGCGACGAACGCGGGATTGATGAAGATGCCGGACCCGATGATGCCGCCGACGACGACCATCGTGGCATCGAATGGGCCCAGCGCGCGCCGGAAGGCCACGGCGCGCAGCTTAGCATCCTATCGTGGGGCTCCGCCCCACACCCCGGCTCGGTCGCTCGCGCCCCTCGACGCTGCTCAGGGCGTCCCGAGCGCAGTCGAGGGACGCGGGCGCGCTTTGCGCGCCGCCGCTTCGCGGCCAAACACACTAGGGGATACTGATCAGCGACGGGCGGTCGTTTTCGTGGCGGGCGTGGTCTTCATCATGCTTCGCCTTGCGCTTCGGCTCGAGCGACACTTCGCCGACCTTGCGGATCCGGACGTCGCCGCCGAACGATTCCATCTCGATTTGCGCCGCTCCGTTCCCGAGCGTGAAGGTCTGGCGGCGCCCGCGGCGCGGCGCTTCACTAGCATCAGCGGCAATCGGGAACGAAGACCGCATGTCTCCCTGATACGTGCGGACCGAGACGCTCGCACTTGCGTTCTCCGGCAGCGCCAGCGTGATGTCGCCGTTGTGCGTCGAGCAGCGATAGAACCCGTCTGCGACGGCGCCCTCATAGATGACGTCGCCGTTCACGGTCGTCGCTTCGAGGCTCGCCGCCTTCATGCCCAGCATCCGGATGTCGCCGTTGATGGTCGTCGCGGTGATGTCGCCGGTCGCGCCCCGGATGATGATGCCTTCGTTGACCGTATCGAGCTTCAGTTTGCCGCGCGCGTCCTCCACGAGGATTTCCCCTTCAATCGACTTGAGCGAGACCACGCCGGCGCCGCCCTTCAGCGTCACGTCCCCGCGAGTGGTCTCGACCTGCACGTCCGACTGCGTGCCCTCGATCGAAACGAAGTTGTAGGTTCCGCTGACCCGCACCGGCAGCCAGGCCGGGACCGAAATCACGTAGTCCACCGATCCGGGCGCGCCGGAACGCGACGCCGATACGTTGATCTCTACGCCCGCCGTCCGCACGTTCACTTTCGCGCGGCTGTCGTGGTCCGCTACAACGCGCAGCTCGTCTTTGTTCCACGCCTTCACGAGCACCTCTCCGGCGAAGTTCTGTACCTGGAGGCGCTGTCCCTTCTGGACCGGAACGGTCTGATCGGTCGCCGGCGGACGGGCAGGGCGACGCTCGGCCTGCGCCGCGGCAGGCGACGCACCCAGCATCACCGAACCGAGGACACAGCCGGAAACGAGGAACGCGAGACGAGTCATTCGCATAGGAGGCTTATCCTTCGATATCCGTCAGCGCGTTGACGCGGCGCAGCAGCGCGAGCTTGCGCTGGCGCGCCGCCGCGAGATGGCTGTAGAGATACGTGTTCGCCGGGTCGGCCGCCAGCGCCCGCTGCGACTGCTCGATTGCTTGGTCGATCGAGGCCAGGCTCGCCTCGAGCACCTTGATCGTTTCGGGATCGAGCCGCGACCGTCCTGCCTTGAGCGCTTCCTGGAGATCGGCAACTGCCTGGTCATATTTCGCGTCGGCGAGGTCGATCGGGACGAGAGCCGGATTGACGTTCTCGATGACGGCCGCCTGCGGTGCGGGCGGCGCGGGTGCATTCGTCTGCTGGCGCAGCATCCACACGGCACCGCCGGACAACACCATGAGAGCGATGCCGGCCGCGGCAAGCTGCGGAAGCGAGAACGCGTACCGGCGCGTGCCACCCATGGCGGCGATGCGCTGCGCGATCCCGGGCCACAAGTCGGTGTCGGGCCCGCGATTCGTCACGGCCTGCGCGCGCGAGACGACAGCGCGGAGCTCGTCGAGGATCGTCCGGCACAAAGCGCACTGCGAAAGGTGCGCTTCGAGCTCGCTCCGCTCCCTCGCATCGAGCTCGTCGTCCAGGTACTCCGACAACCGGTCAGTCCACTGGTCCATAACGTCCACTCGTAGCGCAGCCCTTCAGGGCTGCTACCGCAAATGCTTCCTCAACATCATCCGGGCCCGATGCAGCTGCGCCTTCGACGTGCCGGGCGAAATGCCGAGCATCGAACCGATCTCGTGGTGCTTGTAGCCCTCGACGTCGTGCAGCACGAAAATCTCGCGCGCGCCTTCAGGCAGCCGCTCGAGCGCCGCTTCGAAATCGATCGAGAGCTCAGGGCGCATCGGCGTCGACCGCGCCGTCTCGAAGACGCCATCTGAATCGACGCGTCTCGAGCGCTCGGTGCCGCCAGCGCGGAACCGCTCGAGCACGACATTCACCGTGAGCCGGTGCAGCCAGGTCGTGAACGCTGCCTCGCCGCGGAAGGTGCCGAGCTTCTGCCACGCGCGAACGAAGACGTCCTGCGCCAGCTCGTCGACATCTTTGCCGCCGGCCATCCGTCGGACGATGCCGTGCACACGGGGGATATGAGTGCGATACAGGCGCTCGAATGCCTGGACGTCGCCTCTGGCCGCGCGCGCGACGTCCATCTCATCGCGGTCGGCGGGGCCCCGTTTCGCGTCAAAAGCCGTCAGCCCGATCGGAAGCGTCTCCTCTACAAGCATCCCCGCGGAACGCTATCTATCGTTCCTGCACTAGCTTGGATGCACACCTGGGGTGGAAGGTTGAAATATCTCAATCCGGGCCTCGGGGCTCGGGCCTCGTGCCTCGGTCAGTCAGTCCCTAGTCCGTCGTTCCTCGAAAGGTCCCGCGGACCTCGTGCCTAGGCACTGCCGAGGCCCGAGGAACGAGGCCCGAGGCACGCAGGGGCTCATCGTAGGACATCGTAGGGGTCGAGCGGCAGGCCTTCCCACCATTTGGGCGGTTCGAGGGCCTTGAATATCGCGAAGTGCAGGTGGGGCGTGTTGGGCGGGGCGTTTCCCGAGGTGCCGACGTAGCCGATCACCTGGCCGCGCCGGACCTCCTGGCCTTCCTTGAGGTCCGGCGCGTAACGCTCCAGGTGGGCGTAGTAATAGATGAACTTCTTGTCCGGGTCGTACTGATAGATGGTCAGTCCGCCGTAGCGGCTGGTGAACAGCTTGGCGATCGTGCCCGCCTCGACCGCCCGGACCGGCGTGTTGCGGGGCGCGAGAATGTCGATCGCCTCGTGCTGCCGACCGCCGCTGCGCGTGTCGGCGTAGGACCTGACGAGCGCGGAGCGCTCGACTCCCTCGACCGGGATTGTCAGCCGGCGGTTCCGGAGCAGCGCAAGCGGCTCGGCTCCGATGGTGGATTCGACGGCTGGAGGCGGCGGCGTGTCGCCGCCGGTGCCGGTCGGATTGGGCGGCGTGGCGGCGGGCGGCTCCGGGGGATGCAGCGGCGGCGCCGTCGGTGCGGCCTGCCGGTCAACCGCGGCGCGCGCCGTCATACCCGAAACCTCGGGACGCAGGCCGACAAAGTTGCCGAAGTACCAGATGAGCATCGCCAGCGTGCAGAAACCGGCGACGAACCCAATGCCGGCAGCAGCGGCTATCTGACGAAGCGCGTCTCGCTTTCTCAGCCGCATCGCTCTACTGCGTGAAGATCACCGGTGTGCCCGGGCGCACGAGCGTGGCGAGCCGCAGCGCATCCCAGTTCGTCAATCGGACGCAGCCGTGCGATTCGGACTTGCCGATACGTGACGGCTCCGGCGATCCGTGCAGCCCGTAGTGCGGCTTGCTGATGTCGATCCAGACCGACCCGACCGGGTTGTTCGGGCCCGATTTGATCGTGGCCTTGGCATGCGATGGGTCGGCGTCCCAGAACAGGTCCGGGTTGTAGTGGAACGCCGGCCGCCGGGCGACGCCGGTAACCTTCCACTCTCCGATCGGTAGCGGATCGAATTCGCTGCCGCTCGTCACCGGCGCGGAGAAAATGACCTTCCCGTCCGGCCCGGTCACTTCCAGCGTGGACGTGCCCTTCGATACCCGAACCACATTCTCGGTCGTGGTGCCAGCGGTGCCGACCGGCGCACCTTCGCGCGACGAATCTCCTGGAGCGTCGGCAACGGGCTTCACGTTGGGCACTTGGATCTTCTCGCTGGCGCCGAACCGGGCGCCCGGATTCAATTGCTGGAGCAGGGCAGGGCTGGCGTGGAACTTCTCGGCCAGCGCTTCGAGCGGCGTGCGATACCCGAGTGCCGGCAGCGACGCCTGCTGCTCGAGATCCTCCGGTATGTCTGCAACGAATGGTCCCGCCACGTCCTCAGGCGAGACCGTGTATTCGGTGATGGCCGGTGCGTTCGAATGCTCCGCCGAAAGCGCTTCGAGCATCGCAGGCTGGCTGACGTCGGCTAGCGCGCGCGCTTTCGCGTACGACTCCGCCGCGCGGCGCGTGTTCGACCCGTCGCGGCCGTCAATCTCGCCCGGCGAGAAGCCAGCGCGATCCAGCCAGACCTGCAGTTGAAGGACGGGTGACGCCGAGGTCGCAGAGGCGTTCGACACCCAAAACGCGCAGAGCACGCAGAGAAGGCACAGCGACGATTTGATCATGAGATCTCCCGCGCGCGGCGATCGACCACACGGCGCTCCGTCGCGTCGACTTCACCGTCGGCAATCTCGATGACGCGGTACGGGCGCTCGGGATCGATGGCGCGCATCAGCGATAGCGACACGTTGAACACCGGCGCGCCGGTCCGCGTCCGGCCTTCGGGCCTGCCGTGATGCGCATGGCCGTGGAAGACGGCAGTCACCGGGTACCTCGTGAGCGGTTCTTCGAGACGGCTGCAGCCCAGAAACGGAAAGATCTCGCGCGGTTCGCCTTCGACCGTGGCGGCGATGGGTGCGTAGTGAAGGAGCGCGATCCGGTGCGGGGTGCGCAGCCGCGCCAGCGCCGTTTCGAGCTTCAGCGCTTCGTCGACCGCTTCACGTACGAACGTCTTCACGACCTGCTCGCCCCACGGGCCGAGTGTGCCACGGCCGAAGCCACCCGCGAAGCCCTTGATGCCCGCGAAGCCGACGCCGTGCACTTCGCACGTCTCGCCGTCGAGCACGACGATGCCGGCGTCCGACAGAATCTCGCGAACCTCGCCCGCCGCGCCCGACTCGTAGTCGTGATTACCGAGAACCGCGACGAGCGGAATCTTCACCGCGCCGCTGATCTCGCGCGCCAGGAGACGCGCCTCCTCAGGCAGGCCGTAGTCCGTCAGGTCGCCGCAAATGAGCAGGATGTCCGCGTCGTCGGCGATGCGTGCGAGCATCGGCTGCACCGTACCCTGGGACGTTCTCGAGTAGTGCAGGTCTGCGATTGCGGCGATGCGTACGCGATCTTTCGGTGAACTCATCCTCCATGGATGAGTAGCAAAGAAGGTACCGTTACTTGATCAGGTAGAACTCCGTCTGCCGTCCGTCGATCCAACCCCAGCCGTTTGAAAAGAGGGCAGCGTCTTCTTCCAGCGCGAAGCGCACCGGCTGGTTGTTCCACTCTTTCACGGGGTGCATGACATTCAGTTCGATCGAATGCCAGGTCGAGATGCGGAAGATGTACTCGCCGCGCACCGGCACGCCCTGCTGATAGTCGGTCATGCCAATCGGGGGACCGGCGCCATGCCCGTGATACCCAATCGGATGGCAGTAGATCGACGGCGTCATCCCATCTGCTTTCGCCTGCGCGAGCGCCGCCGCGAGCGCGGCATTGCCCGTTCCTCCGGTGCGCGCGTTGCGCATCGTCATGTCCTGGAGCTTGTTGGCCTGGCGAAGCCCCTCGCGCAAACCGGCGGGGGCCTGCTGCTCACCCTCGAGCAGCACGTACGCGTTGTGCTGCGTGTCGGTGGAGAAGCCGAGATAGACGAGGCCGAAATCGGTGTGTAGCATGTCGCCGCGCTGAATGATCCGCTTTTCGGCGGGCAGGTCCGAAGGCATTCCGCCTTTGCGCTGAATGGTAATCGACGGGTGAAACCAGCCGCCGAGACCGAGCCCCGCGACGCGTTGCCGCATCCACCACACGACATCCTCCGTCGTCGTCACTCCCGGCGTGATGACTTTGTTCGAGAAGGCTTCGCGAATGATCTGATGCGCGACGGCCATGACGTGCCGATACGCGTCGGTCTCCTCGGGCAGCTTCACCTCCAGCCAGCCGACGGCGAGCATCTCCGCAGATTTCACCCGCGGCGCATACTTCGCGCCGAGCGCCTCGAGGACGTTCTCCTTTTCGTTCGCCGTGAGGCCGTCGGCGTGGCTCGAGGCCTCGGATGTGTTGAGGCCGATCACTTTCGGATCGCGCTCCTCGACGACCTTGCGGAGACCTTCCCACTGCGCGTCGTTGGCCGTGCGTACGAGGGTGTAGAGCCCGTCGTAGTCGAAACGACCGATCGACAACCGCTCGACGCCCTCTTTGCCGCGATCGAAGAAGACCAGAATCGTCCGTCGTCTGGAGGAGTAGGTCGTCAGCGGAGAGATCGATCGAAACACGGGGTCATCGTTGTATTCGCGCGACACGACGATCCACATGTCGATCTTCTCGCGGCGCATGAGGTCGGGGAGCAGCGTGTCGAATCGCTTCTGGATCCAGGCCTTCACGAGCGCCGCCTGCTCGCGATGCGTGAGCACGCGGTCGTTGGGATAGGTGACCGCCGGTGCGGCTGGCTGCAGCAGGCTGAGCGTGAGAAGCGCGGCGAGCATTGTCATGGCCGGTGATTATAAGCCGGGCTCTTGAACGAGTCGCGCGCGCCTGAAGGCGTGCGCCACCTTAGCCGAGCGGGCGGTGCGGTAGCATATGGACATGGGCTTTCGGTGGATCGTGCTCGCGGCGATGATCGCGGCGGGCTGCAACGGTGAGGTCGCCGGGCGTGCGCCGTCCGATGCGGGAACTGCTGCGGCGACGCCGTCGAGTAATCCGACATCCACGTCACGGCGGCGAATCGTCGTGCTGGGCGACAGTCTCACCGCGGGACTCGGGCTGCCGGAATCCGAGGCGTACCCGGCGCTGCTGCAGAAGAAGATGGATGCCGAAGGTTACCAGTTCCAGATCGTCAATGCTGGCGTGTCCGGCGACACGACTGCCGGCGGTCTGCGGCGCCTGGACTGGGCGCTCGAGGGTGACGCGAAGATTCTGATCGTCGCCCTCGGCGGCAACGACGCACTCCGTGGCCTCTCGATTGATGACATGCGGCGGAATCTCTCGACCATTATCGAGCGCGCACAGAAACGGGGCGTCTCGGTGCTGCTCGCGGGGATGGAGGCACCGCCGAACTACGGACAGGACTACACCGTCAAATTCAGACAGGTGTATCGCGACCTCGCGCGAACCCACAACGTCACGTTTGTGCCGTTCCTGCTCGACGGCGTCGCAGGGCAGGCTCGCCTCAATCAGGGGGATGGCATCCACCCAAACGCCGAAGGCGCGCGGCTGATCGCCGAGACGATCTGGCGCGCCCTCCAACCCATGGCCGACGCGGCGACGGCGACTCCATGATCGAGCTCCGCGGCATCTCGAAGACCGTTCCGAGCGGGGACGGCCAGCTCACGATTCTCCATCCCATGGATCTGTCGGTGGGGTCGGGCGAGTTTCTGGCGGTGACGGGTCCGTCCGGCAGCGGCAAGTCGACGTTGCTCGGCCTGATCGCGGGGCTCGACGCCCCGACGACCGGCGCGGTCATCATCGACGGGGCCGACATCACAGCGCTCGACGAGGACCGGCTGGCCCGGTTGCGCGGGGCCAAGATCGGCTTCGTCTTTCAGTTCTTTCATCTGATTCCGTCGCTGACGGCGCTCGAAAACGTCCGCGTTCCGCTGGAGCTTGCAGCGGCTGCCGACCCGGCACGGCGGGCAGCGGCGCTGCTCGACGAAGTCGGCCTCACGGACCGCCGTCACCACTATCCATCGCAGCTTTCGGGTGGCGAACAGCAACGCGTGGCCATTGCGCGCGCACTGGCGAACGATCCGCCGATCCTCCTGGCGGACGAGCCGACCGGGAACCTGGACACCGTCACCGGCCGCCACATCATCGACCTGCTCGCCGAGGTCAACCGTACGCGCCGCGCCACAGTGGTCCTCGTTACGCACGATGCCGAGCTTGCCGCCCGGGCTGATTCGCGGATCTCGCTTCGCGACGGCCGGATCGTCGAGATGAGCCGGGTCGCATGAAATTCGCGCTGCTGATGGCGGTCCGGGAAATGCGCGCCTCCTGGCGGCGCCTGCTGTTCTTTTTCGCGTGCGTCGCGCTCGGCGTGGCCACGATCGTCGCGCTGCGGTCGGTTATCCAGAGCGTGCGCCATGCGCTGGCGGGTGAAGCGCGCACCCTGCTGGCGGCCGACGTGGCGCTCTTCACCAACCGTCCGTGGGACCCCGAGACGCGGCGCCTCCTCGACGAGCGCCTGGCGGTGCCCGCCGTCCGCGAACGCACCGAGACGATCGAGGCGGCGACGATGGCGAGGCCGGTGGTGGAGCGAAAACCCATCGCCAGGATGGTCGAGCTGCGCGGCGTGCAGCAGGTGTTCCCGCTGTACGGCGCTTTCAAACTGGCTGACGGCCGTCCGTATTCGTACGAGCTTTTGCGGAACCACGGAGCACTCGTCAGGCCCGAGCTGCTGGCGCAGCTCGACGTCAAGGAAGGGGACGAAGTGCTCTTCGGCGGCACGAAGTTTCAGATCCGCGGCGTCATCCTCGAAGAACCGGGCAATCGATCAGGCCCCTTCAGCCTTGGCTCCCGTGCCGTGGTTGCCTACGACGACCTGCGCGGTGCCGGCCTGCTCACCTTCGGCAGCCGCGCGCGCTATGCGATCTTGCTGCGCGTCGACGGCGAGAGCGCGGCCCGCAGTCTGGTGGAGGGACTGCGGAAGGAGTTCCGCGACCGGTTCGTTAACGTACGCTGGTATCGGGCGACCGAGGACGACATCGGCGAAGATCTCCAGCGCGCGGAGGATTACCTCAGCCTCGTCGGTCTCGCCATGGTCGTGCTCGGCGGCGTGGGCGTGTGGAGCGTGACGCGCGTGTTCGTGCACCAGAAGCTGCGGAGCATCGCCGTGCTGAAGTGTCTCGGCGCGACGAGCCGGCAGGTCCTCGCGACGTATCTCATGCAGGTCATCGTGCTCGCGCTGGCCGGCAGCGGCCTGGGCGTGCTCGTCGCGGCGGCCGCGATTCAGGCGATTCCCGCGTCGCTGGCGGCTGCACTGGGCGCGGCGTCGTACGGACTGACGATGTCGGCGGCGCTGCAGGGGATCGCGGTGGGCCTGCTGGTGTCGCTCCTGTTTGCGGTCGTGCCGCTGCTCGACGTGCGGCGGGTGAAGCCGTTGCTCGTGCTGCGGCAGGGAACCGTCGCCGGCGGGGGCGAGAGCAGCGCAGGACGGCCGTGGCACCGCCGTGTGGACTGGGTGAAGGTCCTGGCGTCGCTCCTGATCTCAGTGGCCCTCGCGGGCGTCGCGGGCTGGCAGGCCGGATCGTGGCGCGTGGGTCTGGTGATCACCCTCGCGCTCGCAGCTGTCGGGCTCGTGTTGACCGGCGCGGGGGCCGCGCTCGTGCGCGCGGTCGCGCCGCTGGCGTGGTCGCGCCGCTTCGCGGTGCGGCACGCCGTGATCAACTTGCGGCGTCCGGGGAATCAGACACGGGTGATCCTCCTGGCGGTCGGGCTGGGCGCGTTCTTCGTGATCGGCGTCCAGGTCGTCCAGTCGAATCTGCTGCGCGAAATCGCCCTGGAGCTCGGTGAGGACTCGCCGGACCTGTTTCTCATCGACGTGCAGGAAGACCAGGCGGCCGGCGTGCAGCGGCTCCTCAAGGAGCAGACCGGCCTCGACCCCAAGCTCGTCCCGGTCCTGCGCGCCCGCGTGGTCGGCGTTCGTGGTCGCGAGGTCAACCTGGAAAACTACGAGGACGTCCGCGGCCGCGGCTCGCTGGCGCGCGAGTACGTCATCACGTACCGCGACGCCCTCGAGGCGAACGAAACGTTGCTCGAAGGGCCACTCTGGGGTGCGGGCGGTCCCGCCGACAATCAGGTGTCGATCGAAGAAGGGATCCGCGAGCGGTTCAACATCCACGTTGGCGACGACATCCGCTTCGACGTCATGGGCCGGATCGTCACCGCCCGAGTCACGAGCGTCCGGCGCGTCGACTGGGATCAGGCGCGCAGCGGGGGCTTCATGTTCGTGTTCAGCCCGCCGACGTTCGCGCGGGCGCCGCACGCGTACATCGGGTTCGTCAAGGCGCCGGACGACGTCGAACGGCGGGCCCGGCTTCAGCGCGACCTGGTCGTGGCCTTCCCGAACGTGTCGGCGATCGACATCCGCGAGATCCTGGCGCGCGCGCGAACGATCGTCGAGAACATCTCGCTGGCGATCTCGATCGTCGGCCTGGTCGCGCTCGCCGGCGGCGCGCTGATCCTGGCGGGCGCCGTGGCGATGACCCGGTTCCAGCGCATTTACGAAGCGGCGATTCTGCGCACGCTGGGGGCGACGTCTCGCACGCTGGCGGCCATGCTGGCATTCGAGTACGGCCTGCTCGGCCTTCTTGCCGGCGTCATCGGATCGGCTGGCGCCGCGGTGCTCGGCTGGGCGGCCGCCCGGTTTCTCCTCGACATCGTCTGGTCGGCCGCGCCCGGCGTGAACGTCATCGGCGTCGCCATCACGGGGGCGCTGGTCTGCGCGATCGGCGTCGCCGCCAGCCTTGAGGTGCTGAGGCGCAAGCCACTCGGAACACTTCGGGCCGAATAAAGTCAGAACCCATCTTCGAAGAACGACCGGATCGCAGCTAGGTGTTGGAAGTAACGCGCCGAGCCACAGCGAGGCGTGGCCCTTCGGCAGGCTCAGGGCCAACCTGAGCGCAGTCGAAGGTTGGCAGGCGCTGGGGGGTGGGGCCCCAGCGCGTGAGGAAAAAAGATGGTCAAACACGAAATCATCGGCGACGACATGCAGGCGGTGATTCTGAGCCTCGCGCAGGGAGATGCCGTCCGCGCGGAAGCTGGCGCGATGATGTACATGACCGACGGCATCGACATGGACGCCAAGATGGAAGGCGGCCTGCTCGGCGGTCTGAAGCGTACGCTGCTCGCGGGAGAAAGCTTCTTCATCACCTGGTTTCGCTGCCAGACGCCCACGGGCCGCGTCGCGTTTGCCGGCCCGTATCCCGGCAAGATCATCCCAATCGAGCTGAGAGGGGAATCACTCCTCTGCCAGAAGGATTCATTCCTCTGTGCGGTTGGCGACGTCGACATCAGCATCGCGTTCACGAAACGGCTCGGCGCCGGCTTCTTCGGCGGCGAAGGATTCATCCTCCAGAAGCTGGAAGGCCGCGGTCAGGTGTTCGCGCACAGCGGCGGCACGATCGTTCACATGGAGCTGCAGCCGGGTGAGCGGCTGAAAGTGGACACGGGCTGCCTCGTCGCGTTCCAGCCCACGGTCGACTACGACATTGTCCGCGTCGGCGGCATCAAGACGAGTCTGTTCGGCGGCGAAGGGCTCTTCTTCGCATCGCTGACCGGGCCGGGAAAAGTGTGGCTGCAGACGCTCCCGTTCTCGCGTCTCGCCGATCGCGTAAACGCGGCGCGACGCGGCGATCGCGAGGATGTGAAGCGGGACCTCGGTGGCATGCTGGGCGGCCTCGGCGATCTGATCGGAGGCGATCGGTAGTAATATGGGGTTTTCTCCGGCGCCCGGAATCAGCGATGGGAGGGCGCCGTGCCGGGGGGACCTGGGTATGGACGACGTGACGACCTACAAGGAGGCGCTCCTGCGCAAGCGGGGCGAGATCCTTGGCTCGGGCGGCACCAACAAACCGCTCCAGGCGTCGATGGAGACCAACACGCGGCAGGGCGACCTCGCCGATCAGGCCAGCGGCAACAACGAGGTCCACATTCAGCTGAAACTGAAGCAGACCGACGCCAAGATTCTGCAGGCGATCGAAGAGGCGCTCTGGCGCATTGAAAAGGGCACGTACGGCGTCTGCCGCGACTGCGGCGAGCCGATCGCGCCCGCCCGTCTGAACGCGATTCCGTGGACGCGCGTGTGCATCACGTGCAAGGAAAAACAGGGCACGTGAAGCCAGCCGACGCGCTCGCGCTGCTCGAGGCGATCTACAAGGACAAACTGGCGCTCCGGCAGCGGCACGTCGCAGCTGCCCGGCGCGTCAGCGGGTACGAGTTCAACAACGCCTATCAGTACGTCATCAACCGCGAGGACGTGCACCTCACCTGGCTCCGCGACGCAATCGCGGATGCGGGCGGCACGCTCGCCGAAGTGCCGGACCCGGAGATCACCGGCGAGGCGACCCGCCTCATGGCCGAGGATCGCGAGCTGGCGGGCGCGTTCGTCGCACGGTGGAGGGATAAGATCGCCGCCCTGAGCAACGCCCGCCACCGCACGATGCTCGGCCTGATGCTCGGCGAGACGCTCGAGCAGCAGCGGTTCTTCGCGCTGGGCGTCGCCGGCGAAACCGATCTCCTCGGCCGCCGCGAAGGCGGCCGCGCCCGCGGCGTCGTCCTGCCGACCCGCTGGGTTGAGTAGGTGCGCTGCGCGATCGCGCTTGGCAGCAATCTCGGAGATCGGGCCGGCCACCTGGACTTTGCCGTCAATCGCCTCCGCACGCTTCTCACCGATCTGACCGTCTCCGATTACATCGACACCGAGCCCGTGGGTGTCGCAGGCCAGCCGCGGTACCTCAACGCGGTCCTCGTCGGCCGTCCGCCCGCCGGCATGACGCCGCGCGCGCTGCTCGTCGCGCTGCTCGCCCTCGAACGGGAGCGCGGCCGTGAGCGTCCCTTTCAAGCGGCACCGCGGACGCTGGATCTGGACCTCGTGCTCTACGGTGACGTAATGGTGAAGGAAAAGGGGCTCGAGATTCCGCACCCGCGTTTCCGCGAGCGCGCGTTTGTATTAGGACCGCTCGCGTCGATCGCGCCCGAGCTCGTGGACCCCGTCACGGGCAGGACGGTCATGGAGCTGCTCAAGTCGTCTTTCTGAACACCAACTTCTGCGTCCGGGGGCCGCGAGGCGTCTCGGCGGTGCGCTCGACGATCATCGTCCCGTCGGGCGCCAGCGAGCGCGTCTCGGTCGTCTGCATCGTTTGCTCGCCGTTGGGAGTTCTCATCGTTTGCGTGCTCTGGACGATGAGCTTGCCGCCATCCCAGCGCGCCTTCGACTTGATCTCGCCGCCGCGGGGGCCCGTGTTGACGCTCTCGCTTCCATCGAGCTTGAGGGTGACGACGTTCGACAGGCCATTCACCTGTTGATCGATTGAAAGCTCTCCGGCCGTCTGCTTGATCATGAGCTTCGCATCCGGACGCCGTCCCGAGTGGCCGCCCGGCCCGCGTCCGCCGGGCCCGCCGCCTTCCGGACCGCCGCCCGTTGCGCTCTTCTCGAAATCGAGGATCCAGGTGCCTGAGAAATCCGGTTTCGCCTGAGCGATCGCAACAATCGATGCCACGACCGCGAATGCGATGGTCATGAGGCCTTTACTCATACGTCTTCCATTCAGCATTCAGCAATCCACAATGATCATTCGTATCGCAACGCTTCGATCGGATCGAGGCGCGCGGCTTTTCGCGCGGGGTAGAAGCCAAAGAACACGCCCGTACCGGCGGCGAATCCAAACGCCATCAGGATCGCGTCGGGCGGGATGACCGCTGGCCATTCGAGGAACTCGCGCACACCGCCCGAGAGCGCGAAACCAAGGCCGATCCCGACGAGCCCGCCGAACAGGCTGATGACGATCGCCTCGACGAGGAACTGCATCAGCACGTCCTTCCCGCGGGCGCCGATCGCCATGCGCAGGCCGATTTCACGCGTCCGCTCGGTCACCGACACGAGCATGATGTTCATGATGCCGATGCCGCCGACGAGCAGCGAGACGCCGGCGATGCTCGCGAGGAGCACGGTCATCGTCCGCGTCGTTTCGGTACGGACGCTCGCCATCTCCTCGAGCGTGCGGACCATGAAATCGTCCGGCTCACCCGGCTCGATCTTGTGCCGGATGCGGAGGGTGTTGATGATGTCGTCGGCAGTCGACAGCGTCTGTCCGGCGGACACGGCGGAAACCGTGATGTTGTTCAGGTACTGAATCCCCATCAGTTTCTTCTGGACCGCGCTGTAGGGGACGAACACGGTATCGTCCTGGTCCTGCCCCATGGCCGACTGTCCTTTGGACGCGAGGACGCCGACGACGCGGAACGGCTGGTTGCGAATGCGAATGATCTCGCCGGTGGGGTCGACCTGCTCTCCGAACAGCGTTTCGGCGACGACCGAGCCGAGCACCGCGACCTTGGCCGCGGTCTGTACGTCCTGCTGCGTGAAGTACGCCCCCAAGTGCGTCGGCCAGGACCGGATGAGAGGCATGTCGACGCCGGTCCCCTCGATGCGCGTCGACCAGTTCTGATTGCCGGCGATGACCTGCGCGCGCGTGTTCGCGCCGGGCGAGACGTACTGCACGCCGGGCAGGGCACGAATCGCCTCGGCGTCGTCGACTGTCAGCGTGCTCGACGACCCCTGGCCCTGCCGAACGCCGCCGAACGACCAGTTGCCCGCGTTCACCAGAATCATGTTTGTGCCGGCCGACCTGACCTGGTCTTCGATCTGCGTCTGCGCGCCGGTCCCGAGCGCGACCATCGTGATCACGGCGGCGACGCCGATGATCATCCCCAGCATCGTCAACGACGTGCGGAGCTTGTTCCTACCGAGCGCCTTGAGCGCGATGCGCACTGTCATTAGGAGCGACATGATCCTCATCCTTGGGTGGAGGCAGGGCAGCCAGTTCCTCGGTGGCGAGCCGGCGCGTCTCGATCGGCTGATCGCGGACGATCCGGCCGTCGCGGAATGAAATCAGCCGGGTGCCATACTCCGCGATGTCCGGCTCGTGCGTGATGAGCAAGACCGTGATGCCGCGGTCGGCGTTGAGCCGCTGGAAAATATCCATCACCTCGATGCTCGTGCGCGTATCGAGGTTGCCCGTCGGCTCGTCCGCGAGGATGATTGACGGCTCGTTGATGAGCGCGCGGGCGATCGCAACGCGCTGCTGCTGTCCGCCAGACAGCTGATTCGGGTAGTGGTGCGCTCGATCCTCCAAGCTGACGGCCGCCAGCGCCGCCATCGCGCGCCGGTGTCGGTCGGACGTCTTGAGCGACGCGCCGCCGTTGTAGAGCAAGGGCAGTTCGACGTTGTCCAGCGCCGTCGTCCGCGAGAGCAGATTGAAACCCTGGAATACGAACCCGATCTTCCGATTGCGGATCCCGGCGAGCTCGTCCTTCGACATGCGCGAGACATCTTTTCCGTCGAGGATGTACCGGCCAGTCGTCGGCCGGTCGAGGCACCCGAGAATGTGCATGAACGTCGACTTGCCGGAGCCGGATGGACCCGTTACCGCGACGAACTCGCCCGGCTGAACGTCGACGCTGACGCCGCGCAACGCACGGACCTCGACCTCACCGACGATGTAGGTTTTGGTGAGATCCGCGACGCTGATGACTGCCATCAGAGTGGCATTCAGCACAGCAATCAGCAATCGACGCTGATTACCTTCGCTGATTGCCTCCGGCGGGCGCGTTGCGCTGACCGCCCATGTTTGGCGGGCGCTGCCCCGGCATGAGCGGCGACCGCGATCCACCCGCGCCAGCCGCGGCCGGCTGATCGAGGACGACGCCCGTGACGAGCTCCGTTCCGGGCTGCAGATCGTTGCCGAGGAGCTCGGTCCACGTTCCATCGGAGACGCCGAGTCTCAGACGGATCGGCTTGAGCTGCTTGTTCGAAAACGTCCAGACACGGCCGGTCGATTCTGCCTGGGGCAGAGGTCCAAACAGCTGGTCGATGGTCTGCGCATTACCGTTCAGCGGGCTCGACGGAGCAGCAGGCTTCGCGCTGATGCCGCCGTTTCCGTTGCCGCCGGGACCCGGCTCGAATCCGCGCTCACGCATCCGCTGCGCGAACTGCGCGCGTTCCTCCGGAGACATGTTCTGCATGCGTTCCTGGAACCGTCGTCGCCGCTCCGCGGGCCCGGCCGGCGTCGAGTTGCCGTTGCCGGTCGCTTCTGGTCTCTGGGCGCGCGGGGATCCGTCGCCGGTCGCCCCTCCGGCGGGAGGCTGCCCCTGCGTGCCGGTTGCACCCGACGCCGCCGTCGCGGCCGCACGGCCGCGCGTCTCGGACGGGGGCTCCTGTCCGAGCGCGGCGAACATGTCTGTCGTTGGCCGGAACCGCAGCGCCATCGTCGGAACGCGCGTGACATTGGACCGCCGTGCGATCTCGATCGTGACGTTCGCCGTCATCCCCGGTTTCAGCTTGAGCTCGGGGTTCGGGACGTCGATGACCGTCGCGTACGTGACGACGTTCTGAACGACGGCGGGTTGCAGCCTGATCTGTGAGACCTTCCCGAAGAAATCGTCGGTGGGGAAGGCGTCAACCCTGAAGCGGACGACCTGTCCCGGACGAATCCGCCCGACATCCGCCTCGTCGATGTTCGCGTTGACCTTCATCTTCGTCAGGTCCGCCGCGAGCAGGTACAACGTCGGGGCCTGCATGCTGGCCGCGACGGTCTGTCCGACGTCGACGTTTCGCGAGATGACGATGCCGTCGATCGGCGAGTGGATAATCGTGTAGTCGAGATTCACCCGCGTCTGATTGAGGTTCGCCCGCGCCTGCGTGAGCCCCGCCTGTGCAGATCGAAGCTGCGCTTCTCCCGATCGCACATTGACCTCCGCCGCTTCGAGCTCCGTTTTCGGGATCAGGCTTCGGTCCGAAAGATCGCGAGCGCGGGTCAGCTTGACGCGGGCATCTTCGAGCGCCACCCGGAGGCGCTCCACTTCTGCCTGCGCCCGTGCGACGTTCGCCTGCTGCTGCTCGATCTGTGTCTCGAAAAGCGACGGATCGAGTCGCGCAATCACCTGCCCCTTGCGAACGATCGAGTTGAAGTCGGCGTAGAGCTCCTTGACCGTGCCCGAGACCTGCGTTCCGACCTGAACGGTCGTCACGGCCTCGAGTGTGCCGGTCGCGCCGACCGTATCGACAACGTCCCCGCGGGTCACCTGCGCCGTCGTGATCTGCGGCTCCTTGCTGCTGCGGCGCATGTAGTACGCCCCGGCGGAGATGCCGACAACGACGATCGCAGCGACGATCAGGGTCGCTCTCTTCATGTCACGTGCTCGTGATCCGACTCGTGGTCGTGGTGTATGCCGCGACGCAGTCCGCTCCAGCCTTCTTCGAAGATCGTGTAGACCGTCGGCACGAACACGAGCGTGATCAGCGTGGATGTCAACAGACCGCCGATCACGACGCGTGCGAGCGGCGACTGCAGCTCCGCGCCCTCGCCGATCCCGAGCGACATCGGGACGAGGCCGAGCATCGTGCAGAGCGAGGTCATGAGGATGGGGCGCAACCGGGTGCGTCCCGCCCGTTCGACCGCCTGCCGCAGCACGACGCCGTCGCGGCGCCGCAGCAGGTTGGTGTAGTCGACCAGCAGGATGGCGTTCGAGACGACGATCCCGGCGAGCATGATGACGCCGATATAGGCCTGGAGGCTGAACGGCGTGCCCGTGAGCTTGAGCGCCAGGACGACGCCGATCGCGGCCAGCGGCACCGAGAACATGATGATGAAGGGATCCTTCAGGGATTCGTACTGCGACGCCATGACGGCATAGACCAGGACAATCGCGAGAATCAGCATGAGCTGCAGCTGACCGAATGCGCGCCGCTGCTCCTCGACTTCCTGACCGAACCCGACCGAGAAGTCCTGGGGCACGCGCAGGTCCGGCAGGCGTTCGTTGACCGCGTCAACCGCTTCGCTCAGCGTCGTCTCGAGCTCGGCGTTCACGCGCGTAATGCGCTCCTGATTCTTCCGCTCGATCTGCACAGGGCCCTGCTCGGACTCGACCTTCATCAGGTTCTTGGCCTGCAGCACCTGGCCTTGCGGCGTGCTGATGAGGATGTCGCCGACGTCCGAGACACGCCCGCGGTCCTCCTCGCGCAACCGGACGACGATCGGATACTCGTAGCCCCGTTCGCGGAAGAACGCGGCCTGCGTGCCGGCGACGTTGGTCTGGATCGTGTTCGCGACCCCCGAGACGGTCAACCCGAGCACCGCCGCCTTCGGTCGGTCAACCCGGATCGCCAGCTCGGGGCGCCCCTCGTCGCGGCCCACGCGCACGTCTGCAATGCCGGGCGTCCGGTCCATGACGGCCTTCGTGTCCTGCGCGAGGCGCTTGGCGTCCTCCAGATCGTGACCGCGGATCTCGACCGCGAGGCGGCTTTCGCCGCCGCCGCCCATGATCCGGTTCATCTGGTTGTTGCCGCCCGAGGGCCGCGCACGGATGATGACGCCCGGAAGCTGCCCCGAGAGCGCGCGCCGCAGAGCCATCGCGATCTCTTCGTTGCTCCGCGTGCGCTCGGTGCGGGGGACCAGGCGCACCGTCACATCGCCGCGATGGCCGGCGCCGCCCATCCAGCCTCCGCCGCCGGCGCTGCTGATGAGCGCGGCCGTCTCCGGCACCTCCCGGCGGATCATCCCCTCGAGCCGTTCGAGTGTGTCGTGCACGCGTTCGATCCGCGTCCCGACCGCCAGCTCCGCGTCCACTCGGACCTCGCCCTCGTCGGTCTGCGGCATCAGCTCGAAGCCGATCGTCGGCAGGATGAGCAGCGCGACCACGAACAACCCCGCCCCGACGGCGAGGACCGTCGGCCGGTGCATCAGGGAACGGTGCACGATGCGGCCGTAGAGGTTATCCATGGACTCCAGGGCGCGCTCGCTCCAGCCAAAGAGCCGCGCGTTGAGCCCGGTCCGCTCGGACGCCTTCTTCGGCAGGCGCAGCCACTTCGCGCAGAGCACCGGCACGAGCGTAACGGCAACAAAGAGCGACATCGACAGCGAAAAGATGACAACGATCGAGAGCTGCGTGAACAGGATGCTCGAGACGCCGGTCAGGAACAGCAGCGGGATGAAAACGGCGATGTGCGTGAGCGTCGAGGCGACGATCGCGGACCAGACCTCCTCGCTGCCGTCGATGGCCGCCTGTTCGTGCGGCTTGCCCATCTCCATGTGGCGGTAGGTGTTCTCGAGCACGACGATGGCGGCATCGACGATCATGCCGATGCCGAGCGCGAGTCCTCCGAACGTCATCGTGTTCAGCGTAAAGTCGGCGAAGTAGAGCAGCGCGAAGGTGCCGATGACCGAGATCGGAATCGACGTGCACACGATGAGCGTCGCGCGGAAATCACGCAGGAAGAGAAAGATGACCAGGATGACCAGGATCGAGCCGAGCATCGCATGCTCTTTCACCGAGTCGATCGCGCGGCCGATGAACACCGACTGATCGTCGAGCATCGTCAACTTGATGGCCGGCACCTCGTGGTTGATCCGCTCGACCTCGGCCTTGACGGCGTCCGCGATCTGGACAGTGTTCTCGCCCGACTGCTTCGTGACGCGCATCCGCACGCCCGGCTTGCCATTAATTCTCGTGAACGAGCGGAAATCCTCGGTCGCATCCTTCACCTCGGCGATGTCCCTCATGTAGACGGGCACGCCGTTCTTGGTCATGACGACGAGGTCGCGAATCTGATCGAGGTTTTCGAACTGTCCCTGGCTGCGGAGGAGATACGTCGTATCGCCCTCGTCGATCTCGCCGAGCGGGATGTTCTCGTTCTCGGTCTGGATGATGTTCACGATGCGGTCGACCGAGAGATCGAGCGCGGTGATCTTCTCCTTCGACAGGTTGACGTGGATCTGGCGGCGGAGCCCGCCGTCGACGGTAACCGCGGCGACGCCCGGCACGCGCTCGAGCCGCGGCGAGAGATCGTTCTGCGCGATCTCGCGCAGCGTCACCCGGTCGAAATCCCCCTCGAGCCCGATCCCCATGATGGGGAAGGCCGTCGAGTCGAACTTGAAAACGGTCGGCGGCTCGGCATCCTCCGGGAGCCGGGCGCGAACGCGATCGATCCGCGAGCGGACCTCGTCGGCCGCCTCGTTGAGGTCGGTGCCCCACGCGAAGTTGAGCGTCACGCGCGCGTTGCCCTCCGAGGCGGTCGCCTCGAGGCGCTCGACCCCCGCGACCGCGCTCGTCGCCTGTTCGATCGGGCGGACGATCAGCTCCTCTATCTCGAGCGGCCCGACGCCCGGGTAGCCGACGCGGACCGTGATGCTGGGGAAGCTCACGTCGGGCATCAGATCGACGGGCAGCCGCATGAGCGAGATGCCGCCGATGAGGATGATGACGGCCGAGATCATGAACATCGTGACCGGCCGGTGAATGGCTGTGCGCGGGATACTCATTCGTGGTCCTCAATCAGCAATCAACAATCAACAATCTAGCGCCCGCCGCCGCCCTGCGGCCTGCTGCCTCGCGGCGCCGGGCTCCGGTTGCCGCTCGTCGGTACCTGACCGCCGCCGGCGAGCACGATCGTGTCACCGTCGCGCAGCGATCCCGCCCCGGTCGTGACGATTCGCGCCCCATCGGTGAGGCCGGCCCTGATCTCGACCCTGGTCTCGTCCTGCAGTCCGGTTTCGACCGCCGAGAAGGCGGCCTTCTGGCCCGAGGCGAGGAAGACGCCCTGCTTCCCTGCGATCTCCACCAGCGCATTGCGCGGGATGACGAGCGCGTTCGGCCGCGTATCGACGATCAGCCGCACGCGCGCGTACATCCCGTCCTTCAGGCGGTAGGCGGGGTTCGGAATCTCGATTTCCATCTGCGCCGTCCTCGTGGCGGCGTCGAAAAGGGGAGCGACCCGCGCGACCTGCCCCGTGAACTGCTCGCCCGGGTACGCGTCCACTTCCACCGCCGCCGCCGTCCCTTGCCGGACGCGGCTCAGGTCCTTCTCCACGAGGTTGGCGACCATCCGCACGGTCCTCAACGCGACCACCGAGACGACGGGGGAGTTCTGCGACGCGAAAGCCCCCTGGTCGAGATACCGCTTGCCGACGAAGCCCGTGACCGGCGACCGGATAACCGTGTTGGCGAGCGTAAAGCGGAGCTCGTCCTGCCGCGCCTGCGCCTGCGCGAACTGCGCGCGCGCGAGATCGACCTGCGCCACCGCCGCCTGGTATCGCGCATCCGCATCGTCCAGCCCCTGCCTCGGCAGGAGCTGCCGTTCATATAGGCTCCGCGCCCGCTCGAGGGCGGTCTCGGCGAACTTGAGGTCCGCTTCGCGCTGGCGCACGCTCGCGCGTGCGACCTCGAAGGAGGCCTCAGCCTGTTTGACCTGCTCGCGGATTTCACGGTCCTCGATGACGGCGATCGGCTGGCCTTCCGAGACGCGGTCGCCGAGCTTGACGCTCACGTTCTGGAGCCGTCCGCTGACCTTCGGCACGACTTCGACCGTCGCCTCGCCGATCAAGTTGCCGACGATGGTCACGTGCTCGGAGACCGCTTCCCGGCGGACCGAGGCGACCTCGACGGTCATCGGGGGTCTCGCGCCCGGCCCAGCGCCGCCGGGCCCGCCTCCGGGCCGGCCCTGCGCCTCGGCGCCAGGCTGGTCGGCCCGGTTGTAAACGACGAAGCCCGCCAGCCCGACGAGCGCGACAACGACGATGACGGCTACCTTGCGCTTACCCATGTAGATGTCGCTCGATTCCGGAAGTCGAAGTCCAGGTCAACGTCACTGCTGCCGGCCGCCGCCGGCGCCGGCGTTATTG
>DATAEE010000106.1:0-152240 GCA_036258175.1 Vicinamibacterales bacterium
ATCGATCGGGAAAAGGCGAAGCTCGCGCTCGCCGACGCCGACCAGCGGCTGAAGGAGTCCGGCGAAAAAGCCGGCTCCGACCGCGCCGCCGCGCAGGCGGATCTGAACGGCAAGCTCCGCAAGCGTGAGAAGGCGCTGGCAGACCTGCAGCGTGCCGAGCGCTCGCGCGCCAACCTGGAGATGCGCGCCCCGGCCGACGGCATGGTCAGCATCATGCCGAACTACCGCGCAGGCGGCATGTGGGGCACCAACCCCCCGGAATTCCGTGAAGGGGACCGCGCGTGGTCGGGCGCCCAGGTCGTGGAACTGCCGGACCTGGCGGACATCCGGTTCGAGGCGCGGCTCGATGAAACGGATCGCGGGCGCATCGCGGCTGGACAGACGGCGAACCTCCGTGTCGACGCCGTGCCGGACCGGCAGTTTACCGCGACCGTGGCCGACGTGTCGGTCATCGCCCGCGTCGATTTCTCGTCCGGCACCTGGCCGCCGGCGCGCAACTTCGACTTGAAACTGAAAATGGGCGAGAAGGATCCACGGCTTCGACCCGGCATGAGCTCGACGGCGCGGATTGCCGTCGACCGCCTCCCGGGATCGGTAATCGTCCCCGCCCGCGCGGTCTTTCAGAAGGACGGCAGGCCCGTCGTCTATCTTCTTGACGGGCGCGCGTTCGAGCCGCGTCCGGTGGAGATCACCCGTCGCGGCAAGGAACAGGTGGCGATTCGGTCCGGCGTGTCGCCCGGAGACCGCGTCGCGACGAAGCTGCCCGAGCGGGACATGTTGAAGGACGCGCGATGAAACTGCGGCGGCTTTTCTGGCCTGCGCTCGCGGCGCTCGTCGTGCTCGGCGGCGCCGGCATCGTCTATGCGGTCCAGAACTGGGAAGCCGAGCGGGACGACGGTGTCCCGACGACGCGCGTGACACGAGGCGACCTGAAGCTGGATGTCTACGCGACCGGCGAGCTGCGCGCCGGCCGGGCGGTCTCGCTCGTCGCGCCGCCGATCACCGGCGGCTCCCTCCGCATCGTGCAGCTCGCCCCCACGGGCACCACCGTCAAGAAGGGCGACGTCGTGATCGAGTTCGACCCCGCGGAGCAGCAGCACGCGCTCGAGCAGAGCCGATCCGAGTTGAACGAAGCGGAGCAGGAGATCGTCAAGATGAAGGCGGACGCCGAGGTCCAGGCGGCCGCCGAAAAGGTCACGTTGCTCACCGCGCGGTTCGATGTCAGGCGCGCGGAGCTCGACGTGCTGGCCGGAGAGCTAATCAGCGCGGTCGAAGCAAAAAAGCGCGCGCTCAACCTCGAGGAGGCGAAGCGCCGCCTCGCGCAGCTCGAAGAGGACGCCAAGTCGCGCACCGTCACGAGCGCGGCGGGGCTCGCGGCGCTGCAGGAGAAGCGGAACAAGGCGCAGATCGCGATGGATCGCGCCAAGGCGACGATCGATACGCTCGTCATGCACTCCACGATGGATGGCCTGGTGGCGTTAAGGACCAACCCCGACGCAGGCGGCGGCTTCGGGTTCCCGGGAATGGTCCTCCCCGAGTACCGCGTTGGCGACACGATCGGGCCCGGTCGCGTCCTGGCCGACGTGCTCGAAGTGGGGGAGATGGAGATTCGCGCGCGCATCAACGAGACCGATCGCGCCAACCTGGCGGTCGGCCAGAGCGCCGCCATCCGCGTCGAGGCGGCGCCCGGCCGCCAGTTCGAGGGCCGCATCGTATCGCTCGGCGCGCTCGCGTCGCGCGTCAACTTCTGGGAATCGAGCCAGGCCGGCCGCCAGTTCGACGTCTTCTTCCGGATCGACGATCGCGATGCCCGGTTGCGCCCGGGCGGATCGGTCCGCATCATCGTGGCGGGCCGGGCCGTCGAGAACGCGCTCCAGGTCCCCCGGCAGGCGGTCTTTGCGAAGGAAGGGAAAGCCGTCGTCTACGTCCGCGACCGGGATCACTTCGCGCCGCGCGAGGTCAAAGTCTCGCACCGCTCCGAGAATCGTGTGGCCGTCGAGGGCATCGACGAAGGCGTGGAAGTCGCGCTCGTGGATCCCGAAGCCGCACCGGCCTCCGGCGCCGCGCCTCGGCCCGCGGCGGCCGGTCCCACGGGAGCCTCGCGGTGAAGGACGATCTGAAGCCCGATCGCGCTCTGTTCGTTCTGCGCAACGCCGACTTTCTGCCCGAGCTCCGCCACGGCATCGACAACCTCCGCGCGCACAAGCTCCGATCCCTCCTGACGATGCTCGGGATGATCTTCGGCGTCGCCGCCGTCGTGGCGATGCTGTCCATCGGCGCCGGCGCGCAGCAGGAGGTCATGGCGTTCATCGAGCAACTGGGCGTCCGCAACCTCATCGTCGAGGCGCGTGAAGCGACCGACTGGCAGGCGATGCAGGCGACCAGGAAACTGTCGCCCGGTCTGACGTTCGAAGACCTGCGGGTCGCGCAGGCGAACCTGGAGGGTGTCGCCGCCGCCACGGCGCGCAAGCGCTTCAAGGCTGGCCGGATGCTGCCCCGCCCGACCGGCGAGATGCCGGTCGTCTACGGCGTCAGCACGACCTACGTCGGGATCAGTGGCCTCAACGTCGCCCGCGGACGCTTCTTTACCGAAGATGAATCCGAGGCGGCGGCGCCGGTGGCGATCCTGGGTCAGGCGGCTGCCGCGGCAATCTTCGGCGCCAGCGAGCCGCTCGGCCAGCACGTCAAGGTCAACGACGCCTGGTTTCGCGTCATCGGCGTCACGGGGCCGCAGCTCTCCGTGCAGTCCGACGTGGCAGGGATGCCGTCGCAGGATCGCAACAACCTCATCTACGTGCCGCTCATGGCGGCGGTCATGCGGCTCGAGGACAGCTACAGCAACATCAAGGACGAGATTGACGGTATCTACCTGCAGCTCGCCCCGGAGATCGACAGCCTGCGCTCGGCGGATCTGTTGACGGGACTCCTCAACGCGTCACACCGCAACGCGGGCGACTTCAGCGTCATTGCGCCGGCCGAGCTCCTCGCGCAGCAGCAGCGGACGCGGCGGATCTTCGAAATGGTGATGGTCGCGATCGCGTCGATCTCGCTGCTCGTCGGCGGCATCGGCATCATGAACATCAAGCCCGCGAGCGTCCTCGAGCGGACGCGCGAGATCGGCGTCCGCCGCGCCGTCGGCGCGCGGCGCGCGGACGTCATCCGGCAGTTCCTCATCGAGACGACGCTCATTTCCGGGCTCGGCGGCGTCCTCGGCGTCGTCGTCGGCGTCCTGCTCTCGGAACTGGTCGCGTCACTCGCGGGCTGGTCGACCATCGTCACCGGTCTTTCCATCGCGCTTGCCTTCGTCGTCTCGGTCACGGTCGGGATCGTGTTCGGTCTCTATCCTGCAGTGCGCGCCGCGCGCCTCGATCCGGTCAAGGCGCTGCACTACGAGTAACCGAGACCGCGCTTGATTTGCGCCGCTTCAATGACGCGGCATCCGCTCGGAGTCGGATTCTCGACCGACCACAACAACGCATCGATCATCTGTGCGTGCGTGACCAGCGCCAGTCGCCGCGCGGCATCGCGCGTCGGCGGCAGCATTCCAAGTACCCAGTAGACCGGCATCGTTAGATACGGCCACCGGTGTCCGGGCCCCAGGACGTACCACGGATGCAGGACCGTTGCCGGCATGCTGGTCGCGCGAAGCGCCGACTCCGCCTCCGCTCGCGTGGCCTGATAGGCCTTCATGATCGGCGCCGGCTGCGCGACGCTGACGTAGACGAAGTGCCGGACGCCCGCGGCTGACGCCGCGGCGATCGACTCGACCGCCGAGACGAGATCAATTCTGCGGAACTGCTCCGCCTTCGCAGGACTCGGATGCGGCACGCCCACGAGTTGCACGAACGTATCGGCACCGGCGACCGCAGGCTCGAACGTCCGGCGATCGAGCGCATCGCCGATGACGATGCGGCAACCGGGCGGAAGGCGCACGGTACTCTCACGGCGCGCGAGCGCGGTGACGGAGTGGCGGCGATCGATCAGCGCGCGGACGAGCGGCGTGCCCAGATAGCCCGTGCCGCCCGTCACGAACACGTTCACGCGGCGCAGTGTAGCAATCGGCAATCAATCCGCAATCACCAATCCACAATCGTCTATCAGTCCTCAATCCCCAATCGCCAATCCACAATGCACGCGTATTGAGGTCCGATGTAGGATCGGCTCCGTGAATCGACGCCATTTCCTGCACGTAGTCGGCGGCAGTGCCGCCGCTGTCGCCGCATCCGACGCGTTCCTCGATCTGCTCGCTCAGCCGCGCGTGCCGCGCGAGGCGCGGCTGCGGGAGCTCGCGGACATCGCGCTCGGCGAGGCGAAGAAGCTCGGCGCGACGTATGCCGATCTCCGGATCACGCGCAACCGTGCGTTGAGCGTCGCCGCCCGCGACCGCGTCCTCGCCGAAGGCGGCGGCGGGCCGGGTGGCGGTGGGCCGGGCGGTGGCGGCGGGGGTGGCGGCGGATTTGGCGGCGGCGGCGGTCCGGCGAACAATTCCCGCGAGGACACGCACGGCTTCGGTGTCCGCGTCATCGTGAACGGCACGTGGGGCTTCGCGTCGAGCCCGATCGTGACGCCGGAGGAGGTGCGCCGCGTGACCCGCGTGGCGGCCGACGTCGCCCGCGCGAGCAGCATCGCGAAGAAGTTTGACGTCAAGCTCGCGTCGGTGCCGCCGTACACCGACTACTTCCGCACGCCGATCACCCGCGACGTGTTCGAAGTCCCGCTCGACGAGCTCGCCGCGCAGGTCCTGGCGGTCAATGCCGCGATCCTCGAGAACAAGGACGTCTCGCGCGCCATCACCCGCATCTACGCGCAGCACGAGTGGAAGTACCTCGCGACGAGCGAAGGCTCGCACATCGAGCAGGATCTCTATCGCACGTCGCCCGCCTCGCAGGCCTCGGCGCGGTACCAGGGCGCCGTCCGCTCGCGCATGTACTTTCCGTCGCCTCGCACCGGCGGCTACGAGGTCGTCGCCGACGCAAAGATGCTCGATCACGCGCGGCGCATTGCCACCGAGGCGGTCGAGTTCGCCCGCGCGAAGCCCGTCGGCGTCGGGCTGAAGGATCTGATCCTCACGCCGTCGCACGCCTCCCTGACCATCCACGAGATCGTCGCCCACGCGACCGAGCTCGATCGCATCGTCGGTTACGAGGCGAACTATGCCGGCACGTCGTTCGTCAAGCTCACCGATCTTGGAAAGCTGAAATACGGGTCGAAGCTCTTCAACGTCACCGCCGATCGGACGATCGAGGGCGGCATGGCGACCTGCGGGTATGACGATGATGGAGTGAAAACGCAGAAGTGGCCGCTCGTACGGGAAGGCATCCTCGTCGGACTGCAGACGAACCGGGAGACCGCGCATTTCCTCGGCGAGAAGGAGAGCCGCGGGTGCACCTTCGCCAACCACTGGCGCAACTATCCGTTCCTGCGGATGCCGAACGTGCACGTCGACGCCGGCCCGGCGGGATCGCCGACCCCCGATGAACTGATCGCGGACGTCAAGGATGGCGTTCTCATTGACGGCCGCGGCAGCTTCAGCATCGATCAGCAGCGTTACAACGGCCAGTTCGGCGGCGACTGCTTCTGGGCGATTCGCAACGGAAAGAAAGCGGAGATGCTCGCCGACGTGACCTATAACGCCATCACGACCGACTTCTGGGCGAACCTGGACGCAATCAGCGGGCCGGAGAGCTGGGAGCTGAACGGCCTGGTCGGCGACGCGAAGGGCCAGCCGGTGCAGACGAACTACCCATCACACGGCAGCCCGTGGCTGCGCATCCGCAAGATCATGGTCGGCGCGGCGCAGACTTAACGTGCGCTCCGCCAATCAGCAATCAGCATTCAGCAATGGGCATAGGTCAGGCTCAACCCATTCCAGTCGCGCCTGGACCGACATCAACAGATCTTTCGAGTAGTACGTGAGCAGGGCGTCCCGAGCCGCGAGCGGGCTCGCGAGGAGCGCCTGCGCGCAGTACGCTGCGGGCTGCCCGTCGCGATCCGCGATGAACGCTACGAGGAGCATCACGTAAGCCCGCGTAATCGTCTCGTGATAGCCGCTCGAATCCGTATTCGGCGTGCCGTGCGAGTCGTTCAGGAGCCGGATGCCCGATCGAAGACGCAGCAGCGCCTCGTCCGGTCCCAGCCGATGCACGTGCCACGTCCCGACGGCCAGGTGCGCCTGATGGGTCCACTCGGACTTCGGAAGTGTTCGTGACTGAAAGCGGAAGACGAGATTGTCCAGCTCCGCCGCCGTTGGCCATCCCATGCGGGACAACTGTAGCGCAGCCCTGCAGCGCAGCCCTTCCGCCGCCGCTAAAGCTTCGGCGGACCGCCGTAGCCTTGGCGAAGGCGGTTAGGGATGCTTAAGCCGCCTGCCGTAACGCGATGATCGCGAACGTCGCGCCCTGCGGATCGGAAGCGATCGCGAAGCGGCCGATGCCCGGAATGTCCTTCGGCGGAAGCGGCAGCGCGCCGCCATTCTGCTTGATGCGGCCCGCGCTGGCGTCGCAGTCGACGACGGCAAAGTAGGGAAGCCAGTGCGGCGGGACGTCGCCCCACTCCGGCTGGATACGCATCATGCCGCCGATCGGCGTTCCCTGATTGAAGAACTCGGTGTACTCCCCTGGCGGCGCCGTGCCGCGCTTCGCCGTCCAGCCGAAGAGCGACGTGTAGAACTCCTGCGCGGCGGCGGGATCGGTCGTCGCGAGCTCGGTCCAGCAGAGCGTGCCCGGATCGTTGAAGCGCTCGGCGCCGATGTGGTTTTTCGCCTGCCAGAGATTGATGAACGCCCCGGCCGGATCCTTCAGGATCGCCATCCGCCCTGCGTCGAACACGTCGAAGGGCCCTGCGACGACGGTCCCTCCGAGCGCCGCGACGCGCGCAGTCGTCTCGTCCACGCTCGACACCGCCACGTAGCTGTTCCAGTGCGGTGGTCCCTGGTCGGGCGTGACCTGACACGCCGCGCCGACGTCTTCTCCATCGAGCTGGAACCGGTAGTACGGGCCGACGTCAGTCTCTGATTCGACGACCGTCCAGCCGAAGAGAGCGGCGTAGAACAGTTGGGCTTCCTCGGGATCGGAGGTTGCGAGCTCCGGCCAGCAGAACGTGCCGGGCTCGTGAGGGGTCAAGCTCTTCGGTGCCAATGGGTCCCCCAAGGTCGAGAGGTTCCAAGGGTTCCAGGGTTCCGAGGACGGGGAAGGACTGGGGAATGATACACTGGGCGTTTTAAGGAATGGCTAACCCCGCGTGAATGTAGAACCCAGGCTCAAAATCGCCGTTTTCATCGACTTCGACAACATCGAGATCGGCGTCAAGAATTCCCTCGGCGGACAGTTTGACATCGGTCCCGTCCTCGAAGCGCTCAAGGAGCGCGGCGAGGTCGTCGCGAAGACCGCGTACTCCGACTGGAAGCGCGCCGGCGACCACTCGCGCACGCTGACGCAGCATGCGATCAAGATGGTCCAGCGCAACCTGACGCCGGGCGGCGACAAGAACGGCGCCGACATCAATCTCGCGCTCGACGCGCTCGAGATGGCGTTCACCCACCCGCACATCAACGCGTACGTCATCGTCGGCGGCGACAGCGATTTCATCACGCTCGTCGAGAAGTTGAAGCAGTACGACAAGAAGGTCCTCGTCGTCGGCGGTCGATCGTTCACGAGCCAGGTGCTTCAGCGGAACTGCCACGAGTTCATCGCCTACGAGAACCTGACGGGCGTCAACGGCCGGCGGCAGCAGGATCGCGGCGGCCGTCCGACGGGCCGTGAGACGCAGCAGGCGCCGCTCGAACAGATCTTCCCGCTCGTGCGCCGCGCCCTCAAAGTGCTGGCGGATCGTGAGGTCTCGCCGCAGCTTGGCCTGCTCAAGAGCACGCTGCTGCAGCTGGATTCGACGTTTTCGGAGCGCAGTTACGGCGCCGGCACATTCCGCGACTTCGCGGAGCGGCTCGAGAAGGCGGGCCTCGTGACGCTGAAGATCGCGGGGCGCAACATCCTCGTCGAGCTGAAGGACGACGAGCGCGCCGCGCGGATGCCGGTCGTGGTCGACACAAACACGGAGACGCTCGAGAGCGCGGAGGGCGGTGAAGGCGCTGAAACCGCCCAGACGTACGCGAGTTTACCTGCTCCCGATCCTGCCCGGCAGGCTGAAGGCATCGAAGTGGTTCGCCGCCTCCTGAGCGAATCGCAGGCGCTGCGCTTTCCGATGTACGTGCGCAACGTGAAGCAGGTGCTGCGCCAGGCGAATGGATCGTTCGACGAGCGCACGTACGGGTTCGCCGGCTTGATGGATCTTTTGCGCGCGTGCCAGCGCGATGGCGTCCTGCGGATGGAACGCGACCGCCGTGGCGCGCTCCGCGTCTTCCCCGGGTCGCAGATCCCAGCGCCAGCACGAGCGACGACGCCTTCGTCCTCACAGGTCATCGAAGGAGAAGTCGACGAAGCGGCAACTCCTTCCGACCAGCCGGCGCCGCAGGAACTTCCTGAGTCCACCGACGTCCCAGGGTTTGCTGACTTCGGCGCGGTCGAAGAGGACGAGTCGTCCGCTCACATTACGGACACCACCGCGGAGATGCTGGCTCGAGCCGCTGCGGGGGATAAGACCCCGAGGGGTCGCAAGCCCGCCGGCGGCAGTGGCCGAGGCCGTCGCACCGGCGCCCGGACGGCATCTAACCGTCCCGGCCGCCCAAGGCCGCGTCGGGGCTCATCCGAATAAGTCCACTCAATTCTTCAGCTTAAGCAGGGGCGGTTCGCGAACCGCCCTACGTACGCCATAACGGAACCGCTCGCCTTGACTCATCGTCTAACACCGTTAGACAATTGAACGGTGTTCAGCCTGGCCATTTATGGGCACTAAACAACGACAGGAACGCGAGCGCGAAGCCGTTCGCCGCAAGATTCTGGACGCCGCCACGGAGCTCTTCCTTGCCGAGGGCTACCAGAACGTGTCGATCCGCAAGATTGCCGAGCGGATCGAGTACAGCCCCGCGGCGCTTTACAGCTACTTCCCGAGCAAGGACGACATCTTCTTTGCGATCGCGGAGGAAGGCTTCCGCGCGCTGGCGGAGACGGTGAAGTCCGAGGCGGCCGATCCGCTCGACGGCGTTCGCGAGGGGTTCTGGCAGTACTACCAGTTCAGCCGGACGCATCCCGAGTACTTCGCACTGATGTTTGTCGACCGCAGCGTGCCGCGGATCAGCGAGGACTGGGAGCGGTTCGGGTTCGTGCAGGACATGATGCGGCGCGCCGCGGACGGCATCCGCGCGTGCATGGACGCCGGCTACTTTCCCAAGACGCTCGACGCCGACGCCGCGTTTCACGTGCTGTGGGCCGCCGTTCATGGGCCCGCCACCATTCAGTTGTGCAATCGCCTCGGTCCCGGCGAGGAGCCTGACGCGCTCGCGCGCGACACGCTCGAGACGGCGATCGCCGGCCTGCGCGCGGGTACGCCGATCACATTCCGCGCGGCCGAATGCATCCACGGGTTTCCTGCCGCAGACACGGCAGCCGCAGATTCACGTAGTTAACCCGCAGATTTACGCCGATAGACGCAGATACACACCATGAACGCCGCAGATAAACGCAACTTCACGCAGATTTCAGCTAGCGCCCTGGTGGCGCTCGCGCTGGTCGCTGCCGCAGCCTGCGGTGGGGCGGCGGCCCAGCCCGAACATGCCGAGGTGAAGACCGAAGCGTCGGCACTGGCGGTCCAGGTCGTGAAAGCCCAGACGGCGACGCTCGAGTCGGCCATCGAGATCTCAGGCAACCTTGCGCCGCAGACCCGCGTCGGGATCATGTCGAAGCTCGGTGGCACGCTCGATCGCGTGCTCGTCGACCTCGGCGATCGCGTGAGCGAGGGGACGGTCGTCGCGACGCTCGACCGCCGCGAGATCGACGCGCAAGTCGACGCCGCCGCGGCGGCGGTCGCGGTGGCGAAGGCCGCGCAGGAAGCGGCCGAGGCCTCGCAGGCGAATGCCGCGAAGGAAATCGAACGCGCGCGCAACCTGTTCGAGCAGGGGGCGATTGCGAAGGCGCAGCTCGACGCGGCCGAGACCGCGCACCGGACGACCTCGGCCCAGCGCGAGCTGAGCAAGGCGAACGTCGCGCAGGCCGAGGCGTCGCTCCGTCGCGCACGCGAAGTGCAGCGCGACGCCACGCTGCGGTCGCCGATTTCAGGAGTGGTCGTCGAGCGTAATTTCGACGCCGGATCGCTGGTTGGCCCTGGCGACAAGCCGGTCGTGGCGGTCGCGGACAACCGCGTCCTCAAGCTCGAAGCCGGCGTGTCCGAGCTGGAAGCGGGACGGCTGAAGGCGGGGACGCCAGCGACGATCAAGGTCACAGCGCTGCCCGGCCGGACGTTCGAGGGCAAGATCGTGGCACTGGCGCCGGAGATCGATCTCAAGAACCGCCACTTCCGGATCGACGTGCGCGTCATGAACACCGATGGCGCGCTTCTTGGCGGAATGTACGCCGTCGCGCGCGTTGTGACCGCTCGCGCGGAATCGGCCGTCGTCGTGCCGCGCGACGCGATCTTCCAGCGCGGCGGCCAGCGGATGGTTTATGTGGTGTCGGGCGAGCGCGCGACCGCGACGCCGGTCAAGGAAGGCCTGACCGACGGGACGCGGGTCCAGCTCGTCTCGGGTGTGGCTGCCGGCGCGACGATCGTCGCCGACGCCCGCCGCGACATCGCAGAAGGCGTCAAGATTCGGCCGATGCCGGCGGCCAATTAACACTCGTCGCGCAGCCCTTCAGGGCTGCTGTTTGTGGCACCAGCCTTTAGGCTGGTTTCGCGTGGCACCCGCCGCCTTTCAGGCGGATCAGACTTTATGTGGATCTCTGAAACCTCCATCAAGCGTCCGGTCTTCGCGACCATGGTCATCGTCAGCTTCATGGTCCTGGGGATCGTGTCGATGACGCGCCTCGGCATCGATCTCTTCCCCGAGGTCAATTTCCCCTTCGTGAACATCACGACCGTCTATCCCGGCGCGTCGCCGGAAGAGGTCGAGACGCTCGTGACGCGCCCGATCGAGGACGCCGTCGCCGGCATCAACGGTGTCAAGCGCGTCCAGTCATCGTCGACGGAAGGCGTGTCCCAGGTCGGTCTCGAGCTGAAGCTGGAGATCGATCCGCAGGAGGCGGCGGCGGAGGTCCGTGAGAAGGTCGCGGCGATCCGACGCCGGCTGCCGGACGCCATCGAAGATCCGACGATCGTGCGTTTCGACGTCGCCGCGCTGCCGATCATGAACTTCGCGGTTTCCTCGCCGCTGCCGTCGGACGAGACGCGGCTGATGGTCGAGGACGATCTCAAGCCGCTCATCGAGCAGGTGGACGGTGTGGCGTCGGTCGAGGTCAACGGCGGTCGCGTCCGCGAGATCCAGGTCGATCTCGACCCGCGGCGGCTCGAAGCGCTCGGCCTGCCGCTGCAGTCGATCACCGAGGCGCTCGCGGCCGCGAACCTCGACGTGCCCGGAGGCAAGATCACCGCCGGCGGCAAGGATGTCGTCCTGCGCACCAAGGGAGAGTTCAAGACCGTCGATGAGATAGGCGCCGTCATCCTGCGCTCGGCCGGCGGGTCGACCGTTCGGCTGCGAGACGTCGCCAACATCGTGGACGGCTACGAAGACCGCACGTCCACGACGCGGCTCAACGGCGAGGATGCGGTGTCGTTCTCGATCCGCAAACAGTCGGGCGCGAACACCGCCGAGGTCTCGCGCCGCGTCAACCAGACGCTCGCGAATGTTGCCCCGAGCTTCCCGGATCTGAGCATCAAGTCGGTCCATGACGATGCGCGGTTCATCGCGTCGAACGTCGAGGATGTGCGGGTGAACATCATCTTCGGCGGCATCATGGCGGTCGTTATCATCTTCGTCTTCATGCGCGACTGGCGCTCGACGCTCATCTCGGCGCTCGCGCTGCCGACCTCCGTCATCTCGACATTCTTCTTCATGTGGGTCGCCGGCTTCACCATCAACATGATGACGCTGATGGCGATCTCGCTCGTCATCGGCATCCTGATAGACGACGCGGTCGTCGTGCGCGAGAACATCTATCGTCACATGGAGATGGGCGAGGACCCGATGACCGCGGCGAGGAAGGGGACCGCGGAGATCGGCCTCGCCGTCATGGCGACGACCTTCACGATTCTCGCAGTGTTCCTGCCGGTCGGCTTCATGACCGGCATCGTCGGCCAGTTCTTCAAATCGTTCGCGCTGACGGTCGCGTTCGCGGTCGCGATGTCGCTGCTCGTTGCGTTCACGCTCGACCCGATGCTGTCGTCGCGCTTCGTGCGCTACATCCCGCCTGAGGAGCGGCTGCGCACGCGCACGGGACGCATCCTCGAGCGCTGGGGGCAGGCGTACGACAAGCTCGATGCGCTGTACCACCGGCTCCTGGGATGGGCGATCAAGCATCCCTGGAAGGTGGTCGGATCGGCGGCGGCGATCTTCCTCATCAGCATGTCGTCGGTCTTTGTTATCGGCACCGAGTTCGTGCCGCCTGAGGATCGCGGCGAGTTCCAGGTGATCGTCGAGCTGCCGCCCGGCGTATCGTTCGACGAGAGCGTCGCCGAGGTCGCGAAGGTGGAGAAGGAGGTTCTCGAGACGCCCGAAGTCCGCCAGGTGTTCACGACGGTGGGCATCGAAGGGGAGATCCGGAAGTCCACGCTGCGCGTGCAGACGACGCGGAAGGATGAGCGTGAACGAGGGCTCATCGAGATCAAGGCGAACCTGCGGAACCGGCTGACCTCGATGCCGTTCATCGAGACGAAGGTGGCGGACCCCGAGTTCATGCAGGGCGCGCCGTACGAGCCGCCGATCAACATCTTCATTCGTGGCGACGACCTCGCGGAGCTCCAGCGGATCAGCGACGAGATCGTCGCGCGGGTGCAGAAGATTCCGGGTGCCGTCGACATCAGCAGCACGCTCGTCGCCGGCAAACCGGAGATGGTGGCGCACGTCGATCGGGCGCGCGCGGCGGACCTCGGGTTCAGCGTCGGCGCCGTCGCGGCGCAGCTCCGCGGCATGGTCGAAGGGATCGTGCCGAGCCGGCTGCGCGACGGCGACCGCGAGCACGACATCCGCGTGCGGCTGGCGCCGGAGTTCCGGAACGACTTCGGCGCGATCGCGTTGGCGCCCATCTACTCGCCGACCGGCGCGGCAGTCCGCGCAGGGGACGTCGTGTCTATGGATCCCGGCCTCGGGCCGACGAGCATCGATCGCGAGCAGCGGCGGCGGCAGGCGAAGATTGGTGTGGATCTCTACAATCGCCCGCTCGGCGACGTGACGAACGACATTACGGCAGCGATCGCGGACATCAAGCTGCCTCCGAACGTGGAGGTCGGCTTCGCGGGAGACGTCGAGCTCATGCAGGAATCGGCGCAGGGGCTGCTGCTCGCGATGCTCCTGGCGGTCACTTTCATCTATATCGTGCTGGCGTCGCAGTTCGAGTCGTTCCTCGAGCCGTTCATCATCATGCTGTCGCTGCCGCTCGCGCTCGTCGGGGCACTGCTGCTGCTCCTCCTGACCGGCAAGCACCTCGGCATGCCCGCCATGATCGGCGTCGTCATGCTGATGGGGCTCGTCACGAAGAACGCGATCCTGCTCGTGGACTACACGAACCAGCTGCGTTCGGAAGGGCTGCCGCTCGAAGAGGCGATCCTCAAGGCCGGTCCGGTGCGTCTGCGGCCGATCCTGATGACGACGATGGCGATGATCCTGGGGATGCTGCCGGCGGTGTTCGGGATCGGCGAGGGCGGAGAGTTCCGGGCGCCGATGGCGATCTCGACCGTCGGCGGGTTGATTACCTCGACGCTCTTGACGCTCGTGCTCGTGCCGGTCGCCTACATGCTGCAGGCGCGGGGCGTTGAATGGGTCAGGTCTTTCTTCCGGCAGCCCTCGCCGGCCGCCCAGACGGCGCTGCGGGTGACGGGAGTATTCGTAGTGCTCGCGATCCTCGGCGGCGTCATCGCGGTCGCGAGCGCATTCGCGTAATCGGACGAAGTTGCCTAGAACAAGCTGGAGGGCGGGCCTCTCAGGCCCGCCGATCCTTAACTGGAGGCAAGATTGGCGAACATCGAGTTTGTATTAGATCACGATCAACGCGACGACATCATGAAGGCCGTCAAAGCGATTGAACGGCAGTTGAAGACGCTGACCAGCCAGCCCGACTGGCAGACGCTCTGGGTCATCGGTACCAATCTGTTGATCATTCAAATGAATCTGACGAACCTTCGGCTCGCCGATTGGAATTAATCGGCCGTGTCCTTCCTGGCGGCTCTGGCGGCCGCCCGAGCCGCGTCTCGGCGCCGCGCGAGGATCGTTTCCGCGTTCGGCGGATTCATGACGACCGCTTCCATGTGCTTGCAGTAGTCCGGTTCGCCGCTGGCCTGCCAGACCTCGGCCAGGAACGGCTGAATCTTGCTGAAGGTGGCGAAGATTTCGCCGTGCGCCACTAAGAACGCGTCAGCGTCGATCGCGCCGGACGTGACGAGCGACGCCGCCATGTCCCAGTAGCCGAGCACCATCCGCACCGACGCGTTCCGCGCTCCGCCGACGATCGCGACGAGCTCCTCGAAGCTTTCCGGATTGAAATCCCGTACGAACCATTCACGCGCCTCGCGCAGGACCGGCTCGCGGCGGAGCTTGACCAGGCTGAAGCTTGGTACCACAAACCAGACTAAAGCCTGGTTCCACAACGGAAGCCTCGCACCACGCTGGTCAGAAGAGAAGCGCAGTCACCTCCCCATCTCCCTGAACTCCCCCCAAAAGATCGTGGTAAGTGCAGTCATGAAAATCAGGGAGCGGCGCTCGACGAGGCGAGCCTGTTTCACAAGCAGCCCTAAAGGGCTGCGCTACTTTGCGGTTCGTACTTGAACTTCCTTCCACCCCTGCCCCTGGTACTCCATGTAGAACGCCGTCTGCTCCGCGACCGCGCGGCCGTAGTACTTCTCGACGATGTGAAGCGCGAGGTCGATGCCGGAGCTCAGGCCGCCGGCGGTGTAGACGACATCATCTGTCTTCACGAACCGGAGACCGCGCTGCAGCTTGACGTTCGGGAAGCGAGAGGCGAAGCGATCGAAGAAGTCGTGATGCGTCGTCGCCGCTTTTCCGTCGAGCAGGCCGGCGGCCCCCAGGTGGAACGCGCCGGTGCAGACCGACATGACGACGTCCGCGCTCTTCCGTGTGCTGCGCAGCCACTCGGCGAGCTGCGGTGCACCAGCCTGCGCGGGAATGACGACGACCTTCGGCGCCGGCGCATCCTCGAACGTGAAGTCCGGAACGATCTGCATCCCGCCGGAGGCGCGGATTGGAGTCTTGCTGTCGCTGACGGTGTAGAGCCTGAACGGATGATGCATGCCACCGCCCTCGGTCAGCATGACGTCCTGAAATACTTCCCACGGCCCGGCGAAGTCGATCATCGTCGAGCCTTGGGTGAGGACGAACGCAACGTTGATGGTCTCGCCGGCCCCTGACCGGCGCGACGGCGTGGCAGCCTCCGGCCGCGCGCCACTCTGGGCGACGTCGGAGTATTCAGTGAGTTCCGGCCAGAGCACCGCCGCCCCGACGGTTCCGATACCAAGTATTGATGCGGCGCACGCCGCGATGACGAGCAATCCACGGAGGCTCATGAGGTCTTCCTCCCAACTGCAATGACCGATCGATCAGTTCTAAAGATGAGCGCGCCGCCGGCGATCGCCGGCGATGCCATGACGAGCTCGCCGAGATGGCCGGTCGAGACGAGCTCGAACGTCTTACCGGCGCGCAACACGAACGTGTCTCCGTCCTGGCTCGTGAAGTACACCTTGCCGTCGGCGGCGACGGGCGATGCGCCGAACGCGCCGGCGCCGGTCGACCCGACGCGCTGGCGGTAGACCTGCTCGCCCGTTTTCGCGTCGTACACGCTCAGGACGCCGTTGTCGGTGCAGACGTAGAGCAGGCCGTCATAGACGAGCGGCGTCACGAGGTGCGGATTCGCGCGGTTCCGCCACGCGATCGCGTCGCTGGACGTCGCGTCCGGCGCGAGCGTGATGTCGCCGCGCATTCCGGCGCGGACGCCGTAGAAGCGCCGCGATCCCGACGAGCGGCCGCCGCCGATGAACACGAGGCTGCCGTCCGAGACCGGCGTCGGGATCTTCACGCCGTTCGCCTCCGCCATCCGCCAGAGCTCTTTGCCGGTGAGCGGGTCGAGACCGCGGACGAAGCCGTCGCCGTTCAGCACGAGCTCGGGAGATGCAGCTGCAACGATCACTGGCGTGCTCCAGCCGCTGCGTTCGGTTCGCTCGACCCGCCAGGCTTCGCTGCCATCCGCCACCCGGAACGCGGCGGCGAAGGATCCGTGTCTGATGTCGCACTGCAGGATCACGAGGCCGGCGTGAATGATCGGCGAGCTGCCGAAGCCGTAGTCCGAACTCGGATCGGCCTCCCAGCCAGTCTCGAGCACGCCGAGATCCTTCGACCAGATCAGCTTTCCATCGAAGTCGTAGCAGTAGAGACCCTCCGACCCGAAGAACGCGATGACGTGACGGCCGTCGGTGACGGGCGTGGAGTTGGCGTAAGTCGCGTTGATGTGACGCCGCGAGCGCGGCGTGCCCTCTTTCGCGACGCGCATCCACAGCACGCGTCCGGTCGCGCGGTCGAGGCAGTACACGCGCCACGACTGCGGCGACTTGTCGGTCGAGAGCAGGCTGACGTCCTGCAAGCCTTTCGTTGCCTTCGCACCCGCCTCGCTGACCGACGTGGTGATGAAGATGCGGTCGCCCCAGACGATCGGGCTCGAGTGCGCGAGGCCGGGGATGTCCGCGCGCCAGAGGATGTTGGTGTCCTTCGTCGCGTCCCAGTCGTCAGGGAGTTGCTGCTTGTCCGCCGCGCCGCTCGCCGACGGGCCGCGGAAGGACGGCCAGTTCTGGGCGGTCGACACGGCCGGCGTCAGGGACACGACGAGCGTGAGAAGAAGAAGTCGCATGAAGACTCATGCAGGCCTAAAGGCCTGCGCTACTGGGCGCTATGACGACGGGCGCTTGAAGCGGGCGTCGTCCATCGGCTTGTCGACGTCGGCCGATTGGAGCGTCACGCTCTGCGACGGAACGGCTTCGCCGTTGAACGTTGTCGCGCGCCGGAATGGAACAGCGACGCCGCCAGTGTCGCGATAGTCGGAGAACGTAATGACGACATCGCCGAAATCGCCCTCGGGTCCGCGTCCACGATAGGACACAGATGCCGGACGGCCGCTCGACGGATCGATCCTCATCGTCATCACCGGACCGTCGAGCATTTGGATGTCGAGGACATTCGGCGATCGCAGGACGGCGCGGAAACGGTCCGACTCGCGCGCGCGCACCAGCAGCAGCGGATGCAGGAATGCCTGCCGCATCAAGTCGCGCACCTGGGGCGCTTCGAGCGACCGCACGCCCTTCGGCAGAGCAGTGAATGCATCCGAGTCGGTGATGACGTTGGCCACCGTTCCGAAGTCAGGAAACGTCATTTCCATGCGGAGGCGATGCGGGACGGCCCACGCGAATGCGGTCTTCATCTCGCGCTCCGCCATATCTCCCTGCGCGGGAATCGTCCGCGACGCGCGCTCCTCGTACGTCGTCAATCGGTCGAGACCGCCCATCGCCGCTGCGGCCCGGTCCAGCACCTCGCGCGCAGCCTTTGCTTCGACCGGCGTCGCCTCGAGCGCTTTCGGCGCGGGCGCGAAATACTTCGCGGGCGCCGCCTCGAACCGCTCCTTGCACGTGGGGCTTCCTAGCAGGTAGATGCGCCCATCGTGCACGGCATAGAGATTCGGATTGCCCGCGACGCCCGGTCCCATGCGCGCGCATGTGCCTTCGAGCTGGACGGCATACCGCACAGGATCTTTTTCGAACTCTGCTTTCGTCTCCGCGCTCGAGAAGAAGTATTTGAGCCGGCCCTGCACGACCGCGAACTTGTCCTGCCCGGCGACTTCCTTCCCTTGCGTCAGAAGCACCGGATCGAGACCTTCGAGCGCTTCCGCCGGCACGGGAGTCTGCGCGCCGGCAGTCGCGCCGCCCAGCCCGATGCACAACAGAACGCAGACCGTCCGGAGCGCAACGAGTGGGTCCACTGAAGCCGCGCGCCGCGCCGGAAGGAAGCAGGCGACGAGCGCGACGACGAACAATACGAGCGAGACGACGATGAAGGTCGGAATGTCTGTCGGCTCGATGCCGAAGAGCAGATTCGCGATCAGCTGCGTGAGCGTCAGCGCGCCGACGACGCCGAGCGCGATGCCGATCGCGACCATCCCGACCCCCTGCTTCAGGACCATGCGCAGCACCTCGCCGCGCTGCGCGCCGAGCGCCATCCGGACGCCGAACTCCTGCACGCGCTCGCTGACCGAGAACGCGACCACGCCGCCGATACCGATCGCGGTAATCGTCAGCGCCAGCGCCGCGAAGATGCCGATGAGCGACGTCGTCAGCCGCGACGGCGCCAGCGCCGACGCGCGCACCTGCTCGAGCGTCCGGAAACGATCGACCGGCTGCTCCGGATCGATTTCGCGGAGCGCGGTGCGTACCTGCTGCGTCATCGTCGCCGGATCGACCGCGGTCCGGATGAGCCAGGTCGTCGACAGCTGCCCCGTCTGCAGGATGGGCCCGTAGATGACGTCACCGGCTTCCTCGGTCAGCACGTTCCGTGCGTCGGCGACGACGCCGACGATGGTCAACCACTGCTGGCCGCGGTTGAAGGTGATCTTGCGATCGATCGGATCCTCGTCCTTCCAGTAGCGGCGCGCGAGCCGTTCGCTCACGATGACGACGCCGGGCGACTCGACGTGATCCTGCTTTGTGAACAGCCGCCCGTTCCGCAGGGGGATGCCGATCGTCTTGAAGTAGTCGGGGCTCGCGAGGTTCAGATTCGCGCGGGGCCGCGGTTGTCCGTCCGGGACGGGCTTCCCCTCGATCTCGAACGATCCATTGAACCCCCCGCCGTCGTCGTTGAGCGGGAAGCTCGCGGACGCCGCGACGCTGGTGACGCCGGGCTCGGTCTCGAGCCGTTCGAGCAGCCGGTTGATGACCGCCGCGCGCGACGCCTGGTTCGTGTACTTCGAGAAGTTGAGGTCGATCCGCATCGTGAGGATGTTCTCGACCGAGAAGCCAGGATTGATGCTCTGGAGGGCCATCAGGCTCCGCAGCATCAGCCCCGCGCCGATCAGGAGCATGAAGGACACGGCGACCTGCGCGACGACGAGCGTGGCGCGGACCGCGTGTTTCCCGCTGGCGATTCGTCCGCCGTTCCCGTCGCGGAGCGTGGCGAGCGCGTCCTGCCGCGACCCGAGCGCCGGGATCGCGCCGAACACGAGACCGGTCAGCACCGACATGCCGAGCGTGAAGAGGAGGACCGGCGTGTCGATGGTGATCTCTGCAGCCCGCGGCGTGAAGCGCTCCGCGAACGCCACGAGCAGGTCGAGGCCGAGCATCGCGAAGAGCAGGCCGACGGCGCCGCCGGCTACCGCGAGCATCGTGCTCTCGGTCAGCAGCTGACGGAGAAGGCGCGTCCGGCCCGCGCCGAGCGCCGCCCGCACGGCGAGCTCCCGATTGCGGCGCACGAGCCGCGCGACGAGCAGGTTCGCGACGCTCGCGCACACGATCAGCAGGACGAAGCCCGCCGTCGCCAGGAGCACGACCAGCGTCGGCTTGAACTGCTGCGTGAGCTGCTGGCGAAGCGCGGAGACGGCGACGCCGAAATCGTCGGCGGGTGGATACGCATCCGGGTAAGCCGTCTTGAGCCGCTGCGCGATCACGGTCAAGTCGGACGCCGCCTGCTCCGGCGTGACGCCCGGCTTCGTGCGCGCGAACGCGCGCATCAGGCGGAACTGCCGGTTCTCTATCGCCCGCGGGTTCGACCGGAACGGGCAGGCGGAGGTCGGCATGTAGACGTCCATCTCCGCCGGGAACTGCGGGATCGGCGGCAACACGCCGACGACCGTGTGCGGCCGGTCGTTCATCCGGAACGTCTGACCGACGATGTTCGGGTCGCCGCCGAAGCTGCGCTGCCAATACGGGAAGCTCAGGATAAGCACGGCCGGCGCGCCATGCTTCTCGTCGTCGTCGCGGAAATTCCTTCCGAGAAGCGGCTTCACGCCGAGGACGTGGAAGAATCCGGCAGAAACGACGCCCGTCTGGACGCGCTCCGGCTCGGGACGGCCGAGCAGGATGAACCACATGTCGTGGAACTCGACCATGCCCGAGAGCGTGCTCGCCTGTGACCGGTAGTCGTCCATTTCCTTCGGCGAGAACCCGAGACCGTCGTCCGCATCGCCGCGCGTGCGCTGCTGCCGCAGGACGACCAGCTCGTCACCGCGCTCGTACGGCAGCGGCTTGAGCAGCACGCCGTTGACGACGCTGAAGATCGCGGTGTTGGCGCCGATGCCGAGCGCCATCGTGAGGATGACGACGAGCGTGAAGCCCGGAGCCTTGAGGAGCGTGCGCGCGCCGTATCGCACGTCCTGGATGAGCGTCTCGACCGAGCGCACCAGCCACGTGTCGCGCACGTCGTCTTTCACGCCGCCGACGTTGCCGAAGGCGGCGACCGCCGCGCGGCGCGCTTGATCGCGCGGCATCCCGCCGCGGACGTTCTTGTCGGTCTCCATGTCGATGTGGAAGCGCACTTCCGCGTCGAGGGTCCGCTCGAGCTCGGGACGGCGAATGAGCGATCGAAGTTTGCGCAGCATCAGGTCTGCTCCAGAATGCGAGCCACCGCGCCCGCGAACCGCTCCCAGTTGGCCGTCTCCTCCTGGAGCTGGCGGCGTCCTTTTTTGGTCAGGGAGTAGAACCGCGCCTGGCGGTTGTTTTCGGAAACACCCCACTCGGCGTCGATCCAGCCCTGTTGCTCGAGCCGCGAGAGCGCGGGGTAGAGCGATCCCTGGTTGACGCGGAGCACGTCAGCCGAGATCTGCTGGATGCGCTGGGAGATTCCCCAGCCGTGCATCGGGCCGACGGCGAGGGTCCGCAGGATTAACAGGTCGAGAGTCCCCTGGAGGAGGTCGCTCCGGTCGGCCATGGCTTCTCCTATAGACGGTCGACAAGAGCGTACAGTTCACTCCTGTAGACGGTCAACAAGAAAAAGGCTGGTACGATTGCCGGGATGGACGTCGTCGCGACGTGCCCCTATTGTGGAGAGCCGATCGACCTCGAGATCGACGAGAGCGGCGGGCCGGAGCAACACTATATAGAGGACTGCTCCGTGTGCTGCCGCCCAATAGAGGTGCGCGCCACGGTCGGACGCGGGGGCCGCGCGGTCACCGTCGACCTGCGGCAGGGGTCCGAGTAGGCCCATGATAATATCCGAGCTACCGTCGGCCCATCTTCGCCGCCCGTCATCCCCCGTCGGCGGCGTGCTCTTCCAGGTTGCATGACGACGATCGGCCGTTATCAGATTCTCGAGAAGCTTGGACAGGGCGGAATGGGGGTGGTCTACCGCGCCTTCGATACGCTCCTCGAGCGCGTCGTCGCCCTCAAGGTGATTTCGACACCTATCGAGGACAAGCCTGCGGTCCGCGAGCGGTTCATCCGCGAAGCGCGGGCGGCCGGCCAGCTGTCACACCCCAACATCATCACTATTCACGACCTCGGCGAGCACGACGGGCAGCCGTATCTCGCCATGGAACTGCTCGAAGGCGAGGATCTGCTGAGCCGCATGGCGCGGCCCGAGCGGATGAGTCTCCGGCGGAAGGTGGAGCTCGCCAGCGACATCTGCAACGCGCTGGATTTCGCGCACTCGCGAGGACTGATTCACCGCGACATCAAGCCCGCGAACATCTTCATCACGACCGGCGGGACGCTGAAGATCCTGGACTTCGGGCTGGCGCGGCTCATGACGTCGGAGCTGACCGGCAGCAACATGATGATGGGCACGCTGAACTACATGGCGCCCGAACAGATCCGCGGCGAGCGCATCGATCACCGCGTGGACATCTTCTCGGTCGGCGTCGTCATGTACGAGCTGCTGTCGGGCCGCAAGGCGTTCGCGGGTGATTCGTTCGCCTCGACGCTTTTCAAGATCCTGAACGAGGTGCCGGACCCGCTCCTCGGCATCGATCCAACGCTGCCGCCCGAGCTCGTCGCCGTCGTCGAGCGGGCGCTCTCGAAGCCGCGCGACGAGCGCTACCAGAACACGGGCGAGATGCTGCGCGATCTCGCGATCTTCCGGCAGTTCAGCTTCGGCGACTCGCCGATGAGCGGCCGGCCGATCTCGGACCGGCAGCGGCCGCCGTCCGATCCGGCGCGCGTAGGCTCCGGTCCGGGGCGCCGCGGCTCCGATCCGGCATATGGATCGGGACAGACTTTTGCGGACCGGCCGGTGACGCCGTCTTCTCCTGCGCCGGTGTTGACCCCACCGCCGGCACCGGTTTCGAGCGCGGGCATTTCGCGGGGCACGACGTTCGCCACTGCGGCCGGAATCGTTGCCGTGCTGGCGGTCGTCGGTTTGTGGCTCGTGTTCGGTCGATCGAACGCGGAACCGACGAGCGCGCCGCCGGCGACAACCCCGGCGACGCCTGACGTCTCGGCGGAAATGCAGCAAGCGCTCGACGCGCTAAAACGCACCGACTACCCGGCGGTCGAGCGGCTTACCGACGACGTGCTTCGGAAAGTGCCGAACCACGCTGAAGCGCAGCGCGTACGCGCGGAGGCGCGTTCGGCCGCCGAGGCGGTGACGCGCAGCCTGCAGGCGGCCCAGACGCATTTCGCTGCTGGCCGTTTCGAAGAGGCGTCGAAGGCGGCTGGCGAAGTCCTGAGCGTCGCTCCGAATCATCCCGGCGCGCAGCGCATCATGGAAGAGGGTGCGTCGCGATCGCGCGGTCACGGCGCCGAGGAAGCCCGCGCACGCATGACCCGCGCCCGCTCCGCGGCGCGCGCGGCGAGCGCGACCTCGCTTGCATCCGGCTCGTATCGGGCGGCGTCGGACGCGGAGCGCGAAGCGCAGCAGCTTTACCAGGCCGGCAAGCTCGTGCAGGCGACGGCGAAGTTCTACGAGGCCAGCGGACTCTATCGGAGCGCTGAGATCGCGGCGCAGAGCGCGGCCACTGCTGAAGCCGAGCGCCGCCGTGTGGCCGAAGCGGAGCGCGCGCGCAGGCCAACGCCGGCGGAGCCTGTCCCGCCGCCTTCGCCGGCTCCGTCCGTCAGCTCGGGCGCACCGGTCAGCGCGCTGCCGCCCGCGGTCACGCCTGGCCAGCCGCCCGCGCCGCCTCCCGCTCCAGCGGCTCCAACGCCTCCGGCACCGGCTCCGGCACCGACCACTTCGTCGGGCCCGCCGCCGCAGACCGAATCCTCGGCGCGCGCCGCGGCGGAAGACGCGATCCGCGAGGTCCTCTCGCGCTACGAAACAGCGCTCGAGAGCCGGAGCATCGATTCGCTGAAGCGTCTCTGGCCGGGCCTCGCCGGCGCGCAGCAGGGCGCCATCGAGAACGATTTCCGGAACGCGAACCGGATCCGCGTCGAGATTATCGAGCCGCGCATCGCGATAACCGGCGGCACGGCGACGGTGAACTTCCTGCGCCGGTACGAGCTCATGACCGTCGACAACCAGCGGCTCAGCAGCGACACGCCTGCGACGATGACGCTGCGGCGCGCGGACGGGAACTGGATCATCGAGTCGATCCGGTTCGACGCGCCCCGCCGCGGACCATGACCGCTCTAGGGACTAGGGACTAGGGACTAATTAAGGACTAAGGACTAAGGACGGTATAGATGCACAGAATCGCGGCCACCCTGACGGTAGCCTGTCTGCTGGGCGCGAGCCCGGCGTTCGGGCAGAGCCGGCCCTCCTCGCTGGCGACGCTCTTCGAAGAGATCTACGGTCCCAACGGCCTCGTGGTCAGCAGCGACGACGTGCAACTCGACGGATCGACGCACGCGGCGCACTTCAACAGCGCGTTTCAATCCGATTTCCGTCTGGTCAACGTCGCGCTCGCCAGCCAGCTGGCGTCGATACCGTTGCCGTCGCCGGCGTCCGGCTTCACCTACCGCTTCGACGAAGCGACCGGCACGTTCGTCCGATCGACGCAGAGCTTCGGCCCAATCCTCACGGAGCGCGGCGAGACGATCGGGCGCGGGCGGATTGCGTTCGGCTATGCGTACCAGTTCTTCTCGTTCGACCATCTCGACGGTGTTCCGCTGGCGAACATCCCCGCCGTCTTCCGCCACGACAATTTCGAGATCGGCGGCGGCCGCGCCGACGTCGTCTCGACCGAGAACGTCGTCAACGCGACGGTCAGTCAGTTCACCGGCGCGCTGACCTACGGGGTCACGGATCGGCTCGACATCGCAATCGCGGTACCGGCCGTCCGCACGAGCCTGTCATTGATCTCCAATGCGACAATCCAGCGGGTCGGCACGGGCACGAACAAGACGATTCACTACTTCGGCGACGACGCGGCGATCGGCGGCTACGGATCGAGCCATCAGTTTTTCTCGGAGGGATCGGCGGCGGGCATCGGCGACATGGTCGTCCGCCTGAAGGGCACGCTCATGCGCGAATCGAGCCGCGCGCTGGCGGCCGGCATCGACGTCAGGCTGCCGACCGGCGACGAGAGCAACCTGCTCGGCGCAGGCGCCGCCGGCATCCGGCCGTTCGCCGCGTTCTCGGGCTCGTTCGGCCGCTTCGCGCCCCACGCAAACGTCGGCTATCAGTGGAACGGCAAGAGCGTCCTCGCCGGCGACATCAGCCGCGACGAGGAAGCGGATCTTCCCGACGCGTTCATCTACGCGCTCGGCAGCGACTTGAGCGTGACCAACCGCCTGAGCGTCGTCCTCGACGTGATCGGCCAGCGCGTCATCGACTCTCCCCGGCTCTTCACGCGCACGACCACCGTCACCGGGCAGTTCGGGAGCGTCGCGCTGCCCGACATCTTTCTGGAGAGCAGCTCGTACTGGACGTCGAGCATCGCGCTCGGCCTCAAGGCCAACGTCGCCACGGATCTCCTCATCGACTTCAACCTGCGGTTCGCGGCGTCCGACGGCGGGTTGACCGACCGCGTCACGCCGCTGGTCGGACTTGAATGGTCGTTCTGAACTCCCTCATCTAGCCATGTCTGATCGGCCGATCGGGCCATCTAATCGGTCGAAGGGATATCGGGGGATCTACTCATGGGATCGATTTATCGATAGATCGAAATACCGATTCATCGATAAATCGATCTATCGAAAAATCGATCCTTTAGCCCGATAGTCCTTGAGCAGATCTTCCATTACTTCGCCCGATGGCACGATCAGCCATCGCCAGATGGGAAGGGTAATCGTCCCGCGTCGACCTCGTCATCCGTAACGAGGTTGTGCACGCTGACGCCGAGCAGACGCACGGCCCGGGTGCCGGCATCGGTCTTGTCGAGCAGCGACACGGCGCGCGCGGCAAGTGAGTCGGCGTCACGCGACGGCGGCGCCGAGTGGCTCCGCGTCACGGTCGTGAAATCGTCGTAGCGGACCTTGATCGTCACCGTCCGCGCCGCGAGTCCTTTCCGCTCCAGCCACGCCGCGTCGTCGCGCGCCATCTCCACGATGGCTTCACGGATCAGGCCGAGATCCGTCAGGTCGCGTGCGTAGGTGTTCTCCGTTCCGCACGACTTCGCCGGGCGGTCGGCGACGACCGCGCGATCGTCGATGCCCGACGCGAGCTGCCGCAGCCACTCCGCGTGGCTGCCGACAGCGCGCTGGAGCACCGACAGATCGATCGTGCGCACGTCGACGAGTCGCGCGATGCCGATCGCCCGCAGCTTCGCCGCGGTCACCGGCCCCACGCCCCAGAGCGCGTCGACGGGGAGCTTGTGCAGAAAACCTTCGATCTTGTCGGGCGCGATGACCGTGAGGCCGTCCGGCTTCTTCCAGCCGGAGGCGATCTTCGCGAGGAACTTGTTCGGCGCGACGCCGGCCGACGCCGTCAGCGACGTCGTCTCGCGGATCTCCCGCTTGAGGCGCTCCGCCACGCGCGTGCCCGATCGCTCGTTCCACGCGTTCTCGGTCACGTCCAGATACGCTTCGTCCAGCGACAGCGGCTCGACGAGCGGCGTCACCGCCCGGAAGATCTCGAACACCTGCCTCGAGACGGCGCGGTACTTCGAGAAGTCCGGCGGGACGATGACGAGAGACGGGCAGAGCCGCACGGCCCGCGACATCGGGATCGCAGAGCGCACGCCGTACTCGCGCGCTTCGTAGCTCGCCGCCGCGACGACGCCGCGCCCTTCTGGCGATCCGCCGACGGCGACGGGTCTGGCTTTCAAGGACGGGTCGTCCCGCTGTTCCACGGAGGCGTAGAACGCGTCCATATCTACATGAACGATTCTCTTCAACGGTTCGAGGTGCAAGGTTCTGGGTTCAAGGTGTGGTTCTAGGTTAGGGGTTCAAGGCTGGTTCACGGCTCGAGGTTCATGGCGTGCGTGATGCTTCTATATGGTGCGAACATTCTGGGATCTCGAAGCTTGGCAGCTGTGTGACCAGTTGCGCAGAGAGATCGAGGCAATTATTGCCACTCCCGACGTCAGACGGGATGGGAAATTTTGCGATCAGATCCGCGGGTCAATCGACTCCGCGTGCGCGAATACGGCTGAGGGCTTCGGGCGGTACTATCCAGCGGAGTTTCGGCGCTTCCTCGTGATTGCTCGCGGATCGCTGACGGAGACCCAGAACCACCTGACCGCCGCCCTTTCCCGGAAATACCTGTCCCAGGCGGATTTCGACCGGCTCATCCACCTGGCCTCGCGAGCCATCGGCGCCAATACCGGGTTGCAGAAATACTTACGGGAACGTCGTGGCGTGGGCTATCCTGCGGGCGATCGTCCGCCGAAGACCACTCAACGCGATGAACCCTGAACCTGGAACCTTGAACCGTGAACCTCGAACCCAGAACCAACCTCGAACCTTGAACCACGAACCACACCTTGAACCCTGCACTCTGCACCCCGAACCGCTCGGGTTCGTGCAAGTGTTCTGAATATGCGCGTCCTGTTACTGTCAATGCCGGATTCGTTCGAGCACACGCCGTCCCTGACGATGCGGATGCCGAACGGGGCGCTCGCGTCGATTGCAGGCAACGTGGACGCGCATCACGACGTGGCGATCGCCGATCTCGTGCTCGTTCAGGACCGCGTGCGCGAGACGGTTGAGCGGCTCGTCCGCGAGCGTGAGCCGGATGTCGTCGGGATGTCAGTGATGACGTTCCAGCGAAAGACCGCGCACCGGCTCGTGCGCATCATCAAAGCCATGCGCCCGTCGGCGACGATCGTCCTCGGCGGGTACGATCCGAGCCTCGCTTGCGACGCGTACGACGATCCCTCGCTCGGCGTCGATTACATCGTCAGGGGCGAGGGGGATCTGACGGTGCGCGAGCTGCTCCGCGCAATCGAGCGCGCGACGCCGGTGTCGAGCATTGCGGGTCTATCGTGGCGGCACGGCAGCACGTTCGTCCACAACGCCGACCGCGCGGTGAGCTCGCTTGACGGCGACGCGGTGCACCTCCCGAACCGCGCTGCTCGCGTGCTTAAGGGCTACACGTTCCTCGGCCGCCAGATCGACGTTGTCGAGACCTCGCGCGGGTGCACGTACGACTGCAGCTTCTGCTCGATCATCGAGATGCGCGGGCGCAACTTCGAGACCTGGTCGTTCGATCGCGTGCTGGCCGACATCAGCGATGCGAAGGCGCGCGGCGCACGCGCGATTTTCCTCGTGGACGACAACATCACGTTGAACGTCGCCCGGTTCGAGGGACTCTGCCGCGCGATGGTCGACGCCGGCGTCAACGACATCGACTACATCGTCCAGGGGATGACGTCGTCGATCGCGAACCACGGCGAGACGCTCGCGCCCCTCATGCGCCAGGCCGGCTTCCGCTACGTGTTCCTCGGGATCGAGAACATCCTGGATCAGGACCTCGAGTTCCTCCGCGCCCGCGCCAAGAACGCCGAGCGCGAGCACGGACGAACGGTCGGCAACGCCTCGGCGCGCGCGATCGACATCCTCCACCGCCACGGCATGTACGTCGTCGGCGGACTGATCGTCGGCAACCCGGACGACACGCCCGAGTCGGTCGAGGCGAACCTGGCGTTCGCGCGGAAGTACGTCGACTGGCCCTACATCCAGCACCCGACCCCGTACCCGCGGACGCCGATGACGAAGGACTTCCGCGATCAGAAGCTGATCGTCAACGAGAACGTCGAGGAGTACGACGGGACGACGGCGGTCGTGCGGACGAAGCATCTCTCCGCCGAAGACGTCGAGTTCATGCGCTGGCGCGCCGAGCGGTGGATGAAGACGCGGCACTTCCCCGCGGCGCTGCGCCACGATCCCGCGTTCGTGCTGCGGTACGCCGGCCGGATGTTCGGCCATACGTTCCGCGGCAGCACGTGGCGGTCGGCGCTCGGCCTCGAGAGCGCGCGCGACGTGTTCCGGCGCTACAAGGAGATCAGGCGGCGGGAACGTGAGTACGTCCCCGAGCCTCAGTTTCCTCCGGAATCCAGAATCCGGACTTCGCAATCCAGAAGGATTGCCTGACGGTCGTCGGCCAGCGTCTTTGATCAGCCCTTCCACTGCTTCCGTCGTGTCAACGCCCGTCGGCGTCAGCACGGGTCTCGACGTCCGCGCGGAAGGACTCCGCAAAGTCTTTCGAACATCACAGGCACCAGGAGGTCCGGGCGGCGGACAGCCGTTTGCAGCAAGGACGACCCTGAAAGGTCGTGCCACGACATCCGACGTCCTCGCGCTCGATGGCCTGACGCTGGAGGTCAACGCCGGAGAGATCTTCGGGCTGCTCGGTCCCAACGGCGCAGGCAAGTCGACGACGGTTGGCGCGCTGACGACGCGCGTACGGCCGACCGGCGGGCGAGCGTTCATCGGTCCGCACGACGTCTGGCGCGAGACCGTCGCCGTCAAGCGACTCATCGGCGTCGTCCAGCAGACGCCGAACCTCGATTACAGCCTGACGGCCGGCGAGATCCTGAGCTTTCACGCGGCGTATTTCGGGATGTCGCGCGCCGAGCGCGAGGCGAAGGCCCTGGCGCTCCTCGATCGCTTCAGGCTCGGCGACCGCGCGGGTCAGCTCGTGATGGGGTTCTCGGGCGGCCTGAAGCAGCGGCTGTCGATCGCCCGCGCGATGATGCACGGCCCGCGTGTCCTGTTTCTCGACGAACCGAGTGCCGGCCTCGACCCGCAGACGCGCCTGCTGCTCTGGGAGATCATCCGGGAGTACAACGCCGCCGGACGGACGATCGTGCTGACGACGCACAACATGGAAGAAGCGGACGCGATGTGCGGCCGCGTGGCGATCGTCGATCACGGGCGTGTGATCGCGCTCGGCACGCCCGCGGAGCTGAAACGGTCGGTGCCCGGCGGCTATGTAGTGCGCGTGCAGTTCGACGCACCGCCGGCCGCCCTCGTGGAGGCGCTCAAGGCGTTCGAAGGCGTGACCGACGTTCGCGCGGCCGGTGACAATGCGCTCGATCTGTACGCGGACCGCGGCGGACCGCTGGTCCCGCAGATCGTCGCGCGCGCCGCGGCGGCCGGGCTCGGGATCTCCGATGTGCATATCTCGGCGCCGAGCCTCGAGAACCTCTTTCTCCACCACACCGGCAGGAGTCTGCGCGAATGAACTGGAAGGCATTCGTCGCGATGCTGCAGCGGGACTGGCGCGTCGCGCGCCGGAACTTCGCCTTCCTGCTCGTGCAGACGATGCTCCAGCCGATGCTGTTCGTGTTCGTCTTCGGCCGGGTCATGACGCGAAGCGGGTTCATGCCGCCGGAGTACAAGAGCCTGCTCCTGCCGGGCATCATCGCGATTGCCATGATGTTTTCCGGCATCATGGGCGTCGCGATGCCGCTCATCGGCGAGTTCCAGTACACGCGCGAGATCGAGGATCGATTGCTTGCGCCGATTGCCATCGAGTGGGTCGCGCTCGAGAAGATCGTGGCAGGCGCGCTGCAGGCGCTCGTGTCCGGCCTGGTCGTGATTCCGGCGGCGTGGCTCGTCATGGGATCTGGCGTCGACATCAGCTTTCACGCGCCCGTGATCTTTCTCGCGTTCGCGACGCTCGTGTCGCTGCTCGCAGCATCGATCGGCCTGGCGCTGGGCTGCTTCATCAGCCAGACGACGATCGGCCTGATGTTCAGTTTGTTCGTGACGCCGATGATCATGTTCGGCTCGACGTACTACCCATGGTCGGCGCTTGCCGTCTACCCATGGCTGCAGCGGGCGGTGCTTGTCAACCCGCTCGTCTACGCGAGCGAAGGCTTCCGCGCGGCGCTGGTCCCGCAGTTTCCGCACCTGCCGCTCTGGATCGACAGCATTGCGCTCGCGGCGTTCGTGGCAATCTTCCTGACCCTCGGGCTGCGATTGTTCCGAAAAAAGGCGATTGCCTAGGCCGCCGATATTTGTCACTTGCCCGAGTGCCAGCGTGTGAAACATAATGCAAGTCCATCATTCGTGGCGGAGAGGTTTTCCCGCCTGCCGTTAAATCACCGCACAGCGTAAGGAAGGGACGTTCAATGGGATCCGCAGCATTAGGTGAGGCGATCAAGAGCATCACTGAGTGGGGCGTCGGCCGCGCATATCCGGCCAACGGACCAGCCGAAACCGCAAACGGACGGTCCACCGAGGAGACCGCCCACGCCGCCGACATCTTCGGCAGCCTCACCTTCAACGATCAGATCCAGCGGGCCCGACTACCGAAGGAGGTCTACCGCGCGCTGCGCCGGACGATGACGATCGGCGATCCGCTCGATGGGTCGACGGCTGACATCATCGCCGCGGCGCTCAAGGACTGGGCGGTCGAGCACGGCGCGACGCACTACACGCACTGGTTCCAGCCGATGACCGGGATCACCGCCGAGAAGCACGACTCGTTTCTCGCGCCGGCGGCCGAGGGCCGCGCTGTCGCGGAGTTCAGCGGCAAAGAGCTGATCAAGGGCGAGCCGGATGCGTCGAGCTTCCCGTCCGGCGGCATGCGCTCCACCTTTGAAGCGCGCGGATACACCGCGTGGGACCCGACGAGCCCGCCGTGGCTGCTCAAGACGCCGAACGGCTGCACGCTCGTCATCCCCACCGCGTTCGTGAGCTGGACGGGCGAGGCGCTCGACAAGAAAACGCCGCTCCTCCGGTCGATGGAGGCGCTTTCGAGGCAGGCGCTCCGTATCCTGAAGCTCTTCGGCTCGCGCGCGCAGCGCGTGGTGACGACGTGCGGTCCCGAACAGGAGTACTTCCTGATCGACCGGAACTTCTACTTCAACCGGCCGGACCTTATTAATGCGGGCCGGACCCTCTTCGGCGCGCGGCCGCCGAAAGGGCAGGAGCTGGAGGATCAGTACTTCGGTTCGATCCCCGAGCGCGTGCTGGCCTTCATGCACGACGCCGAGCGCGAGCTGTACAAGGTCGGCGTGCCAGTGAAGACCCGTCACAACGAAGTGGCGCCCAGCCAGTACGAGGTCGCGCCGGTGTTCGAGAACGCGAACGTCGCCACCGATCATCAGATGATGACGATGGAGACGATGAAGCGCATCGCACCGAAGTACGGCCTGGCGTGTCTGCTGCACGAGAAACCGTTCGCCGGCGTCAACGGCTCCGGCAAGCACCTGAACTGGAGCATGAGCGACGACCTCGGGAATAACCTGCTGAACCCGGGCGAAACGCCGCACGACAACATCCAATTCCTCGTGTTCTGCGCCGCGATGCTCCGCGCCGTGGACAAGTTCCAGGGTCTGCTGCGGATGAGCGTCGCGAGCGCCGGTAACGATCACCGCCTCGGCGCCAACGAAGCGCCGCCGGCGATCATCTCGATCTTCCTCGGCGACATGCTGACCGACATCTTCGAGCAGATCGAGAAGGGCTCCGCGAAGTCGACGAAGAGCGGTGGCATCCTCGATTCAGGCGTGTCGGTGCTGCCGAAGCTCCCGCGCGACGCCGGCGACCGCAACCGGACGAGCCCGTTCGCGTTCACGGGCAACAAGTTCGAGTTCCGCGCGGTGGCGGCCAGCCAGAGCATCGCGTTCCCGAACATCGCGCTGAACGTCGCGGTGACCGAGGCACTCGACCACGTCTCAACCGAGCTCGAAAAGGCGGTCGAGGGCGGTCAGAAGCTCGAAGAAGCGGTCCGCGCGCTGCTGACGTCGACCATCAAGCAGCACAAGCGGATCATCTTCAACGGGAACAACTACTCCGAGGAGTGGCAGCAGGAAGCGGGCCGCCGCGGCCTGCTCAACCACAAGACGTCGGTCGACGCCTTCGCCGAGCTGCTCAAGCCCGAGGTCGTCGCCGCGTTCGAGAAGTACAAGGTGCTCAACGAGCGTGAGCTGCACGCCCGCGGTGAGATCAACTACGAGCAGTACATCAAGACGATCAACGTCGAGGCGCAGCTGATGATCCTCATGGCGAACCGGTACATCCTGCCGGCTGCCTTCGAGTATCAGACGCAGGTCGCCGAGAGCGCGGCGGCGGTCAAAGCGGCTGGTGCGTCCTCAGCCAGCACGTCGCAGGTGCTCGATGGCCTGATCCGGCTGATCGACGACTTCCGCGGCCGGACCGACAAGCTCGCGAAGCTGGTCGAGCACGAATCGAACGGCTCGACGGAGATGCACGCGAAGCACTTCCGCGACCATGTCGTCCCGGCGATGGCGGAGCTGCGCGAGGCGGGTGACAAGCTCGAGACGGTCATCCCGCACGCGCTCTGGCCGCTCCCCACTTACAGGGAGATGCTTTTCATCAAATAGGTTCTATGGGTTCCATTGGTTCCAGAGGTTCCACGGGTTCTTGGTTCAGAACCTCGAATCTCTGGAACCCTTGGAACCCTTGGAACCCCTGGAACCCGTGGATCTTAGAGATCTTCAAGTTCTTCTCGATTACCACTACTGGGCGCGCGATCGGGTCCTGGAGGCAGCCGATCGCCTCACTCCCGAACAGTTCAACCGCGATCTCGGCAACAGTTTCCGTTCCGTCCGCGACACGCTCGCCCACACCTACGCCGCGGAATGGGCCTGGCACTCGCGCTGGAACGGGGTCTCGCCGACCGCGCTCTTATCGCCGGATCTCTTTCCGGACGTCGCGGAGCTTCGCCGGCTGTGGGTCGAGCACGAAGCGAAGATGCGGTCGTTTCTCGACGGCCTCGGCGAAGACGGGATCAGCCGCGTCATCGAGTACAAGCTGCTCAGCGGCGCGCCCGGGAAGAGTCCCTTCTGGCAGATGCTGCAGCACGTCGTCAATCACGCGAGCTACCATCGCGGCCAGGTGACGACCATGCTCCGCCAGCTCGGCGCCCAGCCGCCGAAATCCATGGATCTGATTGCTTACTATCGCGAACGGGTCACGACACAATCCGCATAAACGAACAATCGTTCTGCGGCGCCGGGAAACCGGCGTCGTTGATCGCCCTCAGCATCAATTCCGCCAGAAACGCGTAGCCGGCGTCGTTCGGGTGAAACCCGTCGGCCGAATAGCGTCCCGGCTCGTACGAGCGTCCGTCGCACATCAAATCGACCACTGCGACGCCGTCGCTCGTGAGCGTATTGATCGCTTCGCGCGTCAGTCGCACCGAGAGCGTTTGTATGGCCTGCCGACGCAGCGGCGGGTACCCGGTGGTGTACGGGACGCCGGCGAAGTTGGGAAGGTTCGCGACGACGATGCGCGGCTGGCCGGCGCGGCTGCGGACGCCGGTGATGAGCTGCCGGTACTCGGCGGCGAACTGGCGGATCTGATCGTCGATGAACGCGGCCACGTTCGATCCACCTGCGCCCTGTTCGACCGCATCGCCGATCGCGTTCGCGTCGTTGGCGCCGGTGAAGATCGTCACGAGCGTCGAGTCGCGCGCGACGCCCGGCAATTCCGCATCCAGGAAATTCGCCGGAATGAACCGGCCGTACTGGCGGCCGAGCGTCTGAATCCGCGGGCTCAGGACCGCCGCCGGGATCCCGAGATTCGCGAGCGTGACCGTGCGGGTCGACCGCAGCGTGCGTGCGATCACCTGGACGTAGCCGGTCCCATTCGGGCACTCGGCGAACGGCAGACAGTCCGCACTTCCGCCGATGCCGAGCGCGTCAGACGCGCCGAGCGCCGTGTAGACGACCGGCGCCGTCGGATTGGGAGTTGGAGATGGCTCCGTCGGACTGTCGGACGAACAGCCGGCGAGGAGCGCCGCCACGAACAGCGCACCGAGAACCTTGAACCGAACCTTGAACCAGAACCCTGAACCCACCTTGAACCCTGAACCCTGAACCTAGAACCGCAGGCTTCCTTCACCGATCAGTACAGCCTTCCCTCCAACCCTGACCCGGTTGATCGCGCCGTCGCTGGTGCCGATGTCGACGTGGATCCAGCTCGGGCGCCCCATTTTCTTTCCCTGCAAGCTCACGATCCGCGGCCCTTTCTCAGGTGCCACGACGCCGTGATGGACGAGGTACGACCCGAGCGGACCGCTGGCGCCGCCCGTGGCGGGATCCTCGACGATGCCGAACCCCGGTGCGAACATGCGGCTGTAGCAGGTGGCCTTGTCCTTTCCCGCTTCCGTGGAGAAGACGAAGACGGGCACCGTCGACAGCCCGTGCGTGCCGTAGAAACGTTCGAGCGCCCGGCGATCCACCTCCACCGCATCGACGGCCCGGCGCGACGCGAGCCGGACGAAGAAGAACGGCACGCCGCACGACACTTCCTGCGGCGGCGGCCCGTCGGCGAGGTCGTCGACGACCAGCCCCAGCGCCGCGGCGAGGTCGCGCAGGTCGGCCGGCGATCGGCCGAACTCCGGCGCCCGTTGCGTCATCCACGCGAACGAAAGCCCCGACTTGCCCCATTCGAGCCCGACGGGCGTCGGACCGACGCCCAGCTCGAAGACGAACTCCTTGCTGCCGCGCTTGATCTTCTTCAGGTGCGCGAGCGCAAACGTGCTGCCGACGGTCGGATGCCCCGCCATCGGCAGCTCTCTTTCAGGCGTGAAGATGCGCATCCGGACGTCGCCCTTCCCCTCGGCGGGAAGAATGAACGTCGTTTCCGCGAACGCCATCTCCTTCGCGATCGCCTGCATCGTCTTCGCGGGAAGGCCGCGGCCATCCGGAAAGACGGCGAGCTGGTTGCCCTCGAAGGGCTTGTCGGTGAAAACGTCGACCTGCAGGAAGCTGAATTTCTTCATAGTGCTGATGCAGCCCTGAAGGGCTGCGCTACGGGTGCAAAAGCAGCCCTAATCGGCTGCGCTACAAATCAAAATAAACGTCCGCCGAGCGGCGCTTCCCGCTCGGGTCCGACCAACACGACGTGGCCGGTGCCGTCCGGCACGCCCAGCGTGAGCACCTCCGACATGAACGGTCCGATCTGTTTCGGCGGAAAATTGACGACCGCGAGCACTTGACGGCCGAGGAGCGCGTCCTTCGAGTAGAGCGCCGTCGCCTGCGCGGACGACTTCTTCACGCCGAGTTCGGCGCCGAAGTCGATGAGGAGCTTGTAGGCCGGCTTGCGCGCCTCGGGGAAGTCGTCCACCTGCACGATGCGGCCGACGCGCACGTCCACCTTCTCGAAATCTGCGTAGCTGATCACGTTTTCGAGTATAGCGGATGTTATTCTGTGCGCCGGAGGCCAACGGCGTGGCAAAGCGGCGCGGCAAGAGTCCTTCACTCTTCGATCAGATGGACGGCGGCGGCGGTGGCGCCGGCGTCATCGATCGGCCAGGCGGCGGTGGCGGTGGCGGCGAGGTGGTTCCGCTTCACGAAGCGGCGCAGGCGCGCTACCTGAACTACGCGCTTTCGGTCATCACGTCGCGCGCGTTGCCCGACGTCCGCGACGGCCTCAAGCCCGTGCAGCGCCGCATCCTCTACACGATGTGGCAGCAGAACCTGACGGCCGACGCCAAGCACCGGAAGTGCGCGAAGGTCGTCGGCGACGTCATGGGCAGCTATCACCCGCACGGGGACGCCGCCATCTACGACACCCTGGTCCGGCTCGCGCAGCCGTTCTCGGTGCGCTATCCGCTGATCGATGGCGCGGGGAATTTCGGATCGCTCGACGGCGACAGCGCCGCCGCGATGCGCTACACCGAGTGCCGGCTCGCGCGCGTGAGCGACGAGCTGCTCCTCGAAATCGACCAGGAGACCGTCCACTTCCGCCCGAACTACGACGGCACGAAGACCGAGCCGGTCGTCCTGCCGGCGCGGATCCCGAGCCTCCTCGTCAACGGTGCGACCGGCATCGCCGTCGGCATGGCGACGAGCATCCCGCCGCACAATCTCGGCGAGGTCTGCACCGCGCTCCTGAAGCTCCTCGAAAACGACGAGATCGGGAACGCGCAACTCTGCCGCTATATAAAAGGACCGGACTTTCCGACCGGCGGCCAGATCCTCAACAGCCAGGAAGAGCTCCGCCAGATCTACAAGACCGGGTCAGGGACCATCCGGCTGCGCGGCACGTGGGACATCGGCCCCGATACGCGTTCGACGAAGACGATCTTCATCGAGAGCATCCCCTACACCGTCAACAAGGCGCAGCTCGTCGAGCGCATCGGTGAGATCGTCCTGTCCCGGAAGCTGCCGCAGGTCGTCGACGTGAAAGACGTGTCGACCGACGACGTCCGCATCGCGCTGACGCTCAAGGCGGACGCCGACGAGAAGATGGTGATGGCGTATCTGTACAAGCACACGCCGCTCCAGACGACCGTGCCGGTCAACCTGACGTGTCTGGTCCCCACGGAAAACCCGGAGGTCGGCCGGCCCGAGCGGCTCGCGCTGAAGGAAATCCTCTGGCACTTCCTGCACTTCCGTCTCGACGTGGTGACGAGCCGGCTGGAGCACGAGCTGGCGGCGCTGAAAAAACGGATCCACATCCTCGAAGGTTTCGAGACCGTTTTCGACGCGCTCGACGAGATTCTGCGGATCGTGCGGAAGTCCGACGGAAAGGCGGACGCCGCCGAGAAGATCATCAAGCGGTTCAACCTCGACGCCGAGCAGACCGACGCGATCCTCGAGCTCAAGATCTATCGGCTGGCACGGCTCGAGATTCTCATCATCCAGAAAGAGCTGGACGAGAAGCGGAAGCGGTCGCGGCAGATCAACGCGCTCCTCAAGGACGAAGACAGCCGCTGGAAGATCGTCCGCGAAGAGATCGAGGAGCTGCAGAAGCTCTACGGCAACCCGAAGATCGATCCGCGCCGCACGAAGATCGAAGCCGAAGAGGAAGTCGAATTCACCGAGCAGGACTTCATCGTCGAGGAGGACAACGTCGTCATCGTATCCCGCGACGGCTGGGTGAAGCGGCAGAAGGAGGTCAAGGACCTCTCGACGACGCGACTGCGCGAAGGGGACAGCGTACTGGCGGTCGTCGCCGGCAGCACGCGGGCGACGGCAGCCTTCTTCACGAATTTCGGCGTGGCGTACACCTGCCGGCTGATTGACGTACCCGCCTCGACTGGCTACGGCGAGCCGATTCAGCGGCTGTTCAAGTTCAAGGATGGCGAGAAGGTGGTGGCCGCGGTAAGCCTCGACCCGAGGGCGACGCCACGGATTGCGGCGAAGAAGGAGGGTGATGTTCCGCCGACGCACGCGCTGGCCGTGACGAGCGACGGATACAGCCTGCGCTTCGGCCTCGCCCCATTCGTCGAGCCGAGCACGCGTGCGGGACGGCGGTTCGCGCGGCCGTCGAAGGAGGCCACGGTCGTCGGCGTCGCGGTCGTGACCGGCGGCGAAACCGTCATTGCCGCCACGCAGCAGGCGCGCGCGATGCTCTGCAAGGCGGAGGAGATCAACTTCCTCTCCGGCCCGGGCAAGGGCGTCCTGCTCATCAAACTCGCCAAAGGGGAGGACCGCGTCCTCGGCTTCATCGCGTCGAGAGACGATCGCGATCTGATGCGCGTGGAGACGACGCGCGGCGCGGAACAGACGATCAGCACGGCGAAGTACACCGTGACGTCGCGTGGCGGCAAGGGTCGCGAGCTATTGCAGCGCGGTCAGTTCACGCGCGTGGTGCCGCAGGAGCTGGTTATCCCCGAGCTGGCAGCGAAGGCGGACTAGGTCGCCGCCTTCACCCCGAGCTGCCAGAAGAGAAACCTCATCTCGTCCGTAAGGTTCTCGATCTGCTTGCTCAGCGGCAGACCGCCCGAGTGGCCGGCCTTCGTGTCGTACTTGAGCAGGACTGGACGCTCGGCGGGATCGGACCCGGTCTGATCCTGCAGCAGCGCCGCCATCTTGCGTGCGTGCAGCGGGGCGACGCGGGTGTCACCGTCACCGGTGATGAAAAGGACGCCGGGGTATTTCACGTCCTTCTTTACGCGATGGTACGGCGAGTAGGCGAGCAGCGTCTTGAACTGCGCCGGATCGTCCGCCGATCCGTACTCCGGCACCCAGAACTTCGCGACCATGAACTTGTCGTAGCGCACCATGTCGAGGAGCGGGTAGGTGCACACGACGGCGCGAACGAGCTCGGGACGCTGCGTCAGGAGCGCGCCGACGAGCAGGCCGCCGTTCGAGCCGCCCGAGACGGCGAGGCGAGACGACGAGGTGTAGCCGTTCTTGACGAGCCACTCCGCGGCGCCGATGAAGTCGTCGAACACGTTTTGCTTCTTGTCGAGCATCCCCGCGTGATGCCATTCCTCGCCGAACTCGCCGCCGCCGCGCAGGTTCGCAAGGGCGTAGACGCCCCCGTTCTCGATCCAGAACCACGCCCGTGACGAGAAATTCGGATTCTGGCTGACGTTGAAGCCGCCGTAACCGGTCAGGAGCGCCGGGTTCGAGCCATCGAGCTTCAGCCCTCGCCGGTGGGCGACGAACATCGGCACCTTGGTGCCATCCTTCGAGACGAACCAGACCTGCTTGATGTCGATGGGGTCGCTGGTGACCGGCACCTGCAGCTTCGCCCAGACCTGACGCTCGCCGCTCGACACGGTGTACCGATAGATCGTCGTCGGCGTCGAGAGCGAGCTGAAAGTGAAAAAGCCTTCGTCGCGCTCCCATTCACCGGAGACGTTGCTCGTCACGCCGATCCCGGGCGCCGTCATCTCTCCGGCCGGAGCGCCGTCGAACCCGAACATCCGGATGCGGCTCTGCACGTTCTCCAGGTAGGCAGCGAACAGGCGGCCACCGACGGCGTTGAGGCTCGTCATGACGGCGGTGGATTCCGGAATCACTTCGCGCCAGTAGGGACGCGCCGGACGTTCGAGGTCGATCGCCATCACCCGCTGCTTCGGCGCGTTCCAGTTCGTCCGCACATACATGGTCCGGCCGGCGATCGTGCTGTCGAACGTGGCGTCGATGTCGGTGACGAGCGGCTCGAGGGTCGCACCCTTCTCGAGGTCGGCGAAGTAGATTTCTTCTTTCAGCGCCGCTGAGCCATGCCGGACGCTGACGGTCAGATACCGGCCGTCATCCGACAGCGAGACGCCGATGATTTTTCCCAGTCCATAGCCGTCGCCGAAGATCTTCCGATCCGTCGAGGGATCGTTTCCGACTCGATGCATGTAGACGCGCGGTCCGTCCGGCGTCTGCTTCGAGTAGAAGAGCGCCTTCTTGTCTTTCGTGATCGAGATGCCGGAATAGCGCGCGCGGGAAAGTGTCGTCGGCAGCTCCGTCTTTCCGTCGACGTCCAGCAGACGTACGGTCAGTTCGTCTTCGCCGCCGGCACGGATGCCGTAGACGAGCACCGTCCCGTCGGGTGAGACGTCCAGGGCCGTGACCGACGTTGAATGGTCCGCGCTGAGCGGGTGCGGATCGACGAGCACTTCCTCCTGCGCGTCGCGCGCGCGCCGCATGTACAGCACCTGCAGGTCCTGGTCCGCGCGCCGCTTGGTATAGAAGTAGCGGCCCGCCCGGACGGTCGGCGTGCCGATCGCCTCGATCTTCATCAGCTCCGTCAAACGCCGCTCGATCTGCGCTTTCCCTGCGAGACGTCCAACGACCGACTCGGTGTACGCGTTCTGCTCGTCGATCCAGGCTCGCGTCGCGGGCGCCTGCTGATCTTCCAGCCACCGATACGGATCCGGCACGTCGACGCCGTGCAGGTTATCGACGACCGCATCCTTGCGCGTGACCGGCGGCTTCGACTGCGCGGCGAGGCCTGCGACAGAAACGGCCACGATCCCGACGACGATTCGCGTGCGGAAGTGGAGCTTCATGCGGCGGAGTCTAACGCGAACATCCGATGTAGGCACAGAAAGTACGCGCCAGTTCTTCGATCAGGAGTTCGTCGCCCAGTTCCCCGGGGTTCAGTCGCAAATCCTCGAATAGAATCGCCTCGCGGATCGCAGCGGCCGTGACGAGGAGCGCGAAGGGGATCGCGCGCTCCGGCGCCGGGTGCGCGAGCTCGCCACGGCCGGCGAGCAGATGCTCCGTGAGGCGCCGCCGGATGAGCTGATCGATGCGCCGGGCGCGCGCGCGGAAGTCGGCGTCGTCCTGCGACCGGAGCCGGAAGTGAACGGCTCGCAACAGGCCGGCGTTCTGTCGATGCGCCCGAACCGCGGCCGCAACAAACGCGCGAACGATCTCGGCCGGCGGCGCGCTCCGCCAGCGGGGTCGGTCGAAGAACGCTGTCCAGAGCGTGAGCGCCGCTGCGGTCTGCTGAACGTCGAGATACTCCAGCAGCGCGCGCTTGTCGCTGAACCGGTTGTAGAAGGCACCGATCGACGTGCCCGCCTCCCGAACGATGTCTCGGATGGCGACGTCGTCGAACTGCCTGGAGAGCAGGAGCTTGCGCGTGGCCGCCGTCATCCGATCGAGATTGGCGCGGCTGCGGCGCTGGCTCGGACGACGATGAGGCACGGCGAATTATAGAACAAGAACTATGGTTCTTATTTGTCCCCACTCCTTCTGCCGGCGCGGCGGGCCAACGAGGAACTCTTGACCGCGAAGCCCGTCTAACGCCTATCGGAATCCGATATAGTTTCGCGCATGCGTCCCCCCTCACTCCGCGTCGTCCACATCCTCCTCGCCCTGAGCTCCGGCGATCAGCACGGTTATGCGATCAAGCAGGAAGTCGAGAAGGTCACCGGTGGGGACATCCGGCTCGGCCCCGGCACGCTGTACGAGGCGATTCAGCGCCTCGAAGAGGACGGGCTGATTGAGGAGGCGTCGTCGCCGGCGGATCCTCCGCATCGGCGGACATACCGGCTCACGTTCGCTGGACGCGCCGCGCTCCGCGTCGAGTTGCGGCGCTACGGTGCCGTGCTCGAGCACGCGCGCGCGATTTCGCCCGGCTTGATCGACCCATGAACGCGCGCCTGGCGATCTATCGGTTGCTGATGCGCGCGTATCCGGCGCCCTTCCGCCGGCGTTTCGCTTTGGAGCTCGAGTCTGCTTTTCTCGCCGCGCGAAGCGAGCCGCGCTATGCGCGTCGTGGCGGCGGCGTGCTTTTCTGGGCGGAGACTCTCATTGATCTCTGCCTGTCGGCGTCGCGGCAACGCTCGCGGCAGCTGATGACGATCTTCTGGAGTTCGCGGTCTCCTTCCCGCAACAAGGTGGATACGATGCTGCACGATCTCCGTCACGCACTCCGCCTCATCGTCCGCCAGCCGGCGTTCAGCGCCGCGGCAGTCCTGTCGCTTGCGCTTGGCATCGGCGGTAGCAGCCTCATTTACGGACTTGTCGACGGTCTGGTGCTGCACCCGTTCCCGTACCCCGATCCCGATCGTCTTGTTTCTGTCGGCGTCGCATTCCCGCGCCAGAGCTCTGAGCTGCGCTTCATCGAGACGCTTTCGCCCGCCGAGTACTTCGACTTCAAGAAGATGCGGAGCTTCGGCCTGACGACGGCCTTCGATCTGGGGAATCGGAACGTATCGGGCGGCGACGAACCGGAGCGGTTGTTCACGGCGCTTCTGCTCGACGATCCGTTCGAGGTCATCGGTATGCGGCCCGTGCTCGGCCGGGGTTTTTCCGCGCCCGAGCTCGGCCCCAACGGTCCGCCGGTCGCGATCATCAGCCATCGGATCTGGCAGAGCCGGTTCGCGGCGGATTCCCAGATCATCGGGCGCGCGATCCGGATCGGCGGCCAGGCGGCCACCGTCGTCGGGGTCATGCCGCCGGGTCTGCTCCTACTCGGCACCGATCTCTGGATTCCGTGGGGCGGCGATCCGGCGATGATGCCGCGCAACGTCCGGCAGTTCACCGTGCTCGCGCGGCTGCGGCCTGGATCAGATTTGAGGGAGGCCAACGCGGAGCTGGCGGCCGTTGCGGGCCGGGTGGATCAGGAGTTCCGTGGTCAGTTCCGCGAATACGAAGGATGGCGGCTCGAGGCGCGGCCGTGGGCGGCGGTCGTCAGCGCGAGCCTGCGCGACGCAGCGTTCGTCCTGTTCGGCGCGGTTCTGTTCGTCCTGCTCATCGCGTGCGCGAATGTTGGCAACCTGCTGCTGGCACGCGCGGCGGCGCATCAGCGTGACGTCGCGATGCGTCTCGCGCTCGGTGCCGCGCGTTGGCGCGTGGCGCGCGAACTGCTCAGTGAGAGCCTGCTCCTCGCGACGATCGGCGCGGCGGCGGGGCTGGCCCTCGCGGATGCGGGGTTGGCGATCGCGCCGCAGTTTCTTCCGGCGCAGGTCCTGTCGCTCGCGCCAACCCTCAGCACGAGTACCCGAGTGGTCGCGTTCGGGCTCGCGCTTGCGATCGTTTCGGCCATCGTGATCGGTCTCATTCCCGTCGTTCGTGCATGGCGGACGTCGCCCAGAGCCTGGCTCTCGGCCGAGGGGCGCAGCGCAACAGGCGGCCGCGGCGTCGTGCGCCTGCGTCAGGCGTTCATCGTCGCTGAAGTCGCGCTCGCGGTCGCGCTCCTGGCTGGCGCCGGACTCCTCGTGCGCAGCTTCATGCGGGTTCAGACGATCGATCTCGGCTTCGATCCGTCGGATGTCTTGACGATGCGGCTGACGCTGCCGCGCGAGAAGTATCAGGGCGAGGTGGTCAATCAGTTCTTCAACGCGGCGTTGGATCGCATCCGCGCGCTGCCTGGCGTCGAGCGCGCGTCGGCCGCGTCGCAATACCCGCCGATGGGAGCGTTCGAGACGTCGGTCGAGATCGAAGGTCAGGATCCCGGTGAGGCGCGCCCCAACAGCCTCATCACGGTCGTCACGCCCGAGTACTTCACCACGATGGGCTCGCTGCTGAAAGCCGGACGGCCGTTCGACGCGCGCGACACGCTGCGCGCGCCGCCGGTCGTCAGCGTCAACGAGGCGTTCGCCAAACGATATCTACGAACCGAGCCATTCATCGGCCGCCGGCTGGGCATCGGTCCGCCTCGCCCGAACCGCCCATGGGCCGAGATCGTTTCGGTCGTTGCCGACACGCGGAACCGCGGAGCCAGGGCGCCGGTGGCGCCGGAATTCTTCATGCCGATGGAACAGCAGCTGATGTGGAATCAGGTGTTCCTGCTGGTGCGTGCACACGGCGACGCGCCGGCGCTGCTGCCGGCCGTACGCCGCGAGATTCTCGCGCTCGATCCGGAACAGCCCGTCTACGCGATCAGCACGCTCGAGGAGTCGCTTCGGACGGCGCTCTTCCCGCAGCGCATCTCGCTCGTGCTCATCGGGCTGTTCGCGGTCATCGCGCTCGTGCTCGCCGCCATCGGCGTCTACGGTGTCATGTCCTACGGCGTCGCCACGCGGACGCGTGAGATCGGCATTCGTATGGCGCTCGGTGCCGACCCGCGGTCGGTCGTCCGGCTCATCGTTCGACAGGCGATCGCGGTCGTGTCGCTCGGCCTCGCGCTCGGGCTCACCCTGGCTCTGTTCGCGGGACGGGCGCTGTCGACGCTGCTCGTCGACGTCACGCCTCGCGATCCGGCGACGCTCGCGGCGGTGTCGGCAGTTCTGGCGGCGGTTGCGCTCGCGGCGGGATACCTCCCTGCGCGCCGTGCCGTGCGCGTCGATCCATCGGCGGCGCTGAGACACGACTGACCCTACCTGATAACGGAGGTAGCGGAGGAAACGGAGTCACCACGGAGACACGGAGTTAACGGGGGACGAACGGAGTCAAGAATCTAACGGGTAAGGACCTCCGTTCGTCCTCCGTGTCTCCGTTACTCCGTGGTGAACTCCGTTTCCTCCGCCCCCTCCGTTTACTCCAGCGCCTGCGATAGCATTAGAAGCTTATGGCGGGGTGGCAGGAGTTCTCAGGGATCAACCGGGGGTACGTGCTCGAGCTGTTCGAGCGCTATACGCGCGACCCGGGATCCGTGGACGAGGCGACCCGCCGGTACTTCGAACGCTGGTCGCCGCCGGAGGAGTTCGCGCAAGCGCCGTGGGTCGCCGACGAGCGGCGCTCGGAGCGGACCGAGACGATCGTCGGCGCGGTCGCGCTTGCCGAGTCGATCCGCCGCTACGGACACCTTGCCGCCCGGATCGATCCGCTCGGCGCGGCGCCGCCCGGCGATCCGCTGCTCCTCGAACGTACGCACAACGTCACCGATGAAGATCTCCGGCGCCTGCCGGCGTCGATCATCGGTGGGCCGGCCGCTTCCGAGGCGGCGAACGCGTCAGAGGCGATCGCCGCGCTGCGGCGCGTCTACTGCTCGACGACCGGCTATGACTTCGCGCACATCTTCGTGCCGGAGGAGCGCGAGTGGCTGCGCGAGGCGGTCGAGCGCGGCCGGTTTCGCGCGCCGGCGGATCCGATCGATCCGCGGGCGTTGCTCCAGCGGCTGACCGAAGTCGAGGTCTTCGAACGGTTCCTCCACCGCACCTTCCCGGGCAAGACGCGCTTTTCAATAGAGGGGCTCGACATGCTCGTGCCCCTGCTCGACGAAGTGATCACGGAGGCGGCCGAGGCGGGCATCGGCAACGCCATCATGGGCATGGCGCACCGCGGCCGGCTGAACGTGATGGCGCACGTGCTCGGCAAACCGTACGAGCAGATTCTCGCCGAGTTCAAGGACCCGCTACAGTCGCGCAGCTTCCGCGAGGACATGGCCTGGAGCGGCGACGTGAAGTATCACGCCGGCGCGTCGCGGGCGCACGCCGGCGGCCAGCAGGTCGGCCTCGTCGTGTCGATGCCGCCGAATCCCAGCCACCTCGAGGCGATCGATCCGATCGTCGAGGGCATGGTGCGCGCCGCCGGAACACGGGCGGACGAGCGCGGCGCACCGACGTTCGATCCCACGATTGCGTTGCCGATCCTGATCCACGGCGACGCGGCGTTTCCGGGGCAGGGGGTCGTCGCCGAGACGCTCAACCTCCATCGACTGCGCGGCTATCAGACCGGCGGCACGATCCACATCATCGCCAACAACCAGCTCGGGTTCACGACGTACCCGGATGAGGCCTACAGCACCTCGTACGCGAGCGGCCTGGCGCGCGGATTCAAGATCCCGATCATGCACGTGAACGCGGACGACCCTGAGGCGTGCGTCGAAGCGGCACGGCTGGCGTTCGCGTACCGGACCCGGTTCCATCGCGATGTCCTGATCGATCTCGTCGGCTACCGTCGGTACGGGCACAACGAGGGGGACGAGCCGTCGTTCACGCAGCCGGCGATGTACCAGAAGATCGCAGAGCATCCGACGGTGCGCGAGTTGTGGGCGAGGACGCTCATCGAGCGCGAGATCGTCAAGGAGGGCGAGCCGGACGCGATGGTGCGCGACCGGATGGACGCGCTCCAACGAACGCTCGACGCGCTGCGGCCGGAAGAGGCGCTCGTCGAGCCGCAACCGGAGATTGCGCCTGCAGGGACTGCACGCCGCGCGCGGACGGCGGTGTCGCTCGAGCGGCTGCGCGCGCTGAACACGTCGCTGATGACCCTGCCGACCGGCTTCAACAGCCACAGGAAGCTCGAGAAGAGCCGCGAGCGCCGCAAGCAGGTGCTCGACGACCCGGGGGCGCGGACGATCGAGTGGGCAACCGCCGAGGAACTGGCGATCGCCTCAATCCTCGAGGACGGTATCGCCGTGCGCATCACGGGCGAAGACGTCGAGCGCGGCACCTTCAGCCATCGCCACGCGGTCCTGCACGACGTGAAGACAGGCGCGGAGTTCACGCCGCTGCAGGCGATCCCGCAGGCGAAAGCAGCCTTCGAGATTCACAACAGCCCGCTCTCGGAGCACGCAGCGCTGGGATTCGAGTACGGCTACAGTATCCAGGCCCCCTCGCGGCTCGTCATCTGGGAAGCGCAGTACGGGGACTTCATCAATGGCGCGCAGGTCGTCGTCGACGAGTTCCTCGTCTCGGCGCGCGCCAAATGGGGGCAGGAGCCGTCGGTCGTGCTTCTCCTGCCACACGGACACGAGGGACAGGGGCCGGATCACGCGAGCGCACGACCGGAGCGATTCCTGCAGCTCGCCGCCGACGTCAACATGCGCGTCGCGAATTGCACGAGCGCGGCCCAGTATTTTCACCTGCTGAGACGTCAGGCGGCGCTGCTCGTCGAGGATCCGCTGCCGCTCATCGTCCTCTCGCCGAAGAGCCTTCTGCGCCATTCGTTCGTCGCGTCGACGCCACGGGAGCTTGCCGAAGGGCGCTGGCAGCCGGTCCTCGACGATCCGGGCGTGGACAAGAATCAGGTGAAGCGCCTCATCCTGTGCAGCGGCAAAGTCGCCGTCGACCTGCTCACGAGCGAGGACCGTCCGAAGGCGCCCGAAGCGGCGATCATCCGCGTGGAGCAGCTCTATCCGTTCCCGGTGGACGATGTGCAGGTGGCGATCGAGAGCTATCCGGCGGTGAGCGAGGTCGTGTGGGTCCAGGAGGAGCCGGAGAACATGGGCGCGTGGGAATTCGTCCGGCCGCACCTTGAAGCACTCGTGTCAGGACGCGCGCGGCTCGCGCTGCTCGCCCGGCCGCGGTCGTCGAGCCCGGCCGAGGGATCGGCGGCGCGCCACGCACGCAACCAGCAGATGCTGATTCAGCGCGCGCTCCGGACACAGCCGCAGACCGCGGATCAACGCAGATGACGTAGGAGCCCGGCTTCCACCCGGGCGTTTCGCAACCAAGAAAATGTCTAACATTGTCGTTCCGGAGCTCGGCGAATCGATCGTGGACGCGCGCGTCGCGCGCTGGTTGAAGAAGGAAGGCGAGCGCGTGGCGGCCGGCGATCCGCTCGTCGAGCTCGAGACCGACAAGATCGATCTCGAGGTCGGCGCGCCCCAGGCGGGCGTGCTGGCCCGCATCGATCGGCGCGACGGCGAGGACGTGAAGATCGGCGAGGTGCTCGGCGTCATCGAGGAAGACGGCAAGGCGCAGGCACCGGCAGCCGCTCCACGGCAGCAGCCGGCAGCGAGCGAGCCGAAACCACAGGCCCCGGCCGCCAGGAGAACAGAGCCGGAACCGCCGGCTGCTAGGCCGGAGGCGGAGACACGCGAGACGGACCGGACCCGCTCGACCCCATCGGCGCGACGCCTTGCCGACCAGCACGACGTCGATCTCCGGAACCTGAGAGGGACCGGCGACGCTGGACGGGTGACGCGCCGGGACGTGGAAGGTGCTCTGGGTGCTCAAGGTGCTCAAGGTGCTCAGGGCGCTCACGGTGCTCAAAGTGCTCAAACCGCGCCAGCACCAGCACCAGAAGCACCTTCAGCACCTAGAGCACCTTTAGCACCCAGAGCACCTTTAGCACCCAGAGCACCTGTGGCACCTCCCGTCGCCGCCGAGCGAAGCGAGGAGCGCGTCCGGATGTCCAAGCGCCGCACGACGATCGCGAAGCGCCTGGTCGAGGCGCAGCGCACGGCGGCGATGCTCACGACATTCAACGAGGTCGACATGAGCGCGGTGATGGCGCTCCGCGAACGCCGCAAGCAGACGTTCAAGGAGCGCTACGGCGTCGGGCTCGGGATTGCATCGTTCTTCGTGAAAGCCTCGATCGGCGCGCTTCGCGAGTTCCCCCGGCTCAATGCCGAGATCCAGGGGGACGAGATGATCCTGAAGCACTATTACGACATCGGGATCGCCGTCGGCGCGGAGGAAGGCCTCGTCGTCCCGGTGCTGCGCGACGCCGATCGGATGTCCTTCGCCGCGATCGAGCTGGCGATTCGCGACTTCGCCAAGCGCGCGAACGAGGGCGCGCTGACGCTCGACGATCTGAAAGGTGGCACGTTCACGATCACCAACGGCGGCGTCTTCGGCTCGCTGATGAGCACGCCGATCCTGAACCCGCCGCAAGTCGGCATCCTGGGCCTGCACAAGATCGAAGATCGTCCGGTCGCCGTGGCTGGAAAGGTCGAGGTCAAGCCGATGATGTACGTCGCGCTGTCCTACGATCACCGGATCGTCGACGGCGCCGAGGCGGTCCGATTCCTGGTCAGCGTCAAAGAGCTGGTCGAAGACCCGGGCACGTTGCTCATTGAATCGTAGTGCTCGGATAGCACTCAACCGCTGGAATTAGCGCGCCGAGCGTAAGCGAGCCGTGGCAGGCGCTGGGGGTGGGGCCCTAGCGCAAAGGAAGAAATGACTGAAATAGACGCGATCGTCGACGAGCTGCAGCGTGAGTACGGCGGTGACGCCTGGTACGGCTCGTCGCTGCGCGACATCCTGAAGAACGTGACCGCGGCTCAGGCAGCCGCGCGGCCGGTGCCCGAGGCGCACTCAATCTGGGAGCTCGTGCTGCACGTGACCGCCTGGAAGCGGGAGGTCGCGGCGCGCATGCAGGGCCGGCCGGCGGGTGAGCCGGCCGAGGGCGACTGGCCGCCGGCGCCGTCGGACGGGCAGGCGACCGACGCCGCCTGGGCGAAGACGCTCGACGCGCTGCAGGAGGCGCAGGTCGCGCTGATCAGCGCCGCGGGGCAGCTCCCGCCGTCGCGCCTGCACGTCCCGGTCGCCGATCCGCGCAACCGGCCGCTCGGCACCGGCGTCTCGCACTACGTCACGCTCCACGGCATCGCGCAGCACGACGTGTACCATGCCGGCCAGATCGCGATTATCAAGAAGGCCCTCGGTCAGTAGGCGCACCGCCGCGGAATCGCGCCTTGCGAAGGAGGTCCAATGACTTACATGACGCTCGCACTCACAGTTCATTTGCTGTTCGGCGCCGCCGGCGGTGTTGACCTGGTGCAGCCCGGCACGGGACAGAGCGCCATCCGGACGGCCATCGAGAAGCAGGGGGCAGCTTTTGCCGCCGCGTTGAGCCGCGGAGACGCCAAGGCGATCGCCGCGATGTACACGGAGGATGCGATCGCGATGCCGCCCGACGCAGAAATGGTGCGCGGCCGTCCTGCGATCGAGAAGCTCTGGGCGGACGCCCTCGCTTCCGGTATCAAGACGATCGCCTTCACAGTCGTCGACGTCCAGTCGAGCGGGGAGTTCGCGGTCGAAACAGGACGCGCCATGCTCGGCGTCCAGCCCGCCGGTCAGCCCGCAACGTCGCAAACCGGGAAGTACGTCGTCGTCTGGCAGCGCGGCGCCGACGGCCAATGGCGGCTCCTTCGGGACATCTGGAACGGAACGCCATTACCGAGTCGCGAGGTGCTCCCGGTGCTCTGGGTGCCAAAGGTGCCCAGGGTGCAGGTGCTCTCAGGTGCTCAGTGCTCAGTTCCCGTGCCGGCGTCGTGCTATTGTGTGAACCAAAGCACCTAGCACCCAGCACCCAGTAGCACCCGCACCGAGTGCACCAGGGGCACCTGAGTGCACCCAGTGCACCTAGTAATGGCCTATACCGCAAAAGACATAACCGTCCTTGAAGGGCTGGAGCCGGTCCGCAAGCGTCCCGGCATGTACATCGGTGGCGTCGGCTCCGCCGGTCTGCATCACCTCGTCTGGGAAATCATCGACAACGCGGTCGACGAGGCGATGAACGGCCACGCGTCGAACATCACCGTGACGCTGCATGACGATGGGGCGTCGGTGACGGTGACGGATGACGGGCGCGGAATTCCGGTCGACAAGCATCCGCAGACGAAGAAGAGCGCGCTCGAGGTGATCTTCACGAGGCTTCACGCCGGCGGCAAGTTCGAGCCAGGCAACTACAAGACCGCGGGCGGCCTCCACGGCGTCGGCGCCAGCGTGGTCAACGCGCTCTCCAAGGAGCTCGTCGCGACGGTCAAACGCGACGGCGCGCAGTTCGAGCAGCGGTTCAAGCAGGGGAAGCCGGTCGGCGCCGTGAAGAAGCTGGGGGCGGCGCGCGGGACCGGGACGACCGTCTATTTCCGTCCGGACCCGGTCATCTTCCCGAAGATCGAGTTCGACGCGTCAATCATCCGCGAGCGGCTGGAGACGGCGAGCTATCTGCACAAGGGCGTCAAGTTCGTCTTTGAGGACGAGACCGAGAAGAAACGGGAGACCTTCCAGCACAGCGAAGGACTCGTCGACTATCTGAAGAAGATCGTCACCGAGCGCCAGGCGGCGCCGGTGCACGATGCGCCGTTCGCGCTGGAGAGGACGGGGGACGAGGGTGGTCCGCGGCTCGAGCTCGTGCTGCAGTGGACGCAGTCGACCGACGAGCACCTGCGCAGTTACGTCAACGGCATCCCGACCGGCTCCGGCGGCACGCACGAGAACGGGCTCCGCGCCGGCCTGGGGAAGGCGGTGCGGAACTTCATCGAGACGCACAACCTCACGCCGAAAGGCGTGTCCCTTACGGCCGAGGACATCCGCGAGGGGCTCGTGGGTGTCCTGAGCGTCTTCCTCCAGGATCCGCAGTTTCAGGGGCAGACGAAGGACCGACTGAACAATCCCGAGACTGCGTCGGCGCTCGACTCGGCGGTCCGCCCGCCGCTCGAGCACTGGCTGAATCACAACATCAGCCTCGCGGAGTCGATCGTCGCCCGCATCATCCTCGCGGCGCGCGCGCGCGAGGCGAGCCGCGCGGCGCAGGCCGAGGTGACGCGCCGCGGCGCCACCACCGGGCGCGTGACGCTCCCCGGAAAGCTCAGCGACTGCTCCTCTCCCGGCCGCGACGACAGCGAGATCTTCATCGTCGAGGGAGACTCGGCCGGAGGATCGGCGAAGCAGGGACGCGATCGGGCGAAGCAGGCGATCCTTCCGCTACGCGGCAAGGTGCTGAACGCCGAGAGCGCGTCGATCGCGAAGGTGCTCGAGAACAAGGAGCTGTCGGACCTCGTCACCGCGCTCGGCTGCGGCATCGGCAAGAACTTCGATCTCTCGCGCCTGCGCTACGGCCGCGTCATCATCCTGGCAGACGCCGACTCGGACGGCCATCACATCGCGACGCTGCTGATGACGTTCATCTACCGCCACATGCCGCAGCTCATCACGAACAGCAAGCTGTTCCTCGCGCAGCCGCCGCTCTACCGCATCGACATCGGCAAGGAGACCTTCTGGGCGCTCGACGAGCCACACAAGGCGCGCCTGCTGAAGCAGCACGGCAACGGCCGCGCGAACGCCGAGATCACCCGGTTCAAGGGCCTGGGCGAGATGATGCCGAAGGTGCTGTGGGAGACGACGCTCAATCCGCGTACGCGCCGGCTGCTGCGCGTCGCAATCGCGGATCACATCATGACGGACCGCGTCATCAACGAGCTGATGGGGAAGGACGCCTCCGCGCGGTTCAAATTCATAATGGAGAGAGCCGAGCAGGCGGAGGAACTGGATATCTGATCACCATTTCAACCCCACCGCCTTCGTCAGAAACTCGACGAGTGGGCTGAGGCGCCGACACTCGGCCACGACGTCGCGCATGAAGCGCGGCGAGCAGACCTGCGCTTCGGTGAACGACCTCCCGGCAACGAAATCCTTCCGCCTCAGGTCGTCGATCAGCGGATGCTTCGGATCGTAGCCGCGAGGCGGGCGGCCGAGGACGGCGCCTTCCAACTTCAACCCTCGCCGCGCGCGTTTCCATACCGCGGGTGATTCGACCATCGCATCGCGTAACTTCACGAGCATTGACGTGTCCGGGTGCCAGAGCCCGCCGCCGACGAAACATTCTCCTGGCGCGAGATGCATGTAAAAACCGGGCGCATGACCGGTGGCCTTGCTCGCGCGGTGGAAGAAATGGGCGGCCGTGTGCGTCTTGTACGGTGACTTGTCGGCCGAGAAGCGGATGTCGCGATAAATCCGAAACAACGAGCCGCCGGTCGGGCGCGGGTCGGCCACGAACCGCGGGCTGATGCGCTCGAGGTGCGGGCCGAAGTCGGTGATGAACGTCAGGAAGGGGTCGCGCACCGACGCCTCGAAGCGCGCCTTATTGGCCAGAAACCAGTCGCGGTTGTTGTGGCGCTTGAGCGCGCGGAAGAACGCGAACAGATCCGAGGTGAAATACGACGCCGCGCCGCTCATCAGGCCCCTTCGATCGTCAGCACGATCTTGCCGATGTGATCGCCTTGTTCGAGTGCGGCGTGCGCATCGGCGGCGCGCGTCAGCGGGAACGTCGCGTGGATGATCGGCTTCACCGTTCCCGCCCCGAGGAGCGGCCAGACGTGCGTCTCGAGTGCCTTCGCAATCGCGCCCTTCTCCTCCACGGTCCGCGGCCGCAGCGTTGACCCGGTGATCGTGAGGCGCCGCTGCAGCACGGGCACGAGGTTGAGCTGTGCCTTCGGACCGCCCATCAGGCCGATCTGGACGAGCCGGCCGTCGACGGCGAGCGCGCCGAGATTCCGCTCGAAATAGTCGCCGCCGATGATGTCGAGAATGACATCGACGCCGCGCCCGTCGGTCACGAGCTTCACCGCTTCGACGAAGTCCTGCTCGCGATAGTTAATCGAGGCGCGTGCGCCCAGCGCGAGGCAGGCGTCGCCCTTGCGTTCCGAGCCTGCCGTCGCGATGACCTTCGACCCGAACGCGCGGCCGAGTTGAATCGCGGTCGTGCCGATCCCACTCGTGCCGCCGTGCACGAGGAGCCACTCGCCGGCCTTCAGCCGACCGCGATCGAAGACGTTGGTCCAGACGGTGAAGAACGTTTCGGGCACCGCGGCGGCCTCGACGAGCGTCAGTCGGCCAGGGATGGGCAGACATTGCGGCGCGGGCGCGACGCAGTACGCCGCGTAGCCGCCGCCGGCGACGAGCGCGCAGATCTGCTGGCCGACGTCGAGACCTGATTCAGCCCCGGAAGGATCAACGGCGACGATCGCGCCGGCAATCTCGAGACCCGGAATGTCCGATGCGCCGGGCGGCGGCGGATATTTACCCTGACGCTGCATCAGATCCGGCCGGTTCACTCCGGCGGCCGCCACCCGGACGAGGACTTCGCCGCGACCGGGCCGAGGTACAGGGCGTGTCACGGGCCGAAGGACCTCCGGTCCGCCCGGTCGCTCGATCTCGATCGCGGTCATCGAGTCAGGAATCGTCACGCTTGTCATCATATGCCGCGGCCGGGAAGAGGCGGCGGACCTGCCGCGAGCGATGCAGATACACGAGCCAGGCGCCGTGATGCGCGATGAGCACTAGCGAATAGAGCTCGTCGTCGCCGGGCATGCGATTGGACGGAAGGACGCGGGTGTTCAGGACCAGGAGACCCATCGCCGCGCTGGCGATGAGCGCGGCGCGCGCCAGCGCCACGCCGTGCGGCCGGACGTCGCGGAGCGCAAGGCCGGCGGCGACGCCCAGCGCGGCCACGAGCAGTCGCGCAACCAGCATGGTCACCACCAGCCAGCCTCGGATGGCAATCGACGACACGATCGGTGCCAGCGTCAGCGCCAGGACCGCCGGCTCGTAGACGATCAGGATCCGGCAGAGAAGAAACAGCCAGCCGCGCGGCCGATCATCGTCGACGTTCGTCAACGTCCGCTACTGCGTGCTGCCTGAGAGCCCCGACGGCAGCCGCGGCGATGAGAGCAGCGCGGCGAATTCCTGCCAGCGTCTGGCGGGGAACCCCGCGGTGCCGCCGCGGCGCTCGATGAACGCGCGGACGAGATCCTTGCCGAGGTTGTAGTTGATGACGTAGCTGCGGTACTGCTCGATGAACTTGACGCGCTGCTCCGCCCGCGGCCGGGTCATGAGCGCGTATTTCTCGAGCCAGGCGACCGCCTGCGCCGCCGTGAACTCGCCGCTCAGGTACTTCCGCGCCGCCTCGTTGCCCGCATAGGACAGCCGCTCCGCGAGCTGCGCCGCTTCGTAGTACGCCTCCGCTTTCGACTGGTCGAGTCCTGCAAGTGGATACAGGCGATCCCGCTCGAACGTCAGGCGCTCGCGGCCGGGGAAGGCGACGTCGATGCCGAAGTTGGCGGTTCCTTCCGCGATGAGCGACTGCGGTGAAAACAGCGGGTAGACGGAGAACTCGACCCAGCCGCGATCGCGCACGAGGTGTTTGTCGAGCAGCACGTTGTACACGTGGTGTCCGGGATAGCCCTCGTGGCATGCCAGATCGACCGCGCGGTCGATGTAGACCGGCAGGTCGGTGTTGACCTGGATGACGCTCGTGAACTCGCCCTTGTACCAGTTGTAGGCGCTCCACGACTTGCCCGTGACGTACTCGACGGTGAAGCGTTCGCCGGGCGGCAGCTCGATGTGCTTCTTCGTCCTGGCGCGGCATTCGTCGATCGCCGCGTCGAACACCTTCTCCAGCCGGTCGCGCGGGATGACGAACTGCTTGCGGAAGGCTTCGTAGCGATCGACCAGCGGTTCGGTCCCGGGGAAGCGGCGCTCGAACTCCGCGGTCAGCTTCTCGAAGTGCGACTCCGGAAGGATGGGCGCCGCCGCGTCGTAGAGACCGCGCGACTCCTCCTCGAACGTCAGACGCTCGCCGCCGAGCATCCGGACCCGGACGAGGAGCGACGAGAGCTGACGATCGAGATACTCACGCCGCAGGCGGTCGAGCTCTGCTTCCGCCGTCGGAGTAGTAGCCCCGGGTCTCTCAGACCCGGGGACCGCCGCCAGCGATTTGCGTACGTCCGCGGCCCGGCGGCCGATCTCAGCGAGCGTCCAGGCGCTTTTCTCGGCGGTCGCGCGCCAATCGGCCGGTCCGTAGTAGGCGTCGACGTAATCCTGGTCGTGCAGGCCGAGACCGAGCACGAGCTGTACGTAGTCTCTGGCGATAAGAGTCATGACGGGAGCGACGACCGGCCCAACCGGTCCCGTGCTGCAGAGCACGAGCGCCAGCGGCAGAGCGGCGAATCTCATCGATAATATGATGACCCCATGACCGTGAAGGGAGCAACGTTCGCGGCGGCTGTGGCCGCGATGGCGATGACCCCGGCGGCACGGCAGCCCGCCGAGCCTGCCGCGCCGCGTCCGGAGCCGAGGCTCGGCGACGTCCGTCAGCTCACGAGCGGCGGCGAAAACGCCGAATCATATTTCTCGCCGGACGGCCGGCGGTTGATCTTCCAGACGACGCCGGCCGGCGGAGGGTGCGATCAGATCTACACCGTGAACGTGGACGGATCGGGACGAACGCGCGTCAGCACCGGCACCGGCCGGACGACGTGCGGCTATTTCTATCCGAATGGCAGCGACATTCTCTTCGCGTCGACGCATGGCGCCTCGCCCGAGTGCCCGCCGAAGCCCGGGTACGAGCGCGGCTACGTGTGGCCCGTCTATACCTCGTACGACATCTATCGCGGGCGCCTGGATGGAAACGGGCTCACGCGTCTGACCGACACGCCCGGCTACGATGCCGAGGCGACGATCGCGCCGGACGGCCGCATCGTCTTCACGAGCACGCGCGACGGCGACATGGAGATCTATTCGATGAACGCCGACGGATCCGGCGTCAAGCGCCTCACTCAGCGCCCCGGTCCGGACGGCGGTCCCTTCTTCTCGTTCGACGGCAAGCAGATCGTCTTTCGCGGACGCGAGCTCGGACCCGGACCCGAGCGCGACGACTATCTCGCGCTGTTGAAGGATGCGCTCTGGCGGCCGACGCAGCTCGAGATCTTCGTGATGGACCGCGACGGCGGCAACGTCCGTCAACTCACGCGTCTGGGTGGTGCGAACTTCGCACCCTCGTGGCATCCGGATGGCCGCCGCATCATCTTCTCGTCCAACCACCACAACCCGAAGGGCCGGAACTTCGATCTGTTTCTCATCAATCTCGACGGGACCGGGCTCGAACAGGTCACCTTCAACCCGACCTTCGACGGGTTCCCGATGTTCTCGCCGGATGGCCGGAAGCTCGCCTTCTCGTCGAACCGGCTCGCGAAGGCAGAAGGAGAGACGAACGTTTTCGTGGCGGACTGGAACGACGGCAAGTAACTGATGCTCGCCGCGCTCTCGCTCCTGTTCCTTCTCTCAGGATGCGCCGCTCTCATCTATCAAATCCTGTGGCTTCGTCTGCTGGGGCTCGTCTTCGGCGTGACGGTGTACGCGGCGAGCACGGTGCTCGCGGCCTTCATGGCCGGCCTCGCGCTGGGATCGCTTTTCGCCGGGCGGCTCGCTGATCGCGTCCGTCATCCGCTCCGCTGGTTCGCCGCCGCCGAGTGCGGGATCGCGCTGACCGCGGTTGCGTCGCCCTGGATGCTCAACGCCCTCGAGCGCGCGTATGTCGCATCGTTCCCATCCCTGCCATCGGTGTCCGGCGTCGTCACAGGACTCCGGCTCCTCATGGCGGGCGCCGCGCTGATCGTGCCCACCGTGCTGATGGGCACCACGCTGCCGCTCGTGCTGCGCTCGTCGCTGGTGACGGGCGGAAAGCTGGGCCTCCGGCTCGGAGTGCTCTACGCCTCGAACACGACCGGCGCCATCGTCGGAACGCTTCTGTCGGGTTTGTGGCTGATTCCTGCGTACGGGATCTCGAGGACGTTCCTGATTGCGGCGGCGGTCAATGGAGCTGTCGCCGCAGGGGCGATGATGCTGGCGATGCGGGCCGGTCTGAAGACCGGCCCCTCCAAAGGCACCGATCCGCCCGAGACTGTCTCCTCGAGGGAGGCTGGCACCGCCAGAAGCCTCGATCGTGTAAGACTGGCGGTCCTCGTCACGTTCGCGATCTCCGGGTTCGTCAGCATCGGCGCCGAGGTCGTCTGGTTTCGCGTGGCGGTGCTGATCATCCGACCGACCGTCTACGCCTTTGCGGTGATGCTCGCGACGATCCTCAGCGGGATCGCGATTGGCAGCTACTTCATTTCTCCGTACCTCTCTCGTCGAGCTCCAGGTTTGCGCGCGCTCGCGATCCTGGAATTCCTGATCGCGATAGCAATCGTCCTTTCAGTTGCGGCGCTGCAGCTCGGCCCCGATCTGGCGCGGCGCGCGCAACCCGTGCTGTCGCGGATCATGCCCGCCTATCTTCCATACCTCGTTGTCCACAGCATGCTCATGCTGTTCCCGAGCGCGTTGCTGATGGGTATCGCGTTTCCGATCGGCGCCCGGCTGTGGGCGCGCGCGGGCGGGGAGGGCAGCGGCGCCGGCGACGTCGGGCGGTTCTACGCCGCGAACGTCTGCGGCGGCATCGCCGGATCGCTCGTCGCCGGATTCGTGTTGCTCCCGTGGCTCGGAAGCCGGGGCGCGCTACTCGTCCTCGGCGCTCTCACGGCGGTGGCAGCAACGTGGCTTCTATGGTTGGCCGATTCGGCAAATCGCAAAGTGCTGATCCCTGCGGGCCTGGCACTTTTTGCCGCGGCCTGCGTTTACACGCCCGATCCGTTCGACGTCTTTCTCGAACAGCGGTTTCCGGGGCAGCGGGTCATCTGGCGCGAAGAAGGCGTGCAGTCGACGGTCAGCGTGCATGATGTCGGCAGCACGCGATCGCTTCACCTGGACGGGAACCATCAAGCGAGCACGAGCGGCGGGACGGTCTCGGTGCACCGGCGGATCGGCGGCCTCGGAATGGCGATCCATGGAAACCCGCGCCAGACGCTCGTCATCGGACTCGGCGGCGGCGCGACTGCGGGTGCAGTCAGCCGGTTTCCGTTCGCCGAGGTCGACGTCATCGAGTTGTCCGCAGCCGTGGTCAAGGCCGCGCCATTCTTCAGCTCGATCAACTACAACCTGCTCGAACGGCCCAACGTCCACGTTCGCGTGGACGACGGCCGCAACTTCCTGATGCTTGGCCGCCGGAAGTACGACCTCATCACGGCAGACATCATCCTCCCGATTCACGCCGGCGCCGGGAACGTCTACTCGCAGGAATACTTCCAGCTGGTCAGCGATGCGCTGGATGACGATGGGATTGCCGTGCAGTGGGTGGCGGGAACGGAACAGGAGTACAAATTGATCGCGCGCACGTTCCTCAGCGTCTTTCCTCACACCACGCTGTGGGCCGATGGCTCGCTCATGGTCGGCTCCCATCGTCCGCTGCAACTCAAGGCGACGGACTTCGACTGGAAGCTCGCCATCCCGGCGGCGCGCGAGGCGCTGCGGGATCTCGGCTATCCCAGCTTCGACGCGCTCGTGTCGCAGTACCGCGGCGGACCAGGCGATCTGCGCGCGCTCGTCGGCGAGGGCCCAGTGCTTACCGACGACCGCCCGCTCGTGGAGTATTTCCTTTCGCTCGACCGCTCGGGGACGATCGATCTGAGCGGCCTGCACCCCGATTCGCGCGCGATCCTCGCGTCGCATCCCTGACGCTCTGCTCGCGCGCTTTCGACATTTCTTGCTTCTGCCGTACGTGGACGATGTCGTCGCCCTGCCGCTCGCGGCCGGCGACCTTGTAGTGATCGGGGTTGACGTTGTGTTTGCTCATGCCCTATGCCCCAAGCCCCAAGCCCTCTAGGTCTTGTACCGCAGCATCGCCCCGACACCGCCGACGCGGGCGAGGAGCGACGGATCCTCGATGAACGTAATCGTCGCGTCGGTCTGGCGGGCGATCGCGACCAGCTCGTCCGCCTTGAGCGCGGTGTCCACCTTCTCGACCGGTTCCAAATCGCCGCGGTCGTCTGCTTCCGCGAGCGCGGGTTCGATGCCATGCACGCCTTCGAGCTGTACGAGCGATGCGCTTAGGACGAGTTCGTCCACCTGGCCGTTCTCGAGCGCGCGGCGCGTCCGGTCGAAGCCGACGACGCCGAGCCCGCCGGAGCGATAGGCGTTCATGAGTTCATCGACCTTGTCCTGGTCGCTTTCGGCGTCGTTCCGCCGCATCGCCTCGAGCGTCCGCTCGAGCACGTCGCGCTCGGGCGCCTTCGCGTCGAGGCGGAGGACGTCGGCGAGCCGCTCGCGCAGCGGCTGCGTGAGGCACTCCTCGATGATCGGCAATGACACATCGTTACCGGTCACGAGCACGTGTGCGACGTCTTCAGCGCGGACGATCCGATCCAGCGCGTCGACGGCATCCTGGATATGGGCCTTGTGCAGGTTATCGATCCGGCGCTGGAACCGTGCCTGCGACCAGCCGCCCATGTCGTGCCGACGGGTCTTTTCACTCTGCACTTCGTCGACCTTTTCCACGGCGCCCGTGGCGAACACGAAGATGCGCGCGTGGTTCGTGTCGCAAACGAGCGCCGCGTACCGCGGATAGCGCGCGTCAAGGCGCGCGAGCGGGTAGAGATGCGGCCGGTCGCCCATGAAAAGCAGGTTCTCGTCGATGGCGGCGGCGACCTGAATTGCCTCGAAGATGCCGGACCCCGAGCAGGCAAAGATCGCGGCGCCGTTCGACGAGGGCCGCAGTTCGTTCGACAGCCAGTGCTGAATACGGTCCAGGTCGTGTGTCACGCTGGCGCGCGCCTCTGCATCATCTATGTACGACGCCGCGCGCTCCCCGAGCTCCGTGCGGACGAACGTCTCATGTCTGTCCCGCCCGCGTTCGTTCGGCTGAGCGTTCAGATACAGGCTGATGAAAGGGAACGACGCCGACTCGATGTCGGCGAGCCGGTCGAGAAGGGTGGACAGTTCCGTCGAAGCCATGGTGCATGCTGTTCAAGGCTCATGCCACGAAAACGCGCCGGACCCGGGAGCACGTTAGAATGTCTGCCGCATGACGCGTTCGCTCTCCTTCGTGCTGACTGTTCTCGTGGCTGGCGCGACAACGCTTACGGGACAGCCGGCCGCCAAGCCCCTGAAAATCTTCATTTCTGCCGACATGGAAGGGATCGCGGGCGTTGTGCAGCCCGCTCAGCTCGGACCGACGGGGTTCGAGTACGGCAAGGCGCGCGAATGGATGACGGGCGAGGTCAAGGCGGCCATCGCGGCGGCCCGCTCGGCGGGCGCCGCTGACTTCGTCGTCGCCGACTCGCACGGCAACGCCCAGAACCTGCTCATCGACGATCTTCCACCTGACGTGCGGATTGTCCGGGGCTTTCCGCGCCCGCTCTCGATGATGCACGGGATCGCTGCCGGATTCGACGCCGTCCTGTTCATCGGTTATCACGCCAGCGAGTACGGCCGAGACTCCGTGCGGGGCCATACGTTTTCGAGCGCGCGGCTGCTGCACGTGAAGCTCAACGGGATGGAAGTGTCGGAGGGCATCTACAACGCAGCCATCGCCGGGCACTTCGGGGTGCCGGTGGCGTTCGTGTCGGGGGATCGGGAAGCCGTGGCCCAGCTCAAGGGCGTCATCCCCTCGGTCGAGGGGGTCGTGCTGAAGGAGGGGCTTGGCTACCATGCGGCGGAGACGGTGACGCCCGCGCGTTCGCGCGAGATGATCGCCAAGGGAGTAGAGGCGGCGCTGAAAAAAATCGGGACGCTGCAGCCCTATCGCGTGAAAACGCCGATCGATCTCGATGTCGGCTTCAAGCTGACGCTCGACGCGGAGCGCGCCTCCTACATTCCGGGTCTGACGCGCGCCGACGCGCATTCGGTGCGGGGCACCTTCCCGGACATCGTCCAGATTGCACGGCTCATGCAGGTCCTGACGAGCCTCGAACCTCCGCCGTGAAGCCGCGACAGGTTTCCTACTGGCTCGATCGCTTTCCAGACTCGCGCCGGCCGTCGTGGCCCCGGCAGCGCGGAGCTCTGACAACTTCTGTCGCGATTGTGGGGGGCGGCCTGACCGGCTGCGTTTCGGCGTACACGTTCGCGACCGCCGGAGTGCCGGTCGTGCTCGTCGAGGCGGATCGCATCGGGCAGGCGGACGGCACCTCCGGCGGTCTCGGTGTTCTCCGGCAGGAGCTCGACGTCGACTTTCACCAGGTGGCGTCGACCTACGGGCTCCGCGCCGCACGGGCGCTGTGGCAGGGAGCGAGACGCGCTGCCCTCGACTTCGCCGCCGCGCTGCGCCGGCTCGGCATCGGAGCCGAGCCGGAGATCGTGGACTCGATCACGTTCTCGCGCCGGCGCGAAGACGAGCGCCGTTTGCGCCGGGAGCTGCAGTCACGGAAGGAGGCGGGTGTCGAAGCGGCGTGGCTGAACGCCGCGGCGCTGCGTCGTGAAACCGCGATTGACGGCGTTGGCGGGATCAAGGCGCACGGCAATGGGCAGATCGATCCGTATCGCGCGTGCCTCGGCTTCGCACGCGCATCCGCCGCGCGCGGCGCGCTCATCTTCGAACGTACGAAGGCGCTGCGGGTTCGCGTACGTCGCAAGTCGGTCGAGATTCGTACCACCGGTGGAATGATTTCAGCCGAGACCGTCGTCCTCGCGACCGGTTATCCGACGGACGACCTCCGCGCGCTGAGACGCCACGTTCGAAAGCGCCACTCCTACGTCGTTCTCACGGACTCGATGCCGGCGGCGATGCGGCGCGAAGTCGGGAAGCGCTCGGCAATGCTGCGAGACACCGAAGAGCCGGCACACGCGCTGCGCTGGATGAAGGAGGACCGGATCCTGTTCGGCGGCGGCGACCAGCCGGAAGTCAAGGAGCGCGCGCGCGCGAAAGCGCTCGTTCAACGCAGCAACCAGCTGATGTATGAGCTGTCGCTCATCTACCCGGCGATCTCCGGAATCCAACCGACGCACACGTGGGACACGTCGGTCATCCAATCGGTCGACGGCCTGCCGTATCTTGGCCCGCACCGGAACTTTCCGCGGCATCTCTTCGCGTACGGCCTCGGACGCGACGGGCTGGCATTCTCATGGCTGGCGGCGAGGATCTTTCTCCGGTTCTATATGAAGGAGCCGGACAAGTACGATCACCTGTTCGGGTTTGGGAGGATCCTCGGGGAGCGGTGATGCGTCGCGTCAGCGTCGTCCTCGCCATCATCTGTATCGCCACAGTCGGCGTCATTCCCCAGCCGCGAACGTCTGAGGTCGATCGCGGCCACGTCGGACTGGGCCTGGCGCTGCGCCGCCTCGCGACCGCCTCGACGTTCATGATGGCGACCGCGCATCCCGACGATGAGAACAATTCGTTACTGGCGCTGGCCAGTCGCGATCTCGGCGTGCGGACGATCCTCGCGACCGCGACTCGCGGAGACGGCGGTCAGAACGAGATCGGCCCGGAGCTCTTCGACGCGCTCGCCGCGCTGCGGACCGAGGAACTGCTGGCGGCGCACCGGATCGACGGCGCGGAGCAGCTGTTCACGCGCGCCGTCGACTTTGGCTACTCGTTCAGCATCGAGGAGACGTTCGAGCGCTGGGGGAAAGAGGAGATTCTCGGCGACTACGTCCGTCTGATCCGCATGACGCGGCCCGACGTCATCGTCGGGATGCGACCCGACGGCACCGGCGGCGGGCAGCACCATCAGGCATCCGCGCGGCTGGCGCGCGAAGCGTTCCGCGCCGCTGGTGATCCTGCGAAGTTCCCGGACCAGATCGCACAGGGCTTGCGGCCGTGGCAGGCGGCGAAGTTCTATTTCATGGGGCCGTTCGGATTTCGCGGCGAGCCGCCTCCGGATCCATCCAAGAAGTTCGTCGCGATCAATCTCGAAAGCTACGATCCGCTGCTGGGCCGTACGGCTGCGGAGATGGGCAGCGAAGCTCGCGCCATGCACAAGTGCCAGGGCTTCGGCCAGCTTCTCGCGCTTCCGACGGGGAGCGCGGTCGCGAGGTACGAGTTGATCGATACGACGCTGGACGCCCAGCGCACTGCCGTCGAGTGGTCGATTTTCGACGGGATCGATCTATCACTGCAGAGCCTCGGCGCATATGCGGGCACGACCCCGTTGAAGGAGATCAAGGCTGACCTCGATCGCATTGCCGACCAGGTGAAGCGCGCGCAGACCTCGTTCGACGGCGGAGACGACGAAGCAGCTGTTGCGCCGCTGGCCGCGGGTCTCGGCGCGGTCAGAGCACTCCGCGCCGGGCTCGCGGCGCTGGATGTCTCTGCGCGATACGAGCTCGACTTCAGGCTCGCCCAGAAGGAGCAGCAGTTCGCCGACGCGCTCGTCCTCGCGCAGCCTGTTCGTATCGAGGTTCTGGCGGACGATGGGGTCGTCGTGCCCGGGCAGGCGCTGAAGGTGACGGCGATCGTGGCGAACCGGGGCGAATCGCCGGTCGAGGTCCGGGGTATCCGGTTCTCTGGTCTCGATGGTGCCGCGTGTCAGCCGCCAGCGGGTCCACTGAAGAGCGTCCACACGTGCGCGACCGCCGCCAAAGTGCCGCTCGACGCGAAGCTCACGAGCGTCCACTGGAGGCGCCGCGCAGATGCCGATCGCTATGATCTCGATCCCGACGTGCCATTCGGCGCGCCGTTCGCGCCGACGCCATTTCGCGCCGCGCTGACGCTCGCGATCGGCGGCGCCGAGGTCACGATCGACCGGCCGGTCGAGTACCGCTACGAAGGCGACATTTTCAGCGGCGAGAAGCGGATGGAGCTGAAGGTCGTGCCGGCGCTCGGGGTCGCGGTTGATCCCGATATCGCGATCGTGGGCCGCGACCCGAAGGCGCGTTCGCGCGAGGTGCGGGTCACGGTCACGAATCGTGTCAAGGGATCCGCGTCCAGCGAAGTCGCGCTCCGCATGCCCGAGGGTTGGAAGGTCGAGCCGCAGAAAGCGCCCGTCTCGCTCACGCGTGAGGACGAGGCCCAGACAGTGCGCTTCACCGTGGCACCGCCGGCAGGCGTCAAGGTTGGCGAGTACCGGTTGGACGCCACGATTGGCGAGGTGGGCGGGTCTGCCGTCGCCGCCGTCGGCGCGCAGGCGGTCGAGTACCCGCACATTCAACGGCGGCACCTGCTGAACCCGGCGGTTGTGAAGGTCAAGGCGCTCGACGTCAAGATCGCGCCGAACCTGACGGTTGGTTATGTGATGGGCGTCGGCGACGCCGTGCCGCAGGCGATCGAACAGCTCGGCGCGAAGGTCGAATTCCTGAACGCCGACGATCTGGCGTGGGGCGATCTTTCACGCTTCGACGTGATCGTCACCGGCGTGCGGGCGTACGAGCGGCGCCCGGATCTGCGCGCGCACAATCACCGGCTACTCGACTACGCCGCGAAGGGCGGCGTTGTCCTCGTCCAGTACAACAAGTTCGAGTTCAACGAGGCGCAATACGGCCCGTTGCCGGCGAAGGTGAGCAGCAATCGGATCACCGACGAGCGGGCGCCCGTCCGGATCCTCGATCCCTCTCACCCGGCATTCCGGACGCCGAACCCGATCGGTCCCGAGGCGTGGGAAGGGTGGGTGCAGGAGCGCGGGCTGTACTTCCTCGGCGACCGGGACGCGGGATACGTCGACCTCGTCGAGCTCACGGACCCGTTCGAGTACAACAAGGGACCGAAAGGCGGCGCGCTGGTCGAAGCGAAAGTTGGGCGCGGCCGCTGGATTTACATCGGCCTTGGCTTGTGGCGACAGTTGCCGGCCGGGACGCCGGGCGCCTACCTCCTCCTGGCCAACCTGTTGTCACTGTCGAGCTGACACACACGGCACATACAGATTTGTCTTCGCGAATCGCGTAACCTCCCGCCCGGGCGCGGGTCTAAACTACCACCCGGCAAACGGGCTCGGCCATGGCCAGAGGACGCGAACCCGAGATCGAGCATCTGCTCCGCCGCGCCGGTTTCGGCGCGAGCGACAGCGAGATCGGCGCGTACGTCCAGCTCGGTTATCTCGGCACCATGGACGAGCTGATCAACTACGAGCAGATCGCCGACGACGTCGACGCGAACATCGGGAAGCCGGGCTTTGTGGGCGTGACGACGCGCGGCCAGTTCGCGCCGTCGACGGTCATCACCGACGCGCGTCAGCGGTGGATCTTCCGGATGGTGCACAGCGCGCGCCCGCTCCAGGAGAAGATGGCGCTCTTCTGGCACAACCACTTCGCGACCGCCTACAGCAAGGTGTCCGGCGGCCTCGGGGCCGCCGACGGGACGCGCGCGATGGCGGCGAAGCCGGACGAAGATCCGGGACGCGCCAAGGGACAGCTCGAGCTGTTTCGCGAGCACGCGCTCGGCAACTTTCGCGATCTGCTGGTTGAAGTCACGAAGGATACGGCGATGCTCGTCTGGCTCGACGGTCGGACGAACGTCCGGAACCGGCCGCAGGAAAACTATGCGCGGGAGCTCATGGAGCTGTTCACCATGGGCGTCGGCCTGTTCACCGAGCCGGACGTCTACGCCGGCGCGCGCGTGTTCACCGGCTGGAACCTCTCGCGCCAGGCCGGCGATTCGCTGCCGCGCTTCAACTACAACGCGAATCAACACGACAGCGCCGCGAAGGAGTTCAGCTTTCCGATTTATCCCGACGGCCGCCGGACCATCCCGGCGCGCGCCGCGGCCGACGGCATGCAGGACGGCCTTGATCTGATCAATGCCGTCGCGCGGCACCCTGAGACGGGCAGGCGGCTGGCGCGGAAGCTGTGGGCGTTCTTCGTGAGCGAGACCGCGGCGTCGGCCGACGACTTCGTCAACGAGATCTCGGGCGAGTACTACCGGAACGGTTACGAGATGCGGCCGGTCATCCGGCGCGTGTTGATGTCGCGGCACTTCCGTGACGCGTCCAGCCATTTCGCGCGGTATTCGTGGCCGGCCGAGTTCGTCGCGCGCGCGATCAAGGAAGTCGGCTGGCGCGGCTTTTCGGTCAACGACGCGATCGGACCGATGACCAACATGGGGCAGCAGCTCTTCGAGCCGCCGGACGTCAACGGCTGGGAGCTGGGACGCGGCTGGTATTCCACGGGCGCGATGCTGTCGCGGATGAACTTCGCCGCGCAGCTCGCGACGAACCAGCGGTTCAACCTCCGTGACGAGGCGCGGCCGTTCGGCAGGTCGCCAGAGTCGCTGCTGTCCTACATGCTCGACCGGCTGACGCCGGCGACGTTCGAGCGCGGCGCGATTACCTCGCTGCTCGACTACCTCCGCGCGGGCGGTTCGTGGACCGGCTCGGATGCGCAGCTGCTGACGAAGGCGCCGGGGCTTGTCCATCTGCTGGTTGGCGCCGGGGAATACCAGCTCGTGTAGGGACTAGGGACTAAGCGGCACGTCCTAGTCCCAAGTCCCTAGTCCCTGCGAGGACGCAATGGCAGTCACGAGACGCGAGTTCGTGCGGGGCGGCGTCGCCGCGTTCACCGTCAGCTTCGCGGCGCCGGCGTTTCTCTGTGATCTGGCGCGGGCGCAGGGCTCGAGTCGCCGGAACCTTGTCGTGCTCTATCTCTCGGGCGGGAACGACGCGCTCAGCACGCTCGTACCCTACACTGACGGTTTCTACGCAAGCCGGCGGCCGACGCTGGCGGTCCCCGCCGGCGGCGTGCTGCAGATCGGCACCGATCGAGGTGGTGCCGCGCTCGGCCTGCACCCGCGGCTCACAGGGCTGAAGCAGATCTTCGACGCCGGGCGGCTCGCGATCGTCCAGCGCACCGGCTACCCGAACTCGAGCCGCTCGCACTTCCTCGGCACCGACATCTGGTCGACCGCGGACCCATCATCGCCTCAAGGCGCCGGCTGGCTCGGCCGCTATCTCGACACGCTGCCCGGGCCAATCGATCCGCTCGTCGGCTGGAACACCGCGCGCGAGACGCCTCGGACGCTCGTGTCACGTACGGTCGGCGTACCGGCAATCCCGAGCGTCGCGGGCTACGCGTTCGCCAGCCCGAACAGCGGAAACGAGGCGCTCCTCGAACGCTCGACGGCCGCGTCGATCGCCTCGCACGTGCCGATCGATCGACCGAACCTGTCGTTCGTCAACGGCAGCGCGATTGCAGCGCTCACCACGCTCGACCGCGTGGCCACCGTGGCGGCGTACCAACCCTCGACGACGTACCCGAACAACGGGTTCGGCCAGGCGCTCCGCGCGATCGCCGGCGCGATGTCGCGCGGGATCGGCACGAAGATCTTCTGGGTCCAGACCGGCGGCTACGACACGCACGCTGGGCAGAACACCAACAACGGCGCGTACGCCACCCTGATGTCGACGCTCAACGACGGCGTGACGGCGTTTTACAACGACCTGCAGAACCAGGGGCTTCTCGGGGACACCGTGATCCTGCAGTTCTCGGAGTTCGGCCGGCGGATCAACGAGAACGGCAGCAACGGCACCGACCACGGCGCGGGCGGCCTGATGATGGCGATCGGCGGCAGCGTCCGCGGCGGCATCTACGGCACCGCGGCAAGTCTGAATCCCGTCCCGGACAACCCGACACTCGAGAACAACAGCAACGACGTCCGCTTCGAGACCGACTTCCGTTCGGTCTACGCGAAAGTCATCGATTCATGGCTGGGCGCCGACTCCGCCGCGATCCTGGGCGGAAACTTCAGAGCCGGCGCGCCGGGGATTCTGTAAGCCCCAAGCCCTAGTCCCTAGTCCCTAGTCCCTACGGAGTGTCCGTCTTCTTCTTCCCGTCCTTCCACACTTCGTACGTCGGATCGACGTCGCGGCCGAGGATGTACTTCTCGTACCAGAGTCCATACCGCCGCCACCGATCGATCTGATACGACGGCCGCGAGATCCCGTGGCTCTGACCGGGATAGACGATCAACGCGGCGGTCTTGCCGAGCGACCGCAGCGACACGTACAGCTGCTCCGACTGCGGCAGCGGCACGCGGTAGTCGCGGTCGCCCACCATCACCAACGTCGGCGTCGTCACCTTCTCGATGCTCATGAGCGGTGACAGCCTGCGGTACAGATCAACGTTGCGCCATGGATAGCCCAGCTCTTTGATCCACCACAGGCGGAGATCGTCGGTCGCGAAGTTGCTGAACATGTCCACCGCGCCCGCGCCGGAGGTCGCCGCGGCGAACCGGTTCGTTTTCGTGATCACGTAGTTCGTCATGATCCCGCCGTAGCTCCAGCCGCCGACGCCGAGCCGTTTCGGGTCGACGTAGCCGAGCGAGAGCACGTGATCGACCCCCGCCATCACATCCTGGTAGTCCTTGTTGCCCCAGTCCGCGAAGATCGCGCGGCAGAATGCCTCGCCGTACCCGTTACTGCCGCGTGGATTGGTGATGAGCACGACATAGCCGAGCGACGCCAGGTACTGATGCTCGAAGTTGAAGCTGTCGGTGTATTGGCTCACCGGCCCGCCGTGAATACGCAGGATGAGCGGGTACTGTCTTGTAGGACGACCCTTAAGGGTCGTACCACCACCATCGAAATCCAGCGGCTTGACGACCCAGCCCTCGATCTCGGTGCCGTCCCCGCTCTTGAAGTGAATCTCTTCGGCGGCCCTGAAGCGGATCCTCGCGAAGAGCTCGTCGTTGGCCTTGCTGAGCGGCCGCGCGGCACCGCCGGCGAGAGCGACGACGTGAACTTCGTTCGGCCGCGTCGGTGTCGATGCGATGGTGACGACGTTGTCACCGGCGAGCTCGAACGAGCCCGCGTCGCCGTCGTAGGCCGTCGTGCGCACGCCGTCGAGCGTGACCTTGACGATCGGCGTTCTGCCGCTGTCGACGAGCGTCACGTAAATCGCTTTCCCGTCTTTCGCCCACCGCGGCGATCCGCTGACGTGGCGATCGAGCTTGCCGGTCACGTCACGCGCGGCGCCGCCCTGCGCGCCGATGATCTGCACGCGCGGCGTGGCGTAGATCGGCGGGTCCACCGGCTCGTGCACGTACGCCAGCGACTGGCCGTCCGGCGACCACTCCGGGTTGTCGTCGGAGCCATCGTCCTTGGTCACCTGGCGCGTCGTCCCCGACTGCACGTCGAGAATCCAGATGTCCGAGTTGTTGTTTTCGTCAGGATCCTTGCTGCGGTTCGAGCTGAATGCGATCGATCGGCCGTCAGGTGACCACTCGGGATCGCCGTCGTCGAACGGCCCCGTCGTCAGCGGTTTCGAATCGCCGACCGCGCGGCCCGTCTTGTCTATCGCCGCATCGAGCGTCACGAGATACAGATGACGGCGGCGCAGATCGAGCCATCCGGAGCCATCCCGTTTGTGCTGGAGACGTGTGAGGACGATCGGCGGAGGCGGAGGTTCGTCGGTTCCCGTCTTCTCCGATTCCTCCGCTCGTGCATCGCGCGAGACGACAACGAGGCGGCGGCTGTCGGGGGACCAGCGGAAGCTCTCGACGCCTTCCTTGAGCGCGGTTACGGGGAAGGCTTCGCCTCCGGCCAGCGGCAGGAGCACGACCTGTCCCTTCTCGCTGATTTTCTGCGGCGTCGGGCCGCCCGCGATGTGGCGATCGCTGATGAATGCGAGGAAGCGGCCGTCCGGCGAAAAGCGCGGAGCGCTCGCCGAGCCTGTGTGAGTCAACCGCTGCGGTTCGCCGCCGTCGATCGCGACGCGCCAGAGGCTCGTGGACCGGCGATCCTTTGCGCGATCGATCTCGGTGACAGTGAACGCCGCCGTCCGCCCGTCCGGCGAGACCGCGAGGCCGCCAACGCTGCGGATGGCCAGCCAGTCTTCGAGCTGCACCGGCCGCACCTGCGCGAGCGCGGGGTTCGCCGCGACGCCGAGCAGCACCGCGACGGCGATACCGGCGGATGCGCCGGCACGAATCAGAGGCCTGATCGACTGAGAAGTCATGCGCGTAGTTTTATCACGCCAGCTTTACCATCCCGGTGCCGGCGGCTACACTGGACTGTCGCTTAGCTGACATTCGATGACCGCCACCGCAGACATCTTCCTACAGCGCATGGCCGAGGGTGATCCCGTCGGCCTGGAGCAGCTGTACGACCGTTACGGGCCCGCCGTGTACGCAGCGGCGATGCGCGTGCTGCAGAATCTCGAGGCGGCCGAGGACACGGTGCAGGAGGTGTTCGCCGAGGCCTGGTACAACGCGCGAGGCCTGGTCGCGCGCGGCGTGGACGCCGCGGAATGGCTGGTCGCCGAGGCGCGCGCGCGAGCGGCGGCTCGCCTGTCGGAACTATCGCCGGCGGCCGGTCAGCATGAACCGGAACCGCCGGTTCGTGCGCACGATATCCCACCGCTGCTCCGGCGGCGTGTGCTCGACTCGATCTACGGCGCCGGTGAGCGGCTGCCGAGTCTCTACTCGAGCCCGCGCATCGCTGAGCGCATCTTCGGCTGGCTCCGGCGGCGGTCGACCGGGGACTGAGCGCTCAGGTTGTCGGCGACGCGAGCGGTTTTAACACCACCGGAGTTGATCGTTCTGGCGCCTTCACGAACTGAGCGTGTTGGCTCCCGAACCGTACGGTAAGGAACGTAGCGGCGCGCGCCAGCGCCGCATCCTCGCCGCCCGCCAGGAACTCCATCGGCGCGCCCGCGCTGTCAGGAAACCAGTTAAAGAGGTTCCAGTCGCCGCTGATGACGAACGGCGTGGCCGCGAACAGCATCTCGCCGCACGCGTTCGAGCGAGGCTCGACCCGCACGTAACACTCCATGGACCCAAACGTCGCTTCGAATGCGCTCATCGTTTCTCGCAACCGCAGCCGTGGTCGTGTTCGCGCCGCGGCGGGGCGGAATTGCAAAAGTTACGTGGACCGTGCCCCGATTGTTATCGGCGTTTCGCCTTACTCAGTGAAGATCGCGCGCATCGCCTGATCGATCTTCGGCAGGTGAAACCTGAAGCCGTGCTCGAGCGCGCGAGACGGGACGGCACGCTGCCCCGTGAGAATCAGTGGGTCAGCCATCTCGCCGAGCATCAATCGCAGACCGAACGCAGGGGCGGGGATCCAGCTGGGCCGCCGCACCGCGCGCGCGAGCGCTTTCATGAACACCTTGTTCGCGACCGGCTCCGGCGCCGTGGCGTTGAAAGGACCGTGCGCCTGCGGCATCTTCGCCAGCCAGCGCACCAGCTCCAGCCAGTCGGCGCGGTGGATCCACGGCACGTACTGCCGCCCAGATCCGATCGGCCCGCCGGCGAAGAGTTTCACCGGCGTCAGCATGCGAGGCAGCGCTCCTCCGCCGCGCTCGATCACGAGGCCCGTGCGAACCACCGCCACACGCGTCCCGCGATCCTGAGCGGTGTGCGCTTCCTGCTCCCACGCGACCGACGTTTCCGCGAGGAAATCGGTTCCCGGTGCTTCACGCTCCGTGACCGGCTCGTCGCCGCGAGGACCGTAGTAGCCGACCGCCGATCCGCTGATGAGCGTGGCGGGCGGGCGAGCGGCGGCGCGAATCGCCGCCACGAGGCTGCGAGTGGCGAGGACGCGGCTGTCGCGAATCTTGCGCTTGTGCTCGGGCGACCAGCGCCGCCCCGCGATCGACTCGCCCGAGAGATTCACGACGAGATCAGCGCCGTCGATCGCCGCCGCCCACGGGCCGGTCGATCCGTCCGGCGTCCAGCCCACGTGCGTGATGCCCGGCAGCCCGGTCCCCGCTTCGTACTCCGACACCGCCGGGGCGAGGCGGCGCGTCAGATTCGTGACCTGGTGTCCTTCTTCGGCGTAGATCTCGCCGAGCGGCCGTCCGAGGAACCCGCTGCCGCCGGCGATCACAACCTTCATCACTCCTCCCGGGCGCCGGGCGCCGCATCCCCGCTATTGGACGCTTAATCACACGCGTAAGTTTGCTTCTATAATGAAATCTCCCCAATCCGTGCGAGGTGTGATGCGGCGTGCTTTCGGCCCGCTGTGTGCGGCCGCCGTCCTTCTTCCGCTTGCGGCGTCCTCCCAAGAAGCTCCCGTTGCGGCAGTGACGCCGCCGGCGAGCGTCGTCCTGCAGGGTGTGCCCGCGATCCCGGCGGCGTACGCCGAAGGGATGAACCGCTATGCCGACTATCGGACCGCGCATCTCGCCGCGTGGCACCGCACGCGCCGCGAGATGCTGATCGCGACGCGCTTCGGCAACACGTTCCAGTTTCATCGTGTGACGGCGCCAGGCGGCGAGCGGGCGCAGGTCACGTTCGACGAAGGGGGGGTCGCAGGAACGGGCGGCAGCGCACGCGCCTGGTTCGAGCCGGGCTCCGACCACATCCTGTACCTTCGCGATATCTCGCCGGGCAAGAACCTGCTTCAGTACTTTCATTTCGATCCCGCCGTCGACAAGTCGCCCACCATGGTGACCGATGGCGGCGGCCGGTCGATCGAGGGCGTCTGGTCGCGCGACGGCCGCCGTTTTGCCTGGACCTCCACGAAACGCAACAACGCTGATTTCGATCTGTACGTGATGTCCCCGCACGATCCGGCCAGCCTCCGCATGGTCGTGGAGCTGCGCGGCTTTAACACGGTGCTCGATTGGGCGCCGGATGGACGCACGGTGATCGTCCAGGAGTTCCTCTCGGCGAATCAGTCGCGGCTCTGGGTCATCAACGTCGATGACGGCGTCAAGCGGCAGGTGACGCCCGATGATACCGAACCGGTCGCTTACAACGTCGCGGTCATCGCCAGCGACGGGCGTTCGGCGTTCGTGGTGACCGATCGCCGCGCCGAATTCCTGCAAATCGCCCGGCTCGACCTCCAGACCCGTGCGCTGACGCCGTTGACGGCGACGACGCGTGGCGACGTCGCCGAGCTTGCGCGGTCCGCTGACGGCCGCTGGCTGGCGTTCACCGTGAACCAGGACGCCATCCGCACGCTCCACCTCATGGACGCGAAGACCGGCAAGGAAAAAAAGAATCTGAAAGTGCCGGGCGGGGACATTTCGGGCCTCCAGTGGCATCCGTCCGGCGAGCTCGGGTTCAACGTCCAGTCGGCGCGCGTGCCGTGGGACGTTTTCTCGCACAACCCCGCGACCAACGTCTCGACGCGCTGGACGACGAGCGAGACGGGCCCGCTGAAGCCGGAAGACATGCGGGAGAATCAGGTCGTCCACTGGCCAAGCTTCGATGGCCGCCAGATCTCCGGCGTCCTCCATCGGCCCGCGACGCGATTTACCGGACGGCGGCCGGTGCTCGTCAACATCCACGGCGGGCCCGAGGAGCAGGCGCGGGTGTTGTTCTGGGGGCGAAGCAACTATTTCCTGAACGAGCTCGGCATCGCAATCATCCAACCGAACGTACGCGGCTCGACCGGCTTCGGCAAAACGTTCATGAAGCTGGATGATGGGAAGCTGCGCGAGGATCCGCTCAAGGATCTCGGCGCGCTCTTCGACTGGATCGCGAAGCAGCCCGACCTCGATCCGCAGCGCGTCTGGCTGGTGGGCAACAGCTACGGCGGCTACCTGGCACTCATGGCCGCGACGAAGTACGGCGATCGGATTCGCTGCGCGATCGTGAACTCGGGCATGTCGCACATCGTCAACTGGCTCGAACGTCAACCGCCGGACACCCTCGAGCTCCGCCGGCGCGAGTACGGCGACGAGCGGGATCCCGAAATGAAGAAGTTCCTCAACGAGGTCTCGCCGCTCACGCACGCCGATCGCATCAAGACGCCGCTGTTCATCGTCCATGGAAAGAACGACGTCCGCGTTCCGGTCGACGAAACCGCGCAGATCGTCGAAGCCGTCAAGAAGAACGGAACGCCCGTCTGGTACATGGTGTTCGGTGACGAGGGCCACCAGTTCACGCGGCGTGCGAATGTCGATTACGTGTTGTACGGCTGGATTGCGTTCGCGAAGGAATACTTGCTGAAGGACGAGTCCCGAGTCTCTAGTCCCTAGTCCCTGCCTGAATCTGCGGTTTAGATGATCCGCGTGAATCTGCGGCTGTAGATCGGCAGCCAGGTTCGAGAGACGCACGCATTCATTGTAGGATTCATTCATGTTGGCCTTGATCGTCGGGCTCGTCCTGTCTGCTCAGCCGGCCCCGGATCCCGCCGTACTCGTGAAAGAGGGGCAGAAGCTCATGCAGGCGGGAAAGATCGACGCCGCGGAACCGCTGTTCCGGAAGGCGGTCGCGCTCGACGGCAAGCTCTATGACGGTCATTACGCGTTGGGCCGTCTGCTCGACCTGAAGGGCAACTATGCCGAGGCGCGCGACCACTTCGGGCAGGCGCTGACGACCGCCACCGAGGAGCAGAAGCTGCAGATCTGGATGCAGACGGGCGTCTCGTGGGCGTTCGAAGGAAAGCCAGACGAGGCGGCGATCTGGCTGCAGCGCCGGTTCGACGCGGAAATGACCGCCAAGGCGCTCGACGGCGCGGCGGCGACCGCGAACGCTCTGGCGCGAATCTATCTCGAGGCCGGCCAGCCGGAAAAAGCCGAGCAGTGGTACCGCACCGGCTACGAAACCGCCCGGCAGATCGAAAAGCTGCCGGCGGATCAGCGCGACCTCTGGGACTTCCGCTGGCACCACGCGCAGGCGCGGATCGCGGCGCGGCGCGATCGCCACGACGAGGCGCGCGCGCACGCCGCGGCGGCCAAGTCGATTCTCGACAAGGGCACGAATCCGGATCAGGCGTCGCAGATGCCGTATCTGACCGGCTACCTGAAGTTCTACGCGAAGGACTACCGCGGCGCGATCGCGGACCTGACGAAAGCGGATCAGACCGACCCGTTCGTCCTCGGGCTCATCGCGAGCGCGTACGAGCAGATTGGAAACGCGGGCATGGCGCGCGCGTATTACGCCAAGGTGCTCGAGTCGCCGGCCCACACGATCAACGCCGCGTTCTCACGGCCGATCGCGCAAAGAACGCTCGGCGGCGCTCCCGTCCGGTGACGCGAGCCATTCTCTGACCTGATCCAGGACGTCGACGATCTCGTTCCGCGCCCGTCCCAGGCGTGCCCGGGCGCGCGGCGACGTCCGGCGGACGGCGAGCCACCCCCGAACCGCGCGCCAGACGGCGGTCTCGCGCTCGACGGCGAAGAGCGCGGCGAACGCGACAGCAGGCAGCGCCGCCAGCGCGATCAGTGCGCCGTCGGCGCCGAGCGTCCGCCACGCCATCCAGCCGAACAGGGCGATCCACAGGCCATAGACGACGAAGCCGCCGACGACCTTGATGGTCGCCTGCTCGTCGAGCGTGCCGCGCTCGGCCATCCAGTCGGTCAAACGGTAGGGCAGCCAGAAGATGATGAATCCCGCGGCCAGAACGGGTGCGAGCGCCACCGCGATGAGCCCTTCGCGAACGGCGAAACGAAACGCAGTCGCGGTGGACACTGCACCGGACAGATCCGCGTCACTGAAGCCGAAGCGAGAGAGCCGGGCGTCGTAGGTCCGCACGCGTTCGGCGATCTCGCTGTACCACTCGGGTTCCTGCGCCCGTAAGCGCTCGATGCCCGCAGCGATGCGCCGCCGCCGCTCCACGCGATACATTTCCCGCGTCTCAGGACGGCTGATCGCGAACAACTGATCGATGCGCGCCACGATCGCCGCATCGACGAGCGGATCCGCTTCGATCATCAGCTGCCGCATCGCGCCGGCAATGCGCGCGGTCAGGTCGCGAACGCTCTCCCGGCTGTCGGCACGCAGCGCGGCGCCGTACACCACCGACGCCCGGGATCGGAAGGCAGTCTTCCGGTCGAAATTGAGCCCGACCGGGACGATGGCGGCGTTGACGCCGCGTTCGGCCGCGGCCAGCGCGATGCGTGCCGCGCCGGTGCGCAGCGGCTCGAGGCGGCCGGTCGAATGACTGGTGCCCTCCGGGAAAATGCAGACGGCGTCGCCGGCCGCGAGGGCGGCGCTGGCTGCCTCGAACATCGCCGCGTTCTTCGAGGTGTCGGCCGCGTCGATCGCGCGGTACACGGGAATCGCGCCGCCGGCGCGCAGGAGCTGCGCGAGGACCGGAATCCTGAAGAGCGGTTCTTTGGCAAGGAACCGCACGTCCCGGCCCGCCGTGGCCCAGACCACGGCCGGATCGAGCATCGCGTTCGGATGATTGGCGACGAGGAGCACGGCGCCAGACGCGGGCGGCGCGCCGCGCGTGTCGACCCGGTAGAACGTCCATGTGATGGCCCGGGTCAATGCCCGGACCGGGCGCCGCGGATCCATCTACGTGCGGACGGTCGGCCGGGTGGCTTCCCGCCGTCCTGCCTCGAGGTCGACGAAGGAGAGGATCGCGGCGCCGATGACGAAAAACGCCAGGACCGCCAGGATCGCGTTGCGGCCCCGGCCGCTGACCGAGATCATCCACGCGAACAGCACCGGCCCGAGGACACCGGCGTAGCGCTCGAAGACGCTGAAGAACGCGAAGAACTCCGACGACCGGTCCCGCGGAATCATCGACGCGAACATGGAGCGGCTCAATGCCTGCGTGCCGCCCTGCACCGTGCCGACCAGGATCGCGAGGGCCAGAAAGTGTGCGCCGGTTCGCATGAAATAACCGAGGATGGTGATAAACGCGTACACGAGCAGCCCGATGAACACCGCCCGCTTCGGTCCAATCCGGCCGGCGAGCCGGCCGAACATGAACGCGCAGGGCACGCCGATGAACTGCGTCAGCAGCAGCGCCGCGATCATCAGGGTGGTGTTGAGCCCGATCTCCGTGCCGTAGATCGTCGCGGCCCGGATCATCGTCTGGATGCCATCGTTGTAGATGAGGAACGCGAGCAACAGCAGGAACGCCTGACGGTAGCGTCTCAGCTCACGAAACGTGGTGCCGAGCCGCGCGAACGCCGCACGGATCGTGTGCGCGAGCGACGAAGGGCCGCCCATCCCGACGACGAGCGGTTCGGGCACGCGGACGAACAGCGGGATCGAAAACACCGCCCACCAGATCGCGACGCTGACGAACGTCAGCCGCGTGGCAGTTCCGACGTCCGGGATTCCCAGCAGAGAGGGCTTCGTGATCATCAGCACGTTGATCGCGAGCAGAACGCCTCCGCCGAGGTAGCCGATGGCATACCCGGCCGAAGAGACTCGATCCAGCGCTGCGTCGTCTCCTGGCGGCACAAGGTGCGGCAGGAGCGATTCGTAGAAGACGATCGTGCCCGCGACGCCGACGTTACCCGCGACGAAGAGCTGCAGCGCCAGCGGCCAGTCACCCGGGCCGATGAAGTACATCGCGGCCGTCGCCGCCACGCCGATCACGAGGAAGGCGGCGAGCATCCCTTTCTTCACCGCCCGGTAGTCGGCAACCGCGCCGAGAATCGGCGCGACGATCGCGACGATCAAGATCGCGATCGCCGTGGCCCACATGAACCGGCTGGTCGCGACCGGCGGCGGAAGCCCGCGCGCCGCGACCTCGGCGTAGTAGATCGGAAAAACCGCCGCGATGATCGTCGTCTGAAACGCCGAGTTCGCCCAGTCGTACAGGGCCCACGCGCGAAGGTCGGGCCGGTCGAGCCCGAGCCGCTTCAACAATCCGTCCCCCGCCATCAGAACGTCCTCCGGGCGACCCATTCGCGGAAGAGCGAGTCGACGACGGAATATCGATCGTGGTCGCGGACCAGGATGTCCTCCCGGACGAGTGCGGCGAGCGCCGCCTGCACGGTCGACGTGCCGCCGAGCCGGTGGCGGGCGCGCGTATCCGACGACAACAACTCGCGGCCCTCCTCGACGACCGCGGAGCGGAGGGTGGCGCGCTGCCCGAGCGTGAGCCGCTGCCAGAGCGTTTCGAAGAGCGTGTCCTGTTCGCCCAGCAGGCGTTTCAACGTCTCATGAAGATCGTCCAATCCGATCCGCCGCCGGCTCATCGCGCGCGCATCGTCCCACGCCTCGTGCGCGAGGCGCTGGACGTCGTAGGGGAGATTGCCCGCGAGCTCGACGACCGCCTGGCCGAGGCCTGCGTCCGGCTTGATTCCCGAGCGCGCGAAACGCGACTCGACGAACGAGGCGAAGCGGTCGGCGGGGATCTTGCCGAGGCGCATCACCGGGCCAGCCTTGTAGAACGGACGGCTCCGGCCGAGCATCCGCTCCATCAGCGCCGGCTCCGATCCGGCGAACACGTAGCCGACCTCGCGCTGTTTCTGCACGGCCGCCCGAAGCGCGTGCTCGACGCTGCCGCCGTCGAAACCGGCGATGGCCTGGAACTCGTCGAGCGCGACGGTGAGACGGCGCCGCCGGTCGCGCGCGACGCGCGCCGGCAGATCGAAGACCTCCGTGGCGAGATGGGCCACGTCGCGCGCGTTGCGGACGTGCGCGAACGAGATCTCGAGCGAGCCGCCGACTTCGTACCGCACCTGTGGCTGCACGCTGCCGAGCAACTCGCGGACCCACGAGCGTGCTCGATCGACCCGTGTCTCGACAGAAACGAGCGCTCGCGCGTAGCCTTCGAGAAACCCGAGATACGAGCTGTAGCTCGAGACAGTGACCTCCGCCGTCAGCGCGCCCGCACGTTCGCAGCTTCGCAGCGCGTGGCGGATCAGAGAGGACTTGCCGTAGCGTCGCGGCGAGATGAGAAAGATCTTCTGCCCGTCGAGCAGGTCACGCCACAGCCGCTCCAGCTCCGCTTCGCGGTCGACGAAGGCGGTCATCGGCGCGATCTCGCCGTACACGAACGGATTGCCGGTCACCGGCCGGCCCCGGATACGTAGATGGCCGTAATGACTACGTAGTTTAGCGTAACGGGGCGAGAATCCAGATCGAGTGCGCATCCCAGGCGGTCCGCTCCGCCGGCAGCCAGGCCGGGACCCCGCCTGGTCCGGTTCCGCCCGGCAGGCCGGCCCTCACGATCGCAACCCTGACGGCATCGGCCTTGCCGCCGGCTGGCAGTTTCGCGCTGAACTCGACGCCATCAATCGGTACGCCCGCGTAGCGGGCGGTCCACCGGCCCCGGCGGAACGTCCCCGGCAGGCTGGCAGTAGCAGGCCGGTCTGGCAACACGATTGAGACCAACAGTCCTGTCTCGGCGGGCCGCACGTGCACGGTCAGCATCCCTGACTCCGCATCAACGGCCATGGTCGCTTCCGCTGGCGGCTGCGCGCGCGGCTCGCCTTCGGGCGCAAGTCTCCGGAACACGAACGGAAACGTGAAGCCGCCAAGAGGCACGCTGAGCGCAGGTTCATCGCGCGCCGGCGTCCACCCAGCCGGAGCGCTGCTGGTAAGGTCGAGCCCGGGCTCGACACCCGCCACCTCCCAGAACGTTGTGCCCGTTGTCGCGTCCTGCACATACCGGGCGCTTCTGCGGAGCGGCCGGTCTTCTGTGTACGCCGGCGCCGTCCACGCCCATCCGAACGCCGCCGCCATGGCGAGCAGCGCCAGTGCGGTCGCCGCCGCGGGCCGCACGAGACGCCGCTGCCCGACGAGGGCGGCGATCGCGGGTGGGACGAATACGATCGCGCCGCCGACGACGAGCGCCGGGAAGATCCAGGGCGGCGTCACGACCGGCAGCCGGCCCAGGAGCGCGACGGTGAACGATCCGAGCAACACGAGGTTGTCGGCCCAGAGGATCGCCACGACGGCCAGGACGATTCCCGACGCGATGCGCATGGCTGGGATCGATCGCGGAGAAACCGCGAGAAGCAGGATGCCGGCCGCGGCGAGTGGAAGCGTCCAGAGGAAAGCAGACATCGGCGCCGCCACTGCAGCGAGCGCCGCGATGACGATCCAGACCGGCAGCGTGATCGTCCACACGAGCGCCGGATGTCGGACGCCATGCCACCGCTCTGGCAGAAGCGCACCCGCGCGCGACGCGGCCCACGCGCATCCGCCGCCGGTCGCCGCCAGAAGGAGATACAGCCGGACGGGATGCGCGTACCACGGATGGTAGGCCTCCCGCGAGGCCCGCAATGCCGCCGTCGCGAGCGTCATCGCCACGAAGCAGGCGACGAGACCGAGGTTCGCCCAGAGGGCGGCGAAAGCCAACCGGCCGGGGCCGGCGAGCCGGACGCTGTCGAAGGCCACGCGGAACCAGCCGAGGAGGCCGGTGACGAGCGCGAGGATCGTCAGGGTCAGTGAAACAAGAGGCCCGTAGGTGACCGCGACGCGCCGCGCGAGGTCGAAATAGACCTGCTGATCCATCGTGCGGCGCGAGAGGTCCATGCGATCCAGCGCCTCCACGATCGCGACGACGTTCTCGCCCGTCTGGCGAATCGTCGCATCGCTCAGGCGCTCGGCGGTATCGCGCGACGTGTGATACGCGTAGCTGTCAGCAACCGGCGCGAAGTTCAGCCCGGGCGCGCCGGTCCGTTTGAGGATTGAAAAGTCGGTGTCATTCGGCAGCCGGCGGTAGATGTCCGCGGCGAACGACGCGCCGCGCGGCCGCGGCGCCGAGCGCGCCCACGCCTGGACCAGCCAGCCGTTGCCGGGGCCGGACTCGAAGAGCAGCGACGGTCCCTTCGATCCGATCGAGTCCACGTTGAGATACGTCGCAATGCGATAGGCAATGTCCCGGTCGACCGCGGCTGCGGCCGCGCCGAGGAGGCCAGCCTCTTCGCCGTCGGTGATGAGCACCATGAGGCCGTATTGGGAGCTGCCGCGCGCCGCGAGCGCGCGTCCCGCTTCCACCGCCACGGCCGCGCCGAGCGCATCGTCGGTCGCGCCGGGCGCGCCGGCGAGCGAGTCGTAGTGCGCGACGAGCGCAATCGCCTCCGGCTTCGTCCCCGGCTTGAGCGCCACGATGTTGTGGACGCGCGCGGTCAGCCCGGCGTCGGGCCGTCGCGCGTCGGCTGATTTGATCTGAACGTCAGGGAAGCCCGCGTTGCGCAGCGCGGAGACGAGATAGTCGCGGGCGCGCGCGTTGGCCTCGGAGCCGAGCGGCCGGCTGCCGATGTCGCGCGCCAGCGTAGTGACGTGGGTGCGTGCTCGTTCGGTTGAAAACGTCGAAGCCGGGCGCGGCGCGCACCCGGCTCCAACAGCGAGGAGGACGAGACCGATGGCCTTGCGGCCGCAACTCATTCGGCCGCTATTGTAGCGCTACGACTTGATACGAACGTCTCCGCTGAACGTCTTGAATCGCAGCTCGTTCCGGCCGCCGGCGTTCAGCGTGCCGCTGAACCGCTTCTTGCTGCCGCTCCTGAGCGTAAGCGGCACGTCGCTCGACAGGCCGCCGCTGAAGGAGCTGAACTCCACCTCGCCGCTGGCGTTGCCCGGCACGCGCGCCTCGATGTCGCCGCTGAAGGTCTCGGCTTCGATCTCCGGCGCCGCCGCCGACGGCACATCGACGTCAATGCTGCCGCTGAACGTGTTCAGTGAGAAAGGACCCGTGCCGTTCGTGACGACAATGGCGCCGGAGAACGTGTGGAGCTTCTGACGCCCCTCGACCGCGTCGATCGTCACATCACTCGAGAACGCGTCCACCTCGAGGTTCGTCTGCGCGGGGATCGAGAGCTCGAAGTCGGTCTCGACGACGTTGTTCTTGTCGTTGTCCGCCGACCGGTCGCGCTTGTTCGCGTCGATGCGGAGAGTGGTGCCGTCTACGCGGATGTCGAGCTTGATGCGGTCGAGCCGCTCGCGCGTAGCCGTCCGCACTGCCTTCAGGACGACCTGCCCGGTCGAGGTGCCGTTGATCCGGACGTCGCCCGAAAAGTTCTTCAGGATGATGGTCCCGCCCGACTGAAACGGAATCGTCCGGTCCACCCGCTCGGTTTCCTTCGACTGGGCCGCCGCCGGAATGGCGACCAACGCGACGATTCCGGCTGCAATCAGCGTGCGCATCTCTTTCTCCGTGGAGCCCGGCTTCAGCCGGGCCTCGTCTCGTGTTCCGGGCGGCCGGCTCGAGCCGGACTTCACCATAGACGGATTCAGGGGTTCCATGGTTGCAGACGGCCTGTGTACAGGGCCATTCCGACGACCGCATCCACCCCCATCGCGTCCAGCCGGTCAACCTCGTCCAGCGTCGTAATGCCGCCAGCGGCGGCCATCCGGCCCGTTGCCGCGGCGCGGGCCGCGGCGACAGCTTCGAGGTCGATCCCTTGCATGAGCCCCTCGGTGTCCACGTGGGTGTAGAGGAACCCGCCGACGACCGGGTCGAGCGCGCGGATGGCCTCGGCCGTCGGGATATCCAGCCCTTGGCGCCATCCGCGAATGACAATCCGTCCGGCCCGGCTGTCGACGGCAGCGATGGTTTGCTCGCGGCCGATTGCGCCGGCGAAGGCGTGAGCGACGTCGGGATCGGGTTTGCCGCCGGGGAAAAGGGCCGACCCGACGATCACGTCGCGCGCGCCAGCGTCGACCAGCGCGCGGGCGCGATCGGGCGTGCGGACTCCTCCGCCGACCCGGCACGGCAGCGTCCCGAGAATCCGGGTGAGAAGCGCGTCGTTGGATCCGATCCCGCGCGCGGCGTCGAGATCGATCAACTGCACGAGAGGGTAGGCGGAAAAACGATCGATCCAGAGATCGATCTCGTTGGACTCGACCGCCAGGCGCTCGCCCTGGACGAGCTGGACGATGCGGCCCCCGCTCAAGTCGATCGACGGGATCAGCGCCATGGGTGCTGGCGAACGGGAATGCCGCGCGATCCCAGGAACGTCTTGAGATCGGCAAGCGAGCGTTCGCTGTAATGAAAGATGGATGCTGCGAGCGCCGCATCCGCCCGTCCCAGCGTGAACACGTCTGCGAAGTGCTCCGGCTGGCCCGCGCCGCCTGATGCGATGACGGGGATTGGCACCGCTTCCGCCACCGCCGCGGTGAGATCGCAATCGAATCCTTCGCGGGTGCCGTCGCGATCCATCGAGGTCACGAGCAGCTCTCCCGCGCCGCGCTCCACGGCCTCGCGCGCCCACTCGACCGCGTCGCGGCCGGTTGGTTCGCGGCCGCTGCGCACGACCGCTTCGAAGCCACTGGAGGGGCCGGTCGTAAGACCGGCCCGGCTTCGTTTCGCGTCGATGGCGACGACGACCGCCTGGCTGCCGTAGCGTTCCGCGAGCGCCGTGATAAGCGACGGATCCTCGACCGCCGCCGTGTTGACGCAGACCTTGTCCGCCCCCGCGTCGAACACCGCCACGGCGTCGCTCCTGCCGCGGATGCCGCCGCCGACGGCAAGCGGGATGAATACCTCGCGCGCGACGGCGCGGATGGTGTCGGCCAGCGCGCGGCGTCCCTCGATCGTGGCCGAGACGTCGAGGACCACGATTTCATCCGCCCCCTCGTCGTTGTACCGTCGCGCGAGCGCTGCCGGATCGCCGGCGTGCCTGAGCTGCTCGAAGCGCACGCCCTTGACGACGCTGCCGTCGCGAACGTCCAGGCAGGCGATCAATCGACGTGAGAGCATAGGCGCAATGCTGAGTGCTGAATTGATTGCTGATTCATGAACGCGGAATCGTGGAGACGAAATTGCGGAGAAATCGAAGGCCGACGTCACCCGATTTCTCCGGGTGAAACTGTGCGCCGGCGACGTTCCCGCGCGCCGAGAGACTCGCGAAGGGCGAACCGTACTCGGTCGCGGCGATGCACGTATCGGTGATCGGCGCCGCGAAGGAATGCGTGAAGTACACCTGCGAGCCGGGCGCGATCCCATCGAGGAGTCGCGAGTCGCCGCGCGGCTCGAGCGAATTCCAGCCGACGTGTGGTACGCGCGGCGCGGCGAGCCGCGCGCAGCGGCCGGCGAAGAGTCCCAGCCCTTCGAGCTCCGGCGCTTCCTCGCTTCCTTCGAAGAACCATTGCATCCCGAGACAGATGCCGAGGAGCGGTCCGCCTCCCGCCGCGAACGCCCGCAAAGCGGTCCGCCACTCCAAACCGAGCACAGCCGTCGCGCGGAAATGGCCGACGCCCGGCACCACGATCGCGGCCGCCCGGTCGATCTCACCGGGCTCGGTCACGCGGCGAACCTCCGCCCCGGCTGCGCCGAGCGCCTTCTCGACGGACTGGAGATTGCCGACGCCGTAGTCGAGCACAGCTATCATTTTTTTCTTTGCGCTGGGGTCCCACCCCCAGCGCCCGCCACGCCTCGCTCACGCTCGGCGCGCTGTTTCGGGGCGTCCGGGTGCTACTGGAAGCCCCAAGCCCTACAAGAGTCCCTTCGTGCTGGGAAGCGTCCGCCCCAGTCGAGCGTCTTTCGCACACGCGGCGCGGAGCGCGCGGGCAAAGGCTTTGAAAATCGCTTCGACCTGATGGTGGCTCGAACGTCCGTACAGCACCTTCAGGTGCACGTTGCCGCGTACACCCTGCGCGAAGCCTTCGAAGAAGTCGTCGATGAGCTCGGCCTGCAGGTCGCCGACCCGCTCCGGGCGGATTCGCAGGTCGACGGCGGCGTGCGCGCGGCCGGAGAGATCGATTGCGGCGACGGCCAGCGCTTCGTCCATCGGCATGACGAAGTACCCCGCGCGGTGGATGCCGCGGCGCGTGCCGAGCGCCTTGTCGATCGCCTGGCCGAGCGCGATGCCGAGATCCTCGACCGTGTGGTGCTGGTCAACGTCGAGGTCGCCTCTGGCATCGATCGCCAAATCGAACGCGCCATGACGTGCGACGAGCTCGAGCATGTGGTCGAGAAACCTGATGCCCGTGGCCACGCGATAACGGCCGCGACCGTCGAGCGCGATGCCGATCCGGATGTGCGTCTCGGCCGTCTGCCGGTCGATTACCGCGCGCCGCACAGCGTCTCCTCGATCGCGTGCACGACGGCGCGCGTATCCTCGACGCGGCCTGCGGTCACGCGGAAGCAGCCCGGAATGTCGGCTGTCCGATCGCGGACGGCGATGCCGCGTGCCGCAAAGGCGGCCAGCAGCCGCGGCGCCGCGTCACCCGCTCGAATGAGGACGAAGTTTCCCGCACTCTTCCAGCAACCGAGCCCGGCGCGCTCGCACGCCGCGTACAGCAATTCGCGGGATTGCCGCGCTTCTTCGACATAGCCCTGCACGTACGCGTCGTCGTCCAGCGCCGCCGGCAGCGCCGCCGTAACCGCGGAATTGAGCGTGTAGGGCGGCACGATGGCCTTGAGCGCGGATATGCGGTCTCGCGCTCCGGCCACCATCCCGGCGCGCAGCCCCGCGAGCCCGTACGCTTTCGCGAACGTGCGGCCGACGACGACGTTGGGTGCGGCGGAGAGGCGTGTGCGATCGTCAAGCAGGCTCGTGCCGGCGAACTCCGCGTATGCCTCGTCCACGAACACGAGCGCGTCCGGCGCCCGCCCGGCGATCTCGTAGATGTCATCGGCGCCGATCTCGAGGCCGGTCGGGTTCATCGGCGTGTTGATGAAGATCAGCCGTGTCCGCGGTGTGATCGCCGCGCGGACGCGCTCTATGCCGGGCGACAGATCCGGCGTCGGCTCGAGACGGATCGGATTCCCGCCGGCCGCCGTCGTGACAATCCCGTACATGTCGAACGCCGGCTCGATGATGATCGCCTCGCCGTCCGAGCGGCCGCGCAGCGCCAGCGTGGCGGCCGAGTGGAGGCCTTCGTCGAGGCCGTTGGTGAGCACGAACTGCGACGGGGCAAGATCGAAGCGCCGCGCGGCGGCCGCAACGGCCTCGTCGTAGTCGGGGTACTGCGCCATGTCGGCCGCGGACAGGTTGCGGATGGCTTGAACCGCGCGGGGCGAGCACCCATCGGTGCGCTCGTTCAGGTGAAGCCGCCGTGCGCCGGGCGGCGCCGATGGGCGATCGTATTCGTCGGTCACAGCCGCACCTCGATCGAACGCGCGTGCGCGCGCAGCCCCTCCGCGCCGGCGAGCGTCATAGCTGCCGGGGCAATCCGCCGGAGACCCTGACGGCTCAGGCGCTGAATCGCGATGATCTTCACGAAGTCCGCCGCGCTCAGGCCGCCGCGCGTCCGGGCGGCGCCGCCCGTCGGCAGCACGTGATTCGAGCCGGTGGCGTAGTCGCCGGCCGCCGGCGCGGACCATCGGCCGACGAAGATCGTGCCGGCGTTCGCGATCCGATCCGCGACGCGGTCGTCATCGCACGCGACGTGTTCCGGCGCCATGCGGTTGACGAGCGCCACCGCCTCGTCGATGTCGCGCGTGAGCACGATGCCGCCGCTCCACTGTTGGGCCACGCTCCGGGCGAGGCGCGCGCTCGGTGTGATCAGTATCGAATGCGCGTCGGGATCGTGTTCCGACTGTGCACGAAGGTCGGCCGCGATCCATTCAGCGTTTCCCGTTCGGCTGACGACGATGAGCTCCGTCGGGCCCGCCTCGAAGTCGACGTCGCAGTCGGGAGCGACGAGGCGTTTAGCAGCGGCCACCCACGCGTTGCCAGGGCCAACGATCTTGTCTACGCGCGGCACGCGACGCGTGCCATAGGCGAGCGCGGCGATCGCTTGCGCGCCGCCGATCCGGAAGAACCGCGCGACGCCCGCCTCGAGCGCCGCCGCGAGCATGGCCGGCGCCGGCCGCGGGCTCACGGCGACGATTTCGCGGACGCCCGCCTCCGACGCCGGAATCGCCGTCATCAGCATTGTCGAGATGAGCGGAAACCGTCCGCCCGGCACATAGCAGCCGGCGCGGTCGAAGGGAACCGGGCGAAGCTCGATCGTTACTCCAGGTCTGGTCGTCACCGTCTGGGGGCGTGGGATCTGTCGCGACGCAACTTTTCGGATAGCCGCCGCGGCGGCTGCGATCGCGCGCCGGACGTCGCGCGCCGTCCGCGCGGCGCCGTCCCGGATCTCGCGAGCCGTCAGCTCGATCGCGCCATCGAGACCGTCCAGGCGCTGCGCGTACGCCTCGAGCGCAGCATCGCCGCGCAGCCTGACCGCCGCGACGATCGTGGCCGCGCGCTGCTCGACGTTGCGCCTGCGTTCCAGCCGCTGGCTCATCAACCGCTCGATGGCACGCCGATCGACCGACTTTATGATCGGCATGACTCACACCACGATCTTGTTGAGCGGATATTCGACGATGCCCTGGGCGGCCGCCGCTTTCAGGCGTGGAATCAGATCCCGGACGGTTTTCTCATCGACGATCGTGTTCAGCGCGACCCAGTCGTCATCGCTGAGGGGCGAAATCGTTGGCCGCTGGAGCGCCGGCAGGAGTGCGAGCACGCCCGCGAGGTCGGCGCGCCGGACGTTGAGCATGAGGCCGACGCGCCCCTGGGCTTCGATCGCCGCGCGGAGGAGAAGGGCGATGTTGTCGATCTTGGTTCGCTTCCACGGATCGCGCGCGGCTCCCTGGCTCGCGATGAGCTGCGTCGTGGACTCCATGACCGTGTCCAGGATGCGGAGCCGGTTGGCGCGGAGTGACGATCCCGTTTCGGTGACTTCGACGATCGCGTCGGCGAGGACCGGCGGCTTCACCTCGGTCGCGCCCCACGAGAACTCCACCGTCACCTTGACGCCAAGGCGCGCGAAGTATGCCTCGGTCGCCCGAACGAGCTCGGTCGCGATGGTGCAGCCCTCGAGATCGCACGGTTCGCGAAAGCGGGACTCTTCCGGCACGGCCAGCACCCAGCGGACCTTCCCGAAGCTCTGTTTCGCGTACGTCAGTTCCGTGATTGGCACCACGGTCATGGAGTCGGGTTCCAGGGTTCCATTGGATCGGCGGACGGGCGTGGCCTGCTGTTCCGCGATCCAGTCCTGGCCCGTCAAGCCGGCGTCCAGGATGCCGTCGGCAACGTAGCGCGCCATCTCCTGCGCGCGGATCAGCATGCACGAGATCTCCGGGTCGTCGATCGTCGGAAAGTACGATCGCGTGCTCGTGTAGATGTTGAACCCGGCGCGCGCGAAGAGCTGGATGGTCGCGTCTTCGAGCGAGCCTTTGGGAATGCCCAGTTTGAGCGTTGGCATAGCTAGATCTCACGAAAGAAGCAGGATCGCTCGCCTGTGTGGCAGACGTTGCCGTCTCCCTGGCGCTCGACGCGGACGAGCAGCGTGTCGTCGTCGCAGTCGACGAGGATCCGGCGCACGGCGAGCCGGTTGCCCGAGGTTTCCCCCTTCGTCCACAGCGTGTTGCGCGTCCGGCTGAAGAAGGTCACGAACCCGGTCTCGCGCGTCCGCGCCAGCGCGGCGTCGTTCATGAACCCGACCATCAGCACTTCGTCGCTCTCGTCGTCCTGAACGACGGCCGGCACGAGCCCGTTCATCTTCGCGAAATCAATCATGAACCCTGAACCGAAAAAAAAGAGCCTCGCCAGATATCCGGCGAGGCTCAGTGTTAACCAGGATTGTGATTCGTCTACTGCACAGTCCTCCACCGGCCCGCCGGAGCGGGATGATGATGATGATGCCGGTGATGGTGGTGGCGCTGCACTGCCGGAGAGCTTATCCGCGCGATATTATTGATGTCAACCGGCGCCCCTGAGCTTCGATGGAGGACGGATGCGGATCGATCTCTACACCAGGATGATGCTGACCATCATCGCCGCATGCCTCGTGTGGCTCTCGTTCGGCGGTCCATCCCTCGGGGCGCCGGCGCACGCGCAGAGCGACACGCGAGTCGTAATAGCAGGCTGGATGGACGAAAAAGCCAGACGCACAGCCTGCCGTACTGCTGCGGCGCGGAACACGGTCTGCCGGTCTGGGTCAGTAACAGGTAATCGCAAAACGGAACAGTGCGGGATCACTCGCGTCGCGATCCCGCACCTGGTGCACCCGAGTTACTGCTGCGTAGTGGTTTGCGTCGATGACCTCTTGTACTTCTCGAACCAGTGGCGCAGGTACAGCTGTGTCCGGATGAAGTTCGAGGGCTTCGACGTCGTGCCGTGCCACTCCTCGTTGAAGCGAATCATCGCGGTCGGCACCTTCCGCATCTTGAGCGCGCTGTAGAACTGCTCGGTCTGTGGCATCGGCGTGCGCAGATCGTTCACGCCCGTCATCAGCATCGTCGGTGTCTTGACGTTGCCGACGTAGGTGAGCGGCGAGCGGCGGATGTGCTCGCTCGGATCCTCCCACGGCAGCTTCTCGAAGTTGTAGTACCAGTTCGAGCCGTCCGTCGTGCCGACGAACGACAGCCAGTCGATGACGGGGCAGTTCGATGAGGCCGCGGCGAAGCGGTCGGTGTGGCCGACGACCCACGCGGTCAAGACTCCACCGCCGCTGCAGCCGGTGACGTACATGTTCGCCGGGTCGACGAAGCCCTGGGCGATCACGGCGTCGACGCCCGCCATCAGATCGTCGTAGTCCTTGCTGGGATAGGCCCGGAAGATTGCGTTGCCGAACTTGCTGCCGTAGCCGGTGCTGCCGCGCGGGTTCGTGTAGAGGATGACATAGCCGTTGGCGGCGTGCTCCTGCCAGCCGAAGTTGAAGCCGACGCCGTACATCGCGTGCGGCCCGCCATGGATGTGCAGCTGCATCGGGTACTTCTTCGCCGGATCGAAATCGGGCGGCGTGATGTACCAGCCCTGGATCTTCCACCCGTCGACGGAGGTGTACCAGATCTCCTTCAGCTCACCGAGCTTCTTGCCCGCGAGCACGTCGTCGTTCACATTCGTGAGCTGCTTCATGTCAGCGGCCGACTTCAGGTTGAAGGAGATGACGTCGCCGGGCTTCTGGGGACTCGAGAGTGTGCCGACGACCGTCCCGTTCTTCCCGATGTCCGACACGGACACCATGTGCACGCCTTTGGTGATCGGCTGAACCTTGCCGGCGGACGCGCCCGCGAGCGGGAGGTAGTACAGGTTCTGCGATCCCTCACTCTGCGCGGTGAAGTACAGGCCGTTCCCGTCGTTCGTCCACGTCAGTTCGCTGGGTGATCGGTCCCAGTCGCCTGAGACGAGGCGCGGATCGGATCCGTCGCTGTTCATCACGTAGACCTTCCGGTCGACCCAGGTGTCCTTGACCCAGTCGTATCCGGTGTAGGCGATCCGCTTGCCGTCCGGCGAGATCTTCGGGTTGTCGTCGAACCCCTTGCGGCGGGTGAGCGGCTTGACGGTGCCGGTCGGGACGTCGACGGCGTAGATCTCGGTCTCGCGCCAGCGGTACTCGGCGTCCGGCTCGCGAAGGCCGCTGAACACGATTGTCTTGCCGTCGGGCGCCCACTCCGGCGTCCCGTGATCGAAGTCACCGGACGTGACCTGGCGCGGCGTTCCGCCGCTCGCCGGGACGACGAAAATGTGCCGGTAGCCAATGTCGGTGAACCCCTGTCGGTCGCGGCGGTAGTTGAGTCGCTCGACGATCTTCGGCGTCTCGGTCCACTTTGCGCCGTTCGGCTTCTTCGGCATCTTGATCGTCCACTCGTTGCGATCTTCGACGCTCATCTGGAAGGCCACCTGCGTGCCGTCCGGTGACCAGGCAAGGGCGGATGGCGTCTGCTCCACGCGCGTCACCTGCGACGTGGCGCCTTCAGCGTCCATCCAGCGGACGAACACCTGCGTCCCCTTAGGCTCGCCCTTGTTGGTATAAACAATGCGGTCGCCGGAGGGGGACCAGCGGGCGTTGGATCCTTCGGTCAGGAAGCGGTTGCGTGAGCCGTCGGCGTTCATGATCCAGAGCGCCGACTCGCGTGAGTCGTTCATCTTGTCGACCCACCCGCGTGTATAGATGATGTGCGTTCCGTCGGGCGAGAGCTGCGGATCGGAGACCGACTCCATCTCCAGGAAATCCTCGAGCGTCAACCGATCGGAGGGCCGCTTCTCGTCCGCGGCGGCGACGACGAGCGCGGGAAGGGCGGCTAAGACGAAGGCGATGAGGTGAACTCGACGCATGCCATCCTCCTCTCGTTTGCCGTGGGGCCCCACCCCCACGGCCTGCCACGCCTCGCTCCCGCTCGGCGCGCTAGTTCGCGCATCCGGGCCTGGGTCGACGCGGGTGAGAGGTCCAGAGGGTACCTCAGCGGGCACAGGACTTGCCACACATAAGGCCCGTGACTCCCAGCTCTGCCGTTAGCAGAAAACCGGTCCGCGCGCGGCGCGTTCCCCGCCTCGAAGTCTGGCCCGGCCAGCCATTTCCGCTCGGGGCGACCTACGATGGCGCCGGCACGACCTTCTCCCTCTTTTCCGAAGTGGCCGAGCGCGTTGAGCTCTGTCTGTTCGATGAAGCGGGCCAGGAGACGCGGCTGGAACTGGCGGAGATGACGGCGTTCTGCTGGCATGGCTATCTGCCGAGAGTCGGGCCGGGCCAGCGTTACGGGTTCCGCGTGTACGGGCCATGGGCGCCCGAGCGTGGCCACCGCTGCAATCCGTCGAAGCTTCTCCTCGATCCGTACGGAAAAGCGATCGAAGGGGAGATCGAGTGGAATCCTTCGCTCTTCCCGTACCACATCGGCAATCCAGACGGCCCGCCGAACACGGACGACAGCGCACCGTGGATGCCGAAGTGCGTCGTAGTCAATCCGTACTTCGACTGGCGCGGCGACCGCGCGCCGAAGACCGGATGGCATCACACGGTCGTGTACGAGACACACGTGAAGGGGTTCACGGCCCGCCATCCGGAGATTCCGCCGGATCTGCGCGGCACATACGCCGCGATCGCGCATCCGGCGTCGATCGATCACTTCCGCCGGCTCGGTGTCACGGCGGTCGAGCTCATGCCGGTGCACCAGTTCGTCCACGACGCGCACCTCGTCGAGCGCGGCCTGCGCAACTACTGGGGCTACAACTCGATCGGCTATCTGTCGCCGCATAACGAGTACGCGGCAGCGGGACAGCGCGGCGAGCAGGTCCAGGAGTTCAAGCAGATGGTGAAGGACCTGCACCGCGCGGGGATCGAAGTGATCCTCGACGTCGTGTACAACCACACCGCCGAAGGCAACCATCTCGGGCCGATGCTGTCGTTCAAGGGGATCGACAACGCGGCGTACTACCGCCTGATGCCTGACAATCCGCGCTTCTACAAGGATTACACGGGCACCGGGAACAGCCTGAACATGCGTCACCCGCACGTGCTCCAGCTGATCATGGACAGCCTGCGGTACTGGGTGCTCGAGATGCACGTCGACGGGTTCCGCTTCGACCTCGCCGCCACGCTCGCGCGCGAGCTGCACGACGTGGATCGCCTGTCGTCGTTCTTCGATCTGATTCAGCAGGATCCGGTGATCAGCCAGGTGAAGCTCATCGCGGAGCCGTGGGACATCGGCGAGGGCGGCTACCAGGTCGGCAACTTTCCGCCGCTCTGGTCCGAGTGGAACGGGAAATACCGGGATACCGTGCGCGACTTCTGGCGCGGCCAGGATCGCACGCTCGCCGAGCTGGGCTACCGGTTCACGGGCAGCTCCGATCTGTACGAACGGACCGGGCGCCGGCCGTTTGCGAGCATCAACTTCATCACCGCGCATGACGGTTTCACGCTGCACGATCTCGTCTCGTACAACGAGAAGCACAACGAGGCGAACGGCGAGGACAACCGCGACGGGGAGAACCACAACCGATCCTGGAATTGCGGCGTCGAGGGACCAACGGACGATCCCGCGGTCGACGCGCTCCGCGCGCGGCAGAAGCGAAATTTCCTCGCGACCCTCTTCCTGTCGCAGGGCGTCCCGATGCTGCCGGCGGGCGACGAGACGGGACGCACGCAGCGCGGCAACAACAATGCGTACTGCCAGGACAACGAAATCTCCTGGCTCGACTGGGAAGGCGCGGACACGGAGCTCCTGGCGTTCGCGCGCGGGCTGATCACGTTCCGCCACCGGCACGCGGTCTTCCGCCGGCGCCGCTGGTTCCAGGGGCGCGGGATTCACGGCGGCGGACTCCGCGACATCGCGTGGTTCAAGCCGTCGGGCGAAGAGATGTCAGAGGAGGACTGGAACCAGAGCTTTACGAAATCGCTTGCCGTGTTCCTGAACGGCGATGCGCTGCCCACGCCTGGCTTCCCTGGCGAGCGCGCGGTGGATGCAAGCTTCTACGTCATCTTCAACGCGCATCCAGAGCCGGTTGATTTCCATCTGCCGCCCGCGGATTGGGGCAAACGCTGGGCCACGCTGCTCGATACGCGAGATGGGGGGCCGATCGACGAGGAGGGACGCGGCGAGCCGCTGCCGGCCGGGTCCGTGTTTCGAGCCGAGGCGCGCTCGGTGGCGCTTCTCAGGCGCCTGGCTTAGCCACGCACATTAGCCGCCCGAGGCCCGGGCGATCATCACCTCCGTGGACTTGATGATCGCGATCGCGTCGTCGCCGCGTTTCAGCTTCAGCTCGTCGATCGCATCGCGCGTGATGACGGCGGTCAGCGTCTGATCGCCGATCCGCAGCCGTACCTGCGCCAGCAGGCGATCCACCCGAACTTCCTCGACGAAGCCTGCGAGCTGGTTGCGGCCGCTGATCGCGACGAGCGCGCCGCCGTGGGTCCGGCGGGCTCCGCGGCGGACGGGCCGGTCGGTGCGCCTTGTCAGCAAACGGTCGATCTCGTTCTGCGCGATCCGATGGTGGCCGCCCGCGGTCTGCGTCGTCCGGATCGATCCCTGGTAGATCCAGTGCTTGATGGTCTGATAGCTCACGCCCAGCCGCGCCGCCGCTTCCCGCGGGGTCAAGAGCGTCGGGTTGGATGCGCTCTGGCGCCGTGACATAATCGGCGCTAAGTGTATCTCAAACTGCTTCAAATCGCTTTAAATCGCCTAACGCTGCTTTGGCTTGGGTCCGGGGTTCTTGGGCTTTGTGGCGTGTGGCTCGGGACCGTCCCGCGTCTGGCCGCGGCCGATGAGGTGCACGTCGCCGCCGCGGTCAGCCTGTCGGAAGCCCTGCAGGAGGTTGCGGCGGCCTTCGAGGGGCAGCATGGCGTCCACGTCACGCTCAACCTGGCCGCATCGAACGTGCTCGCGCGCCAGATCACGGCCGGCGCGAAGACGGACGTCTTCATCAGCGCGGACGCGATCCAGATGGACGTGGTCCGGCAGAGCGGGCAGGCGCGGCGCGTGGTCGATCTTCTCCACAATCGGCTCGTCGTGCTGGTTGCGGCCGATTCCCCGGTTTCGCTGGCCGGTGCGAACGATCTGCGCCGGCCCGAGATCGTCCGCATCGCGATTGGCGATCCGGCCGGCGTGCCGGCTGGCGCATACGCGAAGCAGTACCTGCAGAACGAGACGGTGTGGGACGTGCTTCAGCCGAAGATCGTCACGACGGCCAGCGTGCGCGCTGCGCTCGCCTCGCTCGACGCCGGGAACGTGGAGGCCGCGATCGTGTACCAAACCGACGCGCGCATCGCGCGCCGCGCACGGGTTGCGTACCCGTCGCCCTCCGAACCGCTCGTCATCTATCCTGCGGCACTCCTCTCGTCCGCGCCCGGGGCCGCGCAGTTCTTCGATTACCTCCGTTCAGCTGAGGCAGGCAAGATTTTCGAGCGGCACGGCTTCGGGCTGCCCGTCACACGCGGCGAGTCGCCAGTTCGTGCCAAGGGGAGGCCGTGAACGCGGAGCTCCTGCAGATTTCATTGTTCACCGTCGCGACGGCGCTCGCCGCGACCGCGCTGATGCTGCCGCCGGGGATCGCGCTCGCCTGGACGCTGGCGCGACGCCCGTTTCCCGGACGCGCGCTCGTTGAGACGGTGATTTCGCTCCCGCTCGTCGTTCCACCGGTCGCGACCGGATTGCTGCTCCTTTACCTATTTGGTCGCAGGGGCCCGCTCGGAGCCGCGCTCGCCTCCACGGGCGTCGACGTCATCTTCACCTGGCGCGCCGTCGTGATTGCCATGGCAATCATGGGCTTCCCGCTCGTCGTTCGGACCGCGCGGGCGGCCTTTGAACAGGTGGACGCGCGCTTCGAGCAGGTGGCGGCGACACTGGGCGCTCGGCCGCTGCGCGTGTTCTTCTCGATCAGCCTGCCGCTGGCCCTCCGCGGAGTCATCGCCGGCACCGTGCTTGGCTTCGCGCGCGCGCTCGGGGAGTTCGGCGCGACGATCATGATCGCCGGCAACATCCCGGGGCGGACGCGGACGCTCGCGACGGCGATTTATTCCTACACCGAGACGGGGCGCGACGCGCAGGCAGCGGCTCTGGCTGCCGTCTCAATCGCGCTTGCCTTCGTGGCAGTCGCGGTCTCGAACCGGCTCGCAGGACCCGCACGGTGACACGCCGAACGTCATGCTGACGCTCGACGTTCAACTTACTCAGGGCTCGTTTACGCTGACGGTCTCGGCGCGGGTCGAGGTGCGCGTGACAGCGCTCGTCGGCCCGTCTGGCGCCGGCAAGACGACGCTCCTCGAAGCCATCGCCGGACTACGCCGGCCGGCTCGAGGTGAGATCCGAGTCGGCAACCGTGTGCTCTTCTCGTCACGGGATCGCATCGACCTGCCGCCACACCAGCGCCACGTCGGCTACGTGCCCCAGGATGTCGCCCTTTTCCCTCACATGAACGTGCGCCGCAACCTGCTCTACGGTACCTCGCGGAACACGTCGATGGGCGGCGGACTCCCGCTGGAACGAATTGCAAAGATGCTCGAAATCGAGCCGCTCATCGAGCGCGGTGTGAAGGATTTGTCCGGCGGAGAACGCCAACGCGTCGCGCTCGCACGGGCATTGCTGTCAGCGCCGGACGTTCTGCTCCTCGACGAGCCGCTCGCGGCGGTCGACGTCCCGCTGCGCCGCCGGATCGTCCCCTACCTCCGTCGCGTTCGCGACGAGCTTGGCGTGCCGCTCGTCTACGTGTCGCATGACCTCGAAGAGGTCGGCATGCTTGCGGAGTGGGTCGTGGAGCTCGACTGCGGAACGGTGGTTCGCTCCGCGGCCACAAGTCTGCAAGCATAGATTCCGGCGGCGTTTAGGTGCGTGTCGATTCCGCGCTATCCCAATCGACGTATGGGTAGAGCTGGAGTTGATCATGAAAAAGGTACTCTCCCGTGACGGCACGCCAATCGCCTACGAACGCGTAGGTAGCGGCCCGCCGCTCATCCTCGTGGACGGAGCACTGTGCCATCGCGCGTTCGGGCCGATGCCGAAGCTGGCGCCCCTCCTGGCCAACGATTTCACGCTGTTCATGTACGACCGCCGCGGCAGGGGCGGCAGCGGCGACACGCAGCCGTACGCCGTCGAGCGTGAGCTCGAAGACATCGACGCGCTCATCCAGGAAGCCGGCGGCTCGGCGTTCATCTACGGCATTTCATCGGGCGCGGCGCTCGCTCTCGAAGCGGCCAATCGCGGCCTCGCCGTGAGAAGGGTGGCGCTGTACGAAGCGCCATTCATCGTCGATGACACCCGGCCTCCGCTTCCAGATGACTATCTGCCTCGGCTCACAGAGATGATCGCGGCTGATCGCCGCGGCGACGCGGTGCGGCACTTCATGAAGGTGGTGGGCGTTCCGCGACTGCTCATCGCGATCATGCGGTTCACACCGGCGTGGTCGAAGCTCAAGGCCGTGGCGCACACGCTCGTCTACGACACGAACATCGTGCAGGACCATCAGAGAGGGAAGCCGCTGCCGCTGACGCGCTGGTCCTCGGTCGCAGTTCCGACACTCGTCGCCGTTGGTGGAAAAAGCCCCGCGTGGATGCAACATGCCATGGAAGGGCTCGCTCGCGTCGTCCCTCGAGCGGAGCGCCGGACCCTTCCGGGTCAGACGCACATGGTGACCGCGGAAGCCCAGGCGCCAATGCTCGTGGAATTCTTCAAAGGCTGTAAGCTTGCGTGATGCGCATGACGCTTGTTGATCTCGAGTCGGCGGCGACCGCTCACGACCCGCTTCCGCCGGATGCGGATCCGCTCCTCAGGGCTCTGTGGGACGATGCGACGGGTAACTGGACAGGCGCACACGAGCTGGTGCAGAACATCGAATCGGCCGAGGCCGCCTGGATCCACGCGTACCTTCACCGCAAGGAAGGCGATCTGCAGAACGCACAGTACTGGTATCGCCGCGCCGGTAGACCCGCCGCCAGCGGACCTCTACCAGACGAGTGGCGCGCCATCGCGCGAGCTCTGCTCGAAGCCGAAAATGAGGCCCCGGATCGCCGCGGATCCTGATCTGGTTTAGGCCACGGATTACCGCGGATTCTTATCTGGTTTGGGGCCACGGATCCCCACGGATCCTGATCTGATTCAGGGCCAGTGATTCACCCAGATCCTCATCTTGGGGGGCCACGATCTCATCGTAGGTTGGGCCATAGATTCCGGCGGATCCTTGCCTCCAGTCCGCCACCGATCGCCCGTTGGGCGCGTCACGTTGCCTCCAATCTTGGAACTAATCAGGACGCGAGATCCGCGGAGAAGACAACCCCGGGAGAGATCCGCGCTGATCCGTGGCTGACCAAAAAAGGGCGAAAGATCCGCGGCGATCCGTGGCTCGTGATCCGTGAAATCCGCGGCTGGAAGATCGCGATCCCGCTGTTCCCGCTCATCCGCGGATTGACGATGTTGTTGAAGATCGAGCCGAACGAATAGCTAATGCCGAACTCCGCGAAGTACTGGTAGTTCGTCGCGAGCTGACGACGGCGCACCAGTACCTCTTCGTCCGACGCTTCCCCTTTCGGTAGATACACCTGATCGCGAATGCGATCGTAGTTGCCCGTCACGAAGAACTCGAACCCCTTGAAAAGCCTGACGTTCGTCGTAACGTTCAGGCTGATGCGGTACTTGTCGGGTTCGTCGAGGTACTGCGAAACGACGGCGGCGCCGTCGAGCGAGCCCCACGGCTGCCGCGCGCCGGCCGAGACCACGAGCGCGTGGTCCCACAGCGTTTCTTCGAGTTTGTCGAAGATCGTCACCTCGTCGTACTGGAACTGGTTCACGCCCAGGGTGTAGTGGAACGTCCAGCGGCGGCGGGTCCCCTCGGCGTAGGGAAACACGTCGAACTCGATCGCCGGTCCGACGCGAGTGCCGAGATCCAGGTTGAGGAACGTATCGGCACCGACGTTCCCCCGCAGTCCGGCCGACCAGCGCGGCGACAGGCTCTTGACGACCAGCGCGCTCGCGCCGACATCACGTGAGGCATTGCGGAACTGCTCGCCGTCGCTGAACGTGAAACGTTCGTCCTCGTACTCGCCGTCCGCGATCACGTTGATGCGCCACGCCTCGGTCGTGCGGCTCGCCGTGAACGTCCCTCCGAACTCCTTCTGTTCCTCTGCGTCCTCCGATTCGAGCATCATCACCAGCTCGGTGCGGAAGAACCAGAAGTTCCACGGATCACGCAGGTGCGCCGCCGGCTGCTCGGCCTCCGCCGGCTCGAAGGTGATGCGGATGCGATCCGCGAGCGGCGTCTCGGCGACGTAGCGCGCGAGGCCGAGGGTGAACGTCCTGGCGAACGCGCGGCGCTCCTCGTCGTCGGTCGCGGTCTGCGGGGTGGTGAACGTCAAGGTCTGATCGCTGCCGGCGAACCGCTCGTGGCCGAGGAACTTGACCGTCCACTCGGTTCCGCCGCTCGCCGTTTCCTGCATGGTGACGAGCACGTGGACTTCCGCCTGTTTTCGGTCACGCACGTAATCGATGTAGGTGATCTCGGTCCGGAGATAGTCGAAGTCGCACCGATCGACGTCGTCGCGGGGGGCGGGCTGCTGCGCGGGATCGCGGGGATCGCAGTCGAGGAACACCGCAGCGGTCCAGGCGCGGAGGTCTGCGGTCGGGCGTGGCTCGGGGCTGCGTCGAGAAGGCTGAGGAGGAAGGAGCACGCGGAGATGATGAAACGCAACAACCCGCGCAGAGCAATCTTTGTAGGGGCGGTTCGCGAACCACCCCTACGCCGCAGTGTCTGCGCCACGCCGCTAGAGGCCCGCGCGGCCGCGCGCCGGACGCTGCGCCGGCGCCTCCTCGATCGTGACGGACCGACCGTCCACGAAGACGTGCTTCACCTTCATCTTTTCGTCGAAGAGATCCCCTTCGGTGACCAGCACGTTCGCGATCTTGCCCTTCTCGAGCGATCCGAGGCGATCGGCGACGCCAGCGATGCGCGCGGCGTTAATTGTGAGCGCGCGGACGGCGGCGTCCGACGGCAGGCCCTCCTTCACGGCCTTGGCCGCGTTGCGCACGAAGTCCTTCGATTCGCGCAGGCCGTTCGACTCGAACGCGAACAGGACACCCGCTTTTTCGAGCGCGGCGGCGGTCTTCGGCGCCGACGCGCGCTGGCGGAGCGCGCGCACGGACTCGTCGGCGTCGGGCGCGAGCGTGCGCGGCCGCGATGGATAGTTGAGGTTGAGGATTACGCGCGCGTTTCGCGCCTTGAGATCCGTCACCACCTGATCGGCCTCTCGGCCGCCCGTCACGATCGGATCCAGCTTGAACTCGGCCGCCATCTTCAGGTCACGCAGGATCTCACGCGCCGTCTCGCCTTCGAACGCCACCGGCATGCGACCGGCCAGCGCGGGCTGCAGCCCGTCGAGCGCCGGATCGAATACCGGCCGCAGGACGCCAGTCTTCACGCGCTGATACCGATCCATGGCTGCCTGGTGATACTGACCGTCCAGGAACGCCTGCCGCACGAACGCGATGACGCCCATCAGCGACGCCGGGTAGCCGTCGCCCCTCGGCCGCTCGGTGAACGCGACGTGCAGCGCGACCGGCGCGCGCAGCACCACGAGACCCCGGCGCGGATCGGCAACGGCGCCGATCTGCGGGTCTTCCTCCGGGGCCGAGACGTTCACGAGCGCGCTGCGCCCCTTGATGACCTCGCCCGGCGGCGTCGCGAGCACACTCGTGATACCGACCGACGCGAGCGACGTCAGGGTGGCCGCATCGGGCCTGACGTGTTCCGCCGCTTCGAGCTGCGGCCGGAAGATGTTGTCGCGCTTCCAGCGCTCCGCTTCCTCCGACGTCTTGAACTCCGGCGCCTGCGCACGCGGCAGCTCGATCCCTGCCGTCGTGCCCATGTCGATGAGGCCGGGATACACGGTGAGCCCCGCGCCGTCGATGACCCGCGCGTCCGCGGGAACCGCGACGTCCGCTCCGACGGCGTCGACGAGACCGCCGCGCAGGACGATCGTTCCGGACGCGATGGGCGCGCCGGCGGCAGTGACGATTCGCGCCCCGCGGATGGCAGTGGTGAAGGGCCCCTGGGCCCGCGGCGTTGCGACGATGAACGCGGCCGTGAGCGCCGCGGCTGCAATCAGGAAATGTTTGCGCATGGCCTAAGGCCTCGCCATGAAGCGCTCGAAGAGCGCCTGGTGTTTGTTGTCGAGGTCGACGTTCTTGCCCGCGATCACCACATGGCTGATCGTCGTCCGGATCTCGAGCGGGTCGCCCTTGGCGACGAGCAGGTTCGCGTCCTTGCCGACCTCGATGCTTCCCATTCGGTCGCCGACGCCCAGGATCTCTGCGGCGTCCAGCGTCAACGCTTTGATCGCGGCGTCGTGCGGCAATCCCCAGGCGACCGACATCGCGGCGTTGTAGTTCACGAGCCGGACGTTGCTGCTGTCGCCGGTCGCGAACGCGAACTTGATTCCCGCCTGCGCGAGCTCTCCGGCCGCCTGGTAGCTCGCCGCGTGGAACATGTCTTCGCGCGATGGCGGGATGAGGATCGGCCCCAGGATGACCGGGATGTTCTTCTCCTTGAGAAGCGGCGCGACGAGCGATGCCTCCATCGCGCCGGTCAGCACGATGTTGACCTTGAGACGGTCCGCGAACGCCACCGCGTCGCGGATGTCCGCCTCGCGCGTGGCCGAGACGTAGAGAGGCGCCTTCTTGTCGAGCACCGGCAGCAGCGCCTCGAGCACCCAGTTGGTCCTGCGCTGATCCTTCGGCACCTTCTCGTATGCCCTAGCATCGTCGAACAACCGCGCCACGCGGTCGAGCTTCTGGTCTCGCTCCTTTTTCAGCTCGTCGTAAGTCCGATCGTCCGGCGGGGGAGGACCGAAGAAGAATCCGCCCGCGCGCCCGATGGTCGGGAAGTTGAAGGTGACGCCCGCGATCGGCCGGACCGCCGCTTCTTCGTACGTCCACCCATCGAGGTTCATGACGGCGGCCTGGCCGCCCAGGATTCCGCCGGCAGGCATCACCGCAACGGTCGTGATGCCGTTCGCGCGCGCGACGGGAATCGTGTCGCTGTCCGCCTGATACGCGACCACCGCGCGCAGCTCGGGGTTGAAGTCGAGCATTTCATTGACGTCGTCGAAGCCGCGAGGTCCGGGCTCGGCGAGACCGACGGTCGTCCGCGCGTTGATGAAGCCGGGATACACGTCCGCGCCGGCGGCATCGATCGTCTTGGCGCCAACGGGCACCGTGACGCTCGCGCCGACCGCTTCGATCTTCGAGCCGCGGATCACGATGGTCCCGCGCTCGATGACCGGCTTCGTCACCGGATGGATCCGGGCGTTGGTGATGGCCCACACGGACGCGGCTTGGGTGCTCTGGGTGCTCATGGTGCTCTGGGTGCCCATGGTGCTGGTGCCAGAGGTGCCAGTCGTGCCGTTGCCGTTCGAGCCGTTGCCGTCGTCTTTCGGGCCCTCGCTGGCGTTGCGCGGTTTCGGCGGCTCGGAGGTTTCGGGAGCGGTGGGCGATCGGCGGTCCTGCTTCTCCGCGCTGACGAGCGTGTCCTTCTCCTTGCGGAGCTCGCTCAAACGGCGCTCTTCGGCCATCCGGTCGTAGTACGCGATGCCGTCGATGTAGGTCCGCTCGACGATCGCATAGGAGCTGAGCGGATGGTGGCTCCAGACGGCGACGTCGGCATCCTTACCGACCTCGAGCGATCCGACGCGGTTCTCGATGCGGAGCTGCTTCGCCGGATTGATCGTCACGAGCGCGAACGCCTCGTCATCGGACAGGCCGCCCCACTTGACGGACTTCGCGGCTTCGGTGTTCAGGCGCCGGGCGTGCTCCGCGCTGTCGGAGTTGATCGAGACGAGCACGCCCTTGCGCACCATGATCGTGGCGTTGTGCGGGATCGCATCCTCGGCTTCGATCTTGTAACCCCACCAGTCGGAGAACGTGGAGGCGCCGGCGCCATGCGCGGCGATCTCCTTCGCGACCTTGTAGCCCTCGAGCACGTGCTGAAGCGTCTGGATCTTGAAGCCGAGCTCGTCGGCCAGGCGCAGCAGCATCAGAATTTCGTCGGCGCGGTAGCAGTGCGCGTGCACGAGCCGCTTGCCTTCGAGGATCTCGGCGAGCGGCTCGAGCTGCAAGTCGCGCGCGGGCGCGAGGACGTCCTGGCCGGCCGCCTTCTTCTTCTCGTAGTCGCGCCATGCCTGCTGATACGCCTTCGCGCGCGTGAACGCATCTCGGATGACGAACTCGACGCCGGCGCGCGTCACCGGATAGCGCCGCGGTCCGGTCTGGCCGAACTGCCGCATGTCTTTCGGGTTCTCGCCGAGCGCGAACTTGATGCCGGGCATCGCCCCTTCGAACAGCAGCTCCTCCGCGCGCGTCTTGCCCCAGCGCAGCTTGATCACGCTGTTCTTGCCGCCAATCGGGTTCGCGCTGCCGTGCAGCACGTTGGCGGTCGTCAGACCGCCGGCGAGGTCGCGATAGATGTTGATGTCCGTGGGGTCCAGGACGTCTTCGATCCCGGTCATCGATGAGACCGTCGTGCCACCCTCGTTGATCGAGTCGGCCGCGATGTGCGAGTGCGCATCGATGATGCCCGGCGAGACGAACTTGCCGGTCGCGTCGAACACGTCGGCGCCGGACGGCACGTCGACGTTCGCGCCAACCGCCGCGATCTTGCCGTCGCGCAGGACGATCGTCCCGTTCGGGATCGTTCCCTTCGTGACGGTCAGGATGGTTCCCCCTTTGATCGCCACGACGGCCGGGGCTCGGCGCGCGGCGGTTTCGCGGGGCGGAGGCGTCTGTCCCAGAAGCGACACGGTCACGCCGGCCGCCAGTGCAACGGCTATCGCCGATGCGAATCTCACACGAGACGGGATGATGAATGGCACGTCTTTCCTCCCGAAGAGAGGGAAATTTATCATTTCTTGGTCGCGGCGGGGCCCCACCCCCGCCGCCTGCCACGGCTCGCTTCGCTCGCCGCGCTGGTCCGATCACCTTCCCGTATCCTTACGGATTCGTTGTCCGTGATTGACCGAACAAGTACCGGTCGAACCATTCAAGATTGTGTTCGAGCGCGGCGCGCTGGGCCTTGGGTTTGTTCAGCCCGTGGCCGAAGCCTTTGTAGACGATGAGCTTCACCGGCACGCCCTGGTCCTGAAGCCCTTGATAGAGCTCGTACGCGTTGGGGATGGGCACGCGCTGGTCGAGTTCGCCGTGCTGGATGAGCGTCGGCGTCCGCGCCCCCCTGATGTAGGTGATGGGTGACGTCTTCGCGTAAATCTGGGGGTCGTCCCACGGCGTCGCCTTCAGGTACTGACGCGTGAAGGGATGGATGTCCGTGTTGACGTAATACGTCATCCAGTCCGAGATGCCCGCGCCGACCGAGATGGCCTTGAACCGCGCGCTGTCGTGCGTGGTCAGGAACGCCGAGATGTATCCGCCCTGACTCCACCCCGCAGCGCCGACCCGCTCGCGATCGACGAGGCCTTGGGCAACCAGCGCGTCGACGCCCGAGATGACGTCCCAGGCATCGCCGACGCCGAGATTGCGCACGTTGAGCGACCGGAACTTTTCGCCGTACCCGCCGCTGCCGCGATAGTTCGGCTCGAGCACGAGCGCCCCCTTCGACAGCCAGATGTCGATCGGGTAGACGCCGTTGGTTCTGAATTTTGCCGGGCGCGAGATGCCCGTCGGTCCGCCGTGACTGACAACGATCAATGGATAGCGCCGGCCGGCGGTGAAGTCCGCCGGCTTGTGCAGTACGCCTTCGATTGCCGTTCCGTCCGTGCTCCTCCACGAGATGACCTCGCTCGGGCCGAGCGACCAGTCTTTGAGCTGCGCGCCGAGGTCGGTCAATCGCCGGGGCGTCATCGTGGCGACGTCGGCGACGGCGATTTCGGCGAATCGATCCGCTGCGCTCTCGACGAACGCGGCGGAGCGGAAGTCCTTCGTCAAGCTGAAACCGAACGGCATGCCGCGCGCATCACGCGTCAGTTTCGTCACCGCTTTCGTCGCGGGATCGAGCCTGTACAGGTGCGCGTACGTCTTCTCGGCCGCGCCGAAGTAGATGCCATCGGGTCCCCACGCAAGGAGCTGCGGATCCTCGTCGAACGACTTGGACAGCACGTCGATCGCGCCGCCGGAAGCGGGGATGGCGGCAAGGACACCATTCCCATAATAGAAGGAGGGGTTCGACATCGCGGTGTCGAACACGATTCGCGCGCCATCCGGCGACCACTTCGGCGAGGCGTCAGGCCCCTCCTGCATCACCAGCTTCCGCACCGAACCATCCGAAACGCTTACGATCGAGATGTCGGCCGTCCCGCCATTCGACGGGTCGTCGTTGGTGCGGTGATCGAATGCAATGCTCGCGGCGTCCGGCGACCAGTCAAAGCTGCCGACGGTGAAGGCGCCGTCGGTCAACCGACGCACTTTCTTGGATTCGGGATCCACGACGTGGAGGTGGGTCATGCGGTGATCCTGGTCGACGACGGAGAACTCACCGTACTTCTTGTCCCGCTCTTTCAAGGTTTCCGTTTTTGGATCGAGCGCCGTGAAGGCAATCGTCTTTCCGTCCCGCGACCAGGCGAAGCTCGTCACGCCTTCGGGCGCGCTTTCCTTCGCGTCGGTCGTAATCGGCTCGGCCTCGCCCCCTTCGACGTTGATGACGTAAATCTGCCGTTTGTCCGAGCGGTCGGAGACAAACGCGAGCCGGCGGCCGTCCGGCGACCAGGCAGGCGAGCTGCTGGATTTTTTCCCACGCGTGAGCTGCCGCTCGTCCGCGGCGCCCGGCTTCGCGTCGGTCGCGATCAGCCAGACCTCGGTCTCGAAGGCGTTCTCGTCCCAGTTCGTCTCGCGCACGGTGTACGCGACCAGACGGCCGTCCGGGGAGATCGCGGGGGAGCCGACGCGCTTCAGCTCCAGCGCCTGGTCGATGGTGGGGACATTCGAGGCCTCGCGGCCGGCGAGCGGCCCGACCCCCAAGATTGCCAGCGTGATAACGGCAACGGTACGAATCATCATTTCTTTCCTTTGCGCTGGGGCCCCACCCCCCGCGCCTGCCAACCTCCGAGCATCAATCCACTGTCAACAATGACCGAATGTCACCTTTTTTCGCCTGCGAACCTCTATGTAGTGAGTACGACTTTTCCGATATTGGATCGGTTCTGCAGAAAACGATGGGCGTCCGCGGCTTTCTCGAGCGGGAACGTTTTCGCGACGACCGGGCGGAGCCGGCCCGCGCGGAACTCGTTCAGCAGCATCTCGGCGATTGGGCCAAGCTGGCCTTCCTCCGCCCACAAGTGGCCCAGATTCAACCCGAAGACTCCGCGGTTGCGGCTGATCAGGGAGAACGGCTTGAAGCGGGGGAGCGCGCGCCAGGCGCGCAGCACGTGCCAGAACCGCCGCCGCTCGCCGCTCACGACGGCGGACATGCCGAACATGACGAGGCGCCCGAGCGGCGCGAGCATCCGGTAGCTCGCCGCGAAGCTTTCGCCGCCGAGCGGGTCGAGGATCACGTCCGCGCCGCGTCCCTTCGTGAGCTGCATGACCTCGCGTTCCGCGTCGCGATACTCGATGGCGTGTTCGACGCCGAAGGCCGCAAGCGCCTGGTGTTTCGCCGCCGACGCGGTGCCGATGATGCGCGCCCGACGCAGCCGGGCGAGCTGGGCGGCCGCAATCCCGACGCCGCCTCCGGCGTTATGAATGAGGACGGTTTCCCCCGCCGAGAGGTTGGCCATCTTGTACAGCGCAACCGCCGCGGTCAGGAACGTGACCGGAATCGCCGCGGCCTCGGCGTCGCTCAGGCCCTCGGGCGCTCGGAACACGCGCGTCGCGCGTGTGACTGCCACGTCCGCGTACCCCCCGAAGTGGGTCAGCGCGATGACACGGTCGCCGGGCGCGATTCCCGTGACGCCGCCGCCGATCGCGTCGACCGTTCCCGCGACCTCGTAGCCCACGACGGCCGGCGGCTTTGGTCCATCGGGATACAGGCCGATGCGGGCGAGAACGTCCGCAAAGTTCACGCCTGCGGCCCGCACACGAATGCGCGCCTCCCCCGGCCGAGGTACGGGGTCCGGCGCTTCTTCGGGCACCAGGACCTCGGGTGGGCCGTACCGAGTGATCGGCACTTGCCGCATAAGAAAAATGAGCGGACCGGGGCGATAGGGTACTATAGGCAGGTTTTTCAGGAGGCTAATCGCATGAAACGGGTCGTTTCCGCGTTGACCGGTGTTCTGTTCGTTGCCGCAATGGTGGCGCCGCTCGTCGCCGACGTCAAAACCGTCACGGGAGAAGTCGTCGACGTGCAGTGCCAGGCGAAGAAGGCCGAGAATCACGGCGCCGATCATGAAGGATGCGCCAAGAAATGCGCCGAGAAGGGCGCAAAGATGGGCATCCTGACCGACGACGGCGTGTACACCATCACGGGCGACTACGCCGCGGACAACAACAAGAAGCTGATTGAATTCGTCGCGAAGAAGGTCGAGGCCACCGGCGAGGTCACCGAGAAGGATGGTCAGAAGACCATCAAGGTCGCCTCGATGAAGGCGGCCAACTAACTCGTTTCTCGGTCCTCGGGGTTCGGGCCTCGGTCAGTTCCTCGGCATTCGTGCCTCGGTTAGTCCGAGGCCCGAGGTCCGAGGCACGGCCCGAGGCACGAGGAACCGCCCGAGGCCCGAGGCACGAGGAACGAGGCCCTACCGTACGAGCATGGCCAGAAGCGCCTTCTGCGTGTGAAGGCGGTTCTCGGCCTGATCGAAGACCACCGACGAAGCTGAGTCGATCACCTCGTCGGTGATCTCCTCTCCCCGGTGCGCCGGCAGACAGTGCATGACGAGGGCGCCGGGCCGCGCATACGCCATCAGCTCGGCGTTGACCTGGAACGCCCCGAACACCTTGCGGCGCGCGTCCGCTTCCGCTTCCTGTCCCATCGAGGTCCAGACGTCGGTGTAGACGGCGTGCGCGTCGGCGACTGCCGCGTGCGGATCGTTGGTGACCTCGACGCTCCCACCAGCCGCGGCGACGCGTTCACATTCCTGCCGGACCTTCGCGGGCAGCTCGAAGCCGCGCGGCGACGCGACCCGGACGCGCGCGCCGCACATGACGCCGGCATGAGCGAGCGACGTCGCGACGTTGTTGCCGTCTCCCACGAAGGCAATCGTCCGGTCGCGCAGCGAGCCCAGATGCTCTTCCAACGTCATGACATCGGCGAGCGCCTGGCACGGGTGTTCCTCGTCGGTGAGCGCGTTGACGACATGGAGCGACGGCGCGGCCGCGGCGAATTCCTGGAGCCGCGCCTGCGCAAACGTGCGGATCACCGCGGCCGCCACCCAGCGCTCGAGATTGCGGGCAACGTCGCACGGATTCTCCCGGCCGCCGAGCGCGACGTCTGGCGGCGGCTCGATCGTCTCGCCGCCGAGCTCGCGGATCGCGATTTGAAGTGTCGCCCGCGTGCGCAGCGAGGGCTTCTCGAAGAGGAGCGCCACGTGCAGTCCCGCGAGCGGCTGGTGCCCGTTCTGCCGCAGCGCGCGCGCCGTCTTCATCGACTTCGCGAGCGTCAGGCAGGCATTGAGCTCGTCGGGCGAGAAGTCCAGAATCGACAGGAAGTCTTTTTTCAGTGTCGTAATCACGTTCGATATTCCGCGTTAATCCGCACGTACTCGGCCGAGAGGTCGCACGTCCACATCCGCGCCGTCTCGCGGCCCAGGCCGAGATCGACCTCGAGGCTGACGTCGCGGCCCCGCAGGTGCTCCGCCGCTTTCGGCGCGCGGTCGTCGTACGGGCGGCCCTGCGCGAAGAGCTCGACGGGGCCAATCCGGATTGCCGCCTTCGAGAGTTCGAACGCGACGCCGGCGCGGCCGGCGACCGCGACGAGCCGTCCCCAGTTCGGATCGCCGCCGTGGACCGCCGTTTTGACGAGCGGCGAATTGCAGATCGCCCGCGCGGCCCGCCGCGCGTCGGCGATGCTCGCCGCACCGCGGACCGTTACGGTGACGAGCTTGGTCGCCCCTTCGCCGCCGCGGACGATGTCGACCGCCAGCGCGCGGCAGACCTCGGTGAGCGCCGCGACGAACGCGCCGTATTCCCCGGGCCCGATCGTGACGCCGCTCGCGCCGCTCGCCAGCAGGAAGACGCAGTCGTTGGTCGAACACTCGCCGTCAACCGAGATGGCGTTGAAGCTCAGCGCCACCGCATCCACCAGCGCCCGCTGCAGGAGCGTCGGTTCGATCGCGGCGTCGGTCGTCACGACGCCGAGCATCGTGGCCATTAGCGGCTCGATCATCCCCGCGCCCTTCGCCATGCCGCCCACGCGTACCGTCGTGCCGTCGATGACGGTGGCGGCGGCATGCGCCTTCGGCACGATGTCGGTCGTCATGATGGCGCGGGCCGCGTTCGCGTGGCCATCAGGGCTGAGCGCGCGGGCCGCGTCGGCGATCCCGCGCGTCACCTTTCCGCTGTCGAGCGCGACGCCGATCACGCCGGTCGAGGCGACGAGCACGTGCTCGGTCGCGATTGAGCGCGCGCGCGCCGTTGCCGTTGCCATCGCCGCCGCGGCCTGCTCGCCCTGCGCGCCGGTACACGCGTTCGCGCAGCCGCTGTTGATCACCACCGCCCCCGCGCGGCCGCCGGAGCGGCGCAGATGGTCCCGCGACAGCAGCACGGGCGCGGCCACCGCCCGATTGGTCGTGAAGACGCCCGCGGCGGTCGACAAGCCCTCAGACGCGACGAGCGCGAGATCCAGCGTGCCTCCGCTCTTGATCCCGCATGCGACGCCGGCGGCGCGGAAGCCGAGGGGGGCGGTTATCCCGCCGTCAATCCGCTCGGGGACTCGCTCGGTCAAACGGTTGCTCCCACCAATGCGGGCTTGCGTGGCGCGACGCCCATCGGCAGCAGCGTTCGCAGCATCGCGTGCTGGCCGCAGCGCTTGAAGAGCGGACAGGAGTAGCAGTCGACGGCGATCTTCTCCGGCAGCCACCTGTGCGGCACCATCGAGAACCCGAGCTTCAGGAAGTGATCGGGGCGGTGCGTGAACGCGCACAGCCGCAGGTACCCGTGAAGCCTCGCGCGGCGCTCCAGCGCCGCGACCAGCCGCGAGCCCAGGCCCAGGTTGCGGTGCTGCCGATCGACGACGAGCGATCGGATTTCGGCCACGTTGTGGCTGAGCGGCGCAAGCTCGCCGCAGGCCACGATCGTCGAGTCCACCGCCGCCACGAGGAACCGCGGCGCATGCGCCCGGAGGTCAGGCAACGTCCTGGGCAACAGGTGCCCCTCCTCCTGGTGCGCCACGATCAGCGCCTGCAGTGCCTCTGCTTCGTCGGCGGTAGCCGCCCGGATGATGGGTGTCATGACTGATTCGCCTCTTGCGGGCCTGCGGCGCCGGCGCTCAACGCGGCATCCAGGCCGACGAGCGCTTCGTCCAAATCGCTCACCGAAATGGTGAGCGGCGGCAGCAGCCGCACGATCGTCCCCGCAGTCCGGTTCACGAGCAGCCCGCGCTCGAACGCGGCGTCGATGACCGGCTGCGCGTCGCGATCGAGCTCGATCCCCCAGATCAGACCCGCCCCGCGGACGTCGACGATCGCGGGGTGCTTTTCCGCCAGGGCGCGCAGCCGCTTCTCCAGGTGGCGGCCGGTGGCTGCGACATGCTCAAGCAGCCCGCCGTCGACCAGCGTTTCGAGGAACACGAGCGCGGCGCGGCACGCCAGCAGATTTCCGCCGTAGGTGCTCCCGTGGTCGCCGGGCCGCGCGGCGCCCGCGAGGCGCTCGCTGAGGAGCGCCGCGGCGACGGGCATGCCCGCGCCGAGCGCTTTCCCGACCGCCATCAGATCCGGCTCCAGGCCCAGCGTCCGTGAGTAGAACGGCACGCCCGTGCGCCCCAGACCAGACTGCACCTCGTCCGCGATGAGGAGCGCCCCGGTGCGCGCGCACGCCGCGCGGATCGCGCGCGCGGTCTCGATCGGGATCGGCCGCACGCCGCCTTCGCCCTGAATCGGCTCGACGATGATCGCCGCGGTGTTGGCGGTCACCGCCGCCTCCAGCACGGAGGGGTTGCCCGGCGAGACCCACGTCACGTCCGGCACGAGCGGCGCGAACTGCTCGCGATAATGCGCGTCCCACGTCACCGAGAGCGCGCCGACGGTTCGCCCGTGGAAGCCGTGCTCGAACGCGACCACTCCCGTCCGAGGCGAACCCTGAGCGTGCCAGTATCGCCGCGCGAACTTCAGGCAGGCCTCGATCGCTTCGGTGCCGCTGTTGCAGAAGAACGCACGCGGGAGGCCCGACAGCGCGGCGAGCCGCTTCGCGACTTCCCCCTGCAGCGGGTGGAAGTACAGGTTCGACGTGTGTGCGAGCGAGCCTGCCTGATCGGCGAGCGCGCGTGCCAGCGCCGGATTCGCGTGTCCGAGCGACGCGACGCCGATGCCGGATACCAGATCGAGCCAGGCGCGGCCGTCCGAATCGAACAGCCGACAGCCGCTGCCGCGCACGAAGACAACCGGCGAGCGGCGATAGATCTGGAGCACGTGCGCCGACTCGAGCGCCTGCACGTCACCCAACGTCACGGTTTGTGTCATCGACATACATCAGCCATTTCTTGGCTTCGTGCCGGCGAGCGAATCGTTGTTCCCGGCGCACTCGTCAGGTCGGCCGGGCCGCGGCCGTCCACGATCCGCACGACGCCGACCCCTGCGGTCGTGGCCGACAGAGCGGCCGACAGTTTCGCCACCATCCCGTCACTCGCTCCGCCCGATTGCACGAGCCGCTCCGCCGCCGAGGCATCCAGGCTCTCTATCGTTTTCTGGTCGCTGTCGAGAACGCCCGGCGTCGCGCCCGCCACGATCAGCGTCGACGCGCCCAGGGACGCCGCGAGCCCTGCGGCGAACGTGTCGGCATTCACGTTCAGCAGCACGCCATCCATCGTCCGCCCGATGCTGGCCACGACGGGGATGACGCCGATGTCGAGCAGCGCGCGGAGGACGATCCCGTCTCCCTTGGCCGGCTCGCCAACCAGGCCGAGATCGACCACGGCGCCAGACGTCGCGCGAAGCGGCGCCGCCTTCGTCGCCGGCCCTACGCCAGAGTCGGCGCCGGTGAGCCCGACGGGCCGTCCGTTGGCGGAGCCGATTGCGGCGACCAGGCGTGTGTTCACGCGGCCGGCGAGCACGCACAGCACCGCATCGAGCGTTGCCTCGTTCGTGATTCGCAGGCCGTCAACCGCCTGTTTCTCGACGCCACGGCGGGCGAGCTCCGTGTCGATGCTCCGGCCGCCGCCGTGGACCACGACCAGCGGTCCCGCAGCTGCAAGCCGCACGATTTGGGCGGCAATCCAGGCGAGCCCCGCGTCGGTTTCGAGGAGTTCCCCGCCGAGTTTCAGCACGGTCAGGGTCTGGGGAGGCGTCATCACAGAAGCCCCGCGCACTCCTCGAAACCAAACGCGACGTTGAACGCCTGCACGGCCTGTCCGGCTGCCCCTTTGAGAAGGTTGTCGATCGCCGACACGATCACGGCCCGATCGCCCGAGACGCGCCAGCCAAGATCGCAGAAGTTCGTCCACGCGACGTGCTTGATCTCGGGCACGGCCTCGCCCCTGAGCCGGACGAACGGCGCGCGTCCGTAGGCGGCGTCGAAGGCGGCCATCATATCGGCCGCAGTCGCCGCCGGCCGCAGGCGCGCGTAGATCGTTTCGAGGATTCCGCGGTCGAGCGGCACGAGATGCGGCACGAAGGTCACCGGCACGCCCAGCTCCTGTTCGATCTCGGCGCCGTGGCGGTGCGAGAAGATGCCGTAGGGCGCGACGTTCCCGTGGCACTCGGAGAAGTGCGTCCGCTCGTTCGGCGTCTTGCCCGCGCCCGACACGCCGGACTTCGCGTCGATGACGATGGATGGATCGTCGGCGAGGAGACCGGCCTCCCACAAGGGCCGCAGCGCCAGGAGGGCCGCTGTCGGATAGCAGCCGGGACACGCGACGAAGCGCGCCTCGCGGAGCGCCGCCTGATTCAACTCCGCCAGGCCGTACGCCGCGCCTGCCGGGATGGCGGGCGAGTGTGGGTACCACTTCGCGCGCGTTGCCTCATCGGTCAGGCGGAAGGCGCCGGAGAGGTCGAAGACCCGGATCCCGTGATCGACCAGCGCGGGCGCGAGCTCCGCCGAGACGGCATCTGGGGTGGCGAGAAACACCGCGTCGGCGTCGCCAAGCGCGTCGACGTCGAGCGGGGCGACCTCGCCGTCCCAGACCCGTGCGAGCGCGGGCAGACGCCGGGGGCCGCCGTCGGCGGCGGCGCGGGACGCCATCACCGCGCCGAGCGCGGCGCGCGGGTGGCGGGCCAGCAGGCGCACGAGCTCCTGCCCGGTGTAGCCGGTGGCGCCGGCGACGGCGACACGCGCGGGCGGGCTCGAATAATTATTCATTGTCTGTATTTTTTATACATACAGATCGCGGCTGAATCAAGTAGAATCGGGGTTCGGCATGAAAGCGTTCCGGCAGGGGTTGATCCTCGAGCTCGTCGGGCGCGAGGCCATCACCAGCCAGGAGCAGCTGCGGAAGCGGCTCCGCGCGCGGGGGGTGACCGTCACCCAGGCCACGCTGTCGCGCGACATCGCCGAGCTCGCGCTCGCCAAGCACGCCGCCGACGGCGCCTACCGCGTGCCGGGCGAGAACGGGTCGGGTCCGGTCGAGCCCGAAGGCGCGCTCCGCGGCGCGGTCGCCGAGTACGTCCGCGGCATCGACCGGGTCCGCGAGCTCGTGGTCATCCGGACCGCCCCCGGCCAGGCGGGCATCCTCGGCATCGCAATCGACCGCGCGGCGTTGTCCGAGGTCGCCGGCACCGTCGCCGGCGACGACACGCTGCTCGTGATCGTCCGCGAGGCGAAGAAGGCCAAAGCGTTCGTCAAGACCCTCGAGGAGTGGGCGAGGAGATAACTGGCCATGGACGATCGGGTGATCGGGCCATGTCATGTGTCCATGGCAGATCGAGGTATCGGTTTACGGGATCGCGGTATCGGAGCTATCGACATATCGATAGATCGACGTATCGATAGAACGACCTATCGATAGATCGATCCTTTACTCCGATGATAGATGTAAAGAGGATCAGATGACTTGGCCCGATCGCCCGATCGGCCATGATCGATTCATGTGGAGCGTGTGATGAAACGCATCGTCTTGGCATATTCCGGTGGCCTCGACACCTCGGTCGCCATTCCCTGGCTCGCCGAGCAGTACGGTGCCGAGGTCGTGGCGGTCACCCTCGACCTCGGGCAGGGGCGTGAACTCGAGGACATCCGCGAGCGGGCGCTGGCGATCGGCTGCGTCCGCGCGCACGTGCTCGACGTCCGAGAGGAGTTCGCGAAAGAGTTCATCCTGCCGGCATTGCAGGCGGGGGCGATCTACGAAGACCGCTATCCGCTCGCCACGGCCCTGGGCCGCCCGCTGATCGCGCGCCGCCTGGTCGAGATCGCGCATCTCGAGGGGGCGTATGCGATCGCCCACGGGTGCACCGGCAAGGGGAACGATCAGGTCCGCCTCGACGTCTCGTCGCGCGCGCTCGATCCGAAGATCAAGGTCATCGCGCCGGCCCGCGTGTGGGGCATGACCCGGCCGGACGAAATCGAATACGCCCGGCAGCGCGGTATCCCTGTGCCGGCGACGATCGAAAGTCCGTACAGCACCGACTCGAACCTGTGGGGCCGGTCGATCGAGTGCGGCGTCCTCGAGGATCCGTGGGTCGAGCCGCCCGAGGAGATTTACACGCTCACCAAGAGTCCCGCCGATTGCCCGGACCAACCGGCCTACGTCGAGATCGAGTTCGATGCCGGCGTGCCGGTCAAGGTCAATGGCATTGCGATGCCGCTCGTCGATCTGATCGGCAGCTTCGAGACGATCGCCGGCGCGCACGGCATCGGCCGGATCGACATGGTCGAGAACCGGCTCGTGGGCATCAAGTCGCGTGAGATCTACGAGGCGCCCGCGGCCGTGGCGCTGCACGCCGCGCACAAAGAGATCGAGAAGCTGGTCATCCCGCGCGATCTCGAGCGCCTGAAGCACGACGCCGGCCGGACCTACGCCGATCTCGTGTACAACGGCCTGTGGTTCACGCCGACGCGCGAGGCGATCGACGCCTTCGTGGCGAAGATCCAGGAGCGCGTCACCGGCACGATCCGCCTGAAGTTCTTCAAGGGCGACTGCCGGGTTGTCGGGCGCAAGTCGCCATTCGCGTTGTACGAGCACGACCTGGCGACCTACGATGCGGGCGACAAGTTCGACCACTCCGCGGCCGAAGGCTTCATCAAGATCTGGGGTCTGCCCGTCGAGACTGCGGCTCGCAAAGCGCCCAAGGATGACAAGGTCGCCAAGGACGACAAGGTGTCAATCGGGTGATGGGTGATGGGCGATCGGGTGATGTAATCGGGCCATCGGCCGATTGGCCGATCGCGCTAAGTGATCGGGCTATCGGCACTATCGGTTTATCGATACGCCGACACGCCGATCACTTACCTCGTTAGCCCGATGGACGCGATCTTCCATTACATGGCCCGATCACCCGATCATCCATCGCCAGATCATCGGACGCGCCCGTTGTGGAGCGGCCGCTTCGCAGAGGCGCCGGACGCTGCGATCTTCGCCTGGGGCGCGTCGTTCCGCTTCGATCGCAGGCTGTTCGAGGACGACATCACGGGCAGCCTGGCCTGGGCGGAGGCGCTCGAAGCGGCCGGCGCGATCTCCCGCGACGACGCGCGCGCCATTCGCGACGGGTTGACGGCGATCCTCGACGACGCACGCCGCGACCCGTCGTTCCTTGAACCCGGAACCCTTGGAACCTCTGGAACCTGTGGAACCCCCGATGAAGATGTCCATTCGTTCGTCGAGCGCAAGCTCGTCGAACGGATCGGCGACGCCGGCCGGCGCCTCCATACCGGCCGGTCGCGCAACGAGCAGGTCTCGGTCGATCTCCGGCTCTACCTGCGCCGGCGCATTGACGCCCTGCAACGCGAAACCGCACAGCTCGTCGCCGCGCTGGCCGATCAGGCGGAGGTGGCACGCGACGCGGTCATCCCCGCGTACACGCATCTGCGGCGGGCCCAGCCGGTTCTGGTCGCGCACTTTTTCCTCGCGCACGCCGCCGCGTTCCGTCGCGATCATGCCCGGCTCGGCGCGGCCGCGGCCGAGGCGGACGCGATGCCGCTCGGCTCTGGCGCGATTGCCGGCACGAACTACGCGATCGACACGAAAGCCCTTGCCGCTCGACTCGGCTTCTCGCGCGTCGTGGCAAACAGTCTCGACGCCTCGAGCGATCGCGACTTCGTGTCGTCGTTTCTTCACGCCGCCGCGCTGACGATGGTGCACCTGTCGCGACTTGCGGAAGACCTGATTCTTTTTACCGGAGAGGAATTCGGGTTCTTCGCGCTCGCGGATGCGGTGGCGACCGGCAGCAGCCTCATGCCGCAGAAGAAGAACCCGGATCCGCTCGAGCTCGTACGGGGCAAGGCAGGCCGGGCGATCGGGACGCTGACCGGGTGGCTCGCGTCCATGAAGGGGCTCCCGGCCGGCTACAACAAGGATCTGCAGGAAGACAAGGAAGCGGTGTTCGACGCCGAAGATACGCTCGCGGGGTCACTGGCGGCTACGCGGACGGTTGTCGGCGGCCTGACGCTCGATCGCGCCCGCGCCGCAGGCGCTGCGTCGGGTCTGCTGCTCGCGACCGATGTCGTGGACTATCTGGTCGCGCGCGGGATGCCGTTCCGGACCGCGCACGAGCTGGTCGGCGCCATGGTGCGCCGCCTCCTGGACGAGCAGCGCGGGTTCGAGTCGCTCACGCCACAGGAGTGGCGCGGCTTCAGCGATCTCTTCGAAGACGATGTGCTCGAGCGCGTGAGCGCGGCGGCGTCGGTCGCCGCCAAACGCACACCTCAGTCGACTGCACCCGAGGCAGTTGCGCAGCAGCTGGCTGATGTCAGAGGATGGCTGCGCGCGTGTTTGTCTACCTAGTCCATCACGCCGAGGCGCTCGCCGCCGACGTCGATCCGCAGCGCCCGCTTTCGCCTGCCGGCCGGGCGCATGCCGAAGCGCTTGCGTCCGCCGCTGCCGCACGCGGCGTGAAGCCCGGGGTCATCTGCCACAGCGGCAAGCTTCGCGCACGCCAGACCGCCGAGGCCTTCAGCCGGCTCTGCAACCCGCTCGCGGTCGTTGCCGCGCAGCGCGGACTGCAGCCAACGGATCCTCCGCAAGGGATTACTCCGCTCCTCGCGGGCGAAGAACTCGACCTGATGGTTGTCGGCCACATGCCGAACCTCCCTCGCATCCTCGCGCTCCTCACGCGCGGCTCCGGCGACGCCGACGTGACGTTTCCACAGCACGGGTTGGTGGTGCTGGAGAAGACCGAGGATGGTGGTTGGGTGGAACGCTGGCGGCTGGAGGATGTGGTGTAGGGGCGGTTCGCGAACCGCCCCTACGGAACGATTACGATCCGAACCTGAATGTCACGCCGACGGTCCCGCGCCAGAAGCTCAGACCCGACAGATCGAAGTCCAGGTCGTCGAGCCCGTCGCTGTCGTTGCTGAACTGGCGGAACCACCGCAAGTCCCCTCGGATGCCGACGGTGTCCGTGAACATGCCGAGGACGCCACCGCCGATGTTGAACCCGAGCGAATTCCGGTCCGCATCGAACACGTCGATCACGTCGTCCACGCGCTGCCGGACGAGGCCGAGCCCGACGGTTCCGTAGGGACGGATGCCAGGACCACGGTCGCCGCCAACAGGCACGCCGATGACCGCGTTGACCATGAACGTCGTCACGTTGCCGTCGCCGATGAAGTCCACTTCGTTGTCGTTGTCACTGAAGAAGAACTCAGGCGTGTAGCCGAAGTCCACTTCGAATCCGGCGATCCCTTCGCCCATCCACATCAGCGAACCACCCCAGCTCAGCTTGTTCTGGGTGCTTTCATCGAGATCCACGTCATTCAATTCGCCGGCGAACGTCGAGCCGATGAAGGGGGAGAACGTCCAGTCTGCGGACGCCGGCGCGGGGACTGCCGCCACGATTGCAAGGGCAGCCACCGTACCGAGGATCATCTTACGAACATGCATGTCAAAACCCTCCTGAACCGTGTGCGCACCCCTAAGGTGCAAGCGGAGGGCCAGACGACAGTCGGGCTTAGAGGCGCTCGAGCTCGGTTTTCAGGAGGTCGTACGCGCGGCGCACGTGGGCCTCGGCCGTGCGGATGTGGCCAATCGCGAGCCGAATTGTGAAGCGGCCGTTCAAGCGCGTGTGCGACAGAAACACCTCGCCGCTGGCGTTGACGCGATCGAGGAGGCGTTCGTTGAGAACGTCGAGAGCCGCCGCGTCACCGGCAAGTGACGGCGGTCGTGCACGAAAACAGACGACCGAGAAGGGCACCGGCGCGAGCCGTTCGAACGCCGGGTCGGCGTCGATCCAGTCCGCGAACAGCCGCGCGAGCCGCATGTGTTCCGCGAGCCGCGCGCGGAGCGCATCGCTGCCGAAATGCCGCAACACCATCCACAGTTTCAGCGAGCGAAACCGCCGACCGAGCTGGATCCCGGTGTCCATCAGGTTCCGGGTCTCGCCCGCCTCGGTCGTGCGAAGGTACTCGGGTGTCAGGCTGAACGCCGCGCGAAGATCGCCCATCCGGCGCGTGTAGAGCACGCTCAAATCGAACGGCGTGAAGAGCCATTTGTGAGGATTGACGACGAGCGAATCGGCGCGGTCGCAGCCGGCAAGCGTCGCTTCGCAGCCGGGAACCATGGCGGCGACACCGGCATAGGCGGCGTCCACGTGCAGCCAGAGACTGTGCCGGGCGCAGATGTCGGCGATCGCGGGAACGGGATCGACGCTCGTCGTAGAGGTCGTGCCGACCGTGGCGACCACCGCCAGCGGCTGCATCCCTGCGGCGCGATCTTCCCCGATGGCCGACTCGAGCGCGTCGACCCGCATCTGAAAACGATCGTCCGTAGGGATTCGGCGAAGCGCCTCGCGACCGAAACCGAGCAGCATGATCGCCTTGTCGATCGATGAGTGCGCGTGCTCGGAACAATAAATGCGCGGCAGCGGGACGTCGGTGCGCGCGACCAGGCCGCGCTCGTTGACGCCGGCGATCGCCGACTGCCGCGCGGCTGCGAGGGCGTGCAGGCTCGCGATCGACGCCGTGTCATAGATGACGCCCTCGAATGCTTCCGGAAGATTCAGCAGCTTACGCAGCCAGCCAAGCGTGACCTCCTCGAGCTCCGTCGCTGCAGGCGACGTGCGCCAGAGCATCGCCTGAACGTTCAAGGCGGCCGACAGGAATTCCGCCAGCACGCCGGGAGCGCTCCCCGTTATCGCGAAGTAGGCAAGGAAGCCGGGATGGTTCCAGTGAGTGATGCCCGGAAGGACGATCCGTTCGAAGTCCGCGAAGATTGCGGCGAATGATTCTGGTTGCCGCGGCGCGTCCGATGGCAGCGCGCGCCGGACATCGCCGGGCGCCACGCGCGACAGCACCGGGTACCGATCGGAATGCTCGAGGTAATCCGCGATCCACTCGACGAGCTGGTGCCCGTGGGCCCGGAATTCGTCCGCGTTCACGCGCGGATTATAGGCGGGGTTCCTGCTCTCGCTCGACGGTCACCGTCACGGGCGCGGAGAGCCTGACGGTGACGCTGGTCCCGGCTTGAAGCACCGCCGGCTTGCGGTCGCCGGCCATCACCGCGGCGGTGCCGCCTGCCGCACCGGTGGATCCGCCGATGATCGCGCCCTTGCCGCCGCCGAAGATCGCCCCGAGAATCGCGCCACCCACGGCCGCGCCGCCGATCTTTGCGGCGCTGCTGCCCGCAGGTGACTCGCCATCTCTGAAGATCGTATCGGTTTGAACCGGCACCGTCGTGCCGTCGGCGAGGACCAGCGTGTGGAAGCGCACGCCAAGCCGCGCGCGCTCGCGAACCTTCCCGCCTTGTTCAACGAGCGACACCGAGCCGATCATGCGCGCGCCTGCTGGGATCGCGGCGCGATCGCCGACCGTCACGTCGCGCGTTACGCGCGCCTCGACGCGGTCCTCTACGCGCGCGCGCTCGGTCGTCAGCGTCGTTTCCATCTGCAGGCCGATCACCGAGTCGGTTTCGACGACGAGCTGTTCGATGGTCCGCGCGGGCGGTGCTTCGCGTTCCGGAACGCGCTCGACCGGCGTAACGGTTTCACTGAGCGGCTCGGACGCCGGCGCCGCCTGGGGCTGCGCGTGTTCAGGCGCTGGCGCGGCCGAAGGTTGCTCGATCGGCCGCGGAATTGGTGCTGACGAAGACGCGGACGCTTCGCGCGCGGGTGCGGTCCGGCGGGCGCGTGCCGTGGCCGGACGCGGGAGCTCGCCGCCGTTCGACGCCTTCGGCTCTGGATCTTTGGCCGCAGCTGCGGTCTTCGCTGCAACCGCTTCATCGTCGGTGACCGGAACGACGGTGTCGGTCGCGCTGGACGGTGCGGCGGCCGCTGCGGCCGGTTCGCTGACCGCCCCGGCCGGCGGAAGCGCGGCCAGCTCGGCGGCGGGCGTCGTCCGGTTGTCACGCACGGCCAGATAGGCGCCACCACCCGCGGCGGCAACACAGAGCATGGCGACGAGCGCGATCACGGTCGACCTGGAATTCATGATGGCTTCAGGCAGAGCAAGAGCCGTACCCCTGAAAACAGGCCGATTCTAACGGGTATTGGCCCCAGAAAGCGACCCGGACTGAGGACAGGCTGTCACCTTGCTCAAGCCCGGCGCCGGGTGCCTCCGAGCCTTCGAACGAAGGCCAGGACCGGAGGCAGGAGGGCCAGGCTGGCGATGAGAAGGTCGCTCGGCTTGAGGCCTGGCTGTCGCTGGGGCGGACGATCCACTGTGCAGTTCGGCTCGTTCCGCCCCGCTGTCGCAACGTACGCGGCGGCCGCCGGTTGTCCTGCGCGAATGCGCGCTTCGTACTCACGCAGCGCGCGCACGCCCATCGATTTTTTCTGCCCGGGCACCTTTTCTCCGGGCGCTTTGCCGTACGGCGACGCGTGTTCGATTTCCGCGTTGAGCTCGGCGCCCACCAGAATCGCGAGTCCTGACAGGTAGAACCACAGCAACAGGATGATCACGCCGGCCAGCGCTCCGTAGGTCTCGTTGTAGTCTCCCCAGTTGGCGAGATAGATCTTGAACCCTAGGGAGATCACCAGCCAGAGCAGTGTCGCGAGGACCGCGCCCGGAGTGATCCAGACCCAGTCCTGCTCGGCATCAGGCGCGCAGTAATAAATGATCCCGATCGCGGTGACGACGAGCGCGAACACGATCGGCCACTGCAGAATCTTCCAGGTCCATTCAAAAGCCGGCCCGAGCCGCATCGCGTTCGCAATGCGCTCTGCGATCGTCGGCCCGGCGATCACGAGCGCGAACGACACCAGGATGAACAGCGCGAGGCCGACCGTCAGGCCGACGGCGATGAGCCGCGTCTTCCACCATGGCCTCGACTCCTCGATGTCGTACGCCATGTTCATCGTCGTGATGATCGACATCATTGCGCCCGAGCTGCTCCAGATGGTGAACAGGAACGCAAACGTCATGACGCCGCCGTCGTCGCTCTCCGAGATCTTGTGGATCTGATCCAGCAGGAAACTGATTACGTCCGGCGGGGCGATGCCGCCGAGATACTTCACCGTCTCATCCACGAGGTTGTCGACGGGGAAGAAGCTGGCGAGCGAGACGAGGAAGAGCAGCAGCGGAAACAGCGAAAGGAAAAAATAGTACGCAAGCTGAGCCGAGAGGCTGAGGATGTCGTCAGCGATGCTTTCCTTGACCGTACGCTTCAGGATTTCGCCCCAACCGATCGGCACTTTCAAGTACGCCAGCACGACGGCAGATCGCTGCAACCCTGCTGCCAGCAGCCGCAGATGGCCGCAGATACACGCAGATTTAGCGGCTGAACCTGTGGTTTAATTTGCGGGTCCCGGGAACGTGGAGGAATCTCATGACGAAACAGGCGCGGTTGGGCCTCTCTCTTACGCTTGTGCTTTGCCTCGTAACACCTGGCGCGGCACAGGCCCAGGCGACGCGTGCCGCGTCAGGCCAGAAGGCGCAGAAGATAGATGAAGAGTACACGCGGAAGATCAAGGAGCACACGCAGGATCCGCGCATCATCACCGAGCTCGTCGATCATCTGCCTGCGTCCGACACGATTCCTTCGCCGCTGAAGTTCTTCGGGCGCATCGTCGGCGAGCCGGGAAACCTCACCTACTACAAGGACATCGTCCGGTATCTGGAAGCGCTCGACAAAGCGTCCGATCGCTTGACGATGTGGAAGATCGGGAAGAGCGACGAGGGCCGCGACATGGTCGCGGTCGCGATCGCGGACGAAGCGACTATCAAGTCGCTCGACAAGTACAAGCAGGTCACGGCTCAACTGACGGATCCGAGGAAGCTCAGCGAAGCGCAGGCACGGCAGCTGATCGACACCGGGAAGCCGATTTACTACGCGCTCGGCAGCATTCATTCGCCGGAGACCGGCAGCCCCGAGATGTTGATGGAGCTTGCCTACCGGATGATCGTCGAGGAGACGCCGTTCATCCAGACGATTCGCAACAACTCCATCTTCATGTTCACGCCGGCGACCGAAGTAGACGGCCGCGACAAGCAGGTCGACAACTTCTACTACCAGAAGAAGACCGGGAAGACTCCGCCGCCGCTCGTGTACTGGGGCCACTACGTTGCGCACGACAACAACCGCGACGCGATGGGCGTCTCGCTGAACCTGACCAGGAACATGCTCGGCGCCTTCCTGCAGTGGCATCCGACGGTGTGGCACGACCTGCACGAATCAGTGACCTACCTGTACACGTCGACAGGGACGGGACCCTACAACACCTCAATCGATCCGATCGCCGTCGACGAATGGTGGCTGCTCGCGAAGGTCGAGACGAGCGAGATGGCCAAGCGCGGTGTTCCAGGGGTCTGGACCTACAACTTCTATGACGGCTGGGTCCCGAACTACCTCTTCTGGGTCGCGAACATGCACAACTCGATCGGACGGTTCTACGAAACGCAGAGCTATCGGGGCGAGAACTACGACCTGAACGTGCCGGTCACGACCACCAGCCGGGAATGGTACCGCCCGAATCCACCGCTGCCGTCGATCAAGTGGGGACCGCGGAACAACATCAACATCCAGCAGTCGGCGCTGCTGCTCGCGATGAACTACGTCGCGCGCAACGGGCAGACGTTTCTCGAGAACTACTACCTGAAGAACAAGCGCGCCGTCGAGCGCGGCAAGACCCAGGCGCCGCATGCCTGGGTGATTCCCGCGGGCCAGCGGCGCAAGGTCGAAGCGGCCGAGATGGTCAATCTGCTGCGGCTGCAAGGGGCGGAGGTCCACACCGCAAACGGCGACTGGGGAAGCGGTTCGACGAAGGTGACCGCCGGCGACTACGTCGTGCGGATGGACCAGCCGTACAGCACGATCGTGGACGTGCTGCTCGACACGCAGTTCTATCCGGCCGCCAACCCCCGTCCGTACGACGATACCGGGTGGAGCTTCCCGCTGCTCCGCAACATCAAAGCTTCCAAGGTGGAGGACAAGGCCATCCTCGACCAGCCGATGACGCTCGTCACGCAGGACGTCAGCGTGCCCGGCACGATCAACGGCACGGGCGACACGCTCATCGTCGAGCACAACACGGACAACACGCTGGCGAGCTTCCGGTTCCAGAACGCCGGCGCAAAGATGCTGGCGGCCGAGGATGACTTCGAGGCGGCCGGTCGCAAGTTCACGGCGGGCGCGTTCATCGTGCCTGGCGCCGACCGCGCGAAGCTCGAACCAGCGATCAAGTCGCTCGGTCTTTCGGCGTTCGCGGTGAGCGGCACGCCGTCGGTCAAGACGCACGAGCTCGACGTACCGCGCATCGGCTACGTCCACTCGTGGGCGCGGACGCAGGACGAGGGCTGGGTCCGGATGGCCTTCGACAAATTCAAGGTGCCGTACACCTACTTCGCCGATCAGAAGCTCCGTGAAGGCAGCCTCCGCGCGAAGTACGACGTCATCGTCATGCCGCACATCGGCGGCGACGCGCAACAGCAGGTGAACGGGCTGCCGATGATTGGCGATCCAACGCCGTACAAGAAGAGCGAGCTCACGCCGAATCTCGGCGTCCAGGACCAGAGCGACGATATCCGCGGCGGCATGGGCCTTCCTGGGCTCAGCGAGCTGGCGAAGTTCGTCCAGGAGGGCGGCACGCTCATCGTCGAGGGATCGACGTCGACGATCTTTCCGGAGTACGGCCTGATGCAGGGCGTGACCGTCGAGGATCCGCAAGGCCTCTTCGTGCGCGGCTCGGTGCTGAAGGCGATGATCGCGGACAAGAAGAGTCCCATCGCGTACGGCTACGACCAGAACGCGCTCGCTGTCTACTTCAACCAGGCCCCGGTGCTGCGCGTCGGACCTGGCGGCTTTGGTGGCTTCGGCGGCGGCGGTCCACAGATCCCCGGCGTGGGCCAGAACCTGACGCCGAACGCGGTTCCGGAAACGCTCGCATCGCTGGAACCTCAGGAACAGCCAAAGCGACCGCAGCGGCCGATGGTGGACGAGACGGCGGAACTGCGTCAGATGGCGCGCGCGTTCGGGTTCAACATCGACGATCGCGCGCCGCGCGTCGTCCTCCGGTTCCCGACGGATCCAAACGACATGCTGCTGTCGGGCGCGCTCGTCGGCGGCCAGGCGCTTGCCGGCCGCGCGGTCGCGCTTGACGCAACGATCGGCAAGGGACACGTCGTCATGTTCGCGAACCGGCCGTACTGGCGATGGGAGACGCAGGGCAGCTTCTTCCTGGGTTTTAACGCGATCCTGAACTGGAACGATCTCGACGCAGGGAAGCCGGCGGACAAGCGGACGACGACCGAGCAGGCGGCTCGATAGGGTCGATTGGGTTCGCGGGGGTTCGATTAGATTCGAATGGGTTCGATTGGGTTAGAGGGTTCGAACCCGTAGCGCAGCCCTTTAGGGCTGCTTCCGCGTGCCGACGTCATACGACTCGCGCAGCAGTTTGATGAACGCGCGGTCGAGATCGTCGGCCGCAGTGAGCCTGAACCAATGGATCCAGTCGCGGCGCAGCATATGCTCGACCTTCATCAGTCGCGGATGATCGGCGCGGCGCTTGAGCCAGAAGTGGCCGTCGAGCGAGTGCTTCTTCGGCATCGCGCGCGCGAAGCGGACGCGGACCTGAAACACGATGCTCGTCTTCTGCGCGTACACGTTCACCGACCCGAATCCTTCGACGATGTCCACGAGGCGATCGAACAGCGTTCGAACGATTGGCGCCTTGCGGGCGAAATGATCGTCGATCGCGTACCGGCCGCACGAATGCCAGATGTTCGGTGTGACGAAGCGGTGGCCGCACGCCGGGCACTTCCAGAGCTTCCGCGCAGTTGACATACTGGTCGACATGACAGTACCGCAGCGTGATTTTCTCCGCCATACCGTCGCGACGCTCGCATACCGCGGCGGCAAGGCCGTGCGGGATGCCCCCGCCGAGTTCAGCCCGTTCCGCATCAAGGAGCTGACGCGCACGCCGGGGCAGATCCTCGCGCATATCTGCGACCTGCTGGATTGGGCGCTGTCGCAGGCGCAGGGCGAGCAGCGGTGGAACGACTCCACGCCGCAGGCGTGGGAGGAGGACGTGCGCCGCTTCTTCGCCGCGCTCGCGGCTCTCGACGAGCACCTGGCCTCCGAACGCCCGCTCGGTTTTCCAGCCGAACAGATCTTTCAGGGCGCGATTGCCGACGCGCTGACACACGTCGGACAGATCAACATGCTGCGCCGTCTTGCGGGATCGCGGGTCAAGGGCGAGAACTACTTCCGGGCCGACATCGTCGCCGGCCGCGTTGGCCCGGAGCAGACCGCGCCGCGGAGAGAATTTGACTAGAACATGTGTGATGGGTGATCGGAGATCGAGCGATGTAATGGCTGATCCGGATTATCTCGGTATCGGGCTAAGTGATCCTCGCTATCTGAGGATCTTGCGATCTGGCCATCTGGCTGTGTGGCTATCTGGCGATTTCTCTATCTTGCTACGGCCGATGGCCCGATACCGCCGATGGCCCGATAACCAGATCACTTGACCCGATAACCCGATATACCGGATCACTCCATTACATGACCCGATCACCCGATCATCCATCGCCAGATGCTGTGTATTATTCCCAGATGACACTCCGCCGACTGACCCTTCTTGTACCTGTTGTGCTCGCGCTTACGGTCCTGGTCGTCGCCGCTCAGTCGCTGCCGCCCACGCCGCCGGACGTCGCCGCGCCGCCGCCCGACGCGCAGAAGACACCGTCCGGCCTCGCGCACAAAGTGATCGCGCCGAGCAAGGAAACCGGTCATCCGGGCCCGACCGACATGGTCACCGTGCACTACACGGGCTGGACGACCGACGGCAAGATGTTCGACAGCTCGTACACGCGCAAGGCGCCGTCGACGTTTGCCGTCAATCGCGTGATTCCCGGGTGGGGCGAGGGCGTGCAGCTGATGGTCGTCGGCGAGAAACGCAGGTTCTGGATCCCGGAGTCGCTGGCGTACAAGGGCATGGAGGGCCGTCCCAAGGGGATGCTCGTTTTCGATGTGGAGCTTATGGACTATCAATCATCGCCGACCACCGCGCCCGCCGATGTCGCCTCGCCGCCCGCGGACTCCAAGAAGACTCGCAGCGGCCTCGCCTACAAAGTGATCCGTCCCGGGACCGGGACGAAACATCCTTCCGCTTCATCGAGCGTGACGGTGCACTACACCGGCTGGACGACAGATGGCAAGATGTTCGACAGCTCGGTCAGCCGCGGACAGCCGGCCACCTTCCCCCTAAATAAGGTCATCGCAGGCTGGACCGAAGGCGTGCAGCTCATGGTCGAAGGAGAGAAGACGCGGTTCTGGATTCCGCAGAACCTGGCGTACCAGGGCCAGGCCGGCGCGCCGCGCGGGATGCTCGTCTTCGATGTGGAGCTGTTGAAGATAGACAAATAGGATCTTGCATTGGCGATTGGCGATTCTGGATTGCCGACTGATCGTTGATTGACGATTGATGATTGTCGATTGATTGACGATTGCTGGATTGGGCATCGGGGCTCAATCGAACAATCGACAATCAATCCACAACCCTCAATCGCAGATTCTCAATCAGTCTCCAATCGCAAATCAGTCAATCGTCAGTGCAAGGATCATACGGCCCAGAACTCCCCGGTGAGCCCGGCGCTCTCGAACAGCTCCCGGATCCGTTGCGGCGTCTTCGGCTGCCAGTCGTGGTCGAGTCGATCGGCGTACCAGGGACGCGAGAGCTTCCACATCGTCGCCAGGTCGACGATCGCTCCGCGGAGCTCTCCCCGAGCCGTGCACCAGCGGTCGACGTGTGCTTCCGACCGGAAGAAGCAGATGGTCGCTCACGTGTAGCCGACGTTGTCCCAGAACCGCCGGGGCGGGACGACGAAGTGGACGAGCGCCTGCCCGTGAACCACACCCTCGCGTGCAGTCAGGGTGATCGAATCGCCGCAGCATGCGCAGCGCGAATGGATATCCGCGTCGCGTGACAGGAGCGACGCGATCCCGAACGTATCCCACGCGCAGTTTGCCCACCAGGTCTGATCGCTGGCGACGACGCGGTAGTCCGTGATGACGTTCGAGAACGGATGGGCCATCCAGACCGTGTTGCGCGTCGCGGGCGCGAGAACCAGCGCATGCCCGGCCTGGAGCGCTGTCAACGCGTCTTCGATCGCCACGACAGAGGTGTTCAGGTCGCGGGCGAGATCATGCGCTGCGGGCGCCGCGCCGGTCTCGAGACACGCGCGGTACACGCGACGGCGCACGTCGGCTGCGAGCATCGCGGCGTTATACCACGCGCCACGGATTAAACTGGACCACGGATTTTACGAATCAGAACAACCATGGATTTCACGGATTACAAACAACCACGGATGACGCGGATTTCACGGATTAGTACGAGCCACGGATTACGGGGATGTTGCCTGGCGGCAGGTCTCGCGGCAGGGCTGACCGCCTGCGGGGAACGGGCGCTCGAGGGGCCGGTCGCCGATAAGGCCAGCGTCCTCGTCATCACCGTGGATACGCTCCGCGCAGATCGCGTCGGCGCGGGGGTGACGTCGGCGATCGATGCGCTGGCCGAGTCCGGTGTCCGGTTCACGTCGGCGCGCGCGAACGCGCCGCTGACGCTCCCGTCGCACGTGACGGTCATGACCGGCGCCCTCCCGCCCTCGCACGGCGTGCGCGAGAACGGATCGCCGTTCGCCGGGTCGCAGCAGCCGCTGGCGCAGTTGTTCAAGGAGCGCGGGTATCGCACCGGCGCGTTCGTCGGCGCCTTCGTTCTCGACCACAGCTTCGGCCTCGCCGCCGGGTTCGACACCTACGACGATCGCATCCCTCGCCGTCCCGGCGTGGTCTCGCTCGAAGCGGAGCGACCCGCGCAGGCGGTGGGCGAAGCGGCGGTCAAGTGGCTGATCGCCCCGGCCGATCGCAGCCAGCCGTTTTTTCTGTGGGCGCATTTCTACGATCCGCACGCGCCGTACGCGCCGCCGCCGGAGTACGCGGCGCAGGCGGGCGGCAAGCCGTACGAAGGCGAGATCGCCTACGCGGACGCTGAACTCGGCCGCCTCGTCCGCGCGACACGCGAGCGTACCGCCGACAGCGCGCTCGTCGTCGCCATCGCCGGCGATCATGGCGAGAGCCTGGGCGATCACGGCGAGCCGACGCACGGCATGCTCCTGTACGAATCGGCGATCCGCGTGCCGTTGGTTGTCGCGGCTTGGAAGAACGGCGCGAAGGTCAATCTAGGTCCGGCGGAAGATTCGCGCGCGGTCAGCCTGCAGGACCTGGCGCCGACGCTGCTGACGCTGGCGGGCACGCCAGTACCGTCGAGCATGACCGGCTCCGCGCTTTTCGGCGTCGGCGAGGGACGTGGCACGGCGCGAGGCACGAGGAACGCGGCACCGCCCGAGGCCCGAGGCACGAGCTCCGAGGGACTCAGCGACAGTTACGCCGAGACGGTATATCCGCGATCCGCCGGCTGGAGCCCGCTTCGCTCGCTCACCGACGGCCGCTGGAAGCTGATCGTCTCGTCCCGCGTCGAGCTGTACGATCTGGCCGCCGATGCCGGCGAACGTCAGGACGTATCTGCGGCGAATGCGTCTGTGGCGCTCGCGTTGCGCACGCGGCTCGACAAGCTCTGGCGGCCGGCGGGCGCGCCGGCGGTGAGCGCCGAGGCGGCCGAGCGGCTCCGCGCCCTTGGCTACGTGTCGTCCGCAGCCGATCCCGCGCCGCTCGACAAGGCGCCGAACCCGGCCGACGAGATCGCTGCATGGGCCACGTTCGAGCGGGCGTTCACCGATCTCTCATCGGGCCGCGCCGCCGAAGCCGTCCAGCCGCTCGCTTCGCTCGCCGGGCGATATCCGGCGGCCGTCGTGTTCCAGTCCGCGTATGCTCGGGCGCTGAGCGAAGCCGGCCGTCCGCGCGACGCGCTGCAGCGGTATCGGGCGATCGTCGCGCGCTGGCCGCGCGACCCGACTCAGTACCACGAGCTCGCAGTCGCCGCGCGCAACGCGGGCGCGGCCGCCGAAGCGATCAAGGCAGAGGAAGCGGCGATCGCGCTCGATCCGAAGTTCGCGTCCGCCTACAACGGGCTCGGCCTGCTCCATGCGGATGCCGGCCGCGCGCGGGAGGCCGCTGCGGCCTTCGCGCGCGCCGTGGAGCTCGATCCGCGCGATCCATCGGTGTACGTCAATCTCGGCAATGCCCGGCGCGAGCTGAAAGAGGTCGACGCCGCGCGGTTCGCCTATCAGACGGCGCTCCGCCTGGCGCCGGATGACGTTGACGCGGCCAATGGCTTGGGTGTTCTGCTGTTGGAGGCTGGCCGGCCGCTGGATGCCGTCGTGTACTTCGACCGGGTCCTGCAGCGCGCGCCAGGCATGTATCAGGCGCGGCTCAATCTCGGTGTGGCCTATCAGCAGAGCGCGCAGCTCGAACGCGCCGCGGAAGCCTATCGTGCGGTGATCGATTCGGCGCCGCCCGGTTCGCGCGAACGGGATGCCGCGACGACCCTCCTGCGCCAGCTGACACGTTAGCCAGGCCACGGATCACCGCGGAACACGTTGGCCACGGATCACCACGGATTGCCACGGGTTCTTGGTTGGCCACGGACCACCGCGGATTGCCGCGGATTCTTGCTTGGCCGGATCACCGCGGATCGCTACGCAGCCCGGATGGCCCCGAAGTGTGAAAGCCAGGACACTATCTGACACTCCCTGCGATGCATGCTGTGGGCTCGCCAGCGGCGCGCGGCAATCGGTGGAGGCAGAAACTGGGATCAGCAGTGATCGGTGGTCACAGCGGTGTTGAGATCCGCGGGATCCGTGGCCAAGAACAATCTTGGGAATCCGCGGTGATCCGTGGCTCAAAAAGGAGAATCCGCGGGGATCCGTGGCTCAAAAAAAGGAGAATCCGCGGTGATCCGTGGCTAAAAAAGGATCCGCGGTGATCCGTGGCTAAAAAAGAATCCGCGGTGATCCGTGGCGCAAAACGAAAAACGGCCGGGCAGGATTACCTACCCGGCCGTCCGTGTTCGTCGGATTCGCGGCAGTCCGCGATCCGTCGTGATTCGTGGTCTAGAAGCTGAACCGGAACCCGATCTGTCCAACCCGCTGCTCGGGGTTCTGAAAGTCGCCCGAGAACTCCTGCGGCTGCATGAACGAGCTACTCAACTGGCTCGTCGTGAAGGTCGCGGGGTTCTTGGCGTTGAACAGGTTGAACACCTCTCCAATCGCCTCGACACGCGCGTTCGCGAACAGCCGGAAGCCATAGGAGACGCGCAGGTTCATCTGCGAGCGCCAGGCGCCGCGGCTGCAGTTCCACGTCTCGCACGCGCCGATGTCCTTCACTTTCGCGGTCCCGTCGTCGTTGAAGCCATCGAACGCGTACGCGCGCTCCGGCAGGTCGTTGTTCTCCCCGTTGCGGTTGAAGTCGACCCCCCGGGTTGTCGCAACCGCGCCCGGCGAGCGGAAGATGTAGATCGGCGACACGGTGAACCCCTTCGCCTGCCACACCGCGGAGAACGTGCCCGAGTGTCGTGAGGCGCGGTTCGCCGGCCCGAACACCCGCGGATCGTCGTAGAGCAGCTCGGCCTCCTGCAGGTTGTTCGCGTTCAGCTCGTCAACCGCGGTGCCGATCGTGCTGTTCGCGTCACCGAGAGTGTAGCTCGCCGTCACCATAAGGCCGTTCGTCATGCGCCGCTGGAAGCCCGTGATGAGCGCGGTGTAATCGCTCTTCCCGAAGCTCGTCGCCGCGCGCGTCCCGGCGGCGTTCGGCTGCAGGTTCAGGAACGCCAGGCGGCGCGGCGCCGTCGGATCCCCGACCGGCCGCGTGTTGAGCCGCGGCCGCGTGTTCAGGTCTCGCCCGTCGTTGCGGACGAAGTCGACGGTGAACACCATGTTGGGCGCCAGCTGGTGCGACCAGCCGAACGCGGTCTGCCGCGTGTACGGCATCTCGAGCAACGGATCCAGCCACTGCCCGATCAGGGGCAGCGCGTTCGGATCCGCCTGGTTCTGGCTTGCGATATTGCTCGTTGGCTGCCCCACGCGGTAGAGGGTGCCGTCGGGATTGCGGATGCCGTCCGGGTTGTCCACGTTGAAGATAACGCCCGAGCCGATGCCGGTCGCGTCGATCGCGGGGAAGAGCACGTTGGCGTTCGTGTAGCCCACATCCTGATAGACGCCCCAGCCGGCGCGGATGACGTCCCTGCCGTCGCCGCGCACGTCCCAGGCCACGCCGATGCGCGGCTGCCAGTTGTTGCTGTCTTCCTTCGGCTCGAGGCCGGCGTTCTCCATGCCCTTGATACCCCTGAGCAGGCCGGCGGCCCCTGCCGCCTGCACCTTCACATAGTTCGGGTTCAGCGACTGATCGACCTGGATGCCGTCGATGAAGTCGTAGCGCAGACCCATGTTCACGGTGACGCGCGAGGTGACGCGCCAGTCGTCCTGGAAGTAGAACGCATACTGGTCCAGCGGGATGTTCGCCTCGGCCGCGCCGCCGTTCCGCGTGACTGTGCTCAGCGGCCCGTTCACGTCGTCGGTCAGGTGGTTGTAGGTGAAGTCGCCGGTCGCGACGTTGAACGTGATGAACAGCCGCGGCTCGTGGATGTAGTTGAAGCCCACCTTGAAGTCGTGGCCGATGCCGCCCAACCCCCCCTTGTGCCAGGAGAAGTCGTTGCGGAACTGGTATTTCTCCTGCTGCGTGGTCTGGGGCGTGTTGCCGTTCTGCCCGATGGTCACCCCGTTCGGGAAGATCTCCGTCGGGTCGCTGCTGTTCGCGCTGATGAAGTTTCCGAAGTCAGCAAACTGGAAGATCATTTCGTTCAGCATCGAACCGCCAACGACCCAGTTGTAGTTGGCGTTGATGGAATTGAACTCGTTGTCGCTCGTGCCCCAGTTGCTCGGCGGCGACGTCGGGCTCGCGCCGTACGGCTGCGTGTTCGAGTTGCGGCCGTATCGCACCGACACGTAGTGCGCCGGGTTCAGGTTCATCGTTCCCTTGACCGTGAACAGGTTCTCGCGGTAAGGCGTGGCGAAGATTCCGTCGAGGTTGGGGAACAACCCCAGCGTGTTGACGACCTGGAACGTGTCCTGCTGCGTCCGCTCGAACGCCGCAAAGTAGTGAACCTTGTCGGTGACGATCGGGCCGCCGACGCTGCCGCCGTACTGCCAGCGGCGGTAGTCCTGCTTCTCGGCCTCGGCGGTCTTTTCGGTCTCCGTGATCGAGTTCATCGCCGTGTCGCGAAACAGCGTGAACCAGCTGCCCTGCAGGCTGTTCGTACCGCTCTTTGTGACGATGTTCATGACGCCGCCGTTGCTGCGGCCGTACTCCGCCTTGTAGCGCGAGGTGACGAAGTTGAACTCCTGGATCGCCTCGAGCGGGAAGAGCTGCAGCAGGCCGCCGACGGTGTCGTCGTTGTTGTCGCCGCCGTCAATCTGGTAGTTGACGTTGCGCCCGTTGCCGCCGCCGATCTGCGGTGAGTACTGCGTGCTCTTGGTCGGGTCCGAGTGGTACCCGAGCGTCACGCCGGGGATCGTCGCCGCGAGGTTCGCGAACTGCCGGCCGTTGAGCGGCATGTTCTCGATCCGGCCGACGTCGACGACGCCGCCGACCGACGAGGAGCTGGCTTCGATGATCGGTGACTCGCCAGTCACTGTGACCGTTTCCTGCACCGACGCGAGCTTGAGCGGGATATTGATGTCGAGCGTCTGACCCACGTTGAGGATGACGCCCTTCTGCTCATGCTTCGTGAATCCGGACAGCTCCACGGTGATGTCGTAGGTGCCGACCGGAAGCGCCGTCAGCCGGTAGACACCCTCGGCGTCCGTATTCGAAGCCCGGGTGAAGCCCGTCTCCACGTTCTTGCCGACGACGGTCGCGCCGGGAAGCGCCGCTCCCTGCTCGTCGACGATCCGGCCCGCGATCGTGCCGGTCGTCCCCTGCGCATAAACCGGAGCCGCCGCAAGCGCGGCGATCGCCACGAACGCGCAGATGAATCGCTTGCTGATACTCAAAGTGCTTCCTCCCTGTGTAAGAGCCTTTTTGTAAGTGCGCGACGGAAGTAGCAACACGCGGACCAATACCCCGTCCCAGCGCGTGTCAAGTAACAACCGTATTTTCAGTTGTTTAGATGGTCAGAACTCGGCCGCAGTTCGTCCCACTCGCTTACTTATCCAAGTCTTTGGATAGAGAGGGACAACCTGCCGTATTCCGGGGACGAAAGCTATCCTACTGGATGGGCCCTCTGGGAGGGAAGGGTGTTTTTCGAGGGACGGTTAGAGCGGCTGCTGGACGGCCCGTAGCAGGCGGTCGACTTCCGCGCGCTGGGGAGCGTTCGCCGGCAGACGCTCGAGGAGCGTTCGCGCTTCGCGCGCGGCGTCGTCGCGCTTTCCGGCGCGCGCGTAGGCGAGCGCGAGATAGAAGCGCGCCTGGTGGAAGTCTGGATCGAGCGCCACAGACTTCGACAACGCGGCGATCGCCGGCGCGTGATCACCGAGCTCGGACCGCAGCGTGCCGAGGTTTGCAAGGACGACCGGGTTATCTGTCTCGACGCTGGGCGATGCTTCGAGTGTGTCGATCGCGGCCTTCCGATCACCTCGTCCAGCCTGGCATCCCGCGAGACCGAGGTACGGATCGGCGGAAGGAAGGCGCAGAGCGATTGCGCGTCTGAAGTGCGGCTCCGCGCGCCGGCAGTCGCCTGATTCTGCGAACGCGAACCCGAGCCGCATATGCGCCTGTGGATTCGCTTCGTCTTCCCGCAGGATCGCTTCCAGCTCGCGCCTCAGCGCGTCTCCTTCAAGCTCGCCTGAGGTCACGCGCGCGAGCCGCGCGGCGAGATCGCGGCGATCTTTCGGATCTGGACGATTAGAGGGGCCGGTCTTAAGACCGGCCCCTCCAGGACTTGTCCCTCCCACATAACCAAGCGCGCGCAGCCGGCGCTCCGCTTCGGGATCCGGGGCGCTGCGTGCGTCGCGAGTGAAGTCCAGCCCTGAGAGGCGTGAGACGAGTCCTTCCAGCTCGGACGCGCGAGCTGGTTCCTCGCGTACACGATCGGTCATTTCGTTTGAGTCCTGCCCGACATTGAACAACTCGGGACGCGGCGCGGCGATGTACTTCCACCCATCCCGCCGCGCGCTGCGCAGAGCGCTCCAGCCGAAGTCGAGGAGCGGCGCGAAGGACTCGGCGTAGAGCGTTCTTCCGGCGTTGAGGCCTGCGCCGAACACATCGACGCCGTCGCTGTCGAAGACGGGCAGTTCCAGCCTCGTCAATGCAGTCGGCGCGACGTCGATCAGAGAGACCGGTTCCGCAATCGTTCCGCGCCTGACGCCCGGCCCCGACATCAGCAGCGGAATACGGAGCGTCGTGTCGTAGACGAAGATGCTGTGTCCGATTTCTCCGTGCTCCCCGAACGCCTCGCCGTGATCACCTGCAATGACGACGAGCGTGCTCGAGCGCGCTGGCCCCAGCGCATCGAGCAGCCGCGCGACCTGCCGGTCAGCTTCCGCGACCTCGTCCATGTATCGATCGAACGCCGGCCTGCCGTCGCGAACGTTTCCGTACGGCGCGTGCGGTTCGAAGAGATGGACCCAGAGCAGGAACCTGGAGGGGCCGGTCTTACGACCGGCCCCTCCAATTGATTTCAGCCACGCGAGCGCTTCATCGACCGTTGCGGATCCGGGCCGCTCGTTGAGCGGACGCATACCGGCGGGTCGCGGCATCCGATCCCCGTACTGCGAAAATCCCCTCGCCAGCCCGAAGCGGCGGTCGAGTGGAAATGCCGATACGAACGCCGCCGTCGCCAGTCCCGCCTGTTCCCCCGCGGTCGCAAGCGTCGGCACATCCGCACGCACGGCCATGCCGTTGTGACGAGCGCCGTGACCGGGAGGATAGAGGCCGGTCAGCAGGCTCGCATGCGAAGGAAGTGTGATGGGCGTAGGGGCGAACGCCGCGTCGAAGCGCGCGCCCTCGGCTGCGAGCGCGTCCAGCGTGGGAGTTCGCCGTGACGGGGACCCGTACGCGCCGACTGCATCGGCGCGAAGCGTATCGATCGTGACGATGACAAGGTTCGAGGCGATCTCTCTGACGGTGGCCGCCTGATTCTCGGTCCCGCGTCCGACGGCACATCCTCGGCATGCCGCCGCGCTCGCCACGGCGCAGAAAAAAAATGTGACGAGCGCGGGACGAGACGGAGCTGACATCGACCCGAGTCCGATTATAGTCGGCGCATGCGCGTGGCCCTGGCGCTCGCCGCCATTGCGACTCTTCTCGCCGCGGCCGGTGAGGATCGGTTGACCCTCGAAAGCCGCGGTGCCCGGCTCGCCGCGGCGGTGCGGCTGCCGGACGTGGGCAGCGGAGGTGTGGCCAAGGCGGCCACGCCAGCCCGAGAGCGATATCCCGGCGCTGTGCTGGTGCACGGTTCCGGGCGAGTAACCGGCGAAGAACTTCTGGACCGCGCGGGCCGGCGTCTCACCGCGATGGGCTTCGCGGTGCTCGCCTACGACAAACGCGGCGTCGGCGGATCGACCGGCGAGTACACGTCGATTGGTCCCGGCAACAGCGACCGGATGTTCGACCTCCTCGCAGAGGATGCGCTGGCCGGCATCACGGCGCTCAAGGCGCGCCGCGACATCGATCCGTCGCGCGTGGGCCTCGTGGGCTTCAGCCAGGCGGGATGGATCATGCCGCTCGCGGCGTCACGCTCGCGCGACGTCGCCTTCGTCGTGATCATTTCAGGTCCGGCCGTGAGCGTCGGCGAGGAGATCGCGTACAGCAATTTCGCCGGAGAAGCTCCCGGGTCGGAGCAGGGCGTCGCCGACGCGGAGATCGAACGCCGCATGCAGGCGTTCAAAGGCCCGCACGGCTACGATCCGGTGCCCGTGCTCCGGACGCTCGCCACGCCGTCATTCTGGATCCTCGGCGAGAAGGATCGCAGCATTCCTCTCGCCCGTACGGTGTCGACTCTGCGCGATATCGCCCGGACCGAGCAACGACCGATCACGCTGCACGTCATTCCCGGCGTGAACCACCGATTGATGAATCCCACCGGCCGCCAGTCCGACATCTGGCGGCCGATGGAGGAGTGGTTTAAAACACGCCGCGTGTTGCGGTAATCACCGCGGGGGGCCCTGCGGCGTCGTCGTGCTGAAGGTGCCGGTCACCGGTACGCCCATCGGCCCGGATGGGATGTACACCACCGTGTGGTTCGGTGAGTTCACCATCAGCTTCTGCGCCTCGATCGCTTCGTGCTGCACGTACAGCGGGCTCAATTGTCCGCGAATGATCTGCATCGCGTTGGCGATGCCCTGAGCCTGGACCTCCCGTTTCGTCCGCTCTTTCCGCTCGATCTCGATCTCGGTGTCCTTCCGTTCGAGCTCCTGCGTCGCAGCGAGCTTACGCGAGACCGCGTTCGCGATCTCCTCCGGGTATTGGACGTTGCCGACGACCACGCTGGTGATGATGAACGGGCTCCCGTCGACGTAACGACGGATGCGGCTCAGGACCGCGTCGCCGATCGCGATGAGATCCTGTTTGACCTCGAGACCCTTGCGCCGCTGGACCTCGTCGCGCGCGAAGGTCTTGAGCGGCTCGCGCACGAAGTGGCCGTACGCCACCTCGACTACCGCGTCGGGCGCCTTCGTGGTGTCGCCGTTGTGTACCGTCGTGCTGTAGCGCTCCATGAAGAGCGGGACCTTCGTCTCGTCCACGCGCCACACCGTATGCACGCGGAACGCGATCTTCAGGTTGTCTCGGCTCAGCACAGCATCGTCGCCGCTGAAGTTTTCCGTGTAGGTGTACGGCGTAATGCTGACGTTCGCCACGTGCACAAGCCACGTACGGCCGGGCGACGTCGGTCCTTTCTGAACACCGTAGAATCGCGACTTGCCAAACACGGCCCCCTTCGTGAGGTAGCCCACATATCCCGCGGGCGTGACCGGATTGGATGATCCCAGGAACCACACAAGGACCATGGCGCCGAGCATGAGCACGGCGAGGCTCACCGCCCCTGCGGTGATGGACGCACGGCGGACGAATCCCTCCGACGTTCGGGCGAGAGAGAACACGGCAGGCCTCCAATCGGCCGACGGGGTTAGCTGACGGGCTCGAGGTTGGAGTTCCTCTACCGTCGACCGGCCCTTGCCCGGTCCAACGGATTCGCCCCTTTGGCGCGCACGCGCGCCGGTTGGTTCCCCCGCGACGCTCTTCAGCGTCTTAGGCGCAATCCGGGATCGTAGCGCCGACTGGACTGGACGTCAAAGAGCGGTGTGCCGTTTTGACACGCGCGGATATCATGGTCGGTTGTGCGCGTACTTGTTGCCGGTGCCGGCGTGATCGGCTGCGCGATTGCGGACGAGCTGTCGCGGCGCGGGGCCGCGGTCACCATCGCCGATCCGCGGCCGGTCGGCGGCGGCGCGACACAAGCGTCCGCCGGCATGCTCGTGCCGTACCACGAAGCCGAACACGCCGGTCCGTTCCTCACGCTCGCGGAACGAAGCCTTGCGCTCTACGACGGTTTCATCGAGCGGCTCCGTGACGATGTGCCGGACGCAGATGTCGATTACGCGCGCACCGGTACGCTCGAAGTCGCGCTGGACGACGAAGGCGCTGCGGCGCTGGACCGTCAGGCGTCGGCGCTTCGGGTGGCAGGCGTCGAATGCCGGCGCCTCGACGCAGTGGCCGCGCGCGCGATGGAGCCCCAGCTCGCGTCCGGCATAACCGGCGCACTCCTCATTGCGGCGCACGGCTTCGTCGCCCAGGAAGCCATGACCGCTGCGCTGGCCCGGGCCGCGGCGGCTCGTGGCGCCAGCGTCATCAACCAGTCAGTCTGCGCGGTCCGGCGATCCGGTACGGCGTTGATCGCCGACACCGACAAAGGATCGATGGAGGCGGACCGCGTTGTCGTTGCCGCGGGGAGTTGGAGCGGACAGCTGCGCGTCGGATCCGACCCGCCGCCGGTGCGCCCGATTCGAGGGCAACTGCTGCGCCTCGACTGGCCGCGCGCGCCGCTCGCCCGCATCGTCTGGGGTCCACGCTGTTACCTCGTTCCGCGCCGTGACGGTACGCTTCTGGTCGGCGCGACGGTCGAAGACGTCGGCTTCGACGAGCGGGCAACCGTGGCGGCGGTGCGCGACCTGATGGACGCGGTCTGCGAGGTGCTCCCCGACGGCTGGCGCGCGGGGTTCAAGGAGGCGCGCGTCGGTCTCCGCCCCGCCGCGCCGGACGGTCTGCCGATTCTTGGTCGATCGATCAGCCTTGACGATGTGGTGTATGCGACGGGGCATTACCGGAACGGCGTGCTCCTCGCGCCCATCACGGCGAAACTGGTAGCGGATCTTGTGCTCGACGATCGCGAGGATCCGTTGCTGCACCCTTTCTCACCAAAGCGGTTCATCTGAGGTCACTATGGCCAAACTCTCACGCACCGACGCTGAGGCCCGATTGAAAGAACTCAAGGGCTGGTCGCTCGAGGGCGACGCGATCCGCAAGCAGTACACATTCGGTTCGTTCCGCGAGGCGATCTCGTTCGTGGTCCGGCTTGCGTTCGACGCCGAGGAAGCAGATCATCACCCGGACATTCTGATCAACTACAAGCGGGTGACGCTGACCTGGAGCACGCACAGCGAGGGAGGACTCACAGACAAGGACTTTGCGGGAGCGAAGAACGCGGACCGGATCTCGTGGGTGTGACGTGCGCAGGTGTGACGTACTCATTGCTGATTGTTGATTGCTGAATGTGGAGTTAAAGAAGACTTACAGCTCGCGCGAGGTGGCGTCGCTGACGGGACTGAGCGCGCGGCAGCTCCAGTGGTGGGATGCGCGCAAGGTGTTGCGGCCCGCGATCCCCTCGCGGCCGACCGCGGCGGGCGGGTTCACCGAGCGGCGCTACACTCCGGTCGAGCTCCTCGAGCTTCTGGTGCTCGCCGAGCTGCGCCGCCGCGGCTTCACCGTCCAGAAGATCCGCCGGCTGCTCGACATCCTGAAGCGCCGCTTCAATGTCAGGCTCTTCGAAACGATCGGCGGCGCCGGGCCGGTCACTCTCTTGACGGACGGGCGTGAGCTCTACGCGCGCACGAACGGCGGCGAGATCTTCAACCTGCTTCGGGCGCCGACGCAGCCGCTGCTGGTTGTGGGCGAGGAATTACCGCTGAAGGAACTGTCGGCGCGCGCACGCCCCGCGCGGCGGAAAAAAGCCCGCTCTAGCCTATCGGGAAAACGTCGTCGAGGCCTTCCGCCGGCCGCGGGATGACGTGGACGCCGACGAGCTCCCCGACTTTGCGAGCCGCCGCGGCGCCCGCGTCGGTCGCCGCCTTCACCGACGCGACGTCGCCGCGCACGATCGCGGTCACGAGTCCGGCGTCGACCTTCTGATAGCCGACCAACACGACGTTTGCGGTTTTGACCATCGCGTCGGCCGCTTCGATCATGCCGACAAAGCCGCGGGTTTCGACGAGGCCGAGCGCCTCGCCAGGCAGGGGAGACTTGGTTTTTGCCATTCAGTTTATCTTTCCCCTCGCGGCGACCGGGAGGGTGTCGACTACCGCCGAGCCGTCCACCATCCTAATGCAATCGACGAGATTCGACACGACACATGAATGGTTCGGCAGCACCCGGACGAGATTTCCGGGCTCCAGCCCGGACGAGCCTTCCACCACCTTCACCGTGGCGTGCTCCTCGGAGAGGCGCTCGATGAGGAGCCCGGTATCCGGCTCGGTCGATTCGACCGCCTTCAAGACGACGCCGTAGCCGGGCGTGGGGTGAAAGCCCCGAGCCCCGTCGGAGCTCAGGGTCTTGCTGCCGCAATCGAGGATCACGCGATCCTTCGACGGCCGCGACACGACGCGCGCGAGAACCGTGAGCGCGCAGTCCTCGTATCGCGCCGCGCCCAGTCCGACCTGCGTCCGGTCGAAATAGACATAGTTGCCGGGGCGAATCTCCGTCAGCTGATGCTCGCGCGCGCTGAACCTCGCCGTCGGTGTGGCGCCTACGCTCAGTTCGTCGATGGCAACCCCCGAGTCGCGCGCGAGCGACGCGAGCGTGCGCGCTTCGTCAGCCGCAATCCGCTGAAGCTCCTCTTCGGACTCCGCGAGGTACGCGTGCCCGGCATGACTGAGTAACCCGCGCAGTCTAAGGCCTTCGAGCGCGGACACGCGCCGGACGAACTCCGCCGCGTCAGGCGCCGACGGGTCGATGCCGCAGCGGTGGAAGCCGACATCAACTTTGATCAGGACGTCGAGCACGCGTCCCGCCCGCTGCATGGCCTGCGCCCAGGCACGCGCGACCGCCTCATGGTCCACGATGATCGAGATGTGCGCGCTCTCCATCAGCCGTAGCACGCGCGATGCGTTCGAGGGATGTACTGGATACGGCAGCCGGAGATCGTGGATCCCTTCGCTCGCGAACACCTCCGCTTCGCCAACCTTCGCGCAACAGATGCCGACCGCGCCGCGATCGATCTGCATCCGCGCAATCGCGGGACTCTTGTGCGTCTTCGCGTGCGGGCGCAGCGAGATTCTCTGCGCAGCGGCGTCCCGCTGCATGCGATCGAGATTCGCCACAAGTCGCGTGGAATCAACAAGTACCTGCGGGGTCGGCAATTCCGTAATGCGCATGGGCGCCTCAGTCTACTCTACGCACTTCGGCGATCTGGTGTGCAAGAACGTAACACTTCGCGCAAGGTCAGTCATGAAAAGTACGGACTGACCCATCCACGTAAGGCACTGAATAGCAATGATTTATACCGAGTGCGGTGGCATGGCCTGGCCGCAGGCGAACGGTTTGCCTTCTCTCGGGCTGGTGACGGCAATTCGACACCCGGCTAGCGTCGGGGAGGAGCATATGAGAAGCGGAAGGCGGTCCAGCCCCCGTCGGTTCGTTCTCGCGGTCGTTGCAGCGACTCTGATCTTCAGCGCCCGACTGGGTGCCGACGACAGGAGACACGACGACGACAACGATCAATCGGGTCAGGTTCTGATTGTGGCATCGAAGATTGATGTCGACGCCGGGACGATAACCCTTTACGGCTACAACTTCGGGCGCAATCCAGTCGTCTGGGTCAACGGCTCGTACCTCGATGTCGTGTCAGGTAACAGCACGACGGTGCGCGCGCATTTTCCGAAGCTCTCGCCCGGGACGTACCTCGTCCGGGTGGCGCGCAGCCGTAGATCGAATGCCGTTTACGACGATTTCAACATCACACTGGGATACGGCGGCGGCGGTCAGCCAGGGCCGGCAGGTCCGCAAGGACCGCAGGGTCCCGCGGGTCCGCAGGGTGCAACCGGTCCCGCAGGACCGGCGGGTCCAGCGGGTCCAGCAGGTCCGGCCGGCCCGGCGGGTCCCGCCGGCCCCGCAGGTCCCACCGGACCGACTGGTGCGACGGGCGCTACCGGCGCCACGGGCGCGACGGGCGCGACGGGGCCAATCGGTCCAATGGGTCCCATCGGTCCGCAGGGGCCGCAGGGAGCTGTTGGTCCTCAGGGACCGCAGGGTCCGGCGGGCGTAACAGCTGGTCAGCATGTGATGGGAGCGGCCGGCGCCGTCGGGTTCAGTGTCACCTTTCTCGCACCGACCGTCGACGTGACAGTCGCCGACGGGCAGTCGGTTCTCGTGACCTCGCAGCGCGCGTTCGGATCGAACGGCGCCGCCGCAACGGGATTGTCGCTCTGGATTTGCTACCAGAACGGCAGCGCAGGCGCGCTCACGCCGGTAGGGGTCGGAACGCTGGGCCTGAGGGTGCCTGCGTTCACGCGCGTGAATTTCCCGATGACCGCAGTTCTGAAGGACCTGGCTCCCAGCACCTACACGGTTGGCTTGTGCGGGTTCGCATTCGACCCGAGTGGTTGGACCTCGAACGAGTCGGGATCGACATCAGCCGTGGTGTTCTAACAGGTGGGACACGAACCGCTCAACACCGTCCTCGTCGGCTCTGAAGAGCTCGTCGCGGCCTGGTGTGCGCAGTCGGGTCGTGCCGGAGACGTTCTCGCCTTTACCGACGCCGACGCGAACGCCGCTTACGAGGCCATCCTCAAGCGGCGTCCGCGCGTCGTCATTCTCGATCAGATGGTCGCGTCGAGCTCTCGCGGCGCCGCGCTCGTCGATTGCGTGCGCGGCGAGTCCTCTCTCGCGGGAGTCGAGATTCGGATGCTGTCGCCGGAATCGGCGGCGGCGCTGACCTCGCAGAAGGCTCATCACATGCCGGCCGGCGCGCTCGTCGCGCTGGCGCACCCCATGCAGATTCGGGCGGTGCGGCGCGCCGTCCGGATAAAGATGCCGGGCGGCGTCGAGGCGATCGTGGACGGACGTGCGGTGCAGCTGATCGACGTCTCGATCTTCGGCGCGCAGGTCCTGTCGGGCGAGATTCTGAAACCGAATCAGAAGATTCGAATCACGCTCGACGCGGAGTCTGGAATCCGGTTTCACGCCGCAATCGCCTGGGCGACATTCGAGCTGCCGCGCGCGATGGGGCCGCAATACCGCGCCGGCATGGAGTTCTGCGACGCGGATCCGGCGCGCGTGCAGCAGTTCTATTCCCGTGTCACCAAGCAATAGCTAGCCCAGGAATCCTCTGAATCTGGCCTGATCGATGCGGAAGCCGGGGAACACCGGCGCCGGGTTGGCGATGCCGAGGTGTCTCACGGCCACCTCGGCGAAGACATCCCTGAAGTCCGTCGTCACGGCGAGGTCGCGGCCTTCGAAGCGCTGCTGGGATTCGAGGCCGGGCCACACGCCGTAGACCTTGCCACCGCGGACGCCTGCGCCGATGGCGATCATTGCGTTACCGTGGCCGTGGTCCGTGCCGCGGTTGCCGTTCTCGGCCACCGCCCGCCCAAACTCGGACATCGTCAGGATGAGGACGTCGGCCATGTGATCCCCGAGATCGGTCGTCAGCGCGGCCAGTCCGCGCGCGAAATCGTCCAGACGGAACGCAAGCTGCCCGGTCGTCGCGCCTTCGTTGACGTGATGATCCCAGTTGCCCGTCTCGGCGAAGGCGATCTCGAGACCCACGTCCGACTTGACGAGCTGCGCAATCTGCCGGAGCGCCTCACCGAAGCCCGATCGCGGATATTGCGCACCGTTTGCCGCTCGGTACCGCGAGGGGTCGGCTTCCTTCAGCATCCGAATCGCCTCGAACGCCTCGGTGCCGCTCTTGGTCAGCACGCGATCCGCAGCCGTGGCGTACTCCGCCTCGAATGATGACGCGACGCTTCCCGCCATGCCTCGCTCGCGAATCCCGAACTGATTGAGGCGGCCGACGGCGAGCGCTTGCGCCGTCCCCTGAAGCGCGCGCGGTAGCTGCGGCGCAAGCGCCACCGCGCGGAACGGTGTTGCCGCGGCGTGCTCGCGGGCGTGCAGGCACCGGTTGAGCCAGCCGTCGCGCGTGCTTTTCACGCCGGGCGTGGCGCTCTCCATGTAGTCCTGCGCGTCGAAGTGCGAGCGCGTGCTGTCGGGTGAGCCGGTCGCATGAACGATTGCGAGCTCGCGGCGCTCGAAGAGCGGCTTCAGCGGCGCCATACGAGGGTGCAGGCCGAAGAAACCGTCAAGGTCGATTGCCGCATCGCCGGCCGTGGCCGGACGCGGAATCGCGATAGTCGGCCGCGCTTTGTAGTACGCGCGCTCGCCGTGCGGGACGATCATGTTCAGCCCGTCGACGGCGCCACGCTGGAAGATGGCGATCAGAATTTTCCGGCGGTCGGGCGCCGCCGCGGCCGCGCGCGCGAGAAAGGCCGGCGCGAACCCGAGGCTCACGAGCGCCAGCGAGCCATTCTTCACGAACACGCGACGTGAAATCATCGTTGCCTACCTTCGCTGAAATTCCGGCGACCCGAGCGCGAGCGCGACGAGTTTCGCCGGCTCGGTCGTTCTGGCCAGCGTCGCGGCGGTTGCGTTCGACACGTCCGCACCGAGCAGCGACTCAGCGATCGACTCCCGCGCGCTTCCATGCGCCACGAGGCTGTCGGCGCTGACGCGTACGCCGCGCAGTGTGCCGCCGGCCAGCGCGACCGCGAAGTTCATGCGGTTGAGAAGCGCGCCGCTGTTTACCCAGTCCTCCGCCGTGTCGCCATACCCGGTGGGCGGCTGGCACAGGTAGAGCGGCATGCCCAGATCGCGGAGCGACCGAAGCAGCGGCACCGCGGTGTCCACCTCCGCACCCGTTGTGCGCAGCGCGGTCGCGACGAACTCGAGCGGCGTCTTGACCTTTGCGCGCCGCGTGTCCGGCGCGAAGAACTCGGCAGAGGTCAAGATCACCCGCGTCGTTTCACGCAGGTCGCCGCCGGTCTCACGAAAGCGCGCCGCCGCGCGCTCTATGAGCGCCGGAGGCGGGTTGTCCGCAACGAACCGACGGGCGAGCTTGGTGGCGATGAACCGCGCGGTCGAGGGATGCGACGCGACGATGTCGAGGACGCGCTCGCCGTCCTTCCGTCCGCCGCCAGCCGCTATGCGCTGGCCCAGCACGTGCTTCTCCCCGGCGTCATGCATGCGCGGCTCGAACCGGTAGCTTCCGCCGCGGCGAGGGGTCTGGATCGTCCATCCGGTGAACGCGCGCGCGACCTCGACGACGTCCTGCTGCGTGTAGCCGCCGTCGACGCCGAGCGTGTGCAGCTCGAGCAACTCGCGCGCATAGTTTTCGTTGAGACCCCTCGACTCCACTCGGGGCAAGCCGGTCGGCCGCCCAGGTTGCTGCGGCCGGGCTTGGCGCCGCATTCCGAAGCGGCCCCGCGCCTGCGCGGTCTTTTCTGCCATCTTCGGATCCGCGCTCATCCAGTTGTCGAGATAGAAAGCATCGCGGGACTCTCCGCGACCGCGCCGAGGAGATCGCGGAACTTGCCAAGCACGCGCGGCCGGATCACGTCACGCTCGTACTCGAGCAGGTAAATACGGTCCGCGCCTTTGCCCGCGAAGATGTTGAAGTGGTTGAACCAGAAGTCGACGAGAACTTCGTTCAGCTGGCGTTCGCTGTAGATGGCACGCAGGAGTCGCTGCTCGCCGAGTTCCGCGAGCGCCGCGCGCTCGGCCAGCAGTACTTGATTTTGCGCTGGGGCCCCACCCCCAGCGCCTGCCACGCCTCGCTTACGCTCGGCGCGCTGATCCGTTGCATCCGGGAACGTCCCCGCATCCGTCTCGCCGGCCGCCACGCGCTCACGCTGGCGCCCGCGGCGCTCCATCATCGCGGGGATGAAGTACCGATCGGCCAGCTCTTTCGACGACATCTTCAGTGTTTCGAAGCCGTCGAGCCGCGCGGACATCGCGGCGTCGGGCATCCGCTCGGGGTGCAGTTGCTGTTCGATGTACTTCGCCAGCCCGATTTGGCGCACGCGCTCGACGTCCCCGGGACGTGGACCGTAACCGATCCGGTTCAGCACGTGCCGGATCGTCGCCACGTCAGGACTGACCGGACTGGCCGATGGCCGATCGGCGGCTGCCAGCGTGACGCACGCCAGAGAGGCGACCGCGAAACGGAGCAAGTTCATGTCCGGTTAGACCGGGACGGCCGGAAAGGGGTTAAGTGTAGGTACGCATGAAGCTCGTGCAGGCATCCGGCCGGGTCCTCGAGCAGGCGCTCGACGAGTCCTACGCCCTCTGGAGCGAAGGGCTGACGCGCCGGGATTACGGCCGCTACAACACGGCGCAGCTCCGGACGGAATGGGGCGCGCGGCATCTCGAACGGGTCGCCCTCGTCGAGAACGGGCGCCTGCTGGCGACCGCGAAACGGTACGGCATCGTGGTCCGTCTCGACGGTCAGGTCCGGCCGATGCTCGGCATCGGCGCCGTGTTCACGCCACCAGATCTCCGGCGCCGCGGGTTCGCGTGGCGGATCATCGACCACCTGATCGAGGATGCGGCGGCGCGCGGCGTGACCGGCGCGCTGCTGTTTTCGGAGATCGGCCCGGACTACTACGCGCGTCTCGGGTTTTCTGTCGTACCGCTCGATGATGTGAAGCTCGACGTCGTCGCGGGGCGCGGCACGCCGGCCATCCCGATGCGGAGCGGCGACGACCGTGACGTCGCCCGGATCGCAGAAATCTCCAGGCAGACGACAAAAGGCTTCCGCTTCGCGCTCGAGCGGCCTGCAGCGTTCATCCAGTACGGTCTGACGAAGAAGCGGCTCCTGGCGGGATTGACCCCCGCCACCTCACGTCAGGTTGAATTCTTCGTGGTCGAGGAAGGCGCGCAGCCGGTGGCGTACTTCATCATCACGACCACGTCGCGTGGACGCACGCTCGAGGAGTGCGGCGACCGCGATCCAACGGGCGCGCGTGTCGGCGCGATGCTTCAGGCGTACGCGGCGCTGACGCCCGACGGCCCGTTGCGCCTGAACGCCTGGCTGCCGCCGGGATTTTGCCCGCCGCAGCTCTCAATCGTCCGCCGCGCGCCGGCGCGCGACGTGATGATGACGCGAGGCGTTGAGCCAGTACTCGGGCCCGAGGAGGTCGCGTACTGGCATGGCGATCTGTTTTAGGCAATCCGCCCGATCTCAACGCCAACACGCCCGACCTGACCCCCTCCGCCAAGGCTACGGCGGTCCGCCGAAAGCTTCACGCGAAGGCGGAAGGTCGGGTCTACTTACCTTTCTCCATGAATCGCCGCCATTCGTCGACGATCTCGCCGCGCGGGCCGTTGGCGGTGTTGTAAGCGGTGCGGTACTTATCGAACCGCACGAGATCCTTTTCCTTCGATTCGATCGGCTGGCCGGCGGCGTTGGCCTCGAAGATGATGCGCATCGCGAAGAAGAGACGCGCCGGCTCGTTCGGGCCGCTCTCGAGCTGCCGCTCGACCGCCTTCAGCGCTTCGGTGAACTCGCCGGCCATCGCCGCGGCGACGACCAGCCGCACCTGCACGTCGTCGTTCTGCGGCCAGAGATTCGCAGCCTCGCGCGTGATGTCCAGCGCGCCCATGCCGTCGTGCGCGCGGAGCAGCGCGTCAGCCAGCACGATATAGATGAAGGGCGCGTCCGGCTCCGTCACGAGGGACGTCGCCCACGCGGCGGCCGCTTCTCGATCCTTGCCGCCCGCGGCGTAGCACGCGCCGAGATAGAAGATCGCGGGGAAGAAATCCGGCGACGCGCGCAGCGAGCGCCGGAACGCGTTGCCCGCGGCGTCGAGATCGCCTTTGGAATACAGCGCGAGCCCGTTCACGAAACCGGGCACGGGCGTGTCGTCCGGCTGGCCGGCGACGTCTTTCTGCGCTTCGTCGAACCGACCCGCCCGCGCGTGGGCGAGCGCCGAATCCATGCCCTTTCCGGCCGCAGCGGCAGGATCCTGCCGGACGCGATCGAGGAAGAAGCCGACGACCTTCGGATCGAGCACGGTCTTCTTGTCGAATGGCGGAAGGTCGGTCGCGACGGCTGTACGCGCGGGCGCCTTGCTTCCACCGGCGCGCGGCGTCGCCGATGTCGCGTTGGCCGGCGAGCGCAGCACGGTGAACGGCCGCACGACGCGGCCGACGGGACGCCCGTCGGCGAGCACGATCGCACGAACGATGTAGTCGCCCGGCGGCAGCAGCGCCACCGGCACGCGGCCCTCCGCAACGCGGCGTGTGCCCTTCGGGTCATCCTCGATGCGTGTATCGCTCGATTCGAGCGCCCTGCCGTTTTCGTCCGATGCGACTTCGAGCCGGACCTTGGTCTTCGCGAGCTGGTCCGGCGCTTCCGAGTACAGCTCGACGTAGCCGACGATGCTGTCGCTCGCCAGGCCGGGCGTGGCCGCTGGCCGTGAACTCGCTTCTTTCGATCGCCGCGGCTCGGCGATCATCAGGTCTCCGTACTTTACCTGGCCGGCGCTGCCGAGGATCGCGCGGAACGTGTGCTCGAGGCTCCCGCTCGTGCCGTCCGGCGTGAGCACCGCCAGCTTGAGCGTGTATGAGCCGGGATCGACGAGCGTCGCGGCCGTGTAGGATTGCCAGCCGTCCCCCAGCGGCGTAAGCGTCGATTTTCGTAGCGGCTTCTCCAAGCGGCTCGCGGCCAGCCGGCCGCGCGTGTCGACGAGCATGTACGCGAGTGCGAGATCGCCTTCCGACAGATGCCGGCCGGCATTGATCGCGGCCGCGACGATGACTTTCAGTTTCGGAGTACCCGGCTCCTGAAAGACGTAGGTCGTGGCGCGCAGCGGTACGTCTGGCGACACGAGCGGCGAGCGCAGCGCCTCGGCGAGTTGCTGCTCCTCCGTCATCGACGACCGTGCCGGATCCACTGTGAACTGCTGGCGCGCGCGAATCGTAATGTCGCGCCGCGTCGTCTCGACCTTGATCCGGTGCCGCTTGCCGTCGCGGTCCGTCTCTTCCGGCTCGAAGCTGAGGAGGTAATAGCCCGAGAGCTCGAGCGACAGCCGCTGGAATGCGGACGCCGGATCGGCAGCGGCCGGGAAGACCGCCCCGCGCGCGTAGCCGGCGAGCGTCTCCAGGCCGCGGACGCGCAGCTCGCGATCCTCGACCCAAGTCGGCGAGATACGCGCTACTGATGCGTCGAACTCGTTCCGATCCAGTTTCAGGACGTAGAGGCTCACCTGCGCCTTCGCGGCGTGTTCCGCGACCCACTCGAGATCGCTGATCTCGCGATCGACGACGAGCCCTTCCGACACGAACAGCAGCGTTTTCGGCCCCGGCGACACCGCTATGCGATCGAGCAGCGCGCGGAACGCGAAGAGTGACGACTGCGTCCGCTCGCGGATCTGCGCGACGACCATGCGCGCCTCGGCCGGAAGCCCGTCCTCGCACTCGGACAGCGCCAGGCCGCTCATCCCGGCGCACTCGCGCGCCGCCACTTCCTGCTGGACCAGTTGGTCACCCCGGTCGATCGCGTAGGCCTCGCCGACGCCGATGTGATGGAAGCCGCTGATCGGATCCGATTCGCCAACAACCTGGGGCAGCGACTGCTTCACGAGCGCGTGGTTCGCGGTGAAATCGATGTGCGGCCCGGCACCTGGCAAAACGTGCAGGCCCACACGGTCCGCGGGCGACAGCCCGTCGATGAAGCTCGCGGCCGCCTCGAGCGGCCGGCGGGCGCCCAGCTTCGAGATGTTCCCCTGATCGACGACGATCATGATCTGCCGGCCGCCGCCTTCTCCTTCGTTGCTGCTGTACGGCGGACGAGCCGACGACACGGGCGCGCTCCGGCGCGATGACGAGATGAAGCTCGCCGACGCGACGCGGCGCGGCTTGCCGTCGACCTGAATGTTGAAATCGTCGGCCGTCATGTCGGCGACCGGCCGTCCGCGCTTGTCGATCACGATCACATCGACGATGACGCGGTCGACCGTCGTCCGGAACGTCACCGCCGGCTGATCCGGCGCGGGCGGAGGCGTCTGCTGCGGATCGGGCGGCGGCTGCTGCGCGGCGGGTGGCAGCCCGGTATGGGCGGGCGGCTGCTGTCCGGCGACCGACGCGGAGACGACGCCGAGAAGCGCCGCGACACCAAGCCATCCGGCGCGAGAGTTCAAGGCATGCATGGGGACCACCCCTCAGTTGTGTTTCGTCAGACGATAGCCCTGGCGGGCGCGCACGCGATAACCGCCCGCCACGTCGACCTTGATCCGCCGCCACGCGCCCGCCGGCGCGTCCGGCGGCGCATAGCTGATCAAGTACTGGTGTGAGAGATCGTCGATGATCTCCTTGAACGCCGCTTCGAGCTTCTCGAGATCCTGCGTGAAGAACGCGCGGCCACCGCTGACGGCGGCGATGCTCTCCATGATTTTCTGCAGCGGTGCGTGGTCGGCGGCGCGCCCTTGACCGATGGTGTAGACGGTCGCGTCGCTGCCTTCGACGCGCCGGTTGGCCGCCTCACGCGTCGCATGGCTCGACTGATCTTCACCGTCGCTGAAGACGATGACGGCGCGCCGGCCAGGCTGCCGGCCGACCGAGTCGATCGCTTCGATGATGGCGTCGTACAGCGCGGTGCCGCCCCATGACTTCAGCCGGTCGATGCGACGCGAGCGCTCCTCGGGATCGGTCGAGCGCCGCACGATCGTGAAGACCGTCTCGTTGAACGCAAAGATCGTCAACGGCGTCTTGGGTGGGACCGTGCCCTGGAACCGCTTCGCCGCCGCCTTCATGGACGGGATGAAGTTCTCCATGCTCCCGCTGACGTCGAGCGTCATCACCAGCTCGAGCGGGATGTTTTCCGAGGCGAAATGCGTGATCCGCTGGTGGACGTTGTCCTCGGTGACCTTGAAGTCGTTGACCGTCAGCCCCTGCACGAACCGCCCGCCGTCGGTGACGACGACCGGCACCTGAACGACGTCGACGTCCACGCGCTCCGAGACGTCGAGCTTCCGCGTCCGCACCGTCTGCGCCAGCTGCTGTCCGTCGTCGAGCGTTGCCGTGACGCGGAAGGTGTGCTCGAAGATCCCGGGCCCGGCATCCCACTCGCATTCGAACGGCGGCCGCTGCAGCTCGCAGACCAGCTTCGTGTCGGCAAAGAACTTGACCCGCATCACGCGCGTGAGCGCCGAGGCCGGCTCGACGACCGCGCGCAGAAGGACGGGCCCGCCGACGAACGTGTCGTTCTCGGGTGAAAGCACTCGGAGCGTTGGCGCGGGTGCCTGCGCGAGGCCAAACGCGGTGGCGGTCGCGATCGCCACCGCGAGCGCGGCAAGAGCGGACTTCATGGTGTCCTCCGGGGCACGAGCGGACCGCTGGCCGTCAGCGCGGCGACGACGTCGACCATCTCGTCGGCCGAGAGCCGGCGCGCCGCGCTGGCGAGCGCGTCGCGATCGTCCGCATGGATCGTCGTCGCGTTGTCGATCATCTGCTGCGTCGCGTACGCCATCATGTCGGGTGCGAGCGCCGCCGGCAGCTTTAGCTCGGTGAGCACCTCCACCACGCGGAGCGCGACGTCCGGCACCGTCATCGCCGTCATGCCGATGGCGGGACGGCCGGCGAGCAGGCAGGCGTCCCCGCCCGCCGGATAGCGTACAGCGAGCCCCCCTTCGAGGGGGAGGGCCGCGGTCCCCCAGCCGTCGAGCCGATCCGCCGGAATTCCGGGCTTTCCGAGGGTCACGAAGTCGGACAGCCACAATTCTTCGAAGGCCGCCGCGGGATCGCGCGTCGCGATCCAGGCGATCGCCTGCGCCCGGAACTCGCCCATGTGCGCCTCAGCCGCCAGCGTGATCATGCCGCCCGGCTCGGAGAGGAGCGTCCGCGCCCGCGCGCGGCCGCGGACGAGAGCCGCCGCGAGCGCATCGCGATCGGCGTCCGTCAGATCGGACGAGCTCATGAGCCGCACGGTTTCCGCGAGCGTGCGGCGATCGTTGTCGCTGACTTCGGGCGGAGGCGGCAATCCGGTATCGAGCTGCCGCCGCAGCGCGAGGCGCGCGAGCCCGATATCGAGCGCGATGAGCGATCCGCGGACCATCCATCCGCCGGGTCCGAACTCCTCGGAGGGAAGGTCCCAGGCAGTGTCCGCCGCCGTGGGACCGACGCCCGCGGCCGCGGAGCGCAGCGCGTGCCGGCGCGCGACGTTGGCGGCGCGTGCTGCCGCGCTCGTCGACGGCCCGACGCTCAGCGCATACAGGAGGGACGCAAGCGTGTCAGCTGCGATGAGCTGACTGCCGGCTCGTGTTGGACTGGTTGCAAGCGTGTTGAGCGGAACGCCGTCGGTGTCCCCGTCCCGATCGGGACCGTTCGATGCGGCGTCCTTCAGCGCTGCGAGCGTCGCTTTGTCGCCGTCGACCCCGCGGCCGCTCGTCAGCCGATGCGCCGCGAGGGCGACGTCGAAGCTCGCGGAGCCCTGACGGTCTCGTACGCGCTCGGCATCGCCAAGACGCGCCGACGCGGGATCGACACGGTATGCCATGCCTTCCCAGTCGACCGGCGGTCCGGCCGCATCGCGGCGAACGCCCGACGCCGCAGCGAGGACGATCCGTTCGACCGGCTCGCTTCCCAGCGTCATGCCCGTCGCCTTGGCGAAGGCCGGGATGAGCGACCGATCGATCCAGTCGAGCATCGGTCCGGCGTCCGACTTGAGCGATGCTTCCGCGGCGCTGAAGGCGTCGTTCACGAGCGCTGCGGCCGCCTCGGCGCTGATCGTGCGGTTCTGGCGCGCGTAAGCCAGCAGGGCGATTGCCGCCTGGAACGCCACAAGTCTCGGCCGGTGTTCGCTGCCATGCGCCTGCCCGGGGAATCGTTCGGCGAGCGTGGCCGCACGCGCGTACAGTGCCGGGTCGCGCGCGCCCATACGCTCGAGCGACAGCATCAGCGCCGGCGCGCGGGCGACGCCACACAACGCATCCCGGATCTGGCTCGCGGACGAGGCAGGCGGTGCAGGGAATACGCGCTGCGCAAACAGGACGAGCCGTAGCCGTTCGCGCGCCCGCCCGACGCCGGGCGCGACGACGCGCGACGCGAGCCACGCCGCGTCGATCGGCGCGGACCGCGCGATCTCGCCGTCGCGGTTTCCATCGGTCCCTCGTCCGCGCGCCGCGCAGCCGCGCGAGAGCACGTCTTCCCAAAGCTCCGACCACAGCGGGCCGATCAGGCGGCCGGCGTCGTCCACGTGGAGCGCGGAGAAGAGCAGCGCGCCATCGACCGCCGTCCGGTTGTAGGGTCTTCGGCTGGGCCGCCACTCCTCTTCCGGCCGCGCGAAATTTTCGTACAGGTTCTCGGGATTCCCGGCGAGAGCGAACTTCAGTCGCGGCCCGTCGACGTGCGCCATCGCGTCGTAGAAGAAAGCCATGCGGCCGCGCCCACGCGACAGGAGCCGCGGTACGAACTCGGCCGGCCGGGCGAGCGGCCCGCCGACCAGGCGCTCCCAGACCGCGTCGTACGCGCCGCCGCCAGGCGCCTGCACCTTCCCGTTGCGGATCCGGATCGAGCGGCCGAACGCCGCGAAGATGGCCGCGTGGTCGTGCTGGATCGACGCCAGCGTCTGCGGGTTCGCCGCGAACCATGCAAGCGTTTCGTCGTCCAGGGAATAGAGGCCGGTATAAAGCAGAGCACTCGATCGATCGGCGAGGATGTCGAGCGCGAGGCGCGTTTCAGGGACCGGACGGCCGAGAATATTGCGCCAGATCGCCGGGGTTAGCGGGAGTGGAACCTCGTCGACTTGTCCGGCTGCTGGCGTGCCGAGGTATAGGAGGACCCTCGCGCGCCGCGCGTCGACGCCTGGCGCGTCCCCGAGCGGCGCATCGTAGATGGCGCGCGTGACTTCGAGCAGCACGCGCGCCGGTCCCGGCGATCGGTGGAGTCCGGAGGCCTCCGCGAGCGCAGCGGCGCCGCCCGCCAGCGGCACCGTCGATCGCACCTCGGCGCCTGCCGGCGCGGCGACGAGCGCCAGCAGCACGCCGCAGACGGCGGCGCTCACCTGATGCGGACGCGGCTCTGTTCGCGCATGAATTGCTGCACGTACCATGGCCCGCCCGTGCCGCGTCCTGTCGAGCCGCTCGCTTTCCACCCGCCAAACGGGTTGATACCCGGCCACGCGCCCGTCGTCGCGCCGGCCCGTCGGTTGGCGTAGAGCACGCCCGCATGCACGCGATTGAAGAACTGTTCGATCTCGCGATCGTCCTCCGAGAAAATGCCGGCCGTCAGGCCGTACTCGGTGTTGTTCGCGAGCGCGATCGCCTCGTCGAGCGTTGCGACG